>NZ_CAXVWK010000001.1:0-23340 GCF_964263795.1 Mucilaginibacter sp.
GCAAGTAATAAAGCAATATATAGACGATAATAAACAGCGCCTGCTCGACGAGCTATTCGAACTGCTGCGTTTCCCATCAGTTAGTGCCGACCCAAAATATAAACCGGACGTTTTAAACGCTGCCAATTACGTAGCCAAAAAATTAACCGACGCCGGTGCCGATAATGTCGAAGTTTGCCAAACAGCAGGCTACCCTATCGTGTACGGCGAAAAGATCATTGATCCTGCCTTGCCTACCGTATTAACTTACGGGCACTATGATGTGCAACCACCGGACCCGCTGGAACTTTGGAAAACGCCGCCCTTTGAACCAACCGTTCGCGATGGTAAGATCTACGCCCGTGGTGCCTGCGATGACAAAGGACAATTTTATATGCATATAAAAGCCTTTGAGCTGATGATGCAAACCAACACCCTGCCATGTAATATCAAGTTTATGATAGAGGGTGAGGAAGAGGTGGGATCAAACAACCTGGGCATATTTGTAAAGGCAAATAAAGAGCGTTTAAAGGCAGATGTAGTGCTGATATCGGATACCTCTATGATCAGTATGGAGGACCCATCGCTGGAGACCGGCTTGCGCGGCCTGTCATACCTGGAAGTAGAAGTTACCGGCCCTAACAGAGATTTGCACTCCGGGGTTTACGGTGGTGCGGTGGCAAACCCTGCTACCATCCTGGCAAAAATGATCGCTTCCTTACATGACGACAACAATCATATCACCATCCCGGGCTTTTATGACGATGTTACAGAATTGACGGATACCGAGCGCAAGGAACTTAACGCTGCGCCTTATAACGAAGAAGAATACAAAACCGACCTGGATATTGCCGAGGTTTGGGGTGAAAAAGGTTACACCACCTTTGAGCGTACCGGCACCCGCCCTACTTTAGAAGTGAACGGCATTTGGGGCGGATACATTGGCGAAGGGGCTAAAACCGTACTGCCATCAAAAGCCAGCGCCAAGATCTCGATGCGGCTGGTACCAAACCAAACATCTGATAAGATCACTCAATTATTTACCGATCACTTTTTGAAAATAGCACCCCCTTCTGTTAAAGTTAAGGTTACACCGCACCACGGTGGCGAGCCGGTAGTTACGCCAACAGACAGCGTGGCTTACAAAGCAGCACAGAAAGCCATTGCCGAATCATTTGGCAAGGACCCGATACCAACCCGTGGCGGCGGCAGCATCCCTATCGTGGCTTTATTTGAAGCCGAGTTAGGTTTGAAGACTGTACTTATGGGTTTTGGATTGGACAGCGACGCACTGCACTCGCCGAACGAGAAATATGATATATTTAATTATTACAAAGGAATCGAGACCATCCCGTTGTTTCACAAGTACTTTGCGGAGTTGAGTAAATAAATATCTGAATCAGAATTTACAGGATTTTAAAATTTTCAGAATGCTCTATTTAAATTCTGTTAATCCTTTAATTCTGCAAATTCTGATTCAGACACTCCACTTTTCACACCCCTCCAAAAACGCCTTGTCAGCGTCTGCCCCGATTCCGATGGAATCGCTAATGTTCAGTTTGTAACCATCGTAAATTACGCCGCCAACACATGGGTCAACTAAATGGCCCAGCATGCAGGTATCCATATCATAAAATTGAATGTTAGGGCTGGCATATACAAAATGGAGTTTTGCGCTAAGGGCAATACGGCTTTCCAGCATCCCGCCCATCATACAGGGGATTTGATGCTCGGCAGCAAGATCATGGATTCTCTTTGCCTCCAGTATCCCGCCGGACTTTGCCATTTTAATATTAATGTAATGGCAGCTACCGCTGTTAATTTGCTTGCGGGCGTCATGGTGGTTATACACGCTTTCATCGGCCATGATCTTAACCGGCGACAGTTGCATCAGTTCGGGCAGCCGTTCGTCATACCAGGTGCGCATGGGCTGCTCACAAAACTCAATATCGTAATTACCTATCGCCTGCAGGGCAAACACCGCATCTTCATAGCGCCAGCCCTGGTTGGCGTCTACCCTTATTTTCATCTCCGGGCCAACTGCCTCGCGGATCTGCCTGATGCGCTCCACATCGCTTTCAGCATCTTTACCCAGCTTTACCTTTAATATGTTAGCGCCGGACGATTTGAATTCCATCGCCCTGGCTGCCATAGCTTCCGGTGTACTAATGCCAATGGTAATGTCACTTTCAACAACGTGCTTTTCGCCCCCTAAAAATTGATAAAGCGGCAACCCCGCTGCTTTTGCAGCTATATCATACAGTGCCATATCAAACGCACTTTTGATGGTGGTGTTGCCGGCAGCGGCGTCATGCAGTTGCTGCATACGGGCGGGGATGTCTAGGGCGTCCTTACCTACCCATAGCTTACCAAAATACCGCGCCATCACCAGGCAGGTATCCTGCGTTTCGCCTACGATCATCGGGAAGGCCGAGCATTCGCCTAC
Source organism: Mucilaginibacter sp. (assembly GCF_964263795.1). Lineage (GTDB taxonomy): Bacteria > Bacteroidota > Bacteroidia > Sphingobacteriales > Sphingobacteriaceae > Mucilaginibacter. Next base: position 2,426 of record NZ_CAXVWK010000001.1, read on the forward strand.
CCCGTAAATGCCTGCATCGGTATGCACACGGATGAAAGCATTTTGCGCATGGTCCATTGTACCGGTGGCAATGGTAAAGGGCTCCATAGGTATGCTGAAACGATAAATATCTACGGAGATTATGCTGACAGGCTGTTTATTCATAGGAGTATGCTCATTGCTAATTTAAATAACTTTAATGGCGCCTTACTGTTTGACAAAGCCCTTTCAATTCAAACATCAAGCTAAATAAAAAAGTGTACAAAGGTTAACAAAGGTTTACACTTTTTCGAAAAAAAACAGCTTATATAACTGAATATCAATTTTTTGTGAAAAACGCGGGTTAACATGAAATCAGGTTATTTCAGCCAGCCTGATGATAGCACAAAATTTGCATCTTAATACATTAACCTTATATTTGCATTAGTACTTCGTACGCAATTCATTTCTGTTCTCCGGTTTTCGCCTTCGTTCCAGGTAACCGTCCATGAACCGGAAAAACTTTTCAAAAAGATCTTATTTAAATTTAAATATACATGGCATTAACAAATTTGCCTGGGGGGTTTGATTATAACTCTACCAGGAACAAACTTTTACTTACCGAATACGGCCGTAACGTGCAAAACATGGTGAAGTACATTGTGGCGTTACCTACAAAAGAAGAGCGCAACAAATACGCACAGGTAGTGATAGACCTGATGGGTTTTTTAAACCCGCACCTGCGTGATGTAGCCGATTTTAAGCATAAACTGTGGGATCACCTGCATATCATTTCTGATTTTCAGCTTGATGTAGATTCACCTTATCCAAAGCCAAGCCCGGAGGCTATACATTTAAAGCCCGAGCCGCTTAAGTACCCGCATCAGCGCATCAAATACAAGCATTACGGTAAAACTATCGAAATGATGATAGAAAAAGCTAAAAGCATTGAAGAGCCGGATCGCCGCCGCCACATGGTGCAGGCCGTTGCCAACTTCATGAAAATGGCTTATGTACAGTGGAATAAAGATTCTGTTGCCGACGAAACCATCCTTGCCGACCTTTATGCCATGAGCAACGGCGAGTTGAAGATAGAAGAGAATATCAACCTTAACCGGGTTGAATTCCGCCCGCAAAATTTTGGTACGCAAAACAATAACAACAACCGCGGCGGCCGCACCAATACTAACCAAAATAACCGTGGTGGCAGTGGCGGTGGTGGGCGTACCAGCAACACCAGTAACAACAACCCGCGTAACAACAACAACCAAAACAACCGCAACCGTAACAACGGTGGTGCTAAAAAATATTAAAGTCGTCTGGAGCGAGTTAGGTTTCGGTATCGGGTAGCCGGGTGTGAGTGCCCGGCTTAAAGCGCCCAAACCGTCGATTTGGGTTACAGGCTAGGGTTACTTTAACCTTTTAGCTTTTACCTGATATTGTACAATTATTTTTTAATCTTTGCTCCCGGTAACAGCAATTAAGTCGTGGTGCATTAACCATGATGGCATGAACTATCAACCATTAACCAACTATGAGAAACGCATTTGAGATACAGGGCGGTAAGAAGCTAAAAGGCGAGATCATCCCCCAGGGAGCCAAAAACGAGGCTTTACAGATCATTTCGGCCGTATTACTTACCGGTGAAAAAATGACCATCACTAACATACCTGATATTCAGGATGTTAATAAGCTGATCGACCTTTTGGGCGACATGGGCGTTAAAGTTGACCGTATATCGCGCGATACCTGCACTTTTGAGGCGAAAGAAATAGATCAGGACTTTTTTAATTCCGAAGCATTTAAAACAAAGGGCGGCGGCTTACGCGGCTCTATTATGATATTGGGCCCGCTGCTGGCGCGTTTCGGCAAGGCATCTATCCCTAAACCGGGTGGCGATAAAATTGGGCGCCGCCGTTTAGATACCCACTTCCTGGGATTTGAAAAACTGGGCGCACGCTTTGATTACAACCCCGAAAACGGCTTTTATAATGTAGATGCCTCTAACCTGCAGGGTACTTATATTTTGCTTGATGAGGCTTCTGTAACAGGTACTGCCAATATTGTAATGGCTGCCGTACTGGCAAAAGGTACAACCACCATTTACAACTCAGCCTGCGAGCCTTATTTACAGCAGCTTTGTAAAATGCTTAACCGTATGGGGGCTAAAATAAGCGGCATTGCATCTAACCGGTTAACTATTGAAGGTGTTACTGAACTAAGCGGTACAGAGCACCGCATGCTTCCGGATATGATCGAGATCGGATCGTTTATCGGTATGGCTGCCATGACCGGCTCAGAGATAACGATCAAAGATGTGATGTATGATGAGCTGGGCATGATCCCCGATGTGTTTAAACGCCTGGGTATACAGTTAGAGCGCCGCGGCGATGACATTTACATACCCTCACAGGATCATTATGAGATTGATACTTTCATCGACGGCTCGTTACTAACCGTTGCAGATTCGCCGTGGCCGGGCTTTACCCCCGATTTATTGAGCATTGTGCTGGTTGTTGCCACACAAGCCAAAGGTTCAGTCTTGATCCATCAAAAAATGTTCGAGAGCCGTTTATTCTTTGTTGACAAATTGCTGGATATGGGCGCTAATATCATCCTCTGCGATCCGCACCGTGCTACGGTTATCGGGTTAGATAAACAAGTGCAGCTACGTGGTATCTCCATGACATCGCCGGATATCCGTGCAGGTGTATCATTGCTTATTGCTGCTTTATCGGCACAAGGGCAATCAACCATTTACAATATCGAGCAGATTGAACGCGGTTACCAGAACATCGACGAACGCCTGAAAGCCTTGGGTGCCGACATTAAGAGGGTGTAAGGAATAATCCACTATAACTGGACACCGGATAATAAGGTTTCTAACCGACCTCATTATACAGTGCTCATAAATCGGTGTTTGATATCATTTCTTTTTCTCTATTTTTATCGCAGCCAAGTAAACCATCAAATGTCTTATAAAAACCGCAGATCTTCGTACTCTACGTTTATACTGATATTTGTTGTCATAAAGGTTTTGCTTAACATTTTGGCCATCGGCCATTTCGGGTTTAACCGTGATGAGCTGCTGCACCTGGTTTTAGCTGATCATTTAGATTGGGGGTATAAAGAAGTGCCGCCTTTTATAGCTGTTTTAGCTAAGGTGACTTTATCGTTTTTTGGTTACTCCGTATTTGCAGCCCGCATTTTTTCCACCCTTGCCAGCGGCCTCATTATCTGGCTAACCGGCCGTATCACGGTTGAACTGGGAGGGCGCAGATTTGCCATTACTTTGGCTTGTTTAGCCCTTATCTTTTCGCCGGCATTTGCAGCAAGCGGTTACCTTTTTCAGCCGGTAGTGTTCGATCAGTTGTGGTGGGTAGTTACCGTTTGGCTATTTACCAAATACTTAAATACTGCCGATGTGCGCTACCTATATTGGCTTGGTGCGGCTGTAGGTTTAGGTATGCTAACCAAATACACCATGGTGTTTTTCACCGTATCGCTGATAATTGGTATCCTGATCAGTAAAGAGCGTAAGTTGCTTTTCAACAAGCACGTTATCATATCGGCAGGTATCACTGTCCTCATTTTCTTGCCCAACCTTATCTGGCAATTTGCGCATCATTTACCGGTTATACACCACATGAAAGAACTGCGCGAGCAGCAATTAAATTATGTAAAACCAAGCGACTTTATCATCCAGCAATTGCTGGTAAACGGCACAGCATTATTTGTATGGCTTACGGGTTTTGCTTACCTGCTGTTATCGTTCAGGTTGCGGCGGTTCAGATACCTGGCTATTGCTTACGTATTGATCTTTTTGTTCCTGCTGCAGATGAACGGTAAAACTTACTACCTGTTTGGCGCCTATCCGATGCTGTTTGCAGCGGGTGGTTTCGCATTTGAGCGGGTGCTTAAACGTAATTACATCATCCTGCGAGTCACCGCTATTTTGCTATTTGTAATACCTAATCTGTTACTGCTTCCTTTAGTTTTACCAATACTCTCATTAGATAAAACGGTTGCTTTCTTTAAATCGACACAAGCCCGGCTGCCCTTTTTAAGCTTTATAACCAAGTGGGAAGATCAAAAACAGCACCCTTTAACACAGGACTACGCCGATATGCTGGGTTGGGAAGAAATGACCCAAAAAGCAGCACAGGCTTATCATAGCTTAACCCCCGAGCAACAGAAGAACGCCCAGATTTTTGCCGACAATTATGGCGAGGCCGGGGCCTTGCACCATTTTCACAAAAAATACAATATGCCGGATGTGGTAAGCCTGAACAGCAGCTTTGCCTTATGGGCACCGGATAATTTGAACGGCAAATACATTATCTATGTGGATGATGATGACAATGTAGAAACCCGGTTGAAACCCCTTTTAGAAAGTTATCGCGTAACCGGCGAGGTACTCACACCCTATGCCCGCGAAAAGGGCACGCGTATTTACCTGCTGGTAAACCCATCGCCCAAACTGAATGATGTGTATAAAGGTGAACTGGAGAAGAAAAGGCTGAACTAAATGAATGATACGCTTCCAGCTTAAGTCAGCTGAAAGCTGACACCACGCTTAGTCACAAGTTGAAAACTCGCGACAGCGGGGATATAATTAGAAAAAGCACTTATTCATTTCGTTTATAAATTCTTTATCGCCCACAGGATAGCCTGACAAGGCTCGCAACACAGCATCAATATCACATTTTGGGCACAAAGCTGTCTTTCCTCTTGGATCATCCACATCAACCCATTCTGTAATTTCCGAAGGTATAAAAACTGATTGGCAATAAAAACAGCTGCACTTTTCGCTTGCCAATATTTCAGTTTGATGAAAAATAGAATGTTTATGGGCCGCTTTTAAATATTCTTTCGAGTAAATTGACATAATAGCAAATTTAATCTATAGACGCTTAATATCGCATCTACACATTAAAACCTTTCCGCTTTACCTTTCACCTCCCTAAGCCGATATAGCGTTAATAATATCATATTGGGTAATGATCTCGATCTTGCCGTTATCATCCTCAACTAAAACGGCTATGTTATCTCTATTGATCATGCCCGAGATCTTATCTATAGGTGTATTTAGATCGATGAAAGGGAAAGGCGCCGTCGAGATGCTTTTTACCGGCTGCGATTTGATGCCCGGGTTTTCCATTAGCGAATCGAGGATGTCACTTTCAGTGATCTTGCCAATTACCATGCCTTTTTGCGTAACCGGTATCTGGCTGATGTTTAGTGATTTAATGGTATTTATCGCCTCAAGCACACTTTTTTCGCAATCTATAGTAACAATTTCCTGATTTTCTTTCTTGCTGATGATATTGCGGGCTGTGAGCTTTTCTTCTTTCAGGAAACCACGGTCGCGCAGCCAATCGTCATTGTACATTTTACCCAGGTAACGGGTACCATGATCAGGAAAGATGATCACTACAACATCACCCTCTTTAAACATGTCCTTCATTTGCAGCACACCCGCAACAGCCGAGCCGGTTGAGTTACCTGCAAAGATCCCTTCTTTGCGCGCAATTTCGCGTGTCATAAGGGCAGCATCCTTATCAGTTACTTTTTCAAAATGATCTATCAGGCTAAAATCAACGTTTTGCGGTAAAAAATCTTCACCGATTCCTTCTGTGATATACGGATATATCTCATTCTTATCAAATTCGCCGGTTTCTTTATACTTCTTAAAAACCGATCCGTAAGTATCGATACCTAAAACTTTTATATCCGGGTTCTTTTCTTTTAAAAAGCGGGCCGTACCAGATATGGTACCCCCTGTACCAACGCCAACCACAAGATGAGTGATCTTCCCTTCGGTTTGCTCCCAAATCTCGGGACCGGTACTTTCGTAATGCGCCTGCGAATTGCTCAGGTTATCGTATTGGTTAGGCTTCCATGAATTGGGCACCTCTTTCTCTAAACGCGACGATACCGAATAATAAGAGCGCGGATCTTCGGGCTCAACATTGGTAGGGCATACAATTACCTCGGCACCAAAGGCACGCAAGGCATCAAATTTTTCTTTCGATTGCTTATCGGTACTGGTGAATATACACTTGTATCCTTTGATAACAGCTGCAATAGCCAGCCCCATACCCGTATTGCCCGATGTACCTTCAATAATGGTACCGCCGGGTTTAAGCTTACCGTTTTTCTCGGCATCCTCAATCATTTTAAGGGCCATGCGGTCCTTAATTGAATTGCCGGGGTTAGTGGTCTCTATTTTAGCTAAAACCGTCGCAGGGATGTCTTTAACAATCTTATTTAGTTTCACCATCGGCGTATGGCCTATGGTTTCCAGTATGTTATTGTGCCACATAGTTTATAATCTACTTAGCCTGTATACAAAACAGGCTACCGGTCAAAATTAGCAATTATTATTTGAGTAGCCCTTGTTAAAACATTTAAGAATTGTCAGGAAAAAAGAAAAGCGCCCGGGTTGCCAGGCGCTTTCTTAGCCGGACTAACCGGATAAAATAATTAACCGTAAAGTTCCGGCTTCTTAGCGCTGTTTTAAAACTTCAAGTGTTTAACAGTTAAGCCATTGTTGATCAATTGCTTTAGCGATTCGATACCTACCCGCAGGTGGGTTTCAACAAACTGGTTGGTTACGTTCGAGTCGCTCTCGGCAGTTTTAACACCTTCGGGTATCATTGGCTGATCTGATACCAGCAGCAGGGCGCCGGTAGGGATCTTGTTGGCAAAACCTGTGGTAAAAATTGTTGCTGTTTCCATATCTACAGCCATGGCGCGTAATTCTTTCAGGTATTTTTTAAACTCTTTATCGTGTTCCCAAACGCGACGGTTGGTGGTGTAGCAGGTACCTGTCCAGTAATCGCGAGATTGCTCGCGGATGGTGGTTGAGATGGCCTTTTGCAGCGCGAAGGATGGCAATGCCGGCACTTCGGCAGGCAGGTAGTCGTTTGATGTACCCTCGCCCCTTATAGCGGCTATAGGCAATATCAGGTCGCCTACGTTGTTCTTCTTTTTCAATCCGCCACATTTGCCCAAAAATATTACGGCTTTGGGGTGAATGGCGGTTAGCAGGTCCATTACGGTTGCCGCAACAGAGCTACCCATACCAAAGTTGATAATGGTGATACCGTTTGCTGTTACACTTTGCATCGGCTTGTCTAAGCCCATTATCGGCGCACCATCGTTCCAGTCAGAAAACAGCTGCAGGTATTTAGAGAAATTGGTGAGGATGATATACTCGCCAAAATCATCAAGCGGCCTGCCCGTGTAACGTGGCAGCCAGTTGGCTACAATAGCCTCCTTTGTTTTTAACCCCGATTTTACGGGCGATGTTACTTCTTTTACTTTCTTCCCGTCGTTTACGGGGGCATCTTTCTTTATATCTAATTCTTCATTCATATGCTTGTTAATTAAGCGGTTAAATAACCGCGGTGTGGTACAAAAACCTTTTTATACAGCAAACCCCGGTGAGTGCATCACCAGGGTTAAGATGTAATATACAAAAATAACTTTAAACTACCAAATTAATGTTAAGCTACTTTTAATTTTTTAAGATCACTCTTCTCAAATTTCTCCTGCGCATAATCTAATGTAACGCTCAGGCGCTTCACATCTTTTTTAGACGGGAACTCGAACATGGCATCGATCATGATAGCTTCGCAGATAGAACGGAGGCCACGGGCACCTAATTTAAATTCCATTGCCTTATCAACTACAAAATCCAAAACTTCCTCTTCAAACTCCAGCTTTACGCCTTCGTATTCAAACAATTTTTGATATTGTTTAAGCAAAGAGTTTTTAGGCTCCGTTAAAATATTGTGCAGTGCTTCCCTGTCAAGCGGGTTCAGATAAGTAAGTACCGGCAAACGACCGATCAACTCAGGGATCAACCCAAATGATTTCAGATCCTGCGGAGTGATATACTTGTACAGGTTTTTCATATCCACCTCGCCATCGTTACCTTTTAATTTGTAACCTACGGTTTGGGTACGCAAACGGTTAGCGATCTTCCGGTCGATACCATCGAAAGCGCCGCCACAGATAAACAGGATGTTGCTGGTGTTCACCGTTATCATTTTCTGATCGGGGTGTTTACGGCCACCCTGAGGCGGTACGTTTACCATAGTACCTTCCAGTATCTTTAACAGGGCCTGCTGTACACCTTCGCCGCTTACATCACGGGTGATGGAAGCATTGTCGCTTTTGCGGGCAATTTTATCAACCTCGTCAATATATACAATACCGCGTTCGGCTGTGTTCACATCGTAATCTGCAGATTGCAATAACCGGGTAAGGATGCTTTCCACATCCTCGCCTACATAACCGGCTTCGGTAAGTACGGTAGCATCACAAATACAAAACGGTACGTTAAGCACTTTAGCAAGCGTTTTGGCCAGCAGGGTTTTACCTGTACCTGTTTCGCCCACCATAATGATGTTCGATTTTTCTATCTCTACCTCATCCTTATCAATACGCTGGTTTAAGCGTTTATAGTGGTTATATACCGCTACCGACAATACTTTTTTAGCATCGTCCTGACCGATGATATATTGATCCAGATGGGTTTTAATTTCGGCAGGCTTAAGCATAGCAGGCGCTGCAGGTGACGCTTTTACTTTGCGCACCTTCAGTTCCTCTGCCAGTATCTCATTAGCCTGATTTACACATTTATCACAAATATGCGCATCAAGCCCTGCTATCAGCATCAGGGAATCCTGTTTACCTGCTCCACAAAACGAGCACCTGATCTCCTTGCTGTTCTTGTTCATCTGCTTATAATTTATCTAAAATAATTATTTGTTTCTATATAACAAAGTACTTCAACGTGTTAAAATACAATGGTATAACACCATAATTACTTATTGTTTGTTTCCTCTTAAAATTTCATCAACCATACCAAATTCCTTGGCTTCTTCAGCAATCATCCAATGGTCACGGTCTGATGCATCCCAAACGCGCTGGTAATCAGTACCGCTATGGTCTGCAATGATCTGGTACAGTTCTTTTTTCAGTTTAGTGATCTCGTGATAAGTGATCTCGATATCAGACTGTTGCCCCTGTGCACCACCCGATGGCTGGTGAATCATCACCCTTGAGTGCGGTAAAGCCGCGCGCTTACCTTTTGCTCCTGCTACCAATAAAACAGCGCCCATTGATGCTGCCATACCGGTACAAATTGTTGCCACATCGTTAGATATAAACTGCATGGTATCATAGATACCTAAACCTGCGTAAACAGAACCACCCGGAGAATTGATATAGATCTGGATGTCGCGTTTACTATCTGCCGACTGTAAAAACAGCAATTGGGCCTGGATAATGTTTGCAATATTTTCATAAATGGCATCGCCCAGAAAAATGATGCGGTCCATCATCAAACGCGAAAAAACGTCCATCTGTGCTACGTTCAGCTGGCGCTCTTCAATAATGTAAGGCGTCATACCGGTTGGGGTATAAATACCGCTTGGGGCGGCCTTACGGTCGAAATTTGAAAGATATTTATCTACATGGAGGCCGTTTAAGCGGTGATGCTTAACAGCGTATTTACGAAATTCATTTTTATCGATATTACTACTCATGATATGTGTTTTTTATAATGTATGCTTAGGTGTCGGCATAAATATAGTTTTAAGTTGAATAGAAATTAAACTATAAAGTTTGCCCAAAGTAAAAATTATTAGCGCCGGGTAAACGGTATATAAAACAAAAGCATTTGCCGCGGGGCAAATGCTTTTGGTAAAGTATATGTCAGGAAATCCGAATTAGTCTTCCAGTTTGTTAAAATCAGAGAACAGCATATCTTTTTTATCCAGGGTGATCACACTTTTAACATAATCAAACACCTTAACTGCTTTTACTTCTTCAAAGATCTTGTTTGCGTTCTCTTTATTTTGCAGGTATTGTACTGTGTACTGGCCCAGTTGCTCTTCTGTAAGCGCCTGTTGGCTATACATACGGAACTGCTGGTCTAAACTTGCTTTTGCGTAAGAAAAAACCTCGTCATACTTAATGTCTATGTTAGCCGCTTTGATCAGTTTGTTCTCAATCAGCGTCCATTTAAGGTTTTTAGCAAAATCTGCGTAACCGCCCTGCAATTCTTCTTCGGTAAGTTTTTCATTAGTGGCTTTTAACCAGCGTTTCAAAAACTCATCGGGTAACTGAAAATCAACTTTGCTTAAGCTATAGTTGTAAATGTCGTTCTGCAGTTTGCGTTCTGCGTCCTGCTTCATCATGGTTTCCAGTTCCTCGGTGATCTTCTCTCTAAAACCTTCCTCGGTAGTAACTGCACCTTCACCAAATAATTTGTCAAAGAACTCTTGGTTCAAATCGCCTTCTTCTAAACGGTTAATGTTTTTTACCGTTAATTTAAAGTTCGATTTTAAATCAGCCGCTTCTGATTCTTCAATCTTTAATAAACCTGCAACTTTCGCTGCATCGTTATCAAAGGCTTTGTTGATGTCAAAAACTAACTCGTCACCTTTTTTTAAACCGATCAATGATGCCTTTGTAGCCTCATCCTGTATCTGATCTAAACGTACAGATGTTGTGTTGTTAATGCCTTCATCAAAAACAGAACCATCCGGCGAAAGCTGCGCTAATTCTGCATAAAGCACATCGTCATCTGCCGATACGTCAGGATTTGTCATCTTGCCATAGCTTCTGCGGATGTTTTTGATACGCGATGCCAGCGTTTCGTCATCAACCTTAATTTCGAACTGGGTTAATTTATCTTTAGAGGTAAAGTCAATATCAAATTCCGGGGCCAGGCCAACCTCGTAGCTAAACTCAAAGTTGTCGTTAAAATCCCAGTTAAACTGTTGTTTATCATCTTGCTTAGGCAAAGGCTGTCCTAAAATCTCCAGCTTTTCTTCTTCTAAATATTTGTTCAGCGTGTCAGAAAGCAAATTGTTGATCTCATCAACCAGGATGCTTTTACCATACATTTTTTTGATGTGCGCAACCGGAACCATACCCGGGCGAAACCCTGGCAATTTTGCTTTTTTAGCTTGTTCTTTCATTGCTTTCTCAACCTTTGGCTGGTAATCCTCGGGGTTGATGTTGATCTTAACAACTGAATTCAGGTTATCAATTTTTTCCTGTGCTATATTCATTTTTTTACCGCGTATTTTAAACTTGTAATTATGCCCGGCCTGCAAAGCAAGCCGGGCATTTGAGAGGTGCAAAAGTACGAATATTTTTGAATTTTTTTCTGCCGGCTTTATGAAGTTATCGCTGATTGCCAACACTTATAAACAACAAAGCACCCGCCATACGGCCGGTGCTTTACAAATAACCCCGACGGATTAATCTATCTTCTCGACAGATGATGCCCCCGATTTATCTTTATTAATGCTTGACGGGTTACCGCGATATTTAATGTCTGATGAGCCGCTGGTATGGATATCAAGGCTGTTTAACACATTTATTTTGCACTCGCTGGCGCCTGATGATTCAATGGAATACTTACCTACCACAAAATCAAGCGCTTTTATATCGCTGCTTCCGCTTACATCTATACTATGTGATGCTGCCTGGCCTCTTAAAATGACTTCGGTGGCGCCGCTACCTTCTGTACTTACGTTGGCTGCAGATAAGTCCATGTCGATTTTAGTTGAACCCGACAGATCAAAATGCAGGTCTTTTACATTAATGCGTTGGGCAGCAATTACTTCAACAGCTCCGGATGCCTCTATTTCTTCCAGGTTGCGCACGCCGATAGTTATGGTGATCTCTTCACTTCCGCACAACCCTTTACGGCTGTCAATTTTAAGTTTTCCACCCTCTACCTCAGTGCGGATACGCTTCATTAGGTTATCATCTGCATGGATAATCACCTTCATTGAACTGTCCTGCACCAGTTTCACTTTATAGCCGCCAGATACATCTAACCTGGTAAAATCGGTCATTGTACGGGTTTCGGTAACCATTTTGCCCGATCCGCGGATACAACCAAAGCGGCGGCACGATGACAGGGTGATTATGAATATTAATGCTGATAGTGATAAAAGTAAGGTCGACTTTTTCATGATGGTTTTGTGAGTTTGACTACGGTTAAAGATATGAAGTTACAGTTGAAAAGTAAAAAGCCGTTCACAAGTAACGGCTTTTGGTAAAGGTGATATGGTTTTAGGTTGTTTTTACAAGTTAGCCAATTCGGTACCCCTGTACTCGGGGCTGCTGATCAGTACGGTTGTTGAATTTGCAGCTGCAAAATCTTTTGTATTGATGTTGGCTGACGAAGTATATTTTAAGCAGTAATCGTTCACCGTGCCGGCCAGTGTAGCCTTTGCATTATCGTTAACAGTTACGGTTGCGCGGTAGGCATCGACATTTAAATTGGCAATGGCGTTGTTATAAAGGTTAACATCCAACTCGATTTTTGACAGGTTGCCAAATGACTTTACTTCGCTGTTATCATAAGCAGTGATGGCGCGCAGATCATTAGCGGTTACCCAAACCACCAGCTTTTGGCCGCTGTATGATGATATGCGCAAAACGCCATCGTTGCTTTGTACCAAAGCGCTCTCTGAATAATATTTGTTGTAAACTTTTACCTGGTCGGCGCTACCGTCAGATACATAAAGTTCAACGTTTCCGTGAATTTCGATCTTGTTGATCTTGCTGATGTTTGTTAAAACGGTGCTTACTTCTTTGTCGTTATTGTTAGTATTTGCGTAAGCTGAATTGCTGGTTACCACTGCTAAAGATACGATAGCGAAGATGGTTGAGATGATTGTTTTCATGATATTAATATTTTGATTTTCAAGTAATTGTATGTTGTTAATTTAAATACACTTATAAGACGACCCCAACTAAGAAACGTTACAGCCGTTTCCGGCTTAATAGATGTAAGGCAGGATAACCTCGGTAAACAACAGAAATACGTCGGCGAAAAGCGGCGGCAAAAGATTCGGGAGAAGGGTTGGATATTAAGAACAGGGAACAAGCCGGCAACAGCGTACAAAATGTGAGCATCGGCAAACAAGCTAATCACCTATAATAGGTAATATGGAACAATCTTGTTACAAAGTGGCAAAGTTCAAATCACTGATAATTAATTAGTTGTAAATAATCACTGTGTTACCTGGCGTGAACGTGAACACCGTGAAGACGGTGCAAATAAAAAAGCCCCCCGGTTAACGGGAGGCTTTAGAATATATGTTGAACTTTTGCAAAAGTAGTGCTTACAAATTCGCTAACTCAGTTTTAGGCTGAACTGCGATTGGATTGATCTTGTTAGATGCATTTTGTGCAACAAGCTGGGTTTGATTAACCGAAGCAGATTGCTCCTGCACCAGGTTATATTCAGTAACGTTACCGGATAGGTCGGCTTTAGCGCGGTCGTTAACCGTTATGTTAGCATTATAAGCATCCAGGTTAAGTTTTGCAGATGAGTTATTGTTTAATGTCACATCCAGTTTAATCTTAGACAGGTTACCAAAAGATTTCACCTCGGCGTTGTCATAGGCGGTAATCGCGTTCAGCTCAGTAGCGGTTACCCAAACAACCAGTTTTTGATCGGCGTAAGATGAAATGCGCAATACGCCATCTTTGCTTTGCACCAAAGCGTTTTGCTCGTAGTATTTGTTGTAAACTTTTACCTGCTCGGCAGTACCGTCAGATATATACAGTTCAACGTTTCCGTGGATTTCGATCTTATTGATCTTGCTAACGTTAGTAAGGATAGTGCTGCTGTTATCGTCGGCGGTACTTTTTCTATCTGCTGCGAAAGATGATGTTACAGTGCCTAATGCTAAAGTGATGATGGTTGCTATTGTTAAAAATTGAGTTTTCATGATATTATTTATTGATTTTGAGCTTTTTGTGTTTTTTAATATTTTTTAAATACATCCATATGACGCCCCCACTTTTAAAACGTTACAGCCGTTTCGGGCTAAATAGATGTACAGCCTGTTTATATCGGTGAACAGCCAAATTACTCCGGCGAAAAAAGAAAAGATTTTTTTAACAGACGATAAAGCAGGTCACCACGGGAGATAATGCAGCAATCTAAGAGGCTCGATTTGATCAGTGCTTCGTTAGTAATGATAGAGGGATGAGTCGTCGGTGGATGTTACTTATTACTGGCCTATAAATAATAATTCTCCCCATCCGTTTTGATCTTTCCGGCATCCAGTAGCAGGCGGATAGTAGCGATCTTTTCTTTTTCAGTCCCAAGCTTGATACCTGTCATTAATGAATTGAGAGATTGATGATCGGTTGTGAGCAGCTGAACAATTTCGTTAGTAATATCGTCAAAGATATCATCGGCGTTTTTTTGACGGCGCTCTTCCAGGCAAATATCGCACACGCCGCATTTTTGCGCGTTGGGTTCGTCAAAGTAGGATAACAACATTTGGCTGCGGCAGCGCCGGTGTTCGGCATAGGCAAAAACCGCTTCTATTTTTGTAAGATAATTTAACTTGCGCTGCTCAATGTAAGCCTTATTAATGTATAGGTTACTGGCATGCTGCCTTGCCTTTAACCACGTTATTTGTGGTTTGTCTGTTTGCGGCAGGTAACTTAACAGGTTAAAATCCTGCAATTGTTTTAAGCCGTCGATCACTTGCTGTGTGTTAAGGCCCGTACGGCGGGCAAGGTCGAACTCTTTTAAGCGCACATAGTTTTCAAACGAACCACCGTAGCTGCGCAGCAAAGTTTTTACAAAAGCGTCCCAGCCGGGGTTTTGGATCTGAAAGTTGTAAAGCTCTTCATTAAGCACTTCGAACCTGAAACGCGATGGCAGGTAAACGCTTTCATTGAATGACAGGTACTCGTCCTGCTCTAAAAACTTCAACGCGTTGATCGTTTTAATAGCATCTAACTGAAACCGGCTGCAAAACTCGCCCAGATCAAGATCAAAACTTGCACCTTCACCAGCCTCATAGGCTAGCTGGCAATAGTTACCTAAATGATGATATATGGTTTTGATCTCGTCCACTGATGGAAAGTTCAGCTGAAACTTCTTCTCTTCCCTGATGCGGTCAGCGTGGTTATAAAGTAGTACCCCGTAAGTGCGTTTCTCATCCCTGCCGCCCCTGCCTGCTTCCTGGTAATAAGCCTCCAGGCTTTCGGGGATATCTTTGTGGATTACAAACCGTACATCAGGCTTATCAATACCCATCCCAAAAGCATTGGTAGCCACAATAACACGGGTACTGTTATTTTTCCACGCTTCTTGTTTGGCGCTCCGTTCATCTACAGGCAGGCCGGCGTGGTAATAATCGGCCTTAATGAAATTCTCATTATAAAACTTAGCAATTTCAAACGTTTCCTTTCGGCTGCGTACGTATACAATTCCACTGCCGCTAATGCCGTTGGCTACATCGAGCAATTTTTTCAGCTTATTTTCGGTTGTTTGTACTACATAGCGCAGGTTACGGCGCTCAAAGCTTTTTTGATAAACCACCTGGTTTTTAAACAGCAGCTTTTCCTGAATATCCTTCCGTACCTGTGCTGTAGCGGTAGCCGTAAGCGCAATAACCGGCACATCCGGATGCAGCTGACGCAGATCGGCTATCTTCAAGTACGATGGCCGGAAATCATACCCCCACTGCGAGATACAGTGCGCTTCGTCTATCGCAAATAAGTTTACGTTCATGTATTTGATCCGTTCGCGCACCAACTCGGATGCCAGTCGTTCGGGCGAGATGTACAAGAACTTTATAGGCCCGTAAATGCAATTATCTAAAGCAATATCCACCTCGCGCCTGCCCATCCCAGATACAATGGCCATCGCCTCGATGCCTTTGGCTTTCAGGTTTTCTACCTGATCTTTCATCAGCGCGATCAGCGGCGATACGACAATACAAATGCCCTCTTTGCCCAGCGCCGGCACCTGGAAACAAACGGATTTACCGCCGCCGGTTGGCAGCAAAGCCAGGGTATCGCGCCCCTGCAATACCGATGCAATGATCTCCTCCTGCATCGGCCGGAAATTGTCATGTCCCCAATATTGTCTGAGTATTTCGCGTGGCGCCATTGTGCTTTACAAAAAAAGCCCGGCAAGCGGGCTTTAAGTAATATTTAAACTAAAAAAGATCTATCTCTTATTGATATCTGTGTAATTCCTGTCAACTGCACCGACGTAGATCTGACGCGGGCGGCCGATAGGCTCTTTATTGGTTTTCATTTCTTTCCATTGCGCTATCCATCCCGGTAAACGGCCCAATGCAAACAGCACGGTAAACATTTCGGTTGGGAAACCCAGAGCGGTATAGATAATGCCTGAATAAAAATCAACATTAGGGTAAAGCTTGCGTTCCACAAAGTAAGGGTCGCTTAAGGCAACCTCTTCTAACTTCTTGGCAATTTCAAGCGTCTCATCATTAATGCCTAATTTCTCCAAAATATCATCGCAAGCTTTTTTGATGATCTTGGCACGCGGGTCGAAGTTCTTGTAGACACGGTGGCCAAAACCCATCAGGCGGAAAGGATCATTCTTATCTTTCGCTTTAGCAACCCATTTATCAACGTCGCCGCCATCTTCTTTGATCTGCTGCAGCATCTCTACCACAGCCTGGTTAGCACCGCCATGGAGCGGGCCCCATAACGCAGAGATACCTGCAGATATCGAAGCATATAAATTAGCATCAGACGAGCCTACGATACGGACAGTTGATGTTGAGCAATTTTGCTCGTGATCGGCATGCAGTATGAGCAATTTATTCATTGCGCTTACAACAACCGGGTCGATGGTTACCTCTTCGGTACGCTGACCAAAGGTCATTTGCATAAAGTTGGTTACGTAATCGAACCTGTTTTGCGGATAGATAACCGGATGGCCTAATGACTTTTTATAGATCCAGGATACGATGGTGCTCATTTTAGCGATCAGTTTGATGATCTCCAAATTAACCTCATCGGCGGAAAGTCCTGGTTTAAGCGATGCCGGATTGAAGGCCGCTAATGCACCTATCAATGATGACAACTGGCCCATTGGGTGCGAACCTGAAGGGAAGCCGTCAAAAAACTTCTTCATATCCTCATGCACCAGGGTATGCCTGCTAATTTCTAATTCAAAGCTTTTCAGTTGCTCGGCAGATGGCAGTTCACCATAAATAAGCAGGTAAGCAACCTCAATAAAGGTAGATTGCTCGGCCAGTTGCTCTATAGGGTAGCCACGATATTTTAATATACCAACTTCGCCGTCTAAAAAAGTAATAGCACTTTTTGTAGCACCTGTATTTTTATAACCTATATCTAATGTAACATAACCGCTTTGGTCGCGCAGCTTCGAAATATCGATTGCCTTTTCGCCCTCGGTACCTTCAATAACAGGAAGATCGTACGTTTTGTCACCAATTTTTAATTGTGCAATATCAGCCATAGAAAAAATAGTATTTGCAACAAATGTAAATAAATCTGCGTATTAATGCTCGTTTAGATGTATTTACTATTTGTAAACTTGTTATTAACTGTAGATGCTTTTTTACAGTATATTGTTTGGTGAAATTAAAAAAAATACATTTGAGGCATGGCCCTTAAAGATAAAGCGCAGCTCCCGGTCGAAAACGACGAAACTATTCACAGGCTGTTGCTAATCGGGCTGTTTATTGCCGCCCCTTCCCTGCATTATTTATGCTTTGATAATAATTACGACCCGGTATGGCTGCGTGCTGTTAACTGCGGTCTTTGCGTTATAGCGCTAGGCATGTCGTACCTTAATAAAAAGCTATACACTTACTGCTTGTACGTTGCAATAGGTGCCTACCTGATCATTAACAACGGTATATTATTAAGCGTTAATAATTTTGCGCACGTTTATCTATTTAGTGCCCTTACTATATATATCGCCTTAACGCTGTTTTGTAAAAAACAATGGCAGTTTATCACCATCGAGGCGCTGAACACCCTGATAGTAACGGTTGCCTACCTAGCTGCGCCGGCTCAGCTTTCTTCGCCGCTGTTACTGGGCGTATTGCTTGCTGTATTCGCGCTGATCACCTATGTATCTTACCTGGTAATGGTTAGTTACCAGCAGCAGTTTAAAAAAGCCATTAACCGGGTTTTACATTTGAATGAGTCGTTACGGAAAAGCCAGGAACAGCTGCACGCTCTTATCAGCTCTGTTAACGATACAATTTTCGAGTTTGACGAAAACCGCATTTGTGTAAACGTTTGGTTTGGCCCTAATACACCTACCTACTTAACGCCCGAAACCTTTCTGAACAAAACCCTGATAGAGGCTCTCGGTGCGGAAAAGGCAAAGCCGTTTAACGAAATTTACGAATTCGTTTTAAAGTACAAACGGCCCAGTATAGTTGAGTTTCCGTCAATATATGACGAACCTGGATGGTTTATGGCGAAATCATCGCCTGTTATCGACGTTAACGGCAATTATACCAGGCGGATATCAGTCACAGTAACTGATATAACCCAGCAAAAAAAGCACGAAGACGAACTGTTAGAACATCAGAACCTTTTACAGCAGGCACAAGAGATTGCAAAAACAGGTAACTGGTGGTATGACAACAGCACAAAGGAGCAGTTTTGGTCAGAAAATATTTATAATGTATTAGAGATCATTACTATCCCCGAGGGGATGACCAGGTTTGAATACTACATCAGCCTGGTACACCCGGACAATCTGGAAAAAGTTGCGCAATTCTTTGCTAACATCAGCACGAAAACTGAAAGCAGCCTGGATCACAAAATGATCACCCCAAAGGGAAATATCAAATACATCAGGATTTTGCGCGGCAATTTATACTTTGACGAAGACGGCAAACTTAGACGGGTAGTAGGCATCATTCAGGACATAACCGAATCCCGCATGGCCGAAAAAGCCGTAAAAGTTAGCCAAAAAGAATTGTTAGAAGCACAGGCAATAGCTAAGATAGGTAATTGGAAGTGGGACAGCGCTACCAACATCCTTGCCTGGAGCGATGAAGTGAACGCTATTTACGAGGTTGATAATGCTGAAGCAGTAAAATCAAGGCATGGCAAACTGCTGCTAAAGTACATTCACCCGGACGACCGATACATCATCAAATACTTTTTGGACCAGCCCGACAAAATGGGCCAATCTTACGAGTACCGCATTATTACACCAAAGGGTAACGTTAAACACATCAGCGTAATATGGGGTAAGGTGATGACGCGCGAGGATGGCTCGGTACGTAAAGTGATAGGTACACTGCAAGACATTACCCAGCGTAAACAGGCGGAAATTGACTACAAAACCACCGAAAATAAATACCGCCTGGTATTAGAGACCGTTAAGCTTGCAGCAATATCGCTGGATGCCGACGGCAAGGTTATATTCTGCAATAAATACCTTGCTAATTTGCTAGGCTACAGCCAAACAGAAATTCTGGGTATGAACTGGATGCAGCATTTTGTGCCCGAAGATCTGCGCGACTTTATGAAGAGCTGGTTTACCGATAATGCGGTTAAGGCACACTACGTAAACCCTGTTATTTGCCGAAACGGCGAATTGCGCACCATTAGCTGGCAAAACACCATCAGTTACGACGATTACGGCAACCTGAAAGGTACAACCAGCATTGGCGAGGACATAACCCTGCAACAGAAAGCCCGGCAGGAATTGATCATTGCAAAGGAGAAGGCGGAGCGCTCATCGCATTTCAAATCGGAATTCCTGTCCATCATGAGCCACGAGATCCGTACGCCTATGAACGCTGTGATAGGCACTACCAACCTGCTGCTCAGCGAAAACCCGCGCCCCGAGCAACTGGAATATTTAAACACGCTGAAGTTTAGTAGTGAGAACCTGCTGGCTATTATCAATGATATTTTAGACTACAATAAGATAGAGGCTGGCAAACTGCAGTTAACGCATGCCCCGTTCGATATTCACCAGTTAGCGCAAAACGTCCGCCAGTCGTTTTATGCGAAGGCGTTGGAGAAACACCTGGATATTGAATTACATTGGGACAGCAGCATTCCTGATTATGTGCTTGGCGATCAAACACGCCTGGGGCAAATACTGATAAATTTAGTTAACAACGCCGTTAAATTCACATCGGCGGGCAAGGTTACTATCGGCGTACAAAAAGAACAACAAACTGCCCGGGAGATTCTGCTTAACTTTAAAGTGATCGATACTGGCATCGGTATTTCGGCCGAGAACCTTGAGGTGATCTTTGATCCGTTTATACAGGAAGACCAGGCAATTAACCATGAATATGGTGGCACAGGCCTGGGCCTGGCCATTACCAAACGCCTTATCGACTTACATAAGAGCAGCATACAAGTAGTAAGTGAATTGGGTAAGGGAACGCAATTTAGCTTCTCGATACTATTTGATCTGGCGGAAGTTACACCTCCCGCACCGGAAGTTGTGACACCAGTAAACGTACCTATGGACCTTGCAGGGATGAACATCCTGGTGGTTGATGATAACCGGATGAATATCATGATTGCCGCAAAATTCCTTAAGAAGTGGCAGGCTAACGTAGACGAAGCCGTAAATGGCCGTATAGCGGTAGAAATGGCAAGCGGCAAGGTTTACGATATGATCATTATGGACCTGCAAATGCCTGTGATGGACGGTTTCGAGGCAACGGCTATTATTAAATTGCAGTACCCGGATATGCCGATAATTGCATTTACTGCTGATGCCATGCCCGAAACGCACAACAAAGCTTTTGATGCAGGCATGTGCGATTATTTGACCAAGCCTTTTGTACCCGACGTACTGTTTGAAAAAATAACCCGTCACCGCAGGATTGCGGTGCCTGCAGATGGATTATAAGATTTAAAGTCGCGTTTAATCTTCTTAGTTCGTTCGGATCGCTTCTACAGGATCAAGTCTCGAGGCAAACCATGCCGGCACAATACCCGAAATAATCCCGATGGCTACCGATATACCGATACCAGACAGGATATTGTTGATATCAAGCACTATCTGTATATCTGCCGCGGCCTTTACACCAAACGTGCCCAGGTAAACTAAAAGCAGCCCCATGGCACCCCCCATCACGCAAAGCACTACCGATTCTATTAAAAAT
>NZ_CAXVWK010000002.1:0-14939 GCF_964263795.1 Mucilaginibacter sp.
AAAACACTAATGCTGTAATATATGTTGTATTATAAATTACTACGATGAGCAGCGCAAAGAACAACATACCGGCCCAGGTAGAAGGGCAGCAGACAGACATTAGTCATTTTGTAAATGTGGCATCACGGGAAGATGCGCATCACTTGTTTTTAGTAGCTAAGGGGCGTTTAAAAGATATTTCGCAATGGCATATTTATGCCGGGCCTTTATCAGCAAAGTTTGCTATTACCGATGCCCGGGGAAATGATGTGTATAAGTTTGCACAGCCCGGCGACCTGTTTTCTATCGACCTGCCCGGCCCCGGGCCGTTAGCAGGTGATGGCTTTGAATGGGTACGCATAGAAGCGATGGACGAGGTGACAAATAAGGAAGCCGATAATGAATATATTACCATGAAGGTACGCCCTATTGCTAATCCTAAGCACCCTGATAAGGCAGTTGCTCACTTTTACGACCACTCTGCTACTAGTACGTTTGTTGTCGAGCGCAACCTTAACCGCGTAAGTGCATCAGTACATGGCCGCAACGAAACTGCTAATACCTCAGATACCGGGTTATTTGATACGGTGCGCAATACCATTATTGCGTTAAGTGCCCGCGAAGGTTTGTCTCTCCCCCAGTGGAAGGCGCTTATGAAAGGGTTATTGGAAGAATAAATCAATCTTTTTAAGCATAAGCTAATGCAGTGAACGGCTGTAGCAAAAAAGCGGGACTGACATCAGGCCCGCTTTTTTGTTAATTATTTTTTAGTTTAATTAGTGATGTCCACGATCATGTTTGCGGTCGTCCTTACGGTCTTTACGCATATCTTTTATATCGCGGCGTACTTCTTTCCTGTCCTGGCGTACTTCCCTGCGGTCGCTGCGTATTTCGCGGCGATCGTTACCAGTCCAGTGTTTTTTGTACTTCGCATCGCGGCTATCGCGGATAATTGTTTGGCCCGTACGGCCTCTGTAGCTGGCGTATTTAGTACGATAAACATTATTGCGTAACCATGGATTACGCTCATTCACAACTACCTTGTAGCCGTTGTAAACATTGTAGTTGCTGTATCGTGGCGGTAAGGCCGCGCGGCGTACCCAGCTGTTGTTTTCCAGGTATACGTACTGATGGGCAGGAACATCGTAATAGGAATCAATATCCGGCATGTAGTAATAATCTGCATGGTCATAACCAACCGGTCCCCACTCGGGCTGACTGCCTATGTTTAGGCTGAAGCTAATTTGTGCGTTGGCCTGTTTAACTGTTAAAAGGCTAACAAATAGGGCAGCTGTTAATATTATCTTTTTCATAGTTGTAATGTTTGGTAGGTATGACAACCGTAAAAGGTTATAGTTTAACCAAAATGATTTACAACATCTATGTTACACATGGAATCGTTTAAAGGGCTGGTTTCTTTGATTACTAACTTTAAAGAAATTTCAATCTATTTGTCGGGTATGGTAATCCGGGAATGAATGCAAATTAGTCTTCCAGTTTTTCTTTATCCTCTTTTTTAGCTGCCATTGCCAGTACAGGTTTGCCAATGGTTTTAAAGTTTCCCTCACCTTTCAGGATGGATGCAAGCTGTGGTTTATCCTGCATGGTTTTAACGGCCTGGGCCACTTCCCTATCGTACTTAAAGTTGGCTTCGTAGCGCCCTTTTTCATAAAAATACCGCGAAGCGATCTCGTTTTCCAAGATCTGCTTTATTTCGGCTTTATGTAATTGCAGGTCGTTGCGTTTGGTTGCCGCCAGTTTGGCCTTCAGTGCATCATATTCTGCCTGTATCTCGGTGTATTGTTTTTCGCGGGTAGCTTCGGTCTTTAGTGTGGTAAGCAGTTTTTCAGAAACGGTGTTGTACGTATAATTTTTGCCGGCCAGGTATTTAATAAAGTCCGCGTATTCGGCGTCTGTCAGGCTGAACCCTTTAGGATCGGCAGGTGTGGGGTGTGAATTGCGATAAAGCGTTGCGTAATCAAATATTAAGAGCTTGCTTACCAGTGTTTGCGTAACATTGGCAAAGCGCTCCTGCTTTATAAATATATCGGGATAAATGCCGCTGCCATCATAAACAGACCGGCCGTTTTTAGTTTTATACTCATGAATAAGCGAATCGGCAACCTTAATAACACTGCCATCGTCTTTACGGTGAGTGTAATCCAATTCCTGCACGCAACGGCCGGACGGCACATAATATTTGGCTACTGTTATCTTAACCAGGCTGTTATAAGGCAGGTTAAACGTTTGCTGAACCAAGCCCTTACCATAACTGCGCTGGCCTATGATGATGGCCCGGTCCAGGTCCTGTAAAGCACCGGCGACGATCTCTGACGCTGATGCCGACCGGCTGTTAACCAGAACCACCAGCGGAAGGGTGGGTTCAATTGGCGTGTTTACAGTGTTGTAAGTGAAATTTTTTTCTTTAACCTTACCTTTTTGTGATACAATGGTTACGTCTTTGGCAACAAACAGGTTTACTATCTTTACAGCCTCCTGCAAGATACCGCCACCGTTAGATCGCAAGTCGAGGATGATGCCGTTAGGGTTGTTTCTTTTAATGGCAACCAGGGCATTTGTTACTTCATCGGCAGAATTTTCTAAGAACTTATTGAGCTTAATGTAGCCCATATTGCCATCAACCATTCCCGAGTAAACTACGTTTGGTTGTTTAATCTCGTCACGAACAAGGTTTTTTTCAATAGCGGCTTCCGCTTCTCGCTTCATTAAAAGCTTAATGCCCGCGCCCTTTGTGCCTTTTAAAAGCTGACTAACCTGATCGTTTGTTTTGCCGGCAAGGTCGATATTGTTTATTTTTACGAGCTGATCGCCCTGGCGGATATCTGCCTTTTGCGCAGGGAAGCCGGTAACAACGTCAGAAATGAAGATTTTGCCATCGCGGGCAAAAATACTTGCACCAATGCCGCCGTACTGGGTGCTAACGTAATGCAATTTGTAATCCTCTATCTCAGATTCAGGTACAAATTCGGTGTAAGGGTCAAGCCCGTCAAGCATGGCATCTACACCAGTTTTAACCAGCTTGGCCGAATTGATATCGTCGACATAATTGATGTTTACCTCTTTGTAAACCGAAGCAAAAACATCCAGGTTTTTAGATATTTGAAACAGGTCGTCGTTAAAACCCCAGGTAATTGTGGCCAGGCCTATTAACCCGGCAAAAATCACCGGTTTGCTGTATTGTTTAACGATTCTGCCGCTCTTTAACATCCTTACACCCATTGAATTATAAAACTACAAAAAGCGATTAAGCTTTTATAATCATTAAACTGTTTTTACAGGCGGTTATTATCGATGTTTACCAAAGCTTTTTTAAGGGTGAACACTACATATTCGCGGTTGCGGTTAACCAGTTGCATCAGGCGGGTAATCAGGCTGTCTTCCTGGCCTTCGCTGTATTGCAATTGCTCATCGGTAAGGTGATTGTACTTGCGCTGAACTTTGATCTTAACACGCTCCCATTCTTTATTACTGATAGTTATCTCTGCCATAAATAAAATATTTTAACAAAAATATAAAAAATACAGGTGTGGTAACATTTAATATGCCGGCACCGTTAAACTTTTGAGCGTTAGGACACCTTAACCCACTAACAATTGTTACACTAAAAATACTACTATGAAAAAGTTCTTTTTTACGATAGCTATTGCCGTAGCGGCGGCAGTTAGCGCAAAGGCCCAATCCCTGGGTATAAAAGGGGGAATTAATTTTGCCAAGATCAATACGGATAACGTAGGCGAATCTACCGTTACAGGCTATCAGGCGGGTTTGTTTGCACGCTTTGGTACCAGCCTTTATGTGCAGCCCGAAGTTTACCTGGGCAGCAGCGGCGGTAAATTCAATTTTCAAAACAACAACAATACGGTTACCGCCGATGGTAAAGTAAGATTTACCACACTCAACGTTCCGTTGTTAATTGGCAAAGGCTTTGGCGGCGATAACCTTAATTTCCGGGTAATGGCAGGGCCGGTTTACAGCTATGTGCTGGACAAGAACCAAAGCTTTAGTGATAATGTTAACGGCGCCTTTAATGATTTTGGCGATTACCGTAAAAGCACGTTAGGCTATCAGGCAGGTGCAGGTGTAGATGTTGGCCATATTACTGCAGATTTGCGTTATGAGGGCGGGCTTACCAAAATCAATCAGAATTACGGGCAGCGCCAAAGCATATGGGAGATAAGCGTAGGCTTTAAATTCTTTTAAATACAACCGTTTGATATAAAAGCCCCGGTAAACTACCGGGGCTTTTATATTATGGACTAATCAGTTTGGTAAAACTTACTCCAAAGTGATTTGCCTTTTAATGCTTTCTTCTAAAGATATGAACGTTTCGGTACGTTGAATGCCTTTTACGCTTTGAATTTGCTCGTTTAAGACTTCGCGCAAGTGGTTGGTATCATGGCATACTATTTTGGCGAAAATGCTCCAGCTGCCGGTGGTATAATGCAGTTCAACAATTTCAGGCACCATTTTCAATTGTTTAACAGCTTCATTATACTGTGATCCCTTTTCCAGGAAGATCCCCAGAAACGCCGTGACATCATAACCCAGCTTTTGCGGGTTAACTTCAAGGCTGGCACCCCTAATTACACCCAACTCCTCTAATTTCTTCATCCGCACGTGTATGGTACCGCCAGAAACTATTAACTCCTTTGCTATTTCCGTGTAAGGTGTAGTAGCATTTTTCATCAATATTGATAAAATCTGAATATCCAGATTATCAATTTCTAAATTTTGAGGTTTCCTGTGAGGCATAAATTTTAATATCTATATTGAAATACAAGTTTAATTAAAATTAAAATAAAAATAAAAATATTTTGTTGAAATATTTGCAAGAAATGGTCATCTCTGCGATATTTGTATAAAGCAAATGACAATTGCTTCAGCGTTCTTTAAAAACAAACATTGTTGGGTGGTGAAATTTTTGGCAGACACACCTCCTTGTCCCGGTGGCGGAGATCATGGAAAACCCGAAGCGGGCTAACCACTCTGTGAAGGTTCGAACCCTTCCCCAACAGCTATTAAGTTTAACGTTAAAAATTTTAAGTTACGACTTTAATTTGGAACAGAAAACTTAGTACTATACTGTAGGATGGTGAAATTTTTGGCAGACACACCTCCTTGTCGCGGTGGCGGAGATCATGGGAAACTCTTAGCAATAAGAATAACCACTCTGTGAAGGTTCGACCCCTTCTCCTACAGCTCTTCTCATAATTTAGGTTTATAATTGGTTAGTAAAAGCCCCTGCCCATCAGGGGCTTTACTTTTTTACAAGATTTTTAAACCGACAAGATCATTAAATCAAACATTTTTTCCGATTTGCTGTATTTGCATAACTTTAGCACTGCATTACACAGAAAATCTTTTTCAACGGCTTGCTTTTGCTTTTTGTAACATTGCACAAAATTTAGAATTGACAGCTGCAGCCAAAAAAATATTCTCTTACCTGCTTAAAGCGGCAATAATCCTTTTAGCCTTTGGCTTTATCTATCATCAGTTTTTAAACAAAAACCAAAACCTATATCAGTTTGAGCAATTAATAAGCCGGATAAGCAGCACCCAGGTTTATATAACATTATCTGCGGTGGTATTGCTTATGGGTCTAAACTGGCTATTGGAGAGTTTAAAATGGCAATATCTATCACGCAGGCTGGCGCGTATTTCTGTATGGGAAGCTATCGAAGCTGTTTTTTGCGGGCTAACCTGGGCTATTTTTACACCTAACCGTGTAGGAGAGTATGGAGGGCGTGTAATGTTTTTACCAAACCGCAAGAGGATACATGGTGTGTTTGCAATGGCAGTAGGGTCATTTGCGCAAAATGTAATCACTAACATTACCGGGTTAACAGCAACAGTTGGCTTTTTATATTATTTTAATATTGTTAACAACTGGGTGGTATTAGGCATAACGGTACTGTCGCTATGCTTTTTGCTGTTACTAATGATATTTTACTTTAACATTAAATGGCTGGTGAGCTTGCTTAACCGCATCCGGTTCCTCAGAAAATATCACCGTTTTTTTGATATCATGGCGCGGTACAACTTCACCGAGCTGCTGGTAGTTATTTGCTATAGCCTGGCCCGTTTTTTTGTATTTACCTTTCAGTATTACTTGGTTATCCATCTTTTACTGCCGGATATCGGCTTTTTTGTAATGACCATGACGGTTGTGGTTTTTATTTTTATCCAGTCAGCCATCCCATCTTTAGACCTGCTGGATATCGGTGTGCGCAGCTTTACCGCCGCCCACTTATTTTTATACATTACCAACCAGCAAATAGCTATTATTGCGGCTGTATCGGCCATCTGGCTTATTAACTTGATTATTCCGGCCGTACTGGGTTCAATATTCGTACTAAAACTTAAATTCTTTGATCGCACTGCATAGCATCCTTTCGTTACTTTTAACCGCATTATACCTGCTGGTAGTGGTTTACTTGATTCGTGGATGGGCCGTACTTAAGCGTGCTAACCTCAAGGGGGCCGTTCTGAATACAAAGATAACTGTCTTAATAGCCGCCCGTGACGAAGAGGAACGGATCCGCTACACTATTGAAGATATCATAGCGCAGGATTACCCCAAACACCTGACTGAGGTAATTATTGTTGATGACCACAGCAGCGATAGCACGGCAGATATCATACGCAGCTACGCATTGCAAGGTATAACCTTAATGCAGTTACAGGCCGACAGGCCACTAAATTCTTATAAAAAGAAGGCAATAGCCGAAGCCATCGAACGATCTACCGGCGATCTGATGGTTGCTACGGACGCCGACTGCCGGATGGGGCCGAAGTGGTTATCTTCTATTGCAAGCTATTACGAAACCCATGATAAGGTGATGATCTCATCACCGGTAACTTATTTTGAAGAGCGCTCGTTATTTGAGCGCCTGCAAACGTTAGAATTTTCTTACCTGATAGGCATTGGAGCTGCTTTTATTGGCAATGGTAGGGCATCAACCTGTAATGGTGCAAACCTGGCTTACAGTAAGGCCGTTTTTCATGAAGTTGGTGGTTTTGCCGGCATTGACGATCTGGCATCGGGCGACGATGAGTTGCTGTTGCAGAAAGTTGCCGAACGCTATCCGGGCAGGATCGGCTTTTTTAAACACCGGGAGGCGGTTGTTTATACGCATGCCAAGCACACCTTAACCGAGTTTTTACAGCAACGCCGCCGGTGGGCTTCAAAATCAACACGTTATAAAGATAAAAAGATAGTCGCGCTGGCCGTATGTATCTGGCTGTTCAACCTGTCGCTTGTTGCGAACGCATTACTTGGCTTTTACGACGTGTACTTTTTTGAACTTTTCCTGTTACAATTTTTGCTTAAGTTTCTATTCGAAACGGCTTTCCTTCTTCCTATCACTTCATTTTTTAAACGGAGCAACCTGGTTGCACTGCTTATTGTACTGGCGCCTATTCATATTATTTATTTTGTTTATGTAGGCCTGATGGGCAATACAAGTAAATACTCATGGAAAGGCCGCATTGTTAGGTAACAACAATAGGCCCAATAAAATCAGTAACCCTACGGATAGTTTGAGATATTAATCGCTATTTTAGGCTACCTAAAGCAAATGCAAAATAACACTAACGGTTCTGGTGAGGAAGAGTTGATCCGGTTGCTGCTAAAGCGGCAGTCGGAGTTAAACGCTCTCTTAGAAATCACACGCGCTATAAATAAAAATACAGCTACACCGGTGTTAATTCAAATGCTGGAAGTTATCATGCGCAACTATTTGCAGGTAGGCAAGTTTAGGTTCCTGCTGGAGAAAGACAACGTTTACACCTGCATATCCAAATATGGTGGTGAGACAGAAACGCATGCAACCCTTAACAATACCTGGGTGCATTTGAGCAAGCTTAAGTCACCCGCGCCGCTATCGGACCATGCAGATGCCGTATTACGGGGCTACGATTATTTTATTCCGATTTACCATAAAAATAAAGCGCTTGCTTTTGCACTGATAGGTGAGTTTAATACCACCGGCGAAATGCTGAGCAACGACCTCACATTTGTTCAAACGCTGATCAATGTTATAGTAGTGGCCCTGGAGAATAAACGGCTGTTTAGGGAACGTTTGGCTGCCGAGCGCGTACAGCGCGAAATGGAACTGGCGGTGGAGGTACAGAACATGCTGATCCCTTTAAATATACAGCAGCAGGATGGTGTAGAGATTGCGTCCAGGTACATGCCGCATCAGAATATCGGCGGTGATTATTTTGATTTTTTCCGGCTGAACGAGAACGAATTTATGTGGTGCATTGCTGACGTATCCGGCAAGGGGATATCGGCCGCTTTGCTGATGGCAAATTTCCAGGCAAGCTTGCAGGGCCTTGCCGCTATTGAAGACGACCTGACAACGATTGTAGAGCGGCTAAACCGGATTGTGATCAACAACACTAAGGGAGAACGATTTATAACCCTGTTTTTAGCCCGGTTTAATCAGAAAACGCGCAAGCTTAATTATATAAATGCCGGCCATAACCCATCTATTTTATATTGCGACGGCGAAGCCGTGCCGCTTAAATTAGGCACTACAATGATAGGCGCCTTTGAAGAACTGCCGTTTTTAAACGAGGGCGAAATTGACATAGAGCCCAACAGCACGTTTTTTAACTATACCGACGGCCTGATGGACCATGAGCTGCAGAATTATAAGAGCTGGGGAGAAGAAAAGCTGCTGGAATTTGTAATTGCCAACGGTGCATTAAAACCGGATGATTTTAATGAAGCCATGATGGATCACATTCATAAGGTGATTAAAGGCAAGCCGATTGATGATGTAACCTTGCTTACCCTGCGGATTGCTTAAAGCCACTTGCCGGATGCGCATCACCCCGGCACATTATCTTGAAAACTTCTTCCACTTTATCAGGCACATTTCTTAACCAAACAGTAAGCCAAAAACTTCTTCTATCCGCCCTACAGGGATGACGTTGATGGTATAGCGGGACAGATCGAGCCTTTTTTTGTCTTTAGCCGCGGTGGGCATATTGTATTTGGAAATAAAGATTTGCTCGAAGCCTAGTTTTTGTGCTTCGGCAATGCGTTGTTCAACGCGGTTTACCGCCCGGATCTCTCCTGAAAGGCCGATTTCTCCCGCAAAACAGGTTTTAAAAGGGATAGGGATATCCTCGTGCGATGATATGATGGCGGCTGCCAAACCCAAATCGATAGCCGGGTCTTCTACCCGGATACCACCGGTAATATTCAGGAACACGTCTTTGGCCCCCAATTTAAATCCGCAGCGTTTTTCTAATACGGCCAGTAGCATGCTCATACGCTTGGTGTCAAAGCCCGTTGCGGTGCGCTGTGGCGTGCCATAAGCAGATGTACTCACCAATGCCTGGGTTTCTATCAGCATTGGCCTCATGCCCTCTAAGGTGGCAGATATGGTAATGCCGCTTAAGGGTTCGTCGCGCTGCGATAATAGGATCTCTGAAGGATTAGACACCTCGCGCAAGCCTTCGCCCAGCATTTCGTATATGCCTAATTCGGATGCGGAGCCGAAGCGGTTTTTAATGGTGCGTAGGATTCGGTAAACATGGTGACGATCGCCCTCAAATTGCAGTACGGTATCTACCATGTGCTCAAGTATCTTTGGGCCGGCTATCATACCATCTTTTGTGATGTGGCCGATCAGAAACACCGGGGTGGAGCTCTCTTTAGCAAAACGTAACAATTCGGCAGTACATTCCCGCACTTGCGATACACTGCCAGGCGTAGATTCAATATGTGCCGAATGCAGTGTCTGGATAGAATCAACAACCAACAGGTCGGGCTCCAGCTCCTCTATTTGCTTGAAGATGTTTTGGGTTGAGGTTTCTGTAAGGATGTAACAAGAGCTGTTGATCTTAGATTTGCTGTCGTTCATCGCCAAGCGCTCATCGCCAACTGACGTTAAGCGTTCTGCCCGCATCTTTATCTGCTTATCGCTTTCCTCGCCAGATACGTACAACACCTTTATGTTAGGCATATTTAGGGCCAGTTGCAGCATCAGGGTTGACTTACCTATCCCCGGTTCGCCGCCTATTAAAACCAGTGAGCCTGCTACAATTCCGCCGCCTAGTACGCGGTTGAATTCTTTGTCCGGA
The DNA here is from genome assembly GCF_964263795.1 of Mucilaginibacter sp. Taxonomy (GTDB): domain Bacteria; phylum Bacteroidota; class Bacteroidia; order Sphingobacteriales; family Sphingobacteriaceae; genus Mucilaginibacter. Next base: position 10,099 of record NZ_CAXVWK010000002.1, read on the forward strand.
GTGAGCAGGCGGTGCTCTTCCGTAAAGGTGATATCTGCTACCTGTACCGGCTTATTTGCCCGTTGCGTAGGTGAGGAGCTAGCCTTCCAGTTTGGAACGGAGGTGTTGGGTTTCTCTAAAATCTCTTCAACAAAGGTGTTCCATTGCTGGCAGCTTGGACATTTGCCCAGCCACTTTGCCGATTCAAAGCCACAGCTTTGGCAGAAGTACGCGATTTTAGTTTTAGCCATTGTTTTAACGTGCAGGTTATAGAGATGCAAATATGCAGATTGCCAATAAAATTAGCAATTATAAACGACCTGTGCAAAAGAATTGGGTCACTGTAAATCAAAAAGAGCAGATGTTATCACAACATCTGCTCTTTTAACTGCATATTTCTAATTTGATATACGCTATAATTTTATCTCTTCGTCCTTAGCCGAAAAGAAATGGAATTCGGTAATTTGGTAAGCAGGGTTGCTCTTCACCTTTATCCATTGATTATATTTAAAGTACCATTTCATCTGGCGGTTAAATAGTCCCTTTTTAATATATGCCTCAATATAAGGGTGCACACAAAGCGAAATTCCTTTTTCGTTCTGCTCGTCTAAAATGTAATTGAAATTATTTTCAATATCATCTAACAGCAAAATCGTAGGCCTGATAGTGCCGGTACCGTTACAGGTTGGGCAAACCTCGCTGGTAACAATGTTCATTTCTGGCCGTACGCGCTGGCGGGTTATTTGTACCAGCCCAAATTTACTTGGCGGCAAAATAGTGTGCTTTGCACGGTCATGGCTCATTTCGGCCTTCAGGTAGTCAAACAGTTCCTTGCGGTTGTTTGGTTTGTGCATGTCAATAAAATCGACAACAACAATACCGCCCATATCACGTAAACGCAGCTGGCGGGCAATTTCTTTTGCCGCCTCTTTGTTTACCATGTAGGCATTCTCTTCCTGGTTCTCTTTATTAGCCGTACGGTTACCGCTGTTCACGTCAATAACGTGCAGGGCTTCTGTATGCTCAATTACCAGGTAGGCGCCGCCGGCCAGGTTTACTGTTTTGCCAAAGGTATTTTTGATCTGCTTATCTACACCATGGTGCTCAAAAATGGGATCTTTATGCTTGTGCAGGCGTACAATACCCTCTAAGTCCGGTGAAATTTCATGCACGTAAGATTTAACTTCCTCGTACATGCCTTGTTCGTTCACATAAATGTGCTGAAAATCTGGATTAAGGATATCCCGCAGGATAGTTGATGTACGGCCAATTTCGCCCAGTACCTTTTTAGCAGGCTCAACAGCCGGCAATTTGGTAATAAAGGTTTCCCATTTAGATATCAGGTCAAGCAGGTCCTTCTGCAGCTCGTGCATACCCTTACCTTCAGATACGGTACGTATAATTACGCCGAAATGCTTGGGCTTAATGCTCTCAACCACCTTACGCAGGCGGTTACGCTCGGTATTGCTCTTGATCTTTTTAGAGATGGATATCACCTCAGAAAAAGGTACAAGCACAACATACCGCCCTGCTATTGACAGGTCGGAACTTAAGCGCGGGCCTTTTGTAGAAATAGGCTCCTTGGCAATTTGTACAGGTATCAGCTGGCCTTTGGTTAAAACATCAGAGATTTTGCCTCCTTTGTTTATATCACCATCCGGCTTAAAGTTATCTAAAAGCTTTGATTGGTATCCCCCGCTACGTACTTGCTTGGTAAGCTTAAGCAGGCTTTGTACCTGCGGCCCCAAATCAAGATAATGCAAAAAGGCATCCTTCTCGTAACCAACATCCACAAAAGCAGCATTTAAGCTGGGCATTATTTTTTTAATACGGCCCAGATAAATATCGCCAACAGTATAATTGTTAGTGATTTGCTCTTTATGGAGTTCTACAAGTTGTTTGTCTTGTAATAATGCAATAGTAGCCCCGTTGGGGGATGAATCGATAATTAATTCTTTTATCAATTGCTACTCCATTTCTTAAAACGGCGCACAATTGCACCGCATGTTATAAGTGGATAAAAAACACACAAAAACCCCGGACAAGCCGGGGGTATAAACTGCTAAAGCAGCTTATTTTTTCTTATGTCTGTTTTTTCTTAAACGCTTTTTGCGTTTATGGGTAGCCATTTTATGTCTCTTACGTTTTTTACCGCTTGGCATGATAATAATTTTTAAATGTTAATTTATTTCTTTAATTCCTTTATATACTCATCTATGCGCTGACTCGCAACCGGGTCGCCCATTAATTCTTTGCATTTTTCATAAGCTGCAATCGCTTCTGGTTTTTGGCCAAGCTGTTTATAACTCTCGGCCAGGTAAAAGTAGGGCTCTACCTCTTCCTTAACAGCAACCATTCTTTTAAAACGTGTTACCGCTTTATCATACTGGCCCGATTTCATGGCGAACATCCCTAAATTAAGGTTGGCCGCATGGTTATCCGGTTGTTGCTTAACCACTTCTAATAATAATCCTATGCCCTTCATCGGCATACCGCCACCGTTCACAATTGCTATGCCCAAACCTGTTTTAGCTTCCAGGTCCGCAGGCTTTAGCTTAGTGGCATTTTCAAAAGCCTCCACAGCGCTTGCGCTGAACGTCATTTGGGCCGCTGTGTCCTGCGAAGCTTTGTAAGCTTCGTTAAAACGATTACCGGTATTTACCCAATCAGCAAAATCGTTGTTCTTGCTGGCAACTTCCTGGTAATAAAAGGCTGCCGCGGCAGGTTGGTTGGCAGTATCCCAAATTCCGGCTAATTGCTTTTGTATATCAAGTTTACCGGCATCTGCAGCTGTCTTAAGTTTATTTTCTAAAGATTTTATTTGTTGCGAAACAGTGGGATCTAAAGATGGCAAAGCTAAAGCCGATACCGAGGCTACATTGATACTGGCAGCCTGCTTTGTTGCAGATGCAACACCCGCAGTATTAGTGCGGGTTTCTGTTGGTTTTATTAAACCTTTAACGGGCAAAGAATACAAATAGCCCATAATAGCAACAACTACTACGCTAACGACTATTTGCTTTTTATTCATGCTGATTATTTACTTGCTTTTGCAGTTTTGTTACCGGTACGCACTTTTTCAACAAAAGTTTTTGCCGGTTTAAAGCTAGGTACAAAATGCTCGGGGATAATAATGGCAGTGTTTTTAGAAATGTTACGGGCTGTTTTTTTAGCTCGTTTCTTAACTACAAAGCTACCGAAACCTCTTACGTATACGTTCTCGCCACCTACCATTGAGGTTTTAACAACCTTGAAAAACGCCTCAACAGTCTCCTGCACATCAACTTTTTCTATTCCTGTTTTAGATGAGATTTCAGCTATAATTTCTGCCTTGGTCATATCCTGTTTTCTTTTATTTTATGTATAAATACTTAACTGTTTTGGGGTTGCAAAAGTATCGCTTTAAAATTAAAGATTAAAATAAATAGCAGTTTTTTTTTCGGACGGGGCGCAAACGGCATTTTTAGGCACGCATTATGATACAGCGATGATATGATGTTACTTTGCATCACATGAACTTATCTGCCGAATTAGTCAACTGGTACAACGCCAACAAACGTGACCTGCCCTGGCGCCACACTACCGATGCCTATACGATATGGCTGTCAGAGATCATTCTGCAACAAACACGCGTAGAGCAGGGAATGCCTTATTTTTATCGCTTTGTAGAGCGCTACCCAACAGTTACAAACTTTGCTGCAGCCCATGAGGATGATATACTACGATTGTGGCAGGGTTTAGGCTATTATTCGCGTGGCCGCAACATGCTTAAAACGGCACAACAGGTTCAAGAACAATATAACGGCATTTTCCCTACACAATTCACTGACCTTTTAAAGCTTAAAGGAATAGGTGAATATACTGCCGCTGCTATATCATCGTTCAGTGCCAATAAGGCAAGGGCCGTTGTTGATGGTAATGTTTACCGGGTGCTTGCGCGTTTTTTTGGTGTTGATGAACCTATTAATTCGCCTAAAGGCAAAAAGCTTTTTCAGCAGCTGGCGGATGAAGTGCTGGACACCCAACGCCCCGCCCTGCACAACCAGGCTATGATGGAATTTGGGGCAATGCTTTGTAAACCGCGTAACCCTGCTTGCGGTATTTGCCCGGTGCGTACCGGCTGTGTAGCTTTTATAAATAATGCTACGGCTTTTTTGCCGGTAAAACTTAATAAAGTCAAAATCCGTACCAGGTTTTTTAACTATTTGTTAATAATTGACGGTGATAAAGTGTTGATGAATAAACGCGACGAAACGGATATATGGGCAAATATGTATGATCTGCCGCTGGTTGAAACTACTGAATTGGTAGATACGGCAACATTGATGAGTTTACCGGAAATGAAATTTATGGGCGGAAATCTGGTTATTAAAGATGAATCTGCTGTAATAAAGCATGTGCTGACCCACCAACATTTATATATCAAATTTATTACATTAGCCGGGCAACCGAAAAATTTACATCAAAACTGGGTTTATATAGATGCAAACGAATTGAAAAATTTAGCTATGCCGCAACGTATTTTTCTATTTATAAAAAATTTTTTTAATTTCTAAATAATTCTTCGTTAATTTATGGCATGTCTGGAATTAATAAAGTAATACTAGTTGGTCATTTGGGCAAGGACCCTGAGGTTAGGCATTTAGAGGGCGGAGTAGCTGTAGCAAGTTTCCCGTTAGCAACATCAGAAACATTTAATAAAGACGGCCGCAAGGTTGAGCAAACTGAGTGGCACAATATTGTTATGTGGCGCGGATTGGCAGATGTTGCCGCGAAATTTTTACAAAAAGGTAAATTGGTTTACATTGAAGGTAAACTGCGCACCCGCTCTTTTGAAGATAAAGAAGGAATTAAAAAATACA
>NZ_CAXVWK010000003.1:0-7819 GCF_964263795.1 Mucilaginibacter sp.
TTAAATGACTTTATTTATCGATTTAAAATTGGTTATCCTAAAAATAGATTCGTCCTAAAGGTTCATGGAAACTAACCGACGAACGTACTTTTGAAGTCGTCATAAGATCACAAAGTCATTTTTTGTAGTTTTATAGTAATAAATCCATCATCTTTACCAGCGCTTTGGGATCGCTTGGCTTTAATTAACTTATATTCTTGATTCATAATCTGACATTTTGGATTGATTAAATAAGTGTTTGTAATCTCCCTGTGTCTAATAGCGGGACTGATCCTGTTTCATCATTTTTGGTTACAGATGAATTTTTGTGAGCAGAAGTTGTTGAGTCTTTTGATGATGCATTGCTGATATTACCTATTGTATTGCGATTTTCGCAGGAATAAATTGCAACCGGACTAATTGCTGTGACAATGATATATAAATGTCTGATGATGTTGGTTCTTTGATGAGAGATCGCTATTTGTTGCGAATTGGTATATCAAATTTTCCATTAGTAACGGTAAACTCATCTTTGCCTTTGCCTGTACTTTCAAGTATTTTCAGCTTTCCTGAAAAAGTGCCGGACACGCGTGTTGCAGAAATGTTTGCAACTGTAACACTAAATTCTTCATTCGCATACATAACATACTTATCGTCTTTATCGTTACCTAAAAACAACTCCACGCTGCCATTATCATCGTCAGGTTTTAAGTGGCTACCCCACAGCCCGGAAAAGTGATGAAACGTCCAATATAGCAGAAGCCTGGGGAGGCGGATCCACGTTTATCACTTTAAAAAAAGTCTCAAAAAATTCAGTCTGCCGATTGTCGATAGCCCGAAGGCAATTCAAACATTGATGCCGGAAAATTCTGTGTCACGGTCTTTATCAGGATTGTTGTCAGTGAATAGTTTTTAGATTGCACGGCTATTTTTACCATGAATCCGCCGCACCCCGCCTTATCCAAGGCGGCCATCATCGCCGGTGTTACGTTTTGTACCATCCTGCCCTTAAAAAGTGCATATCCTGGAACCTCTGTACTGGTCCATACGTCTGTGGTGACAGAACTCTTAAACGCTCCCATCTCTGTAGACGATAACAATTTTGCATGTATACTTTTATAACCGCCGACTGATTCTATCCCAGTTTTTGTAACCTGGTATCGACTGATGCCCGCACTCACCAGTGCGCTGTCAATTGTATTCAGTGCGTAAGTCTTTTTATTTTCATCAAGTGCGAGGCTTACCAGGCGTTGGTCAGCGCGGGCCAACAAGATCATTTTTTCGGCCTTCGATTTGCCCGCAACGCCAGGGAAACTCATCTCTGAACGGGCCTCTCCACCATTGGTAAACCAGCTATTACTGCTGTCTATACGTTTACCCATTTCCTTCGATTCAAGGGTAGTGACATATTGATACCAGAACCCGGCGCCACCCCTGGCGGACATAAAACTTTTTATTATTTTATCAAAGTCTGCTGTGCCTTTGCCTGGGCCCCCAGCACGTTGCGCATGAAGGCAAGTGTTATTAAGAAACGTGGCAGCAAAAATCAGGACAGCGAGCATTATAGGTCTTAGTTTCATATCTATTATTATTTTTTTATGAAATAGTTGCATGAAAACAAGATAACCAATGCTGCAACAAAGCAGAGCAGTGCAACCACCAGGAATAGGAGCTTCATCACTTTTACCTTTGTCATTTGCCCTTTGGGTTGCATACCATTTTGCTTTGTATTGTCTGAGATACCGGGAATTGATAAGTGTATAGCTGTCAATATTCTGTTCTACAGCGATACGTGCCCCCTTTCTCATTGATCCGACTAAACAGATCATTGATCGGATGTCGCTCTTATACCGCCAACAATAGAGTGTAAAATAACGCGGCGCATTACACACCTTCAGAATAACCGGCGAATACAGTCTGAAAATCGTCGAATGACACGAGAGGATGTTTATAAGGTCAGTATCGTAAGAATTTTGCTTTCCTCAACTCTTTCAAATTCAATACTTGCCTGGATGGAGATCGCCAGGTCGTGAGCAATCTGCAAGCCCAGCCCGGAAGATTTGCTGTCAATTTTTTTCTTTAATGAACTTGCATGTAGGTTGTCGAAATCGACCCCGGAAGATTGATTGTAGATAAGTATTTTCTGGTCTGCAGCCCTGACCTCTATACTACTGTCGTTATCGCTATGCTTAACTGCATTTTGGAGCAGGTTGCGCAGTATGATCGAAACAAAGTTTTCGTCTGTGTTCACAATAATTGGTCCCGTCACCAGATTTGTAATTCTTAATTCCCTTTGTTCTAACATTGATTGAATCAAATCCAGTTCTTTTGCGAGCAGCAATGCAATATCCACCGGAAAAAGCTCTGGTGTAAACTGCTGCATCTGGCTTTTGCTCCAAAGCAGCAGGTCTTCCATAGTTTCGAGCACGTTTTCTGACACTTTTTTTAATTTATCATCGTGTTGTTGCGCGGAAGATTCACTAAGCATACCAGGACTTTGCTTTTGGAGTTGCAGCAACTGCACAATCTGGCTCGCCGGGGCGCGTAGATCGTGACCAATGATACTAAAAAGCTTTGCTTTAGTTTCATTGGCTATTGATAGACGCGTATTAAGTTTTTCCAGTTCAGCATTCTGCACATTTAAAATTTTATTGACTTTTTCCTTATTGCGATAGAACAACCATAATAGCAAGGAGCTGATCCCAAGTAGTATCAGTCCTGCCACCAATATAAGCCTGGTTCGGGAGGCGCCCTGGAGCTCAAACAAATTCAATCGGTTTTCCCGGTCAAGCAAAACAATCTGTTGTTCCTTCCTGCTCACTTCATAATGTGTTTCCTGGTCGGCAAAATTGTTGGAAAGCTTTTCTTTTGCCAGCGTATCAGTTTGCTCCGCGTACTTTTCATAGTATTGCAGTGCCAGCTCCGTGTTTCGTTTCCCTTTCTGCGCAAGCGCCATGTATTGAAGAGTGTTGGCGTACAATTCGCGATTGAGTTGTTTGGCTACTGGAATAGCCTCTGAGAGAATAGCAATTGCGCCATCATACTTTCCTGTTTCTTCAAGCCAGCGGCCTTTTATCATTTGTACCTGGAAAATAAGCAATGGTGAACCGATGTGTGCCGCTACCGTATCCGCTTTATCCAGGAAAGAACTTGCCCGGGAAAACTGCTTTTGTCTGATATAATAAAGTGCAATGTTCAAGTCTGAAGTAGCTATTTCAGAAGGGAAAATTGGGTCTTTAGCTGCCTGCTCATTTAGCCTGTTATTGTAATAAAGCGAAGAATCGATATTACCGATAGTTGCATAAGCTTCTACATATGAACTTAGTAAACGGTTACTAACATTAGGAGACACCGATGCAAACCGTTCTCCCTCGCGCAGGGTAGCAATGCTCTTGTCGACCATTTGTGTATTGAGGTACAATTTGGATAACATATCACACTGGATTGCGTAATCAAATTTCTTCTTTGCATCGCGGGTAGTATCTACGCTTTTTTGCCGTAGCTCCAAGCTGCGGATAAAATAATCCTGTGCCGTCGTATAATAAGATTTTTGCTGGTAATAGCTTCCAAGGGCATAATACCCATCTTCCAGAATATCTTTGTTATTCGTTGTATCAATAATTCCCTGTAATATGTTCTTGCATTCATCAACTTTCGCCTGTTGCTGCAATTGATAATTAACAGGTATCAGTACAACACATGCTTTTGAGACCTGGCGGGCCAGGTTTGCAGACTGGGCTTCCCGAAGACTTTTATAAAAATAGGCTTGTGCACTGTCGAACTTTGCCTGGTAGTAATTTCCGATGCCGGCATAGAAAAAAAATTTACTTCGATTCTCCTTGTCCGTGGGTTGCACAATCTGCAGGCCGCGCATCGCCGCCTGCTGCAGAACAACAAAGTTGTTTTTTATTCCGCTGTTATTGAGCCTTAAGGTTTCGCACCAATTCAACCAGGCATTAACTTTCTCTATATCGGTTTTCAATACCGATAAATCAGGCTCCTGCGCAACACTGGATTTAAATACCAGCGCTGTAAAAAGCAAAAACGCCGTAAGCTTTATAAAAGCATTTTTCATAGGTAATGATAGCTCAGATCAACGTTTTTAATATACTTTTATAAGATTTGCCAACCGGTAATTCTTGTCCGTAAGTATGAATTCTATTGTGTTCTACTGCGGTTATTTTGCTGCGGTTCACCACGAAGCTGCGATGGATTCGAACAAATTTCCCGGGGGGCAGTTGTTCCTGCATTCCGCTCAGTGTGCCCAACACCAGCCATTTGACTTTGTCAGTTACGATGCGGGTATAATCCTTCATCGCCTCCATGTAATAGATATCAGTTACTAAAAGCCGGTATTTATCGTGCCCCTGTTTCACTGTAATAAAGTCTGTTTCTTGGTCCTTTACAAACGCATAGGCATTCTCGCGCAGCAGAAAGAAATCGCGCAGGCGCAATGCACAACGTTCAAACCGCTCTCTGATGATAGGTTTAAGGAGATAATCAAACACCTCCAGCCCAAAGCTTTCCAGAGCGAATTCGGGGTGTGAGGTAACGAACACAGGGGCTACTACTTTTCCTGCAAGGCTTTTCACCAGTTCAAGACCGTTGATGCCAGGCATTTCGATATCCGCAAAAATGATATCTGGCCGCAGCTCTTCAATACATTCGGACGCCTCAATTGCATTACAGCAAACCGCTGTTTGTTGGAGGAATGGAAATCTTGCTGCTTCGGCTTCTATGGTCAAGCGGCTAATCTCGTCATCATCAACAATCAAAAATTTCAGGCTGGAAGCCATAAAAAAGTATTTACGTAGCTATAAGGTTTATCTGTTTAAAAATAAGGCATTTTGAACAGTTTCAGCACTACCACTTGTAGGCGCACGTTTTTCCGTTTAGCTGGTTATAAACTTAACAGGTTCATGGAATATTTGCTGGGTCTTTAATGGCTCATAGCAAACAAGGCCTGCAAAAAATTGCAGGCCTTGTAGGTTGCATAAAATGCCATCTGATTACTTTTTTATCAGTTTTTATTACGAGTAGGGATTTGTTTGTGGTTTTTAGGGAACTCTATTCTTTTGCGCCTTATGTAAATGAAAAAACATGCATGAATTTTTGAAGTGCGAAAAGAATGATGGGAACCCAAACTGCATTTCATAGGTCCGGGAAAGTGTAACGGGTCATTCGGTACGCCTATCCCCATCGAATACAGCTCGTACCAAAAAAGGATTATATCGACGACTCTGATCACACAGGCCGATGTTCTTTATCAATAACGTATTATGGAGAAGATGACAAGTGCTGCGCAAATACATATCGAACGCGGTGTGATGCAATTTGAATAAACGATTGGTCAAGGCAGGATCACCCGCCTTATCACATTATTTCCAAAATCGCTAACGTATAGAACACCGTTTCCGGAATTCCGGTAGGCGATACCACTCGGTTCGTAAAAAGTTGCAATATTCCCGGCGCCTTCGTTGTAGCCCTGGTGGCCATTTCCTGCGAGCGTGGTCACCGCTCCGGAGGCACTTACCTTTCTGACTGCATTATTATAATAATCGGTTACAAAAATGTTTCCCTTATTATCCGTGCAGATTGCCATCGCGCCACCAAAGCTTGCGCTCGCCGCAGAACCATCATCAAAGCCCAGTTTGTTGCTCCCAGCAATCGTGGTAACCGAGTTGCCCGATATTTTCCTGATGCGGTGCGAATCTGCAATGTACATGTTGCCGTCCTTGTCTTGAGTAAAGGCACTGATAGTGCCAAAACTTGCTCCCGATAATCCGCCATCTGTGATAATAGTCGCACCGTGCTGTCCCAGCCGACTCAAGATATGGTCAATATGGTTAATCATATACATGCCTTGTTCATCGGCAATATATATGTCTCCCTGGGCATTTGAACTGGCACCGATTGGTACAATTAGATAGCCATTGGGATTTTCGTATTGAATAGTTGCAAGGCCTCCAGTAGTGCGCACTACTTTAACTGAACCGCAGCCTCGATCTCCAACATAAATAAGATCGTTGTCGTCCACCCACATGTTTTCAGGAAAAGTCAAAGAAGGGGCACCGGCGCCGGCGTCTAGACACCCGGGGTCATTAAAATCCCCGGTCAGGGTCCCGACGGACTGAATGAATGGGTCAATTTTAACAATGACATTATTATCGGGTTCTGATGCGTACAATACGCCCTTACTATCGAGGGCAAGCGCTGTTGGGTGATGAATTGATCCGGCGGCCAGTTTCCCGGAGTAAGTGTCCACTAGTATCTTGCTTTGCACCACGGTACTATCGACGGATGATGGAGATTTGGAATCCGAACTCTTGGAGCACGATGCAAAGAAAAGACTCACCGGAATTAAAAGGAATGGCAAAAGATTAAAACGTATCGGCATGTTGCTGGTTATTTAACCAAAAATGGTATTAAAATAGGGAATATATAACGGGAACCGACAAGCGCTAGCAAATAATCGACGAAATGCACTACGGGAGAGCGGCCTTGGCCCTGTTTAAAACTCCTCACTTTTATTTTCCTTATATGCGGCTGGTATTTCAAAAAGGCTGGTGGGGAAATCTCTTCGCGCTGCGGTTGTGAGTTGCATTAGCATAGTAGAAGATTTGCTTTTCACCTGGAGTCGTACCGGAAATCCGGTGCATCCCATTTGTTCAAGCTGTTTGGCCGTTTCCAGCGAATACATGGAGCCGTCTGTTTTTGTTTCAAACTCTTTCATCCATTTTTCAAATGAAACCGGTAAAGGAACGTCTTTGGCTTTCTAGGTGTCGATAGTGTCCACCTTATTGACCAGCGGGCACATATTGCGCATGGAGATTATCTGCGCATGCACACAATTGTAATTGCCTATTTGCTCTTCTTCCACTTTAACAGCACTTGATTTTATTGACCTATCAAAGACCATATCATTTGAATCAGTGTGATGGATGGTATAGGTTTTATCTTCACCATCAATGATGGTACTTTGAGTGGTGTTGGAGGACGAGCCGAGCAGTACCAGGAGAATAATTTCTTTTTTCCAGGTAGGCCACTGGTGGTCATTTCTGTTTTAACATTACCACCAGGGGAAAGAAACATTTTTAAGACTACGGTGACCGTCATCTTTGCACTATCCGTATTGGTTGCCATTTCATAATAGTAGCCTGTCCCGCACCAGGATCAACGGCACTGCAATCACGCATTAGGAAAAACTTACTGCAAAAAACAAAAAGCTGTATTTCATTATCATAAAATTGAATATTTTAAAATGTATTTTACTATTTATGAACAGGACGATCAAAAACGTCAGTGGCGATCGGAATGTTCGCTATTGTATATGGTGTATTTCAGCCCGTTTTCGCTTGCAATGAATAAACCCACATGCCACTTGGGTTTGTCTGAATGTATTTTTATTGCGCCTGTTTTCGCTGGTACCGCGAAACGCAGTGAATGCGACAGGAAAAGAAATTAACAGGCAAAAGACAATATTGTAACATATTTCATCATCATTGTTTTTTATAATGAGGCATTATTGGCGGGGCACAAATTGGTTGCCATCATAATAAAAATAAAGATCCACATCCCGTTTATCCTGCGACAGCGTCATGCTTCCCCATGTAATTTTTTGCGAAGTTTTTGGATCCAAAAAGTCGAGGCTTAATGAAAACTGTACGATACTCCAGGTGTCATTCCCGTTGGGCGCAATATTGATGTGGACATGACCGCGATTGCTAAAGTCGCCGAACACAGCCGCATTATCCACATGCATTTTTAAGGGCCCGGTGGTCGAACCTTGTTCATATTCATCATTGTCGCTGTCATCATGAAAACGTGTGATTGGTTTTTC
>NZ_CAXVWK010000004.1:0-22845 GCF_964263795.1 Mucilaginibacter sp.
GAAGGCGACCTGGTGTTTTTTGATTTTGACGGTAAGCAGTACAGCCATGTTGGTGTTTATCTGCAAAACGGCTACTTTGTGCATGCCAGCACCCGCAAAGGGGTTATGATTGCCCGCTTACACGATAACGGCATTTACAAATACTTTTCGCGCGGTGGCTCTATTACCGATCCTACAACATCGGCGCAAAACGATTAATTTATTGGCGGTTGTTCAGAAGGATTGTCAACGGTGATGATCGCTTTCTGTTTTCGGGATTTGAATAATCGTGCCAATAACGGCCCTTCAGCCTTTTTGTCCGGCCGCAGCCGCTTACGAATGATACCAAAGATTGCCGCCCAAGCCAGGAAGCAGTATGACAGTACCTGAGAGTTCAATTTTAAATAATACCCCAAAAAAGTAAGCACGAACAGTACCGGAATGGCGAATAAATTAAACCGCTGTGCATTCCATGCCAGATTAGTTTTTATCTCTCCGGGATTGATGCATAGTTGCTGTGCGTTGCGCACCAGATAGCCTGTAAGCAAAGTCTGGCTGAAAAGGGCGAGCATTACAATCACCATGTAAACATAAAACCCTTCATAGTTGCGGGGGTTAAGCGTTTCGGTCATGACCGATATCCCGAACGGAAACAGCGAGATGAAAAACAGGAATAGCAGATTAAGTACAATCAGCGTATTGGTATAATCTTTTAAATAGCTGAATATTTTAAGATGTTTTGACCAAAACATGCCGGTTATAAAAAACGCAAATATATAGCCGCCAATTTTAGGCAAAAGATCTATGAATACTTCCATCAAGTGCTCGTGGCTTGCATGGCGCAAACCTTCGGGCAATTTAATTTCCAGCACCATGATAGTGATTATAATCGCGAAAACTGCATCGCTGAAAAGGATCACCCGCTCCAGCTGGAATTCCTTTTTTATCTCTTCACGTTCATTTGTATTCATCGCACCATAAAATTTGATAATTTTGTAATATGTCAGCACCTAAAGGCGATTATTCTTTCTGGATAAAATATAAGCGCTACGCAGGTACCGAGATCATGCTTTACCTCATTATGATCATTGGGATCATCCTTGGTATAATCATTTTCAGCTGATCAGTTTTTAACCAGTGTTACGTTGTAATTATCAGCATCCACCACTGTCTGATAAAAATCTACCAGATCCCGGTAGGTACCTTTCTCATACGTTCCTTCTGTAACTTGTAAAATGCGCTTAAATATTAATTTGTTGCCATTTATTGCCATAGATACTTTAAACTTTCCAAATGGCTTATCAACGGCTATATTCAGCATGGCCATATCAGGCCGGTAACCTTCGGGTAGCATGTAAGTGATCTCGTCTTCATCCAGATAGCCGTGATCTATAAAAACAGGATTAACGCGGTTGCGTACATCCCGTATGGTATGAATGGTTCTGTTAAGCGGATTTGCCGAAAAATAAAGCCTCCCATTTTCTGCAGTCGCAAAATCGCGGGATTGGATTTTTAAATTTTCTATAGCCGCAGGTAATTGCTTCTTATCTTGTTTGTAAGTGCACTTTTCAACCTCCAGATTGTTAAAAGCCGTGTAGGTTCGTTGTAATGATTTGACTTGTTCAGCAAGCGGCTCATCCATCAGTTCGGAGTGGTTACCGTATTGTATACCTTTAAAAATTGTTGAAACGTTACCGCTTAACGTCCCCTCGGCATTGATTACAAATGCCGCATTGCGCTGTTGCGTGTTTTGCAGCGAAGGGTACTTTGTAGTATTGATCAGCTTTCCGCCGGTTGGTGTGCATGCCAATACGGTACGGTTATCTGTAAAATCGTCCAAAAAACCGAACGGCATTTTCTGGTCGGTACATTCTACAAATGTGGTGTCATTTTTAAACGGCAGGCAAAGGATGGCATGGTCGGCCTGGTTCATGCTGGCAAAGTCAGTAAGCATGCTTACCCTGTCACTGCCTGATTTTACCATGCAATACCACGAGTCGATATTGGCCGCCTTAAGCAGGGCCTGCGTATAATTCACCAGCGCCTTGCAATCTCCATAGTTTAAATTGTCTACATCCGATGCCGGGAAGGGCTGGTAGCCGCCGATGCCTATCTGTACGCTGATGTAACGGGTTTTGCCCTGCATGTACTCATAGATCTTTTTAGCTTTAAGCTTAGGGTCGGTAATGCCTGCTGTAAGCGTAGTTATCTGCTGAACCGTACCTGCCGGTAGTGCCTGGCGGCCGGCAAGCAGTTTATCGTAACTCCATTGGCCAAGTTGGTTCCAGTTAGTAAAGTTGCCTGTAATGCCTTCATATTTAAAACTTTCCGGTGCTATCTTAACGGTGCTTAAAACCTCATCGCTGTTTGGGCTATAAGGCTCGTATTTAATCGCCTTTAAATTGGCCACCTTCCAGGTGTACGTTTTTAAGCCATCCTTTGTACTGCCAATAGTAACGCCTTGTGGCATATTAATTTCTTTGTACCTGATCTTGAAATCGGGTTTGCATATGAAATTAAACGTGCTTTTCTCTACTGCCAAACCTAAATGTTCATTTGGTTGCCAGTCTTTAAAATTAAGGGATTGTTTCGATCTGATTTCGTACTCATACTCAATTGTATAAGGGTACGAGCCGTTGGAAGGAACGTAATGCTTTACCCGGGAATCTTCAAACAGCGACATTTGGCTGGTGGCGTTAACATCAGAAAACTCTTTTTCGGTAAACTTACCTGTAGCCTGTCCAAACTCGTTGTAAACCATTCCTTTAACATACCTGATCAGATTTGTGCGATTGTGCCACAGTATGATATGTGCAATATCAACACCGTTCTTGTTAAGCACGGTTATCGCCGTTTTAACGTGGTAAATCGTATTATCAGGATCTTTAACCTCAAGGGTTACCTCATTATTACGCATAACTGCGCTGGCATAGGGTAGCAGTTCCTGAGGGATCAGGTTAGCGTTGTATAAGCCCTGTGCACCGGCGGTAAGCGCCAGCATGCAGCTAAATAAGCAAATGTAAAGCGCTCTCATTATTTTTTAGCAAATACTAATTCGGCCTTTTCGGCAGCAACCATTTTATTATAAAACTCTTTTAGGTAGGGGTATTCTTCGGGTGCGTAAATCGACTTACTAAATTGCCGAAGATTAGAAAATTTATAAACACCATCAGCCGATTCAAACATCATAAGAAATTTGCCTCCTTGGTTTGGTAGCGCAATGGCCTGCGTTTGCGGCGAGCTGTCCACCGAGTAACCTTCAGGTAGGTGCAACGTTACTTCATACCAATACTTTGATGGCATGCCCCAGTCTACAGGGTAATTACGTTCCTCCAATTTAAAAGGGTTGTTGGTGATCCTGTCGAATAAAAATGGATTAATGGCAAGGCGGGCGTGGTTGATATTATCAAACGCATCTATTTCTACTTCATATTCTTCGCGCAGGGGCATATCAAGTGTATCCAGGTTAACAATGCTGGATTTCAGGATTCGGATCTTGCCAAGCCGCTCGTCAAGATTTTCTACGTATTCATCAACTGTGTTGAATTTTTTAATCGCTTTGCGTTTTTCGTAACCCTGATAACCGCCAGAGTAAGTGATCACCTTGCCTTTAAGTTTACCGTTTGGCATTAGGGTAAGATCGAGTGCGCTGCTCATGTTCTTTGTTTCCGATGCGGCAAGATCTATCCAATAAGAAGGTTTATCCAGGCTCATTACCCGGCCCTGATCGTTCAGGCAGTGTAAAGGCAGCATACCAAATGCCAGCATCGGGTCGGTAGCATCCAGCAAATAAGTTGTACCATCAATAACCGCCCGGGCAATTACATAGTCAAATTCATCTTCTACAGGGTACAGTTTATTGATTTTTCCATTTTGACGGGTAGATAGTAATACAGCCTCGGCAAGGATACCGGCTGCATTAAGCCCGGTTACCAGTGTAAGGTTGACATCCGCAGCATTTCCGGTGTGGTTGTCCAGCGCTTTGCGAATGCCCTCATAACTGCCACGGGTGTTACCTCCGTTCCACTTAATGTTTTTTTGAACGTATGCGTAAACCGCTTTAGCCTTATTTAAATCACCTGTTTTGCCGGCAATCGACGGGCCTATGTAGGTTTTAAGCAAATCTTTTTTGCGCAGCTGGGCGCCAAAATAATCAGAATGTTTAAGGTTATAGTCAATGTCTTTCCACTCTCGTGTCACCATTATCTTTGCTCCGGTACTTAAATTAGTGTACTCCGACAGGTTGAAATACATGGCCGATATAAAGTTTTTAGGGGATGTCATGTAATCTTCCTGTGTAAAGGCAGGGATATTTTCCATACCATATGTCATGTGCGAGCAGTCGCATTCAGAGCCGTGCCTGCTGAAGCAACTTTTTTCAACGTTCTGTACATTTTTAGTAAGCGGTAGTTTGCCCCTCAATAAGATGTTATATGACCAAAATGCCGGGATATGGACTTCATACACAGATGCTATTTTAGGAATATCGTCCTGAAAGTGCCAGGCCTGAAATTTATCCCAATATGGTGTGGTAACGCGATACTTGTATTCTATAATGGCACCGGCGCGCAGGTTAGGCAAAGCAAACTTTTTGGCGCTCCAGTATTTATTTTCTTTTGTGCTGAAAATTTTTGACGGGTCAAGTTCGGCGGTTTGTACATTGCCGTTGTCATCCTTGTAGGTAGTAATGGCTTTAATATCATCCACAAACTCCCAGTTATCGCTATCGGCAGTGTAGAACGGAATTTCAATAGTGCCTTTATCAAAAGCTTTGTTGTCTAATATCTTGATCTTTACATGGTATTCGTAGACTATTTTTACAGCATCATCGGCCATTACATTCATGCTCGATGTACCGTATTCGTTAAGGACCACGGCATGGGCACTGGTATCGCCTTCGTAACGCTTCATGTCCATTTCCTTTTGGCTGTAATTACCATAGGCAAAGTTTTGAGCGGACGCAGTTAGAGAAAATGCGCTTAAAATAAGCAAGCTAAGTAGAGGTTTAATCATATTGTAATACAGTTATTAGGGTGCTATGAATATAATAATTTCCTGCGTTTTAATTAATCAAAAAAATTTGTTCCGAATATTTTTAAGACCTTTGCCTGCTATATTCGTCATTAGTAAAAATGAAATTAAAATTAAAGCGGCCTCTTGCCTTTTTTGACTTGGAAACCACCGGTACAAATATCGGCGTTGACCGTATTGTAGAGATCTCTGTTATTAAACTGCACCCCGATGGTACCGACGAAGTAGGCACATGGAGGGTACATCCCGGAATTCCCATCCCGTTAGAGTCGTCATTGGTGCATGGTATTTATGATGAACACATTAAAGATGAGAAGCGCTTTAAAGAACTGGGTAACCATATTGCCGAATTTATAGGTGATGCCGACCTGGCAGGGTATAATTCTAACAAGTTTGATATCCCGATGCTGATGGAAGAATTTTTACGCGCCGGGGTAGATTTTGACCTGGAGAACCGCCATTTTGTAGATGTGCAGAACATTTTTCACCAGATGGAGCAGCGTACGTTAAAGGCAGCCTATCAGTTTTATTGCGATAAACAGATTGTTAACGCACACTCGGCCGAGGCGGACACCCGTGCCACTATGGAAGTGCTGCTTGCCCAGATAGAGCGTTACGAAAACCAGGAGTGGGAAGATAAAAAAGGCAATAAAAGCATGCCGGTTATAGGCGATGTTGAGGCGCTGCACAAATTTACCAACCTAAGCCGCCCGGTTGATTTTGCCGGCCGTATGGTTTATAATGAAGACGGGGAAGAACTGATAAACTTTGGTAAACATAAAGGCAAAAGGGTAGAGGATGTGCTAAACGCTGAACCAAGCTATTACTCTTGGATGATGCAGGGCGATTTTCCGCTTTATACTAAACGCAAGCTGGAAGAGATCTATAAGCGCTGGAACGCCAAAAAGGTTGCCGAACGCCAGCAAAACCGTCCCGCACAAAAACCTTTGGCAGTTAATGCCGATCAGCAAAAACCTGTTGAGGCCGTTAAACCGATTTATCAAAACAACAGCCCGAAAAGCAGCCCGCAGCTAAATAATCAACCCTACAAAAAGAAAGAAGAACCCGCTAAACCTGTAGACGATGACATGCTGAAACAGCTGGCCATGAAGTTCGGAAAAGGATAATTATTAAAAAGACCAGTTGCTGATTATAGGTCTGTCGCCACTTTAACCATACCTTTTTGGATTAGTTAGGGTATAAGTTTGATCAAGTCAGGGTTAGCCGAATGAATAACAAACAGTTGAGAAATACAATCGCCGGAGTAATTTCCGGACTAGTTGCTTATTCTGCGATTGGTAAACTTGGATTGTACCTTCTTCAACTCAGTTGGGCTGAATACGCCGTACACAACACCGATAAAAAGTACACTGTTACAATGCTTCTGGCCAGATTAGTTATGGGGATGCTGGCTGCAATAGCTGCCGGTATCATATGTGCTATACTGGCTAAAGATAAAGGAAAAAGCGCCTGGCTGGTTAGTGTAATCGTGTTTTTAGTTGCTGCTTATATCCATTTACTTACAGCTGTGTGGATGGAATATCCTGTTTGGTACCATTTTACATATTTGCTGCCGATAATTCCAACTATAATGTTGAGCCATCATCTTGCTAAAGCAATTGCTTTTAGGCAAAAGGGCTGAGCTTTTTATCGGCTTTGTACTTACTTTACAAAAATGATATTATTCACCCTGAAAGGTAATTGGGTTGTGCTTTAAAAATTCTATATTCCTTCTCAAGCCATCGAATTTTGTCCGTTTTACCGCTGAGTTTTTAAACACTTTTTGAAATACATCAGTGGTGATATCCTCCCAGTCCTGCTTTTTTAAGCCGTGAAGATCCGGGTGGGGAGTAAAGGCCGGCTCACTATGCAGTACCGAGAAACGATTCCAGGGGCATACATCCTGGCAAATATCGCATCCAAACATCCAGTTGTCCATTTTTCCCTTAAATTCAGCAGGGATCTCGTTCTTAAGTTCGATAGTAAGATAAGATATACATCTGCTGCCATCAACCACGTACGGGCCAACAATGGCATCTGTGGGGCAGGCGTCAATGCAGCGTGTACAGCTGCCGCAGTGGTCGGCTGTTGGGGCAATATCATATTCCAGTTCAATATCTACAATCAATTCTGCCAGGAAAAAGTATGACCCTTTCTGCTTGCTGATGAGATTGGAATTTTTTCCTATCCATCCGAGCCCCGCCTTTTTAGCCCAGGCCTTATCCAGCACCGGTGCCGAATCTACAAAAGCCCGTCCGCCCACCTGGCCAATTTTTTCGTTGATCACCTGCATCAGCAGCTTTAATTTGTCTTTAATGACGCTGTGATAATCGGCACCATAAGCATACTTCGATATTTTGGGTGCAAGGGGGTCGGTTTGCAGGCTGTCATTGTAATAATTTAACCCCAGCGAAATTACCGACTTGGCATCATCAACTAAAAGCCGCGGGTCAAGGCGCTTGTCAAAGTGGTTTTCCATGTATTGCATTTCGCCATGCATGCCCTTTTTTAACCACATTTCCAGCCGGGGAGCCTCCTCTTCTAAAAACTCAGCTTTGGAGATACCACAAAACAAAAAGCCCAGGTTTTGAGCCTCGGTTTTAATTATTGCTGAATATGCCGACTGATTTTGATGCATTTATGCAAAGATACAACATGAGTTGGTTTTAAATATGGGCCACCAGGTGTTGGTTAATCTAAAACTGGTATGATTTTTTATATAGTTTGTAAAATTGTTTATAAGGACTAATTCAGATGCATTCCGATTTCTTGTTACTGGTAAATCTAAAAGGGTTCCCGCTTAGTGAATAGAGTGAAGCTATTAAATTGATTACAAACAAAGATTAATAAACACAATTATAAATACAAACTATGGAAAGTACATTATCAGGATTTGACAGGGCAAACGGCCAGGGCGCAAATCACGACATAAAAGGTAACGTTGAAAACGCGGGTAATGAAACCGTGAAACGTGAAAGCGGTGACGAGAACGAAAACAACGATCTTGCCAAAGAAATACCGACAGTAACGCCGGAAAACGATACGCCGCTACCTGAAAACGGTGATGCAGCCCCAAATAGCGAAACAACCGTTCCGGAAAACAACACACCAGAGTTGGAAAACCCCACCGACCAAAGCCCATCTAATAAAGGGCAGGGCCCGGCCGGCGAAAATTTATAACTAACAAAAAGCCCCTCTTTTTTAAGAGGGGCTTTTTGTTAGGTTAATGCTGGTTACTTAGCATGATACAAGCGCGGATTAGCATAGGTAGCCTCGCTTGCTATCTTATTATTTTTGATCTTGAAAATGCTGCAATAACGTTGATCGAAACGGATAGTGCTATTGAACTTTTCTTTCAGCCCGACAGCATCGTATTCAATAACAATGGTCGAATCTGTTACGACCATGTTGTCCACAAGATACTTAGCGTCGGGCGATACATAAAACACCTGATAATACAATTGGTCGGCGCCTTGCGGGCCGAAAATTACCCCATCCCAGTCAGAACTGGTGATACGCGCTTTGCTATCATACTGCGCCACCAGGCCCTTTAAATCGTGCGCATTCAGCATTTGTACATGCTCATTAATTACTTGTTTTGCTGCTATCGATGGGTCGAGCTTGGTATCGACCTGGTTGCTTTGACAGCTTGCAAAAACAAAGACGAAAAGGAGCACAGCAAAATAGGCAGTTTTTCTTAAGATCATGCAACGCACTATTAGAAGCTGTTTCTTACGCTGTTACCGAAGGTTTTGGTGCTCCAATAACCACTGTCTAAAATGCGTCTTACGGTCATCAACGGATAATCCGGATCGCGTTTGTCTGCTAACTGAAAGGCCATTTTAAATCCTTTTTTCTCAAATTCCGGCAGGACTGGTTTTTTCCAGATACCGAACGGGTAGGCAAAATAATCAATCTTTTTGCCGGTTATCTCCTCCAGCTTTTTAGTTGGCTTATCTATCTGGGTTACCCAATCGTCAACAGGCCTTTCGGTAACCTTACCGTTCTTGCCGATTATCTTTAAGGTAGCATTATGTGAATATTTATCTACGCGGTGGTGGTCCCAGGTGTGGCTGCCAATAACGTTACCTGCATCTGAAAGCGCTTTAACATTTTCGGCTGTCATATAGTGCGGCCGGCCGATAGATACCGTCATAACAAAAAATACGCCTTTAAAGCCATACTTTTTCATTTCGGGCCACGCAATGGTGTATTGGTCGATGTCTGTATCATCAAACGTAAGCATGATAGGTTTTTTTGGCAACGGTGCACCGGTAGTCAGAAAATTGTAAAGCTGATCTGGCAGGATGGTGTGGTAGCCGCTGTCGGCAAGCATTTTCATGTGTTCTTTGAAAGCCGAAATTTGTACAATATAATCTTTAGCGTTTTTGGAATCGGAAGATCGCCAATCGCGAATTTGGTGGTAACATACAATAGGTACTTGTTTGCGGCCCATAATGGCCGCCTTATCTATCTTAACATTTTGCAAACGCGCAACCGGTGCCTCGGCTTTTACTTCTGATGCTATTGGATCTGAACCGTTAGCGGCACCTTTATCTGCCGAGGGTTTGCTCTGGCACGAAACAATACCGATAATGCCTATTAATGAAAGGGCGAAAACTTGTTTTAACATACACAAAGGGGTGTTTTTTATAAATTGAATGATGCGCTAAAATAGAATAATTATACAGCAAACGACAAAGCGTTGGCAAATAATTATAGTTACAATTAAAGCACAATGCGCTTGTTTTCGGCGATTGATCTTTTAGCTGCATCCAGTATCACCATCACCATCATATTGTATTTCAATGATGACCTGTCTGTTAACCCGATGAGGCGGTTTTGTACAACGGTTTGCAGGTAGCTAATGGGGTTATCCATCGGAGGTATTATATTATCGGCAATTTTTACGGTAGAAGATGCCTGGTTTAATCTTGACACGATGTTTTTGCTATCAAGGGCGTGCATATAGCCGTCGTCGCCAAACACCTCCAGGTCCTTTATGGAAAATGGCCAGTTCCATGATGCTTCAATAATACCGGTCGCGGTTGGATATTCAATCATAACCGTAACATCATCCTCTACCTTTGGGTAAGCCTGCAATTTAAAATGGCGGGCAACCGCGGTAACAGCTATAGGTTTTTGCCCTTCCATCAGCCAGGTCATCAGGTCGGCACCGTAACAGCCAAAATCTATCAGGGCGCCACCACCGTTAAGTTCCGGGTCTGTTAGCCAGCTTATAAATTCTTTGCTGCACTTAATTTCTTTTGGCCCCTGGTGTCCATCGTGCACAATTATTTTACGGATGGTACCCAGGCTATCATTAGCTGCCATATTGTAAACGTGCTGATAGGATGGGTACCAGGTGGTTTCGTAATTGGTGAGCACTTTGATATAATACTTTAACGACAAAAATTCCATCCTTCTGGCTTGCGCAAGGGTAGCAGCCAAGGGTTTCTCTACCATTACGGATATGCCAAGGGGGGCACATATTTCTACTACATCAATATGTTTAGCAACCGGGTTAAAGCCCAACACAGCGTCGGGCTTTTTCTCGGTAGCCATTTTTTTAAGGTCATCGTAAAAGAGGGAATCGGGTAGTTGGTATTGTTGCTTGTAACGGGCACGCAGTTCTTTATTAGGTTCGGCAATGCCTACAATGTTTACCAGCCCTTGTTTGTATTGATTTAAAACATTGTGAACATGATCATGCGACAGCCCCGCAATGCCTAACTTAAGGTTGCTTAACATTGGCATCTTTTTCAGATGCCCGTCTAACGCCATATAATTAGTACTATCTTTTACAGCAGGCCGTGTTTGAGCAGCTGCCGTAAATACCACGATACTTAATAAGACGGTAATAAAGCGTAACCTTAATAGTTTAAGCATATTTATTTTTCTGTAGATAGTGAGTAGGGTACTGCCGAATCTTTTGTTCCTCTTGTTTTGTTAGGGACGGACGACATGTTAAAATTCAACACGCCACCTTGTAACAGAGCGCTATGGCTTAACCAGTTATTGTCATAAACTTTGCCATTTACGTTCAGGGCATTTACATACTTGTTAGATGCACTGTTGTTTGGTGAATTAATCACAACGGTTTTACCGTTTTCCAAATTAAGGGTGATCTTCTTAAACAGCGGTGCGCCTAATACGTATTGATCACTGGCAGGGGTGACCGGGTAAAAGCCCATTGCCGAAAACACGTACCAGGCAGATGTTTGCCCGTTATCTTCGTCTCCGCAGTAGCCATCCGGCGTTGCTTTGTACAATTTATCCATTACCTGGCGAACATGCAGCTGGGTTTTCCATGGCTCGCCGGCATAGTTATAAAGGTACGTCATGTGCTGAATAGGCTGGTTACCGTGTGCATATTGGCCCATACCGGCTATTTGCATTTCGCGGATCTCGTGGATCACTTCGCCGTAATAGCTATCATCAAAAGTAGGAGGCATTGTCCATATCGAATCCAGCTTAGCTACAAATTTAGGTTTGCCACCCATTAGGTTTATCAGGCCCTGTATGTCATGAAAAACGCTCCAGGTGTAGTGCAGGCTATTACCCTCAGTAAAGGCATCGCCCCATTTAAACGGACTAAACGGCGATTGAAATTGGCCATCTTTGTTCTTTCCACGCATCCAGCCAGATTTTGGGTCGTACAGGTTTTTGTAGTTCATACTACGCTTTTTGTACACATCAGTTTCTGATGCGGGGCGGCCCAAAGCTTTACCTAATTTGTAGATGGTAAAGTCGTCATAAGCGTACTCTAACGTACGGGCTGCATTTTCGTTGATTTTAACGTCGTAAGGTACGTAGCCTAATTTGTTGTAATAATCTACACCGTCGCGGCCGGTTGCTGCAGGGCCATCGTTATTGGCTCCATGTATTAAAGCGGTGTACAGAGTATTAATATCGTACCCACGACCGCCCTTAATATAAGCGTCAGATACCACAGCAGCCGAGTTGTTACCGATCATTACATTTGAATAACCGGGGCTGCTCCACTCGGGCAACCATCCACCTTCTTTGTAATCGTTCACAAGGCCCAACTGCATTTCTTTATTGATGGACGGATAAACTAAATTCAGGAAAGGGTACAGCGCACGGAAGGTATCCCAAAAGCCGGTACCTGCAAATTTATAGCCGGGTAAAACTTCACCGCTTTGCGCACTCCAGTGTACTGGCTGGCCCTTGGCATCAATCTCATACATTTTATTAGGGAAGAAAAGCATCCTGTAAAGGCATGAATAGAAGGTACGTACCTGATCTACTGTGCCGCCTTCTACCGCTAAACGGCTCAGGGTTTTGTTCCAGCTGGTTTTTGCCTTTTGTTCTGTAATGTCGAAGCTATCGGTACCAACCTCACGCCTTAAGCTTATCTCTGCCTGCTCCTGGCTGATGAACGAAGATGCCACACGAAGATGCACTTTTTCGCCTTTGGCGGTCTTAAAGCCAACTACAGCCATTACATGCTTGGCGTTAAGTTCCAGATCTGATGTTAGCGTGGTGTCGTTATAAACCTGTGTAACAGCTATCGGCTTATCTACATAAATAACAAAGTAGTTTTTGAAGTTTTTAAGCGGCCCGCGGGCATATTTAGTAGAATAACCTACAATTTTACGTTCGCCGGGGATTACTTTTATGTATGATCCTTTATCAAGCGCATCTATCACTATGAATGAACTGTCAGATTTTGGATAGGTGAACCTGAACTGGGCGGCGCGTTCAGTAGCTGTCATTTCTGTTGTTACATCATGGTCGGCCAGGTAAACGCTGTAATAGTATGGCTTTGAAATTTCTGCCTTGTGCGAGAACCAGCTGGCCCGCCCGGTTTGCGAAACCTTCAGCTTACCTGTTAGCGGCATTATTGCAAACTGACCGTAATCGTTCATCCACGGTGATGGCTGGTGAGTTTGTTTAAAGCCGTTGATCTTATAGGAGTCATAAGTATACTGCCAGCCGTCGCCCATCTTACCGGTTTGGGGTGTCCAAAAATTCATTCCCCATGGCACAGCAACAGCGGGGTAGGTGTTGCCGTTACTTAAATCATATTTTGATTGTGTACCCATTAGCGGGTTTATCCATTCAACAGGGTCGGTTACTTTATTAACCATTTGGGCGAATGAATGTGCGGTAAATAAGATGGCTGATAAAAAAAGGAAACTTTTTTTCATGGATAAGAACTTAACTTGATATTATATAACACAATTGACGGTAAATATAAAAGACTGGCAGTTACTGCCAGTCTTTTATATTGATTTTGTTACCAACCTGTGTTTTGCGTCAGGTTTTTGTTGGTATTTATCTCTCGCTGTGGTATCGGCCACAGATAGTATTGCGCTTTCATGGTTACGCCCTGCTCATTTGGAGTGGAGGTTGCTTCACCGAAAGTGTTGTTAACAACGTTATAGATCTTATGCGTACGCTGGATATCGAAATAAGCTTTATCCTCGTAAGCAAGTTCATGGTAGCGCTCTCTCCAAACCGCCTCCCTGAACTGATCTTTGGTTAGGGTAGTTAACAAGGCTGGTAGTTTTGCTCTTGCCCTAATGGCGTTAACCTGTGCGAATGCTTTTGTGTTAGGGCCGCTCACCTCGTTAATCGCTTCTGCGTAGATCAGCATAGCTTCGGGCAGGCGCAGGAAAGTCCAGTTTTCATCACTAATACCGCTGCCGTTAGCACTCTCTACATGGAAGTATTTGTATAAGGCATGCGAACCGAATACTACCGTTTTAGTAGCATCGCCATACTGCGGATAGCTGGAGAAATAGAACTGGCGCTCCTGGGTGCGCAAGTCGCCGGTTTCGTAGCTGTTGAAGAATTGGTTAGTTGGAATCATAGCACCCAGGTGATCGCCGTAAGCACCAACAGGTAAGTTAAATGGCACAGTAAGCTGTGGGATAGCATTATCCCTAACACCTACCAGGTACTGGCTCTGGAAGATCAGCTCGCCCTGGTTTTTATGTGCATTATCATGCAGGAATGCATAATCTGTAAACAGACTGTATGATGGCAGTACTAATTCTGCAGTGGCGGCCGCTTTAGCATAGTTTTCTGTTTTGTTAAGCGGGAAACCGGCTGTTGTTAAGTAAACGCTTGCCAGCAAAGTGTTTACTGCTCCTGTAGAAACCCTTCCTGTTTGGTCTGTAGCAGGCAGGCCAGCGGCGGCTGCAGTGGTCAAATCGGCTATGATAAGGTCATATACCGATGCAACAGGATTGCGTGAAGGGTACAGGTCAGGATCGTTAACGGCTACCGGCTTGGTGATTAATGGCACATCGCCATATAACCTAACCAGGTGATAGTAAAAGAAAGCCCTTAGAAAATAAACTTCGCCTAAAAGTTTCTTTTTATCAGCGTCAGTCATTGAAATTTGCGGGATTTGCTCCAACGCCAGATTAGCCTGAGCAATAGCATTGTAACTACCGCGCCATACAGTTTCAAAACCCGGGTTTACGGCATCGGTACGCTGGTTAATTACGTTGCTGTTATTAACGCTTTGGCCTAAAGACGTAGCGTGACCGGCAAATAATTCCATGGTTATAAAAGGGCTTTCGCCATAAGCATCGCCATTTTGAAAAAAGTATAACGAGGTGTAAATACCATTAACAAAGGTACGGGCCTGAGACGCGTTCTGGAAATAGCTGCCCTTTACAAAGTTGCTGTTATTCTTTTCGTCCAGGTACTTTTTACAGCTGCTTACCGAAGCTGTAAGGATCAATAACAAAAAACCGATCCTATATTTTTTTAAGTTAATTTTCATACTGTATATGTTTAACATTAATTAAAAACTTGCGTTTAGTCCCAATAAAAATACCCGTGGTTTTGGATAATCGAAGAACTGGATGTTTTGGGTAAAGTTGCTGGAACCGTTATAAGTTGATACCTCAGGATCATAACCAGAGTACTTAGTTATAACGAACAGGTTTTGGGCCTGTGCATATAACCTCAATCGGCTTAAGCTTATCTTTTTAACCAGGTTATCGGCAAAGTTGTAACCTAATGTTACCGAACGGCCCCTTATGAAATTACCGTTTTCTACCTTGGTCGAATAAATTTCGGTTTGGTAGCGTACATAAGCAGGTCGGCTTTCGGCAATGTTAGTGTTTTGGTTAGTTGGTGTCCAAGCATTTAACACGGTAGCGTAGCTGTTAGCCTGGCCAATACGGTCTTGCGCAGAGTGTTGTGTTAAGTTCATGATCTGGTTGCCGTAATTAAACTGCAACTCAATACCTAAGTCAAAACTTTTGTAATTAAAGTTGTTGGTAAAGGTTCCGTATCCTTTGGGGATAGAGCGGCCTAAAACAACTTTATCATCTGCGGATACACGGCCATCGCCATTAGTATCCTGAATCTTTAGGTCGCCTGGTAAAAGACCGTAGGTGGCGGCCTGGGTAGCTTCTGCCGTGCCCCATGTACCCAGTACTTTGTATCCGTAGAACGAGCCGGCAGGTAAGCCAACACGCATCAGGTTAAACTGAGACAGGAAAACAGGGTTAAGGAATATGTCGTCATTAGACTCACCCAGCGCAAGGATCTTGTTAGCGATGAAAGAGATATTGAACGACGAGTTCCAGCCGAAATTATCACTCTTAACGTTAACGGTGTTCAGCGTAAACTCTAAACCTGTATTTTGCAATTTACCGGTGTTCTTAAATACGCTGGTAAAACCGCTGGTTTCCGGAAGGGGAGC
Source organism: Mucilaginibacter sp. (assembly GCF_964263795.1). Taxonomy (GTDB): domain Bacteria; phylum Bacteroidota; class Bacteroidia; order Sphingobacteriales; family Sphingobacteriaceae; genus Mucilaginibacter. The sequence continues at coordinate 15,704 of NZ_CAXVWK010000004.1, forward strand.
GTTAAGTAACAGGGCTTGAGTTTTTTTCAGATAGGCATCGGCCTCTAAAGTAACACGGTTATTAAATAACCCTAATGATAAACCTAAGTCGTACTCAGCTGTTTTTTCCCATTGAAGCTCTTCGTTACCAATGCTGGTTTGGTTAGTACCTATTGCCTGCGAACCACCGAAAACGTAGTTGGTGGTATTGATATTAGCAAGCGACTGGTATTGACCGATCTCGGAGTTACCTGTCAAACCATAGCTCAGCCTGAATTTCAAGTCAGAGATAGTTTTGTTGTCCTTCAGGAAATCTTCCTGCGATACCCTCCATGCAAAAGCAGCAGATGGGAAGAAACCATATTTAACATTCTGACCGAAACGCGATGAACCGTCTGTACGGCCGGTTACGGTTAACAAATAACGCTCGTTGTAATTGTAGTTGATACGGCCGTAGTATGACTGCATTTGCCATGCAGTATACCCAGATGAGGGTAAACCCGGGATAGAACCTGCACCTAAGTTGTAATAAGAGTAAAAGTTATCACTCAGGTTACGGGTAGATGCCCCAACGCTTAATTGCTGGAAATTCTGACGCTCGGTACCTAAAACCACATTTAACTTGTGTATTTTATTGAAAGTGGTGTTATAGGTAAAGTAGTTTTGCCATTGCCAAAATGTATTGTTATCCTCGTTAATGCTGGCCGAGCTGTAGCTTTGGTCGGCAGTTGGGCCGCCTACTAAACCACTTGCTGAATTTGGATAGTAATTAGCCTGATTCGTTACCCCAATTACGGTGCGGAACTCTAATCCCTTGAACAGGTTGATGTTTGCGTAACCGTTACCGCTAAAAATACGCAGTTTGCGCAATTGCTGTATTTCTGTAGTTTGTGCAACAGGGTTATCGCCGCCTTCTAAATTTGGATAGTCGGTACGTTTACCATAAGTGCCATCCGGATATTTAATTGGAATAAAAGCCGGCATTTCTATCATCGTACGCGGGATGTTGTTACCACCGGTACCATAGTTACCCAGGCGCTGGTCCTGTGTATTGTAATTTAAGGTAGCACCAATTTTTAACCATGGTTTCACCTGGTTGTCAACCGTTAAACGCGCGTTGTAGCGTTTTAAAAAGCTATTAAGAATAATACCCTGATCGTCTGCATAGTTTAAAAACAAACCGTAATTAATGTTTTCAGAGCCGCCGGTTACCGAAAGGTTATGGTTTTGGCTGTAGGCAGTGCGGGTTGTTGCGTCCTGCCAGTCCACATCATACAAAGGGTTAAGATTGCTGTCGAACAGTTTTCCAATGAGGGCGGTACGCTGTGTTATAGGGTTGCGGCTGGTATAGTTCCCTGCTGCCCAACCTGCCGGATCATATTTTTGGATGTTAGCATAAGCCTGGTCTTCAATATCCATAAACTGCCTTGCATTCAACACCGGGATCTTCTTGGCCATTTTGCTTACGCTTGCATAAGCATCATAGCTAACCACGCTCGGCCTGTTTTTAGCGCCGCGTTTAGTGGTTACTAAAATTACACCGTTGGCACCGCGTGTACCGTAAATAGCTGTTGATGATGCATCCTTCAATACATCTATGCTGGCAATATCATTTGGGTTGATTGAGTTACCGCCTGCTGTCCAAACAATACCGTCAACTACGTATAACGGATCGGTATTGGTGTTGATAGAGCTGTAACCACGAATACGGATCTTGGTATCGCCACCCGGCTCGCCCGAGTTAACAGAAACGTTTACACCGGCAATTTTACCGGCCAGTTCCTGCTCCAGGTTAGTTTGCGGGCGCTCTTGTAAGGTTTTAGCACTTACGCTACCTACAGAACCGGTCAGGTCCACACGTTTTTGTGTACCGTAACCTACTACCACAACCTCGTTAAGGGCTTTGGGTACTTCGGCCAAAACCACGTCAATAGTTGTACGGTTATTTACAGGAAACTCCTGCGTAGTATAACCAATAAAGGTAAATACCAACGAACCGCCGCCATCAGGCAGCGTTAGTTTGTACTTACCGGTAGCATCGGTAGTGGTACCTATGGTTGTACCTTTTAGCCTTACATTTACGCCAGGCAACGGACCTTTGGCATCGGTAACGGTACCTGTTACGTCAACAGCCTGTACGGCAACGCTGGTTTCGTCTTTTTTGCGTACAACAATGGTTTCGTCAAAAATACGGTAGGTAAGGGGCTGGTCTTTAAAGGCCTTGTCTAATGCATCCGTAAGTGCCATGTTGGTCACATCAATGTTAAAGGCATTCGCTTTAGCAACGTCGCGCTTTTCATACATGAAGTGGTAGCCGGTTTGTTTTTCAATTAAGCGCAAAACCTTGGCAACTGAAGTGTTCTTTTCTTTAAGTGATACAATCTGGCTGTAGCCGGTAGCGCTAACGTTGGTGAGTGCTGCAATTATTAAAATAGCAGTAAGTTTCATAACCAAAATAATTTTGGAAAGTTTAGACCACACCTTAGGCATAGTCTTAGAATTAAAATTCATAAGTTTGTTGAGTTTGGGTTAAACATTAAGTTTCAATTCGTCGATTGTGATGGCAGGTGAACCCAGATAAGTAGCCGGGAAAGTGGGTCGAAACACTTCCCGGTTTTTTTATGCGCTATTGTGCGTTATGTATAAAAAGGTGCACAATGGGGCTCGCCATGAGGGGTCTAACTTGCTCGATGTACTTCTTCCGTCATGTTGTGTTTTTTAAAGGTGAATAATTGGTATATTGATGTTGATTTTTGGCATTTTAATTATCAGTCCACAATAATATTTTTTCCTTCTATGTGCAGCTTAACGCCAGAATAGTCGAGCATTTTAAGCAGCGCAGATGCTTTCACATTTCTGGACAAGTGACCATTCAGCTCTTTATCGGGCATTTTGCCTTTGTAAGTTACCTCTACGTCGTACCAGCGCGATGCCTGGCGTAGTATTACGTCGATCCCGGCATCGGTAAATTGAAAAATTCCATATCGCCATGCGACAACATCTTCAACATCGATGTTTGATGTAACATTGGTATTGCCCGCAGCATTAACCTGCGCCTGCTGACCCGGTTTTAATTTGTATGTTGAGGCACCGCTTTTGATATTTACCGCGCCCTCCAGCAACGTAGTTTTCATCAGGGCCTCGTCATCATAGGCCATTACGTTAAAATGCGTACCCAAAACTTCGATTTCTGCCCGGGGGGTTTTAACCTTGAACGGCATCAGTTTGTTTTTTGTTACCTCAAAATAGGCCTCGCCTGTAATTTCAACATTACGCTGGTTACCGGTGAAGCGGGTAGGGAACCGTAAAGACGACGCTGCATTAAGCCAAACCTTGGTTCCATCCGGCAATATTACCTGGTACTCGCCGCCCCGCGGGGTAGAGATGGTGTTGACAGATGGTGCGGTATTGGCTTCAGCAAGTTTAGATAGATTGTACACCAGCTGGCCATCTGCAGTTTTGCTTACTACTGTGCTTCCTTGCCTTGCAACGGTGCCATTATGGGCATTATCAAGCACAATAGTTTTACCATCGGCAAGTGTTAATATAGCCCTCGTGCCGCCTGGTAAGGCATCGTGCTGTAAAGGTTTCCTCTTTGCAAGAGCCTCGTTATTATTTAAATTCTTAATTGTAATAAACTTGTAAACGCCCAAACTTAACACCACTAAAACAACAGCCGCAGCAGTAAGCTTTAACCACTGACTCTTTTGGCCTGAGCGTTTCTGTATCGCAAAATTGCTTTGAGCATTTAAAATGTTCTTTAGGATCTGATCTGTTTGATTGGCGTTGAAAACCGGTTCCGCCAGATTTAATTCATCCCAGGCGGTGTGGATAAGGCTATATAACTTTTCATCCTGTTTGCCGGCGGCAATAACAGCAAATAACTCATCGCGCTCCTGTTGGGTAGCGGTTTTGTTATAATAGCAGTCAAAAAGGTACGATAACCTTTCGCGGGATGTATCCATTTTAATGTTTTTCGATAACTGGTAGTGTAGGGCCAGGGATGCCTTGTAATAGTAAGACACCAAACTGAATTAAAAAGGGGGTATAGCTTTTTAAATAATTATAAAAAAAGTACCGCGATTAAAATTAGCGGTGCAATATTGTGGTTGGATTGCACAAAGTTTGTGATAGACATAGTGGCCACCTGCAGGTATTTTTTTACCGTTTCGCGCGACAAGCCCATTTTGCGGGCAATTTCGTCATACTTCAGGCGGTCGTGACGGCTCAATAAATAAACTTTCTGTTGTTGAGGCGGTAAGTGGTCAATAGCTTCGTCAAGTAAATGATAGTATTCATTTTGTTCTGCCAGATCAGGCGTTTCTAAAACAACCGCGTTATCCTCTATATGCAATTGCAGTAAACGTTGTTTAGCCAATTTACGCAGGCAATTAAGCGCATGGTTTTTAGACAGTACAAAAAGATAAGCCCTGAAATTATCGACATTGCTGAGTGCTTCACGATTGAGCCAGATCTTTAGAAAGGTATCCTGGACAACTTCTTCAGCCAGTTCCATTGATTCGGTTATGCGGTAAATGTGCGTACCCAATTGCTGATGGTAAGTTTTGAAAAGTTCGCTAAAAGCGTACTCATCGCCACGGGCCACCTGCAAGAGTAAATCTTTTTCGCAAGGTAAAACCGACTCAGACATAGGTAGTATTTGGTAGGGGCAAGTAAGCAAAAAAACAGGGTAGCTGCAACCAAATAATGCCTAAATGTTAAAAATATTTCGTGATGTGTAATTATAACACATTTATAACTAGTTGATTAGCAATCTATTAATACCAAATTAACATTTAAAAAGTTTTGAGTTCTTCTTAAAACAACGAGGGATTACCACCAAGTTTTATCTTACCAAGGTGCCTGTAAGCGCTCTCTGTAGCCTCGCGACCGCGTGCAGTACGCATTAAAAACCCTTCCTGGATTAAAAATGGTTCGTAAACTTCTTCTATAGTACCCTCTTCTTCACCCACTGCGGTTGCAATGGTTTTTAAGCCAACAGGGCCACCTTTAAACTTATCGATGATAGTAGCGAGGATCTTGTTATCCATCTCGTCCAGGCCGTGCTCATCAACGTTAAGGGCGTTAAGGGCGTACTGGGCTATTGCAGTGTCAATATTACCGTCGCCTTTTATCTGGGCAAAATCGCGCGTGCGGCGCAGCAGGGCGTTGGCAATACGTGGGGTACCACGACTGCGCCGGGCAATTTCATAAGCCCCCTCGTCGCTTATCGGCGTACGCAATATCGCTGCCGACCTTAATACGATTGTAGTTAACAGTTTGGCATCGTAATATTCCAGCCTGCTGTTAATTCCAAACCGTGCTCTTAAAGGTGCCGTTAGTAAACCCGAACGGGTAGTAGCGCCCACTAGCGTAAAAGGGTTCAGCGAGATTTGTACCGAACGGGCATTGGGGCCGCTCTCCAGCATAATATCTATCTTGAAATCTTCCATGGCCGAGTACAGGTACTCTTCAACCAACGGGCTTAACCGGTGGATCTCATCAATGAAAAGAATGTCGCCGGTTTCGAGGTTAGTAAGCAGGCCTGCCAAATCTCCGGGTTTGTCCAGCACCGGGCCCGAGGTGATCTTTATACCCACGCCCATTTCATTAGCAATTATATGAGATAGGGTGGTTTTCCCTAAACCCGGAGGGCCGTGCAGCAACACATGGTCAAGCGCCTCGCCGCGCTGGCGGGCAGCCTGTACAAAAATGCGCAGATTAGCCAATATTTTATGCTGACCGGTGAAGTCTTCAAAAGCCTGCGGCCGCAATACTTTTTCTATATCACGTTCGGTAGGTGAAAGGTTCTCACGATCCGGGTCGAGGTTTTCATTCATTGCCAACGAAATTAGTATTTTTTTAGGAAATGTTAGGACAAGCGGTAAAAATCAGGAACGTCCTCTTAGCATAGTAAGCTTAATTATTGGCTTAATTTACCTTAAGAAAATCAATGCTAAAAACTTGAAGAGATAGGTAAAAAGTATCTGAAAGTAGATCTGAAGCAAAAGTTCTCTATCTAGCTTTTGAATCAAGCGCTTTTTGGGTATTTACGAAACCAGCTGTTCATTTTCATCTGCAGCACTCCAAAAACAGCTTCTCTAAAAATCCCTTTAGACATTTTCGAGGTGCCTACGGTCCGGTCGGTGAAAATGATGGGGATCTCCGCAACTTTAAAGCCATGCTGTATGGTTGTGAACTTCATTTCGATCTGGAAGGCATACCCAACAAATTTTATTTTATCTAATTCTATTTCTTCCAATACCTTTCGTTTGTAACACATAAATCCGGCTGTTGAGTCCTGGATTACGATCCCTGTAATAAACCGCACATATACGGATGCGAAGTAACTCATTAGCACCCGGCTCATTGGCCAGTTGACCACATTAACCCCTTTAATATACCTGGAACCGATAGCGGCATCGGCTCCGTCGATACAGGCCTGGCGCAGGCGAAGCAAGTCGTCCGGGTTGTGAGAAAAGTCGGCATCCATTTCAAACACATAATCGTAGTGTTTTTCTATAGCCCATTTAAACCCATGGATATAGGCAGTGCCTAATCCTAATTTTCCGCTTCGTTCAACAAGAAAAAGTCGCTCGCCGTAATCACGCTGTAAAGCCTTAATAATGTTGCCCGTACCATCAGGAGAGCCGTCGTCAACAATTAGCAGGTGAAAATCATGGGGTAAAGAAAATACCTTATGAATCATCCGCTCAATGTTTTCTTTTTCGTTATACGTGGGTATAATTACAATACTATCAGGCACTTAAGGCAGAATTTAAAAGATGCAGGTAAAATGTTGCCGCTAAAATAATTGAAAATACAACTGCTTTAAAATAAAATAGCAGGAAAGTGTGCTACTTTCCTGCTTTTAATGGTAATATTTTGCTTACAAGTTATTTATCTTCTGCTTTAACCTCGTTATCAATATAAGGGTCGGTAATGTAGTTTCTTTCCTTAAGTCGTGGCGAAATGATGAAAAATAAGATGATAAATACACCTATAAATGCTACGAAAAACCACTCGTAATTGGCACCTTTTAAGTTTGTAGCCCACCAGCCGCCGCCTTCGATCATGCCGTTAACAAGGGCCGTGATCAGGTTTCCGAACGACACAACCAAAAACCAAATGCCCGACATTGTGCTTTTCATTGATTTTGGAGA
>NZ_CAXVWK010000005.1:0-6032 GCF_964263795.1 Mucilaginibacter sp.
CTTGGCGAATTATACATGGCAATACAGCAGCCCGCAAAGGCCGATCCCTACCTCCGGCAACACCTTGCGCTCGCCAAACAAAATGACGACCTGCAGGAGTTAACGGAAGCCACCTGGAACTTGTCAGAGAATGAAGCGGCATTAAAACATTTTGCAAAAGCCTTTGAATATAAAACACAATACAGCGCTTTCCGGGATAGTTCATTCAGGGCTTCTTCTGCGCGCAGTAATGCAGAAATGGAATCCAAATACCAGGCTGAAAAAAAGGAAAAAGAAATTGCTTTGCTAAAGCGAGACCAGGCGGTAAACGCAGCTCAGCTGATTACTGAAAAAACTACCCGCTGGGGCATCGTAGTGGTGTCGTCATTATTACTGGTGATTGGTTTGTTATTCGCCGTTCGTTTCCGGGGTGAACAAAAAGCAAAGCGGCTGGTGGAGATTGAAAAACTACGCAATAACATCGCGCGTGATCTGCACGATGATATCGGATCTGCGTTGTCGAGCATCAATATTAACAGCAGCGTAGCGCTTCACCGCGCTGATGAGCAAGCATTGGTTAAATCGCAACTAGAGAAGATCAAGTTTAATTCGGCAAAGATCATGGAAAGCATGGGCGATATAGTGTGGGCCATCAACCCTGGTAATGATGATATGGAGAAACTGATCATCCGCATGAAAGAATTTCTTGCGGAGATGCTGGAACCGTTGAACATCACCTATCATTTCCGTGAGCAGGGCAGTGCCGCGAGCCTGCCCCTGGCGATTGGCAAAAAAAAGGATATCTATCTCATCTATAAGGAAGCTGTTAACAATGCAGCCAAGTACAGTCATTGTAGTGAAGTTAAGGTCAACATTGCCCTAACTAGCAAGTTGCTCGAGTTGTCCGTTACGGACAATGGACAAGGTTTCGATCCTACGTCAACAAAAATGGGTAATGGCCTGCTAAATATGAAAGAACGTGCACTCGCCATGGGTGGCACGGTAGACATTGAAAGTATGGGTAATACAGGAACTACGGTTGTATTGCGCGTGCCTGTAGCGGGCTGACTACGCGGAAAAGCCTACTAAATGAAATGCTTTCAACAAGTAGCGCAATCCAAAAATACAGATCCTGATTATCTGTTCAGTATCTTGTTCAGGTCAACGGTATAAATATCTCCGAGGCCGTTGCCTGCAGATTGGAGGCGATGGTTAAATTCCTGGATGTTTTCGGCTCTGGCAGGAACCTGGTCATTCAAGTTACGCGTACTTGAAAAATAAAAAGTCTTTCCGTTGCGGGTCACTTTGGGAGACCATTCAATGCCATCAGAATTGAGTGGTGCATCCATCTTTACAGCTTTTGTCCACTGGCCCATTTTCTTAAAACTTATATAGAAATCCAGCCGGGCGAGTGACGAGGAAGTTGCATTGAATATTAAATAAGACTGATCGGGGGCGATGAAAGCTTCAAATTCGTTACCGCTGCTGTTGATGGCATCACCGAGGTTTTCGGGCAACTGGTAGTGGCCGTTGATATACCGGGAAGCATAGATATCGCTGCCACCACGATTGCTATCAGTTCGGGTAGAACCAAAATACATATCACCGTTATCGGCTAACGTTGGATAATATTCATCAGCTGGAGAATTGATGGGCGGGTCTAGATGCGTGAGCTGACCCGCCGATCCACCAGCCAGCGCCACTCTCCAAATATCCGTATTGTCTTTAGGCATTTCTGCGGGCGGTTCTGGTCGGTTCGACATAAAATATAAACTGCGGCCATCTTTTGACACAAAGGGGTCTGCATCCATGTATTTTCCCGAGAAGGGGGCGATGATGGGTTTTGTCCAGCCTCCATTGCGATGATAGGATACACATATAGCCGAGATTTTTAAATCGTTGCTCAGCTTAATAAAGTACAGGGTATCACCGGTAGGTGTAAAAGCGGGATGCGATTCATAGTCGCCCATGCTAATGATACCAGGTTGAAATATTTGCGGCGTGGGTTGCGCCCGTGCTTGGCTTAGAAAACAATACAGTATTGATACAAAGTACAATTTCTTCACGTTCGGGTTTTTATATACTTAAAGTTAGTCCGGATTAAAGATAAAAACTTAAACTGGTGAACCCACACCGCTACTCTCTAAGTTAACGAAGTGAATTGCGGGTGCTGCTGATATCTGATAATTAAGAAAAGATGTTGTTTTGTTTGCGTTGGAGATGACTGTCGGTAAACTCGGTTAAAACCCTGACGGGGCGGGGTCAGTAGCACCCACCTGCATCAGATTGACGAAAATTATAGGCAGGAACCTGTCAGTATCACCGCATAGTCCTTTAAATAAACGGAAATAAAAACGGTTGCAGGGTGATACCACGCGACGCAAGCTTGACCATTCTTTAAGATCCATTCTAAACGCAGACATGCCGTAACGTCATTTATATAGTGCTGCCAATCATAGTTAACAGATGACAGTAACTCCCGCGGTTTAGATGGACCTTATTTTTAGCGGCAATCGCTCATACTTTTTTGAAATCCTTAAAGAGCATTTCCTTTCAATCAATTGATGTGCAACCCAGGCTCTGTCAATGATAGGAGCAAATAGCAAGGCCGTTGCCAACAAGCTGATCAATTCTTCCTGTTCTAACAATTCCTTTCCATAAAAATGATAGGATTTCCCACTATCAAGTAAAAAACCCTTGAGTTTTAATGCCTTTAGCACGCCAATGCATATATTTTCGTTCGCAGCACTCACCGGAATGTGAAAATCGAGCAGCGGAAAATGTTTTATTTTACCATCGGCGAATGTAACCTTCGAACAAAATGTAAGATACATGTCTACTGCCTGCTGATCCACCAGAAAATTTGCTACGGTTGCCCTGGTAATCGAATAGGTCTTTTTTATTTTATTATGGAATTTGACCTCTCTTAAAAAAGACAGGTCCTCCAGCTTTGTATGAAAAAGACTAACATTAAAGCTATCCCAGAACGGAAAACTATAGGTCTCCCTTATTGTTAATGCTTTTGTGTAACTGCTTTTTAATTCTCCTTCCGTGTCAATGCGCTCCTGTAGCAGCTTATAGGCATGATGGCTATTGAAAGAAAACTCCTCAATATTGCTATGTAATTTTGCCAATTGATGTATGATATCGAGGCAGTTTATTTCATTTGCTTTCATATAAGACAGTTGTCAGGATTACGAACAGCTTTTTCAATTTTCCTGAATTTGTTGTAGTCAAACTCTTCATATCGCTGATCTCCTATCATCTGTTTGTCGGACAGTAAAATTTCTTTGGCAAGAAATTCCCCTTTACTCGGAAGCGGGTCGCTAACGCCTTCCAGTATCACGCATTTCAAAGTTTTGATCCCATTTCGGTAGGCATAACTCAGCCTCGTATTTCCTTCTACCACATAATAGTTATCACCAATTTTCTCAACTACCGGCGGTGTTATGAGTGTATATTTTCCGTCTAAAAGATTAAGTTTGGCAGGCGCAAAATGTTCTATACCGAATTGGGTATACAGTTCAAACAGATTTTGAATTTGGCGATATTTAAAACCCCTTACATATTTTGTGATAAAAATCAGTTCTGCAACATTCATTTCTTGAATAGTGATTATTACATTTTCGTTTTTATATTGTTTAACACTGCGAATCAGTTTTAGTAATTCTATATTGTCGACCTTCTCAATCAGTATGTTCTTAAGCGGTGTCGGCTTCCCGGTCAGTAAATTGTTTATCTTTTCCCGCATAAATTGAATGGCGTAAAAATCTTCTTCCCCTTTATACAACTTGGAATGATACGAGGTCAATCCGCTGTCTATCCTGTTTAAGACAATTGCCTTGCAATTTTCTTTTACATTTCCGTCAAATATCAATCCCCGCATGGGAAGGTTGTCAACCAGTACTACATTTACACCAAGTCCCTTTAGAAATCGTTGTCTAAAAGGGGAATGTGCCGGGTCATCGGTGCCACGCTGCAATAAAACAGATATCTCAGAACCATTGTATTTCCATTTTAAGAGAGTGGGAAATAACTCATATACCCAATCCGTATTAGTATCAGCGATCAATATTTCATCGTATTTATATTCTAAAGTTTGCGTAATGAAATTGTTGGTGTTAAATGAATCTTTTGACACGTCAATATTTTTAACGCGTGTATGAACCTTGACTAATTCATTGATAAAGAATTTGTGCGTCGCTTTTTGTCCTTGTTGAATTAAGAATTGGATATTTTCCTTTGTGATTTTATCAAAATCGGTAGAGGATATATCGCCTGTATTTATTGTAATGACATGGAGATCGTCTTGCAGGGAAAGTTGCAAATCAAGGTTCCCTTCCAAGGTTGTGTTAAGCAGCGCTTTGGTAAATCCCACAAAATCATTGAATTCATGATTCGAGGGATTGCTTTCTAAATTAAACGCTAACACACGATTATAGAGTTTGTCACTGTTATCTGAAAAAATGAATGAAGGGAGATTGCTTAATAAACCTCCATCTACGTACCGCATATTGATTGGCTGGAAAAAAAATGGGATATTACATGAGCATTGAACCGCTTCGCTAACATCCTTATTGGAACTTTTTTCCTGGCTATACACTTCAACTCCCCTTTTTACGATGTCGGTTACCACCACACTTGTGGGGATGATCAGATCTTTAAATTTGATTGGTTTTGATGCTTTCGGCAGGAGTTCTACCAGCTTTTCTTCAACCCAATTTTTCAAATATTGGGAATTGTATAGACCCAGATGCGTAAAAATATTATGATAGGTTTTAGTGACGTGCAACGGTATTCGTTTTATATAGTTCGAATACTTGGGAGCAGCATATTTTTCTAACGTAATGGGTGGATTTAAAAGCTTTCTAAAATCCAGCTCTGATATATATTTTTCAAGTTGCTCAGGAGAAGCGCCCGCACCAATGAATACTGCAACGATGGATCCGGCCGAAGTGCCAACCAGCTCTGAAAAAGACACGCCCCATTTCAATGCTTCTTTATAGGCACCAACGTATGCGCTTCCTTTGCAACCACCACCCTGAAACACGCCCAAGCAATTTTGGAAATATTTAGTTTTATGCTCCATAATGAATAATATGAACTACCGCCTTAGTAAGTTTTAATGAAAAGTACAGATTTTTTTTGTTGCATTGTATAAACTTCGGTTACAAGACGGCTCAAATAAACTAAACCAATCTTTCCTGCTGACCGTTTTTTGAACCAACTCTATTGTCACCCCTGGTTTGAATGCGTTTAGTGTTCCGGCTGGGTGGTTGCCATTCATCCGAACAATGGGGCGCGCTTCATCTCCAACAGCTTCTCATTTTTTTTCCTGTAAAACTGCCCGGTTAATAATGCGCAGCAATCTTGATTCAGCATTAGGAATACAACTATAATTATTTAATGCGTGCCAACATTGGTATGGACTAAGATTTATTCAAACCAATCCGCGGCAGCGCCTGGAAGATAAAACTAGTGGAGATAGTCATTGATAAAGGTCATTAAACTGCAAGGATGCCTACCAGGGAATCATACTGAATTGATTAGTCGATAAACCATTTGTTGTAAATCACTTAAAGTAAAATTGTAAAGTATAAACATGAATATACCACTTTTGGATTGCTATTGTTCTTTGGGGATACTGTAAAATAGCCTCTTGTGATCTGGCCGGGGAGTTACCAGTAAGGTTTCAATGGCAGGAAAAAGGTAATGCAGGGTAAGCCTGGCGAGAAATGCTACTGCCCATTAGCTGATGATAGACAACAATACTTGCTTTAAATTCAAAAATGGTTTACCAAAGTAAAAGGAAATGTTATTGCTGCATTGAAGTAACCTTTTTTCCTTGGGACAAGCTGCAGTTTTTTTCATTACATTTCGCTGCCTCCGTAGGTGAAATGCTTGAAGAAAAAGAAAGGACTCAATCAACCTATCAACCAGGATGTAAAAGACAGGTTGAAGTTGAAGTGAAATCTGTGTTGCATGATGACCCAGAAGCCAATACTGGTTAAGAAGGTCCATCATCAACGAAAAGAATAGTATAACAGGAAGGG
>NZ_CAXVWK010000006.1:0-49189 GCF_964263795.1 Mucilaginibacter sp.
AACGGTTTAAGCCCGAAGTGGTTACCGGTGCTTATGGCGACAGGGGGGTAAATGATGAGTTTTTTTGGGCAGCTGCCGAATTGTACGCTACCACCGGCAAACCGGAATATTTAACAAAGACAGAAGCTTCGGTCACGGCGAACAAAATGAATGTGCCCGCATGGGGATCGGTGAGTATGATGGGAAATTATACTTTGTTAAAGAACGCAAAGTATGTTACGAAGCTTAAATCAGCATTTCTTGCTTATGCCGATACGTTGATAGCAAACGTCGATAAAAATGCTTACCAAACGGTGATGACCAAAACTAAAGCTAATTTCAATTGGGGAAGTAATAGTAACGCCGCTAACGAGGGGATGCTGCTAATTAAGGCATACCAGCTATCACATAATAAAAAATACTTGAATGCCGCGTTAGGCAATCTTGATTACTTGTTAGGACGAAATGGAACCGGATATTGTTACCTGAGCGGTTTTGGCAGTCAGCCCATTATGCATCCGCATCACCGGCCATCTGTAGCAGATGGAATAGCCGAACCGGTACCCGGTTTACTTTCCGGCGGACCTAACCCGGGGATGCAGGACGGTGTGCCAACTCCATCTAAATCGCCGGATGAAGCGTTTATAGATGATGACCGGTCATATGCCACTAATGAGATTGCTATCAACTGGAATGCGCCAATGGCCTATCTTGCTAATGCCTTAGAATCCTTGCAAACGGAGCTGGGTAAAAGTGCAATTAAACGGTAGTAAGGGCCGTGATAAACAGGATCACCATAAAGCAAAATCCGAACAGGATGCTGTACATAAAGCCAACGCCTATCATTTTACTAATTGTGCGCCAACGGCTCCGCTGGTAAACTACCCTTAGCGAACGATAAATGTACCAAACAACTATCGCGAAGGTCAGGAGGTTTATAACCGCAATGGGGGCTTGCCAACTATGCGGAATAAATAACTTTATAAGCGTAGTAAATGTCAGGAACAGGAACAAATAGCAATGAACGTGTATGGCGTAAATAATGTGTTCTACGTAAAATTTCCTGTTTTTCCAGAATGCCAGCTTTAAAATAAACGCAAACAAGGGCAATAGCAAAAACATCATTTTGGGTGCATTATGTTTTAAGCCTTCTACCAGCATTTCTTTAGCATCCTTACCATGACTTCGCCAGTCGAAATTCTTTTTATAGAAGTAATGCGTTAACAAACCATCGCGTTTATTTTCCGGTAGTTTGTTCTGGGCGGCTTCATACTCAGCATAAGTTTTAGCGCCGGATGCATCGCTAAACATGGCAAAATCGTCGCCATCTTTAAACACCTTTTTATTATGTTCTTTGATGGAATCTTTTTTAATGTTTTCCTGTATCTCTGTTTGTAATGAATCTGGCATAAAGGCTATAATGCGATTGGCAACCTTGCGTTTTTGGGCTGCGTTTAAGCTGGTGTCGCTGTTGACACCCTTTACAATTGCCTTTTTTGCTTTGTCAATTTTAACGTGCTCGGTTTGGCTGTCATCTCGTATTTGCAACGGCTCGTTCCGTTTGTCCTGAAAAAAGATGATAAAAAATAGTAAGCTGATGAATATATACATCTTCACCGGGTGCAGGTATTGCGCGCGCCGGCCGGCCACATATTCATTGGTAAGTTTGCCTGGCTGCAAAAACAGCGGCTTAAGCGTGTGAAAAAATTGATCGTCGAAGTGGAAGTAATCGCTTACCGCATGGGTGATCATGTGGCCGAAGCTCTCTTTCATCTGCAGGTTTTCCTGCCCGCAGTTGTGGCAAAATTTACCTTCTAATATCGTTCCGCAGTTAAGGCAGTCTTTTTCGTGCCGGTAGTGCTTTTTCATTGCCTGTGTAAGCTGGTTTAGGTATTTTGTACTAAGCTACAAGTATTTTTCAGCAATATGTAGTTAAGCATTTAAATGCTCTTCAACATTCTGGTTCATTAGAATACCAGTTGAGATCATTTAAAACACCCTGAAATATCAGAGCAGATTAAGATCACGCGTGTTGTATGGCATGTTTTAACGCTGTGTTGTGTTTATACCTAAACACAAACGGAAAAATGACGGCAATAACCAGCGCATAAGCCGCGAAACAAAGCCAGATGCCGTGCCAGTTTTTTTCCTGATTTGGCAGCGTAAAATACTTTTGAATAACGGCACCGCTGATGATGCTCCCGAAAAATGCACCAAAGCCGTTCACCATCATCATAAATAAGCCCTGGGCACTCCCACGTATTTCCGGGGCGGCCTGTGTCTCCACAAACAGCGACCCAGAGATATTGAAAAAGTCGAATGCCATGCCGTAAACAATACACGACAGGATGATCATCCACAGGCCGCCGGTGGGATCGCCAAAGGCAAACAAGCCGAATCTTAAAACCCATGCCAGCATACTGAACAACATGACGTACTTGATTCCGAACCTGCGTAAAAAGAAAGGTATAGCCAGGATGAACAACGTCTCTGATATCTGCGAGATGGACATGATAATTGCCGGATATTTCACCGCAATGGTATCCTGGTAAGCAGGGACGCTTTTAAAATCGTGAATATAAGTATCGCCGTAAGCGTTAGTTAATTGTAAGGCCGCGCCCAGCAAAAGTGAGAAAGCAAAGAAAATTGCAAAACGCGGTGTTTTAAATAATGCAAATGCATTTAAGCCCAATTTGCTGCTGAATGATTTGCTGTCGGCCTGGCTTAATAGCGGAGGGCATTTAGGCAGGCTGAACGAATAAATACCCAAAGCAAGAGAAATGGCCGATGCAATGTAAAACTGATTGGCCGACGTTTCATTGTGGGTTAAGCTTACCGTCCACAAGGCTACAATAAACCCCACAGTTCCCCAGGTACGGATAGGAGGGTATTCCTTAACTACATCTATTCCCTGCCCTTTAAGTGCCGAGTACGCTACCGTGATAGATAATGACAAGGTAGGCATGTAAAACATCATGTTAAGTAATATTACCCAAAAAAAGGTGTTTGGATTGGTCACCATAGGTAACGAAAAGAGGGTCATAGCACCGAGGATATGCATAATACCGTAAAGCTTTTCGGCATTGATAAACCTGTCGGCTATTATTCCGGTGATGGTAGGCATAAATATAGATGCGATGCCCATAGTTGAAAAAATGGCCCCAAACTGCGCACCCGACCATTGTTTATTTTGAAACCAGTATGCACCAATGGTAAGCAGCCAAGCCCCCCATATAAAAAATTGCATAAAATTCATCAGTATTAAGCGAAACTTAATATTCATACAGCACTGGTTTAAACAATTAATAGTTAAAAAAACAAAGGCTGAAAATAGTGAAATAAAGCGATATGCGAAAGCTGTACGTTTACTACAACTGCTTAATGTAGTATAGTTTATTGATGCATTATCGCAATGTGCGGGGAATAGGTTATAAAAATAACAGCTTGGTGCTAACTACAAACGGACCGCATCAAGAAGATTTCTCCTCGCTGTCGCTCGTTCAAAATGACATTACACTTATTAGAACCGGTCAGATTTATTTATGATGATTTACGCTTATTTAACTCATCGCGAATTTTTGCTGCTTTTTCGTAAGCTTCTTCGGCCAGCGCCTGTTGTAAGCGGGTTTTAAGTTCGTCTTCACTTAAGGAGTTAAAGGTACCTGCAGCAGCGGCCGTTTGCGTTTTCTCTTCAGATGTTTCGTTGATATTTTCGAGATATACAAAATCGTTTCCCTCTATAACGATCCCGGCGGTTGATAAGATAAACTCGTAAGTGTAAATAGGGCAGTCGAATCGTACAGATACCGCAATAGCGTCAGATGTACGGGCATCTATCTCAACTGATTTCTTTCCGTCAAAACAAATTAATTTGGCGTAAAAGATCCCGTCGACCAGGTTATAGATCACTACCTCCTGCACGGTGATATTAAAAGCCTGGCCCATGCTTTTAAAAAGATCATGGGTTAAGGGACGGCTTGGCGTCATCTTTTCAATTTCGATAGCTATGGCCTGCGCCTCAAAACTACCTATGATTATCGGCAACCTGCGGCGCCCGCTAACTTCGCCTAAAACCAAAGCGTATGCGCCGGATTGCGTTTGGCTGTAAGATAACCCTACAATATCCAGCTTAATTTTTTTCATATCGTTACCCATCACAAACCCTGTTTTAAGCTGATGCTTTATATTCTTTTACTGCGGCAATTAATTTTGGCAATACTTCAAAAGCATCACCAACAATGCCGTAATCAGCTACCTTAAAGAACGGCGCTTCGGCATCTTTGTTGATCACCACGATAACTTTTGATGCGCTTATACCCGCAAGGTGCTGTATGGCGCCGGATATACCTATGGCAACGTATAAATTGGGACTAACGGCTATACCTGTTTGTCCAACGTGTTCGCTATGCGGGCGCCATCCGGCGTCTGAAACCGGTTTAGAGCAGGCTGTCGCGGCTCCTAACAATCCGGCCAGTTCTTCTACCATACCCCAATTCTCAGGCCCTTTCAAACCACGGCCTGCAGATACCACGATCTCGGCATCAGGTAATGACACCTTATCGGTAGAACGTACAATATCTTTTACCAGAGCAGCAAAGTCTGATGCCTTGGTTTCTACATTAAAATCTTCAACCGAAGCGTTTAGTGCCGATTCTACAACTTTATAAGTATTGGGCGTTAGCGCTATCACTTTATTTGCCGACGTGATTTCTACAGTAGCAAATGCCTTACCGGAAAAGGCCGTTTTTTTTACGGTAAATTTTCCGTTGCTAACTTCAGGCAATGCAACCGCGCCATCAACCACACCGGCTTCCAGCTTAACACCTAAGCGTGGGGCAAGGCCACGGCCGCTAAATGAGTTGGATAGTACAACTATAGCTGAATTGTTGGCTTTGGCAGCTTCGGCAATTACCGATGCATAGGCCTGGTTCACAAAGTTCTTTAGCTTTTCGTTAGATACGTTCAGCACCTTTTCGGCACCATACTTACCTAAAGCAGCCAGGTCTTCGGCAGCAACATCACCAATAGATATCGCAATCAGGTTGGTGCTACTTTGATTGGCTATGGCTTTTGCATATGATACGGCTTCAAAAGTTGATTTTTTGAATTTACCGGCCGCGTTCTCTGCATATATTAAAACTGACATATTTGATATTTTAAATGATCAGGCGTTTCGGTTTATGTGCGGGGTTATAATTTGTGTACCCTCGAACTGTTACCCGAATTGCTGACTCTGTGTCTTATCTGTTTGATTTTAATGGTAATTTCCTCAATCTTAAATAACCCTTGCCTGCGAGTGCAGCAAATCAACCAGCTTAGCCGGATCGTCTGCAGGTACCAGGTTAACCTGGCCGCGTGGGTCAGGTGTTTCATAACTGATGATCTCTGAATTAGTTTGCACCTCAACTGCCTCAACTACGGTAAGCGGCTTGGTTCGTGCGCTCATGATGCCACGCATATTTGGGATCTTTGGCTCGGCAACACTTTCGGCAGTACCGGCTACAAAAGGAAAGGGAATGGTTAAAACTTCTTTTCCGCCTTCAATCTCGCGCTCAACAGTGGCTTCGCTATCAGTAGCGTCTAATTTTTTAATAATGGATACCGATGGAATATCCAGCAGTTCGCCTAACATACCGGCTACTTTAGATCCGTTGTAATCTATCGATTCCTTTCCGGTCAGGATAAGGTCAAAAGGGTTTGCTTTAACATATTGAGCTATCTGGTAAGCTACAAACCAGGCATCATGCGGTTTGGCATTAATGCGTACTGCATCAGTGGCGCCAATAGCCAGTGCCTTGCGGATGGTGGCATCGGTATTTGCTTCGCCAACGTTGACAACCGTAACGGTTCCGTTGCCGCCGTCGGTCAATTCAATAGCGCGTGCAAGGGCAATCTCGTCCCACGGGTTTAATATAAACTGAACGCCATTTGTATTAAATTGGGTGTTGTTATCAGTAAAGGTTATTTTTGTAGTGGTATCCGGAACGTTGCTGATACATACCAGTATTTTCATCATTACAATTGGTTTATATTTTACAGGTGTTTGTAATTAGGTACTGGTGCAAATTTAGTTAAAAAAGAGAGAGTAAAAAATGGAGATAAGCAGATTAGATAAGCTACTGGCGTTTTTACAGAACGAGCCTGAGGATGAATTTTTGAAATATGCGCTGGCTACAGAGTATCTGCGACTTAATGATTCAGAAAAGGCTTTGAACTATTATGAGGACTTGGTAAATAACCACCCTAACTATACCGGTACATACTATCATCTGGGCAAATTATACGAAGCACTTGGCCGCAAGGACGATGCCCTAAGCACTTACGAAAAGGGGATAGAGATAACCAAAAGCAAGCGGGATATGCACTCGCTATCTGAATTGCAGGGCGTATATATGAACCTTAAAGGGTTTGACGATGATGATGACGACTACTAACCGTTAACTTTTGAAAGGCAGGCAGCTTTTATTCCTTCGGGATGTGTTTTTATACACTTTTACAGCATTTGGAGGGCCGCAGGCGCACATTGCTGTTTTGCTGCGCGAATTTGTAGAGAAGCGGCGCTATGTTACCGAAGAAGAGCTGATGGAGCTGAATGCCCTGTCGCAGATCATGCCCGGCCCGTCATCTACCCAAACACTGGTAGGTATTGCCTGGAAAGTGGGCGGCTTACGCCTGGCGCTAATTACATTCCTGATCTGGATACTGCCATCTGCCGCCATTATGTGTGCTGCGGCTATCAGCTATAAGATCTTTGCTGATAAGGATAAATTTACCGCTATTTTACGTTTTATCCAGCCTATGGCGGTAGGTATTGTGGCGTATGCAACTTACACCTTCGCCCGTAAATTCCTACAAAGTAAAGTAACTACAATGCTGGCCGCAGGATCTTTAATAGCTACGCTTATCCTGCAAAACCCATATGCTTTCCCGATACTGATTTTGCTGGGGGGCATCGTCTCATCGGCCTTAGAAACCCAGCAGCCGGAAAATGAGTTGCGGGTAAAGCTTTTTGCCAACGTTAACCCTAACAAGGTTGCTTATTTCATTGGGATCTTGCTGCTTTTCGCAGCGCTTGGTGCCATCATCAACCGTACATCGCCGTTTAGCTTACCCATACGTTTGTTTGAGAATTTTTATCGTAACGGCATCCTGATTTTTGGCGGCGGGCAGGTGCTGGTACCGTTAATGTACACCGAGTTTGTTGACCTGAAACATTATCTTACCAATTCCGAATTCCTTTCGGGCTATGCTTTGCAGCAGGCGTTACCCGGGCCTACGTTCGCCTTTACCTCATTTGTGGGCGGCATCAGCATGGGTAACAGGGGTTACGGGTTAGCAGGGCAAATAGCAGGCAGCTTGGTTGCCATTATCGGCATTAACCTGCCTGGATTAATACTCATCCTTTTTATCGTGCCATTCTGGAACGACCTGAAAAGGATCACGCTAATTAAAAACTCCCTAAGCGGCATCAACGCAGTTGCAGTCGGTTTTATGGCTACAGCATTGATACAACTTACCAAACCCTTTGGGCCCGATTGGATGGCTTACGGGCTGCTGATCGCTACTTTTTTACTGCTGAACTTTACAAAGATAAAGGCCCCGCTTATTATTGTGATAGGGGTGGTATTGGGATTGTTATAATTACTAAAACACTTTAGCAATGGGCTAGTGAACTCATGAGCTTTCTTTCTGTTGCGTAAAGGAATGTTTAGCTGCCTTTTTAACTTCCTTTGCAAATAGTCTCTAAACAAAAAACCCGGCTTTTCAGCCGGGCTTTTGTTATAGTATGTATTATCTCTAAAACGGTGCTTCGTCATCCATATCATCCATTCGTGACGGACGGATAATGAAGTTGCTCGGTTTGCTGTCAAAATCTGTTGAAGGGTTGATGCCGGCAAAGGCTGCCCCAGGTGCAGGGAAATCGCCCATGCTTGGCTCCAGATCCTGAAACTTAACATATTTACCTACAAAGCGCAGCCTTACCTTTCCTGTTTCACCGTTACGGTGTTTTGCAATAATAATTTCACCAACACCCTGGGTAGGGTTGTTGTCCTCATCCACGTCAAGTCCGTAATACTCGGGGCGATACAGGAATAGTACCATATCGGCATCCTGCTCAATCGAACCTGACTCACGTAAATCCGACAACATGGGGCGTTTAGAGCCACCCGGCCTGTTCTCAACCGCACGGCTTAACTGCGACAGCGCAATCACCGGTACGTTCAGTTCTTTCGCGACGGTTTTGAGCGCGCGGGATATGCTACCAATTTCCTGCTCACGGTTACCACCGCCCTTACCATCGGCCTTGCCCTGCATCAACTGCAGGTAATCGATGATGATTAGCTGGATATCGTGCTGAGCCTTTAAACGGCGGCATTTTGCGCGGAACTCAAATATATTTAAAGACGGCGTATCGTCAATGATCAATGGTGCCTGCTCCAAACGGCCAATTTTGGAGTGGATCTGCTGCCATTCCCATTCCTCAAGGGTCCCTTTACGAATCTTTTCCTGCTCTATTTCAGTTTCGCCGGAAATCAAACGATTAACCAACTGTACCGACGACATCTCGAGCGAGAACACGACTACCGGCTTATCGAAATCAACAGCGGCATTACGTGCACAACTTAATACAAAGGCTGTTTTACCCATTGCCGGGCGTGCTGCAATGATCACCAGATCTGACGGTTGCCAGCCTGAGGTCATCCTGTCCAGCTCTGTAAAGCCCGAAGCCACACCGGTTAAGCCATCTTTTTTATCTTTCAGGGCCTCAATGTCTTTTAACGCCTGGTGCACCAGGTCGTCCATTTTACGGGAATCGCGGCGAAGGTTGTTCTGTGCTATCTCAAAAAGGTTTTTTTCGGCCTTATCTAATAACTCCAGCACATCGCTGGTATCTTCATAAGCGGTGTTGATCACATCGGTAGAGATACGGATCAATTCCCGCTGAATGAATTTTTGAATGATGATACGCGAGTGATACTCAATATTGGCCGCAGAGGCCACACGATTGGTAAGCTCTGTAATGTAATACGCGCCGCCAATCATTTCCAGCTCGCCCTGCTGGCGTAACTGCGCGGTTACGGTAAGAATATCCACCGGCGATGTTTTCTCGAACAAGACGCGGATAGCGTTAAAAATTTTCTGGTGATTGTCTTTGTAAAAAACCTCGGGCTTCAATACATCTATTACAGATGAAAGGGCGTCTTTTTCCAGCATCAGCGCACCTAAAACGGCCTCCTCCAGGTCAATGGCTTGCGGGGGTAATTTACCCAAACCTGCGGTTGGGATGGGGTTGGTTAAACGGCTTCTGCGGTCGTTCGTGTTGGGCTTGTAATTAGGGGCGTCGTTCTCGAAAATCATAACGAACAAAAATATATAAAATATGTTCCGGCTGGCCGCTTTTAAGTTAACATAGTGTATCGTGTTGATAACTTAAACGCAATCAGTACTATAAATTTTGCGGTAGGTAATTAACATCATGTGTTTAAAACGTGTTAACAACTACTTAAGTATCTGATTATCATCATATGTTGATAACCCAACCCGATGTTAATTAATCCGGCTGGTTTTAGAACCATTAATGGCTTGATGTATGTAAACCAGCTAATATTACCTACTTTTGGCGAAAATAATTTTATTGAAATGGCATATAATTCTAAACCTCCGCCACGCGAAGGCAATCAGATGGTTTTTGGTATAAGGGCTGTGATTGAAGCGATACTGGCAGGTAAAGAAATTGAGGCATTATACATACAGCGCGGATTAGGCGGCGGCCTGCTTACCGAACTTAAAGATGTGATGGGCGAGTACAATATCACCGCCCAGCAGGTTCCGGTTGAAAAACTGAACCGCATCACCATGAAGAATCACCAGGGTGCTATTGCTTTTATATCGCCGATCATTTACCAGAAAATAGAAAACATTATCCCGGAAGTTTTTGAAAGGGGAGAAGTGCCTCTAATATTGGTTTTGGATAGCATTACCGATGTACGCAACATGGGCGCCATTGCCCGTACGGCTGAGTGTGCCGGTGTGCATGCCATCGTGATCCCTGCGAAAGGTTCTGCGCAAATTAATCCGGATGCCATTAAGACATCGGCCGGGGCACTTTATAAGATACCGGTATGCAGGCATGATAACTTTATGCAAACGGTGAAGTTTTTACAGGAATCGGGATTGCAATTGGTTTGCTGTACCGAAAAAACGAATGAGTATATCTACAAACCGGATTATACCGCACCGACAGCTATCATCATGGGATCGGAAGAGGACGGTATCCGCAACGAAATCATCCGTATATCCGACCACCTGGCAAAGATCCCTATGTTTGGCGAAATAGAATCATTAAATGTATCTGTATCTACGGCAGTAATCTTGTACGAGGCGATAAGACAACGGCAAGATCTAAAAATTTAAACTGTGCACATGAATTAATGATCCAGGATAAAATGCAAAAGCGCCCGTTTGATTCCCAACCGGGCGCTTTTTTAATCTGCAAATTTAATTTGCAACATTATATGTATTTCGTTCCGAATTTGCTTTTTACATCGGCAACAACCTGTTTAATGTTTTGCTCCTGGTCGCGCGGGCAAATCAGCAGCGAGTTGTTAGATTCTACCACGATGTAGTCGTGCAGGCCCTGCAATATCACTAGCTTTTCGCCGGGTACGTTTACCATACAATTGCTGCTATCGTACATGATCACCTTTTCTGAAGGGATCACCGCGTTGCCCACATAATCTTTATCGGCAAGCTGGTAAATGGATGCCCAGGTACCCAGGTCGCTCCAGCCAAATTCTGATGGCAGTACGTACACATTTGATGCTTTTTCCATGATGCCGTAATCTATAGAGATGTTTACGCAGCGCTGGTAAATTTTGTGTACAAATGTTTTTTCTTCATCGGTGTTGTAAACAGAACGTGCCTCTGCAAAGATCTCATGCATTTCGGGCAGATGGCTGTCGAACGCTTCTACAATTGCTTTGGCCGACCATACGAAGATACCCGCATTCCACAAAAAGTCGCCGCTCTGGATAAATGTTTTGGCAATATCAACGGTTGGCTTTTCGGTAAAGGTTTTCACCTTATGGAATTCCTCGTTCAGGGTTTGATCGGTATATTGGATGTAGCCGTAACCGGTATCCGGGCGCGATGGCTTGATACCCAAAGTGATCAGGCAGTTTTTTTCTGAAGCGGTTTGCAGTGATTTTTCTATAGCGGTTATAAACGCGGCCTCATCCAGTATCAGGTGGTCTGATGGTGCAACAACTATAGCAGCATCAGGGTTCATGGTTTCAATTTTAAAGCAACCGTAAGCTACGCAAGGTGCGGTGTTACGCATAACCGGCTCGGTCAGTATTTGCTGATCGGCCATATCCGGCAATTGCTCTTTAACAAGCGCGGTATAGTTTTCGTTGGTAACTACGTAGATATTCTCTTTGGGGCAAACTTTCAGGAAGCGATCGTAAGTATTTTGAATAAGTGTTTTCCCGGTACCTAATATATCAATAAACTGTTTGGGGTGTGATGTACGGCTTATAGGCCAAAAACGGCTACCAATTCCGCCGGCCATAATAATGGCATAGTAATTTTTATTCATTGTGTAAAGTAAAGAATTTTAATTTGGCAATTACAACGTTAAAGATGTGCTTTAGTTTGTAAAGTTAGTGTTAAGTAAAACTAAATCTTTCGACCGGATTTTTACCTTTTTTTAAAGCGATAAATAAACAAATTGTTTTTAATCAAATAATCATTTTAATATAAAATTTTTAACTAACCACTGCGTTTATTTATAAATTTTTGTTATTTTGAACCATAATTCCAAACGCACGAGCATATAATGATAGAGACTAAAAAGTCGCTTTTTGATAACCTCCAAAATTTTTTCGGGTTTGATAACTTTAAAGGAGAACAAGAAGCGATTATAACTAATATTTTAGCAGGTAACGATACATTTGTTATTATGCCCACAGGGGGCGGCAAATCCATGTGTTATCAGCTACCCGCACTTATGAGCGAAGGCACTGCGATAGTGATCTCCCCGCTCATCGCTTTAATGAAAAATCAGGTTGATCAATTAAGGGCCTTCGGCGGCTCGGACAGTATAGCGCATTTTTTAAATTCCTCGTTGACAAAAGCAGATATTTTAAGGGTTAAGGATGATGTATTAAGCGGTAAAACAAAACTGCTATACGTAGCCCCGGAGTCACTGACCAAGCAAGAGAATGTTGATTTTTTAAGACTTAACCAGGTGTCATTCGTGGCGGTAGACGAGGCACATTGTATTTCTGAGTGGGGCCACGATTTCCGGCCCGAATACCGTAAGATCAGGCAGGTGATAAGCAATATTAGTGATGATATCCCAATTATCGCCTTAACCGCTACCGCTACCCCTAAAGTACAGCAGGATATTCAAAAGAACCTGCAGATGAACAACGCCACGGTTTACAAATCATCCTTTAACCGTGCCAACTTATTTTACGAAGTAAGGGCTAAGCGTACCGCTATTAAAGAGATCGTAAAATTTGTAAAGCAAAACCAGGGCAAATCGGGCATTATCTATTGCCTGAGCCGTAAAAAGGTAGAAGAAGTGGCCGAAGCATTAAATCTTAACGGTGTTAAAGCCTTACCATACCATGCCGGATTAGACCCAAAAGTGCGCGCCGATACGCAAGACAAATTCCTGATGGAAGATGTTGATGTAATTGTTGCCACAATAGCATTCGGTATGGGGATTGATAAACCCGACGTGCGGTATGTGATACACCATGATATGCCTAAGAGCATGGAAGGGTACTATCAGGAAACAGGCCGTGCAGGCCGTGATGGTGGCGAGGGTGTTTGTGTTGCCTTTTACAGCGGTAAGGATATCGATAAACTGCAAAAGTTTATGAAAGATAAACCTGTTGCCGAGCGTGAAATAGGTACCCAGATCCTGAAAGAGGTGATTGACTATGCCGAATCGTCGGTGTGCCGCCGTAAACAGCTGTTACATTACTTTGGCGAGAACTTTAACGAGGCAGGTTGTAATTGCATGTGCGATAACTGCAGCGCCCCTAAAACGTTTTTTGATGGCGAAGAACACCTCCATAGGGCTTTAAGCCTGATCAAACTGATAGGCGAGAAGTTTGATGATTGTCACATCATCAATATCCTGATGGGTAAAGATGATGCGCAGGTAAAAAATTACGAGCACGATAAACTGGATTATTTTGGATCGGGCATTGAGCAGGGCGAAAACCTTTGGAACTCGCTGATGCGCCAGGCGCTGCTGAACAACTTCCTGTCAAAAGATATCGATCAGTATGGTTTGCTGCATTTAACAAAATCAGGCAATGCCTTTATAGATAACCCATACAGCATCCGCTTTATACTGAACAGGGATATGGGCCCAACTGACGAAGATGAAGCCGAGGACGGCCCTAAGCAAGTCGGCGGTGCGTTAGATACGCAACTGCTGCAAATGCTTAAGGACCTGCGCAAAAAGCTGGCTAAACAAAAGGGTTTACCGCCGTTTGTTATCTTCCAGGATCCGTCTTTAGAAGAAATGTGCACGCACTATCCAATTAATTCGGAAGAGTTAAAGCACATATCGGGTGTAGGTGCCGGTAAAGCCATGAAATTCGGTGCGCCGTTCGTTGATTTGATCGCTAAATATGTTGAGGATAATGATATCGATCGCCCGATAGACATGGTTATCAAAAGCGCAGCGAATAAATCGGCGCTCAAGGTTTTCATCATCCAGAATATTGATCGTCACCTTAATCTTGATGACATCGCTGCATCTAAGGGATTAACTTACGAGGAGATCCTGAAAGAGGTGGAAACTATTGTAAACTCGGGCACCAAACTTAACTTGAATTACTATATCGACGAGATGATTGATGAAGACAAACAGGAGGAGGTTTACGACTACTTTAAATCGGCCGAGGTGGATTCTATCGACGACGCACTTGTTGAATTAGGATCTGACGACTACACCCGCGAAGAAGTGCAATTAATGCGTATAAAATTCCTATCAGAAGTAGGAAATTAAAGATAGTCAGAATAAGAAGGCAAAGTCCAAAGTAGGAAGTTGTATACTTTCAGCTTTGGGCTTTTTCTTTTAGCTTTTATTTCGAGACGATCTTAAACTCTGTACGGCGGTTTTTGCTGCGGTTTTCATCGGTGGTATTAGGGGCAATGGGTTCCGATTTGCCATAGCCTTTGTAAATTAATCTACCGGCGTTGATAGCGTGGCTAGTTAAATAACTATATACCGCTTTTGCCCGGTTTTCTGAAAGCAGCTGGTTGCTCTGGTCATTACCTACATCATCCGTATAGCCCGAAATCTCAATCCGTACTGCCTTATTCAACTGTAAAAACTCGACCAGCTTCCCTAACTCGGCAATCGACTCAGGTTTCAGATCAAATTTATTGGTATCAAAAAAAATGTTCTTCAGCACCACTTTCCCGCCAACTTCAATTGGCGATAGCGATACGTTTATGTTAAACGCGTTTTTGACATCGTGGCCTATCAGTGAAAAATTGTCTGAGTAAAAAAGGTACCCTTCTTTGGATATATTGAGGCCATAATTCCTGCCGCCGGCAATGGTGGCTAAAAACTCCCCGCTATCTTCAGAACTGTAATCCTGGTAAACCGGTACATTCTTTTGCAGGTCGATAATTTCAATAGCCGACTCTAACGGCTGATTAGTTTTACCATCAAACACTTTCCCTTTAACGTAGGTAACCATAATAGGCCGCACAGCGGCAGGAAGTTGAAAAGTGTAGATATCATAGCCGCCATAACCTTTTAAGTTGTTAGAGGCAAAAAAGGCGTACTCGCCGTTAGCGGTAATGGTAAGACCGTTCTCGTCCCCGCTGGAATTGATAGGGTAGCCCAGGTTCTCTGGCTTTTTCCATTTACCATCGGCACCAAGCCTGCTAATAAAAAGATCTTTGTTACCCAAACCCGGCCAGCCGTTGCTGCAAAAATAAAAAGTGCTGTCGTCCGGATGGATAAATGGTGATTGTTCATCAAATGGGGTGTTAATTTCCGGCCCCATGTTTTCCGGTGCGCCCCAGCCTTTTTCCGTCAGGCGCGATTTCCAGATGTCGTAACCGCCATAACCGCCTTTACGATTACTTACAAAGTACAGAGTCCTCCCGTCGGCGCTGATAGATGGCTGCGCTTCCCATCCGGATGTATTTAACGGCGCGCTTAAACTAAAGGGTTTGCCCCAGTCGTTGCCTTTTTTTTGTGAAATATAAATGTCGCACCTGCCTAAACCGTCAGGCCGGTTACAGCCGGTGAAGAAAAGATATCTTCCATCCTGCGATATAGATTGGGCGCCCTCGTTAAACTGTGGCGTATTGATGATATTACTCAAATAATCAGCCTTTTGCCACTTATTATTTAATTTGATACTTTGGTAGAAATCTTCGTTATTGTTGATCTTCCGGGTAAAGATCAATGTGCTTTCATCGGCAGTAGCTGTAGGCAAATACTCATCATTAGTGGTATTGATATCAGGCCCCATGTTCAACGGTTTGAAAGCCACAGGATGCTGCAATGCCTGGATACTAAATTTGCAATCGTTTATCAGTTTAGTGGCAAAAGCTACGTTGGCTGCGGTAACCGCCGGGTAGCTGAGATACTTTTCGAGGTGTTTTTGTGCGCTTGCATATTGCGCTTCGGCAATTTCGGTATCACCTACTTTGAGATATACAGACCGGTTGAACTCCGGGTCAAGAGCTATCACTTTAAGGTAATGATCTATTGCTGGTTTATTCTGCCGCCGCAAACGCAGCACATCAGCCAGTTGCGCGTGGGCCTCAACAAATTTGCCGTCAATATCAACCGCTTTTTGCAGTTGCACAATGGCTTCATCATAAAGGTGGTCATCTATGCTTTGGCTGGCCTGAGCGTAATATTTTATGGCTTCCTGGTTTGTAGTGCTGTATTGCCTTTGCGCCCACACTAACAGCGGACTTAAAAATACTATGAATAGCAGGAGTAGAGGTTTGCGCATTGTAAACTGTCAAGTAGTTCAACACACTAAGTTACAATTTTACGGGATATTTAAATATTTATGCGTTTGCAAAGATATTTCCCACTGCGGGTTAGCCATTACGTAGTCAACGATAAGCGGTGTCATTTCTTTATTTTTCGACCACTCGGGCTGCAGGTATAATTTACAATTAGGTCCTACTAATTTAGCATGATGCTCGGCAAAGGCAAAATCAGATTTATTGAAGATAATCACCTTCAATTCATTTGCGGCATCGGCAACCTGCTGAATGGACGCTTTAAACTTTTTAGGCGAAAGGCAGATCCAATCCCAGTTACCTGAAAGCGGGTAGGCACCGGATGTTTCAATAAAAGTTTTTATGCCCTGTGCCTGAAGGTTTTGTGTTAAGTAATCAAGATTGTATATTAGTGGTTCGCCACCGGTTATAACTACCGCTTTAGACGGAAAACGCAAGGCATTTTGCACGATGGTATCAGAATGGGTAAGCGGGTGCATTTCGGCATCCCAACTCTCTTTAACATCGCACCAATGGCAGCCAACATCACAACCACCCAAACGGATAAAATAAGCAGCCTTGCCGGTGTTATATCCCTCGCCCTGTATCGTATAAAACTCTTCCATTAAAGGAAGCAATGTGCCGTCGTCCGGAACCTGATGTGCCATAATAGGGCGCAAAGGTAAGCCTTTAAGGCGTAAAGCTAAAAGCCTAAACTACAAATGGATGGTAAGTATGTCAAAATTGACATTTCAACAAGAAAAAATTGAACAATGCACCTGTGTGTTTCTCTCAATATAATTCACTATAATTACCTTTAAATTAAAGCAATATGAAAAAACTTTACTTCGCGGTTCTATTTTTCGTTTTGCTGGGCTTAAGCTCATGCGTTGATATCGAAGAGCGCTATGTATTCAGGCCCGACGGCTCCTGCAATGTCACCTACGGTTTTGATATGGGCAAGGCCGTTTCGGTGCTGACTAACCTTATGACTGATTCTGTAAGGGATACACCACAATTCGGGCTGATAAAAGATACCACCCTGAACTTTTACAGCGCATTACCTGATAGCATTGCCAATAAAATGACCATTAATGATATGAAAATGGCGCAAGGCAGCGACCTGACTATCAAGATGAACCTGAATAAGAACATTATGAAGGTGAGCATTAAACACGAGGCAAAAGACAGCAACGATCTGCAATACTACCTCCGACACCTGAGCAGCATGTCCATGAACAACCAGTTAAACAGTGTTGCTAAAAACAACGCGGTTAAAAACTTTGATGCACAGCCACTTATAACCGGCCAAAGTTATTATAATTACGATATTACGCCTAACAAATTCTACCGGATAGTTGATAAGGACAAGTTCAATGCTTTTTTAAAAAGCACCGGATCAAAACTGGCTATTGCTAAAGCTATGCTGATAGATATGCCGTACAAAGTGGTTTTGAATTTTGCCAGGCCGGTAAAAAAGGTGAGCAACGCCCGAGCTGTACTTTCTGCCGATAGGCGCAAGGTGACACTGACAACCAGTATGGATGAAGTGATAAAGGATCCGGCGCTGATGAATTTAAAGATCGATTTTTAAGGGGCGATAAATATTATAAAGTTGATTAGGTGAATGGTTAGTGACCAATTACCAATAAACCACTTCCTATTTGTAAACTTCTTTATTAGCCGATGCCAGAGTGTTTTTTAACAATCCGATGATCGTCATAAGGCCTACACCGCCCGGTACAGGGGTTATCCATGAAGCCTTTTGCGATACGCCTTCAAAATCAACGTCGCCATAAAGTTTGTAGCCGGATTTGGTTAAGGTAGATATTTCGCGGTTCATGCCCACATCAATAACCACGACACCGTCCTTCACCATATCTGCGGTAATGAAGTTCTTTTTACCGATGGCTACGATCAGGATATCAGCATCCAGCGTGAATTTTTTAATATCAGGTGTGCGGCTATGGCAAATAGTTACCGTACAGTTACCGGGAGTAGTGTTACGCGCCATTAAAATGCTCATAGGGGAGCCTACGATGTTGCTGCGGCCCACAACCACACAGTGTTTGCCAGCTGTATCGATGCCGTATTCTTTCAACATCAGCGTAATACCATAAGGGGTAGCCGGGATGAAAGATGGCAAATTACGCTGCATGCGGCCCAGGTTAACAGGGTGGAAACCGTCTACATCTTTTTTAGGATCTATGCGTTCTGTTACTTTCTCCGGGTCAATATGTTTTGGCAAAGGAAGTTGCACAATTATGCCATCAATATCCCCGTCAGCATTTAATTCGGCAACTTTAGCAAGTAATTCCTCTTCGGTTACCGTATCTTCATAACGAACCAGCGATGATTTAAAGCCTACTTTTTCGCAGTTTTTCATCTTGCTGGCCACATAGGTTTCGCTGCCGCCATCATGGCCAACTAATACGGCTACCAAATGGGGTTTACGGCCTGTAGCAGCCAGTATTGTAGCAGCCTCTTTAGCTATTTCAACCTTTAATTTTTCTGATACGTATTTTCCGTCGAGTAATTGCATGTTCAAGGAATATGGATAAAAGATAAAAAGACTTAATCCTTCATCTTAGTCTATTGCTTTAATCTAACTTTAACACCGCCATAAAAGCGCTTTGTGGTATCTCTACGTTACCCACCTGGCGCATGCGTTTTTTACCTTTTTTCTGTTTTTCCAACAGCTTACGTTTACGCGAGATATCGCCACCATAACATTTAGCGGTAACGTCTTTACGTAAAGCTTTAACCGTTTCGCGGGCGATAATCTTGGCACCAATTGAAGCCTGGATAATGATCTCGAATTGCTGGCGGGGCAAAAGCTCTTTCAACTTCTCGCAGATCTTTTTACCAAAATCGTAAGAGTTACCGCGGAAGATCAGCGACGACAAAGCATCAACAGGCTCGGCATTTAATTTAATATCCAAGCGGACAAGATCCGACTGGCGGTAACCTATCTGGTGGTAATCAAAAGATGCATAACCTTTTGATATGGTTTTTAGCTTATCGTAAAAATCGAACACGATCTCGCCCATCGGCATCTCAAACACCAGTTCAACACGGTCTGAGGTGAGGTAAGACTGGTTCTTGATAAAACCGCGTTTTTGAATACAAAGCGACATTACCGGGCCGACGAATTCGGCTTTGGTAATGATGGTTGCTTTAATATAAGGTTCCTCAACAAAATCTATCTTACTTGGGTCAGGCAGATCTGATGGGTTATTTACTATAAAAGGTTCGCCACGCGTAGTATGTGCAATGTAGGATACGTTTGGTACGGTCGTGATCACCGTCATATCAAACTCGCGCTCCAGGCGTTCCTGGATGATCTCCATGTGCAGCATGCCCAGGAAACCGCAACGGAAACCAAAACCCAGTGCCGCTGATGACTCCGGCTCAAATACCAGTGAAGCATCGTTCAATTGCAGTTTTGCCATCGATTCGCGCAACTCTTCGTAATCCTCGGTATCAACCGGGTAAATGCCCGCAAACACCATTGGTTTTACTTCTTCAAAACCCTGGATCCCGCCTTCGCATGGGCGGGCTATAGTGGTAATGGTATCACCAACCTTCACTTCGCGCGATTCTTTTATACCCGAAATGATGTAACCCACATCACCGGTTTTAATTACATCTTTAGGCTGTTGTTTTAGTTTAAGCGTACCAACTTCCTCCGCTATGTATTGTTTTTCGGTAGCAAAAAATTTTACTTTATCGCCTTTACGGATCTCGCCGTTCACAACTTTAAAATAAGCCACAATACCCCGGAACGAGTTATATACCGAGTCAAAGATCAGGGCCTGTAAAGGCGCTTCCGGGTCGCCAACAGGGGCGGGGACACGCTCAACAATGGCTCGCAGGATATCATGGACCCCCATACCGGTTTTACCGGATGCAGCTAAAATTTCTTCGCGCTTGCAGCCAATAAGTTCTACTATCTGATCTTTTACCTCTTCAGGCATTGCGCCGGGCAGGTCCATCTTGTTTAGTACAGGGATGATCTCCAGGTCGTTCTCTAAAGCCAGGTAAAGGTTAGATATAGTTTGTGCCTGGATGCCCTGTGCAGCATCCACAATGAGCAAAGCACCTTCGCAGGCGGCGATAGAACGCGACACTTCGTAAGAAAAATCTACGTGGCCGGGTGTATCGATCAGGTTAAGGATATATTTTTGCCCATCAAGCTCATAATCCATCTGGATGGCATGGCTTTTTATAGTGATACCACGTTCACGCTCCAGGTCCATATCGTCAAGCAATTGTGCCTGGCTTTCGCGTTGGGTAATGGTATTGGTATACTCTAATAACCTATCGGCAAGGGTACTTTTGCCGTGGTCAATATGTGCTATGATACAAAAATTACGGATGTGCTTCATTCAGCCGCAAAAATAACTTTTTAGGCGGATAAATCGGCATGTAAAATTAATCGGCTGCCTCTACGAAAACCGGGGTTTCTGTTACTGTGATTTTTAGCTTACCACCAACTGTGGCAACCACTTTTTTATCCATAGCATCCGCACCAGTTTTTAAGGTGTGCACTACGGCATGCTTTGCCTTACCCAGGTCAAGCAGATATTTGGCCGTTCTGCCGGTTTCATCAGGTACGGTGAGTACGTACATCCTTTTATTCCCTAATTGAAACTTATCTATAAGCGGGTCGGCGTTGATGGTGCCTTTGTATAAATAATTGCCCATCAGTTTATCGGCCTGCATTATATAATCAGCGGCGGGGCGACGTTTGGTACCTTCTGCCAATCCCGAAGTGGCGTATTGCTCCGCTTTACCGGGAAAGGCATCAAACAACTGGTAAAAGAAAAGTCTTTGAATGCCGTGTCGAATGTAAAACAAGGCAGAACGCAATGTCCAGTCGGCTTGCGTAACTAAAGCCGTTTTGTTGCCGATTGATGGAGCATGCTGGTAACTGCCGGGGTTAATATCATAACCCGTTTCAGTAACCCAAACCGGGATGCCATTAGCCACTTTTATAAACGAATCTGCAATTTCGCCTGCCTGTGAAAGCTCGGGCGCGGTGCCTCTTGTTGCCTTAGTATGTTTTAAGATATTTCCGTCATTAGCATAAAGGTGGTAGTTGATCACATCAAAGCATAGATTTACCTTGCCATCGGGCTTGTACCCCCGGTGTACTTTGCACCAATCTATCATCCGCTGCACATAACCCGCATCGGCAGTTGCTAAACCACCCATCACAACAAGCATTTTAGGGTCGGCTGTTTTAACGCCTGCGTTTGCGCCCATTGTACCTTTATGGCCATCGTAAAAAGCGGAGAGATTGGCTGCGTATTCTTCGGCTGTTTGGGTTGCTTTGTCGCTCTTCCACCAGCGGTCCAGCTCGTTATTGCACTCTATGTAGCTGATCAGGCCCATACCGATCTTTACTTCATTGATTCGGTCATTCTTCCATCTTGGCCTTTGATCTGCCTTTACAAGCGCCTGGTTTACATTTTTATTATAACCATAACGGGCGGCAAATTGAAAGGCCATTTTCGCCTGCACCAGGTAAGATGATGGCTTGCTTCTGTCAGAACTGTACGGAGCCGGCACATTTTCGTCATCCTGCTCACCGGATGGATAAGTTTCCATCATCCATACTGGCAGGTTTTTCAAGTCAGCCAATACCAAAATACTATCCTGCTTGCAGCGGGTGTAGATGAGATCGTAATTCCAACTGCCGTTATAAGTAGGGTTGTAGGTGTAATTACCAGGTGTGTTCTCCAGTTTGGTCCAGTTCATGTAGTGACGCACGGCACTAAAATTCCTGATCAGTGCCATGTTCTTTTCAAAGATGACATCGCGGTTGTTCGGCGCTGCCGGATCTTCCAGGAAATTCCATTCATAGCCATTTACACCAAACATATTTTTGAGCGGCACCGTATTTGATGCATAAGAAAGCTGATCATGCTGCCCCCGGCCAGCAGGCGGTATATTGCATTGCGACAGCGCTAGAAGCAAGAAAATGAAAAGGATCAAATGCTTTTTGAACATAAACGACTACACGTAACTAGTATCGGCATTAAATTACCAGCCAAATTGCTTTAAAGCAAAAAACCGCACTGTTAAAGCGCGGTTTTGTAAAATTGTCTATCAGTTAAAATAACATTTCGTTTGGAGGAATAGCACCTTTTAAACGAATGTAAATAGTAGTTTGGCCGCGGTGGTGGGTTTGATGTTCGAAGCCTTTAGCCAGCATCTGGCCTTTGGTAGCTTTAATTTTATCGCCTACGGCTACCATTTCACCCAATTGTGCATCTTTCATTCCCTGTATAGCAGCGATAGCAAAGTCATAGCTGTCTAAAACAGCTTTGGTGGTCGCATCCTTGGTTTGCGCTACAGTTTTTTCTAAAGAAACGTTTTTACCAAGGGGGCTTTCCTTCCCGCTGGCGGTACCAACGAAAAAGTAGTTAGCATCAGCAAGGTGCAGCATCTGACCTGCAAAGGTGCGCACTTCCGGAGTGGCTTTGAACGAATAGCCATCTGCCGGCATAGCGTCTAAATAAGCCTTGGTGTAAGCTTTGGCACGGGTCCACTCTGCAACAGCCTGATCTTTGGTAATTTGCGCAAATGCCGAAACGCCTGCAAACAGCATCACCATTAAAGTAACTAAGGAAATTTTTTTCATGATTTTAGGATTTTAGTGTTTTGACGAAGATACTTCATTTAAATTATTTGCGACAAACACAACTTCTAAATAATCTACCGCGATATCTCTATTTTGATCTTGCGGCCTTTTATCTTTTCGTTTTTTACCAAAGCAACCACGCGTTCAATCTGGCTGCGGTTAACGGCGGCGTATGATGAGTGGTCTAAAACTTCGATCAACCCGAGATCAT
This sequence comes from Mucilaginibacter sp., assembly GCF_964263795.1. Lineage (GTDB taxonomy): Bacteria > Bacteroidota > Bacteroidia > Sphingobacteriales > Sphingobacteriaceae > Mucilaginibacter. Next base: position 22,848 of record NZ_CAXVWK010000006.1, read on the forward strand.
CTTTGGCCAATTCGCCCTTTTTAAGTAACAACCCAACAATATCAACTTTGTTAATCTTGTCTTTTTTACCCGCAGCGATATATAAAGTAGCCCAGGGAGAAGGGGCGGACACTATTGTTTTTGCAGGCAGTTCCTCAGCTTCGGGCATGGTGGTAAGGTAACCCGGTAACTCATCAGGCGACAGCATAAGGTAGGAGGTGCCTTTGGCATGCATCCGCGCTGTACGGCCATTACGGTGGGTAAAGGCTTCTTCGTTATGCGGCAACTGATAATGCACCACGTGCTCAATTTCTGGTATGTCCAGCCCGCGTGATGCCAGATCGGTAGTGATGAGGATGCGGTGGCTCCCGTTGCGGAATTTAAGCAATGCGCGCTCGCGGTCGTCCTGCTCCATGCCGCCATGAAAGATATCGTGAGGTAAGCCCATGTCATACAACAGATCGCTGATGCGTTCAACAGCATCGCGGTGATTACAAAATACAAGCGTGGGTTTGTCACTGATTTTGCATAACAGCGCAAAAAGCGCTTCAAGACGGTCGGCAGGCGCCGATACTACCGCTTTTTGTTTCAAATCAGGTGCCGATGCTACATTATCCAGAAAATTCAGCTTGACAGGGTTGCGGATGCCGGTAAAGCCAGGTATGTCGTTCATTTGGGTAGCCGATGTAAGCATACGTTTCCTTACCGAAGGCAACTGTTTGATAATGTATGACATATCTTCCTGAAAGCCAAATTCAAGCGCTTTGTCAAATTCATCCAGTATCAGGGTATGTATCTCAGATGTGTCGAATGTATCGCGGCGGAGATGATGGCCTAAACGGCCGGGTGTACCTACCAAAACTGCCGGAGGGTGCGACAGGTTATTCAGTTCGATCTTTAACGGGTGGCCGCCATAACAGCAATTCACTTTGAAGCCCGTACCCATCGCCTTGAACACCTGTTCTATTTGTAGCGCCAACTCCCGCGAAGGCACCATAATAAGCGCCTGAACGGTTTTAATATCCGTATTAAGCGAGCCAAGCAAAGGCAGTAAAAAAGCGAGCGTTTTACCCGAGCCGGTGGGTGATAGTAAGATCACGTCACCTTTGTCGGCAGCTTTAATGGCTGCCTCCTGCATGGTGTTAAGTTTTGCAATTTTAAGATTTTGAAGTGCCTGCTGCATTATTTACTGTTGATTAGGAATGCTGCAAAGATAACCGATTATTATTAGCAGGTTAAAACGCTTCGTTCAGCCCCAAGAAAAAGCCGCGGGCACCATATTTACCCCATGCATAATCCAGGCAGAGATTGGTGCGCGTTGCTTTGTTAAACAATACCCGCAAGCCACCTCCGTAGCCGGGCTGCCATTTTTCGAACAGTTTGGTGCCTTGCAGATCATCAGCGGTTTGTAAATTAAAAAAGGTAACACCGCTAATGAACTTGTTTTTAAGGATAGGGAAGCGGTATTCCACTTCAGAGTAGTTATAATTAGTGCCTTTGAAATAGCCGGTAGTGTAGCCTCGGCCGCTTCTGAAAGATCCGTCCTTAGCTGTACCCGGTAGTTCTAAGTAAGGTACGGCACCGCTTAACAGGTATGAGCCCCAATTCCAAAACGCGACAACATGCTCCGGATTGGTAGACGATAAGCTAAAGTATTTACGAAAATCGGTAACAAATTGCAGTGAGCTTTTTGAGCTGCCCATCCAGGTTTGGTTGGTACGGAAACCTGCATCAACGTAGATACCTTTGTAAGCCCGGTTCTGGTTATCTCGCGTAGTATACTGCACATTAAACAGCAACCCGTTTGCCTGGTAATGGTCCTGGTCAAAACCATACCTGTCGTTGTAAATGCTATAAGGTGTGGCGGTTTTGGAATTCTTATCCTCAATTTTACTGCGAATATCAAACGACACACCGGCACCAACAAAAAGCCCCTTAGCAATTTCCTTATAGGCTTTTTCACGCACGTTAAAAAATAGGGAATGCAATGCCCGGCCTTTCCGTTCGGCATTAGCCAAAACCTGATCGTCTGCATTACCGCCGGACGGCTGGCCTATACCAAGACCGAAATCAGGAGTAACCGTTTTAGCGGCTACGATGTTACCCTGAAAATTCCACCTGTTACCGGGCGTGTAAATATTGTGGTTAACATAAAAATAAATGATATTTTTAGTAGTGATAGAGACCGACGTTGCCGCTACAGATAACAGCGTGTTTGGATCGTTACCTAACTTACGGCCTGCAACCGCCTTAATACCAATTTGCGACCCGATGCTGGGGTTCGACGCAATGTTTGGGATGATAGTTATACCTGATGGCTTTTTAAGCGTATCAGGCTGTTTGCCCGGATGGAAAATGTCACGAAACAAGTCGGCAACATCATACTGCCTGTTTACAGATCTTGGTGCCTTTTTGGCTTCAATCTGCGGGTTATCTGCTTTTAATGTATCGGAAGGTACTTGCACCTGGGCGTTTGCAACAGTAACTAACGCTAGAAAGGAGATGGTCAATCCGGCCTTGACAAAACTGATCGTTGAACGGTATGTTAGATGATTTTTCAGTGGTGGGCGTTTTAAGTTTGTGATCTAATTAACAAATCTTAACTCCAAACCTGTAAATATGTTTTCTGGCAATCCAGTCGTGACGTTTAAATGATGATTTGATCGTTAAAGTGATACTAACGCTCAGCGTTTGCAAGCGCCGAATACTTGCGGGCGAAGTAAACAGCTGAAAAAACGGTAAGCACAACGCCGATAGCAGACAGGCCGATAACGCTTTTTGAAAAGAATTCGACCCAGTTAAGCTGTACTTTAAATACTTCTTTAGCGAACAAGACGCTTACGCTGCCCACATACCCGAAAGAATCTGCCAGGTAGATCAAAAAGCCAACGTTACCGGCATATTTAAAAGTTGCTATCAGGCGTTCAAAAAACACGGCGTTAAAAGGGATATAAACCATGTATAAGCCGAGGCCAACGATGGTCATCCACCAAACCGGCGCTAAATTCCCTGCACTAAATAATAAAGTGGATGTGCCGGCAAGCAAAAAGCCAATGAATATAAAAGCATGCGCTGTCATCAACGCCCTATAACTATTGCGGATCATGACCATACTGCCAATGAAAACGAGAATGATCAGCGTAATAGGGGTTTCGGTTTTTGAAAAAATAGCAGGCTGATTAAAAAAGCCCATTTCCTTCCACATCTCGGCTCCGAAATTATCGCGGATGTCCCTAAAGATTGTCGCAAAAGTATAGATGAGTACACAAGTTGCCAAACCCGGTAAAAAAGCGCGTACAAATGTGCGCCGCTGGTCTTTAGCCATCGGGGTACGTTCCATCCGGTCTTTTATATCAGCTACGTCTGGCGCAGGGATCTTTTCCATCAGGTACACGAACAGCAGCAGCGGACCTGCAAATAGCAGTCCGGTAAAAAACGGCACCCAAAATTCAGTAACTCCAAAACGAAGCATTAACCACCCGCCGGCCGACCGCACAAACCCGGAGGCAAAAATAAAGCTTACCGCCAGCGTGGCACCAATAAAATCCGTTCCCCTGCGGCCTTCGATATATGAAAATACAACGCCCCACAACATCCCTAACGGAAAGCCATTTATAAATAGAAAAATAATGTTGTAAGGCACGGGAACCAATGCGAAGCCCAGCCAGCTAAACCACGCTACACCCGTTAACAAAAATATCACCGATGCGCGGCCGGTGCGTTTTAATTCGGCAATGTATTTAACGCCATAGAATTTGGCCAGCATATAGCCCAACACCTGACTGACTACCAGTAACGTTTTGTAGCTATAGCCGCCCACGGTAAGCCCGTCAAATGTGGCCACAGTAAATGATTTTCGGAAACCGAAGATCATGGTATAAGCCAGGAAAACGACTACAGCTGCATAGATGCTTACTTGTACGCTGTTGCCGCCTATTTTACGGGGTGCAGATAACATGCGGGAAGGTAATCAAATTTAGCGGGGAGTAAAAAAGTCGGGTTAGCCGGCCAGTTGCTTTTGACTAAAAAACCGCATCCGGAAACAATTAATAGCCGTGTTACCCAGTTGGGCTATTAACTGGTAGTTGGCAATAGCGCCAACCGGGGCACCGATCAATGGAATGAGCTGGGCCATTTTAGCAAGGTCGATGTAATCACGGTATTCCTGCTGAAAGATGCGCCAGTCAAATTCATCGGCGTTTGCCGGCAAAGTGAGCAAGTAATTATCCCAGTTTTGCAACAGCATAAAGATCTCGTTACGGCGCTGCTGGCTGGAATAGGTAAGCTGAAAAATGTAGAGCAAGAAAAGCCGCTCCCGGTAATCTTTAAAATCATAACCGTATAATGATGCCATGTTGAAAAGCAATTTCATTTTTATGCCGATAAGAACGGGAAACTCAGCAAAGCCTATTAAAATGCCTCCCGCGCCAGTTATGGCACCCTCAACCGAAGCTGTTTTTTTATAGATATCAATTTCGCGTTTAGCATAGCTTTCGCGCAGCAGGAGGAAAGCATCCGGCGGTAACTTAACTGATGTAGTATATTTAATGCCGAAGAGCGTTGCCTTAACCATTTTTTCGATGGTTAGTGTTATTACCTGATGTACTTTTTCAGGTATCAAATTATTGATCTTTCCCTGCAGCGATTTAGCCAACCGGTTAGCTAACGACGGCGCTTTCAGCATCTTTTGCTGCCAGGCATTCATCTCTGTTAAGGCTTGTTCTTCATAAGGTATCATAGCACAATAATATTAAACTAACCAGCCAAAATAAATAACGCCCGATTGTTTAGGCCGGGCGTTATTTGAGTGTGTTAACTATTGGTAGTAACAGCTTTATTCACCCCGTTTAAGACCGAATTTCTCGATCTTACTGTAAAGGTGGCTGCGCTGAATATCAATATCATCAGCAGTTTTTGACACGTTCCAATTGTTTTTTTCCAGTTTGAATTTAATGTATTCGCGCTCGGCAAAATCTTTATACTCCTGAAAATTGGTAAACTGATCAAAATCTGTTTGCGGTGCAGCGGCTGCGGCGGTTGCTGCTGCCACGGGCGCCGATGGATTGGCAAAGGCTTTTACATCGGTATCGGTAATGATCTTGTCGCTCAGGATGATCAAACGCTCTACCATGTTACGCAGCTCGCGAATGTTACCAGTCCACGGTAAGGCCTTAAGGGCATCTAATGCTGCTTCAGAGATCTTTTTAGTTGGCATACCATACTCATTGCATATCTCCTCTAAAAAAGCCTGGGTGAGCAAGCCAATATCATCACGTCGCTCGGTAAGCGGCGGTACATGGATCAGGATCACACTCAGGCGGTGGTATAAGTCCATACGGAAATTACCGGCTTCAATTTCCTTTAAAAGGTCTTTGTTAGTAGCCGCTACCACCCTCACATCAACATCTATTTCTTTTTCGCCGCCTACGCGGGTTATTTTACTTTCCTGCAAAGCACGTAATACTTTTGCTTGTGCCGACTGGCTCATATCGCCAATCTCATCTAAAAAAAGGGTACCGCCATTAGCCGATTCGAACTTACCAATGCGTTGTTTAATGGCCGAGGTAAATGAACCCTTTTCATGACCGAAAAGTTCACTCTCTATTAATTCTGATGGAATAGCTGCACAGTTAACCTCAATGATAGGGCCGTTGCTACGGTTAGATTTTTCATGCAACCAACGTGCAACCAGTTCTTTACCGCTACCGTTAGCACCGGTAACTAATACACGGGCATCGGTAGGGCCAACACGCTCAATGGTTTCTTTTATCTTTACAATTGCCTGCGACTCGCCAAGGATAGGGCGAACTTTGGATACTTTACGCTTTAAAACCTTTGCCTCGACAACCAGGCTCCCCCTGTCAAGGGCATTACGTACGGTGATCAGTAAACGGTTAAGATCAGGTGGTTTAGAGATAAAATCGAACGCGCCTTTTTTGCTGGCCTCAACCGCCGTTTCAACCGTACCGTGGCCCGAGATCATGATGAAAGGAAGATCAGGCTTTATGGATAACCCTTCCGTCAGGACTTCCATACCGTCCATTCGGTTCATTTTGATATCGCACAGTACCAGGTCGTAGTCGTTCTTGCGGATAAGTTCTAATCCATCAACACCATTGTCTATATCTTCAACCGTGTAATCTTCATATTCCAAAATTTCACGGAGGGTGCTTCGGATTGACCGTTCGTCATCAATAATTAAAATTTTCGCCATTTGCTTTAAACTGAAATGCAGGTAGAATGTTTGAGCGGCTAATATATAAATTGTATAGAATATTAAACAGTTTTTTTAAGCCGGGTATGAATGTAATAGGGCGGGTGGTTAGATCAATAGTGTCGGAAAAGCACCCATACATCATCCATCGGTAAATAACAAACCCCCTCGAAAGAGGGGGTTGTAAACAGCAGCAAATCTGTAAGCCGGGTTCTGTACCCTTTGCAGGGTTTCTATCATTAATCTTGTCCTGTTATTGCTAACAGGCTTTATCAACCTACCCATTCTGACGGCCCCGATAAATCGTGACACGGGAGCGAGCAGCCCCGCTTTCAGAACCTATTTGGTTTTTCAACTCCTGAGGTTTACCGCGATCCCGGTCGCCCGGAAAAGCCGTGAGCTCTTACCTCACGTTTTCACCCTTACCCCGATTAATCGGGGCGGTATATTCTCTGTGGCACTTGCTGTCGCCCGCTGCGGGCGCCTTCCCGTTAGGAAGCAGGATGCTCTATGTTGCCCGGACTTTCCTCCCCGCATTGCTGCGAAGCGATAGAACGTTTTGCAGTTACAAAGATAGGGTTTAGCTATGAAGTAACCGGGCTATAAATACGATGTGATAAGGGCGCCAAAAACATGAAAACCATGTTAACCCATCTTTTTTGCAAATAATTGATAATCAATACAATACCATAAATATTTAAAAAAAGTGTAAACCTTTGTTAACAGTTGTTACATTTTTTGAGGTCGGTTTATTTACACTTTAACAGATCAGCATCTATCTGATCAGACCTTATAATACCCATTTTATTACCAAATGAATTAGTAACATAGGTAAGCACTTTGGCCACATCCACAGGGGCAAGGTCGGCTGCCGACATATTGCCTTCATAACTTTTCCCGTTAACTGTTATAATGGTTTCATTAATGCCGTACTTTACAATACAGGCCAGCTTAGATTTGTTCTTTTGCAGGTATGCGCCGTCGGTTAAAGGTGGGATCAGGTTAGACAAACCTTCGCCTTTAGCGCTGTGGCAGTTCTGGCATTTTTGCTCGTAGAGGATCTTGCCGCCGTTGTAATAGCGCTGAAATTCCAACTGGTCATCACTCTGGCAGGAGGCAACCATCGCCGCCAGGATAACCCCAATGCCACCAATCACCTTCAACTTCATTGGGCAATGGTTGTATTCGTTTCGGCCAATAGCGTTTTGATGTCGGCACGCAGCTTATCCACTTGCTTTTCGTCAGTGCCGTCGTAATAACCCCGAATGCGTTTTTGCTTATCAATCAGCACAAACCAACCCTGGTGTACGTAACCGCCGGGGGTGCCGCTGTCTTCTTTAACAGCAACCAGATAACTTTTTTCGCCCAATTGGTAGGTATCTTCCTTTTTACCTTGCAGCAGCCACCAGCTACCGCCGCTAATGCCCATTTTATCAGCATATTTTTTAAGTACCGCAACGCTGTCATGCTTTGGATCGATCGTGTGCGAAATGATCTTAAAGTCGCTTACGCTCTTAAAGTCGTTATAAACCTTTAGCATATTGCGATGCATGATAGGGCAGATAGACGGGCAGGTGGTGAAAAAGAAATCGGCCACGTAAACATACCCGTCAAGGCTTTTACCGGTGACGCTATCCCCGTACTGGTTCACAAATTTAAAATCGGGAATGGTGGTGTAAACCGAATCAACAACTAATTTACCGTTTACCATTTTACTAACTGTATCGCGGTTGCCGTATATAGGTAGTTTAGCCGTTTCAGAAGCGTTAAACTTGCAGGCGGTAAAGGCCGCAAGGCTTATGAAGAGTATTATTTTGCAGTACTTCATTTGGTTTTGTTTTGCTTGATGAATTTACCCGACGATTCAACAGCAGTGCTCAGTTGTTTGTCAATGCCTTCAATCTGTTTCTTCTGGTCGGCCAGGTAAGCCATGATCTGATCATGTGATTTGTTTTTATTCTCCGCGTCAAAATTGTGCATCCAGTTCTCCATCTTTACATCCGCCGCCTCTAACTGCGATTGCAGTACCGTAGCTTCAGTTTTTATAGCCGGGTCTTTAATGGTTTTAACCAGGGTATCCAGCTGCATTTTATTGATCATGATCAGCTCGTCCTTACTCATTACTTTATCATGTGTCTTTATTACCTGGTCAAGCAGGTCCTTTTCTTGCTTTTTGGTATCGGTACAGCTTAGCATTGCGAAGCATATTAAAACTGCTGTAATAGTTTTTTTCATCTGATCACTGATTTAGTGCTGGGGTTTCCCTGGCATAAAAAATATAGTCGGTTAACGGTAATTTATCTGCTTCGTTCTGCTTAAGCAGCATGCCGATCTGCGCACGGGTATGTGTACCGTGGTTGATAACCTGCGTTATCATATCGCTCACAACCGAATCAAAATGCGCCCCTGTTGAGTTTTGATAGTGCAGCGTTTGCGTTAATTCATCTTCAGTTACCTGATCCAAATAGGCAATCCATTCGTTGTGGTTGGTTTCTATGATCGCCGCAAGGCTGTCTAATGGCCAGTCGGGCCAAACGGTAATCCCAACTGTGGTTTGTTGGTTACAACGCTTCAGCCAAATCTGTTCGGCGCTTAACTGGTGGCTCATTAATTTAACAGCATTGGCATTTGGCCTTGATAAAAGCAACGCATGCATCCGCCCGGTCGCAAAAAGGCTGTAATTAAACATGCGGATAAAGTACTGTTTCATTGCCGTAAAAGTAAGCATAGCGAAAGTAAAAACTCAGCCTGCTTAAATAAAATATCGTAATAATTACATAACATAAATACTACGGTAACTACACATTACAACTATAAATTAGACTAATATTTAAAACATACCGATATGAAGATCATCAATGTTTTTGCAAGCCTGATCAACGATTTCAGAGAATGGCTGTTTTTAAAAAATATCCGTTCGTCGTTTAAGCACTAAGTTTTTTTATTACAAAACTTTCTTTATACAATAATAATGTACATTTTGGGCTTTGCATCAGCTCAATTACATGGCTTCCGACACTACTAACCATCCGCAACTTTCTAAAGATCTTTTTGGCGACGACTTTGCCTGGGGGGTATCTACAGCCGCCTTGCAAACTGAAGGTTCATGCGATGCTGACGGTAAGGGCGCATCTATATGGGATACCTTTACCCAACGAACAGGCAAGGTACTAAACGGTCATAAACCCGATATCGCCTGCCAGTTTTACGACAATTACCAACGCGATATTGACCTGGTAAAACAGCTTAACATCCCAAATTTCCGTTTTTCTATTTCGTGGAGCCGCATCTTGCCTAAGGGCGAAGGGCAGGTTAATCAGGCCGGGATAGATCATTACAACAGGGTTATTGATTATTGTTTTCAGCAGGGGATAGAACCTTGGCTAACCATTTATCACTGGGATTTGCCACAGGCGCTGGAAGACAAAGGCGGCTGGACAAACCGCGATGTTGTTGGCCACTTCAAAGAGTTTGCCACTATTTGCGCAAATAGCTTTGGCGATAGGGTAACTAACTGGATGGTGATGAATGAGCCCGCCGTATTTACCGGCGCAGGCTATTTTTTAGGCATCCATGCGCCCGGCCGCAAAGGCTTACGCAATTTTTTACCTGCGGTACACCATGCCGTGCTCAGCATTGTGGCGGGGGCAAAGGTGCTTCGCCAGCTATTGCCTGATGCGCATATCGGTACAACCTTTTCATGCTCCCACATTGAGCCGTATGCCGATAAGCCGCGCCATATTGCGGCTGCAAAACGTGCCGATGCACTGATAAACCGTTTATTTATTGAGCCAGTATTAGGTTTGGGTTACCCAACAGATGAGTTAAAAGCATTAAAAGGTATTTACAAATATTTTGAGCCGGGCGATGAGGATAATTTAAGCTTTGACTTTGATTTCATAGGACTACAAAATTACACCCGCGAAATTATAAAATACTCATTCTTTACGCCCTACCTGGGCGCCAGCCTGGTAAAGGCTGAAAACAGAGGTGTAGAAATAACCACCATGAAGTGGGAGGTTTACCCACAGTCGATCTATGAGATCCTTAAAAAGTATAATGCTTACCCGCAGATCAGGAAGATCATCATTACCGAGAATGGCGCGTCTTTTCCTGATGAAGTAACCGGCGATGCTGTGCATGATAAAAAACGTAGCGACTATATCCAGGCAAACCTGCAGCAAATTTTGAAGGCAAAACAAGAAGGGTTAAAAGTAAGCGGCTACTTTGTATGGACACTTACCGATAATTTTGAATGGGCTGAGGGATACCACCCAAGGTTTGGATTGATCTATATCGATTTTGAAACCCAGCAGCGTATTATCAAAGGATCAGGACACTGGTACGCTAACTTTTTGCGGTAGGCCTACATCTATACCATTGCCGGACAGCGGCAGGCTAATGTAAAAGATTGTGCCAGGTGTGGCCTTGCCCTCAAACCAGATCTTTCCGTTGTGCTTTTCGATGATCTGCCTGCAAATGGACAACCCAAGGCCGAACGATTTTTCGCCGGCGGTACCGGGCCTTTGGGCGCTCGTGAACATATTAAACACCTGGTCTTTTAACTTATCGGGGATACCGATGCCGTTATCTTCAACCGCTATTAACACTTGTTCTTTCTCTTCTATTACCGATACCTGGATAGCAGCGCCGGTTGGGCTGAATTTTATGGCATTACTCACTAAGTTACTGATCACGCGCCAAATCTTTTCCCTGCTAATGTAGAGTTCCTGCTGTTTGCCTAAAGTTTGCAGCATAATTTGCTGACCTTTTTCAGCGGCCTTAAAGCGTAGCAGTTCTACACTGTTGCTCACCAATGAATTAATTTCCACCTGCTCTAGGTTAAGCCTTATCGATGATATGTTCGTTGCTTCCAGAATTTCATTGATCAGTTCTAGCGAGTTGAATGAAGTTTCTTTCACCAGGTTGATCAACTCTTTTTGCTCTTCGGTATACTCATCATCGGCCATCATTGCCGTAAGCGATGCAATGCCTCCAATCGGGTTTCGCAAATCATGTGCTACCGTGCGTAATATCCGGTCTTTTTCCTGGCTGCTATTGTTAAGCTCGTTAAGGGCATTCTCCAGTATTACGTTCTGCTCGTTAATCTGTTTATTAAGCAGATTAACCGTTTTGACATCTTTTTTAGAACGTTTGTAATTACGGAAGATAAGGAAAATAATAAACAAAGCCATAACTCCGAAGAAAACGGTTACGTACAGATAGATCACCTGTAGCTTATTATCCGTACTGAGTTTATCTATCTCGTGCTGCTTTTCGTAATTGCCCGTTTGCTGGTCAACGTTAGTTTCCATTAGCGACGTTGCCATTTTATTAAGCGAATCTTTTTGCGTAGTGTAAATTTGCAGGTAGTTGAGTGCTTCCTTCAATTTGCCTTGCTGCGCATAGTAACCGCTTAATAGCCGGTTATAGTCGGCTTCAGCCTCTTCATTCTTAACAGTATCCAGCTGGCGGCGCAGATTGGTAAGTAGGTTTATTAATGAATCACTTTTGTGCTGGCGTTCGTAAACCCGGCCAAGCTTTATCTCAGAAAGTTCGGCATCCCGGTTATCGTAACCATTACTTAAATTAATGGCGATGCTTTTCTTGAGCAATTCGGCCGCTTTGTCGTATTCGCCTGTTTGAATATAAACCTCGGCCTTGTTGCCGTAAACCACGCCACGCGCCATATCAAGATGCTGCCTTCGGCTTTTATATACCGGCAAATTCTTTTCTATTTCAAATAGGGCCTTATCAAAATAAACGATGGCACTATCATTTTGATTATTGTGACGATAACTCAAACCGATATTATCCAACAGTTCTTGCCTGCGATAGAACCCAACAAAGCCCCGTTCTACTTCCTTGGCGTCTTCCAGGTTTTGGATATAGCTAACCTTAAAGTACTTAGCTGCAAGCTGATAATGGGCCTTTTTATACATGATCATACCCATGCGATAGGTATAATCGCCCAAGGCGGCTATGTTGACATAATTTTTACCAATGAGATATCCCTGGTAGTACGATTGATAAGCGTCGGTAAATTGCCGCATCTCAAACAACGCATCGCCTTTGCAGAAGCTGGCTTCTGCAACATTCATTGCATATAGTTTAGTGTTTTTACTTTTAGCAGCTTCTATCAGCATGCTATCGGCATAAACGGAAGCGGTATCAAAGTGGCTTACAGTTTTTTGATAGTAAACGTAATGGAGTGAATAAAACCGGAATTTGTCATTTACCGATGGAGAGTTCAGTTTTTTAAATGCCGAATCGAGATAAAGCAACCCTTCTTTGATCTGGCCTTTAGCCCAATACTTATCAACCGTTTTAACAGCATTTTCAAACCCCGGGGTGTACCCCACCGTTGTCGCCGGCTTGCTTTTGTCGCCACATGAAGCAAGCATCAACAAAAAAGCATAAAGCCAAAGGTATCGGGCAACAAATTTGGCAAAATGGGCTACGTCACAAATCAATGGTACAATAGTTAGCGGGTAAACAACAAATATAATATTCGTGGGCGATACTTACTACCTGTAGCTATAAATTTTGAAACGCTTATTTAACTATTTAAAAGCATCTTCGCCCGTAATATCCATGCCGGTGATCAGCAAGTGGATATCGTGTGTACCTTCATACGTAATTACCGACTCAAGGTTCATCATATGTCGCATTATTGGATATTCGCCGGTAATTCCCATGCCGCCCAGCATTTGCCTTGCTTCGCGGGCAATGTTTATAGCTACCTCTACACTGTTGCGTTTAGCCATGGATATTTGGGCTGCAGTTGCCCGTCCTTCGTTTTTTAATGTAGCGAGTCGCCAAACGAGCAACTGCCCCTTAGTGATCTCGGTGATCATTTCTGCGAGTTTTTTTTGCTGCAGTTGGAAACCGGCGATAGGTTTGCCAAACTGCACCCGTTCTTTTGAATAGCGCAGGGCAGTATCATAACAATCCATCGCTGCGCCAAGCGCGCCCCAGGCAATGCCGTAGCGTGCCTGATTAAGGCAACCCAACGGGCCTTTTAACCCTGATATATTGGGTAGTATATTTTCTTTCGGAATTTTAACATTATCAAAAACCAACTCGCCGGTGGCAGATGCCCGCAGCGACCATTTGTTGTGCGTAGTAGAGGTGCTGAAACCGTCCATTCCACGCTCGGCAATTAATCCTCTAATTTTACCCTCATCGTCACGCGCCCAAACAATTGCAATATCCGCAAAAGGAGCGTTAGAGATCCACATCTTTGCACCATTCAACAGATAATGGTCGCCCTGATCTTTGATAGTGGTTGTCATACCACTGGGGTTGGAGCCGTGATCGGGTTCGGTAAGACCGAAGCATCCCATCATCTCGCCCGATGCCAGCTTAGGCAGGTATTTTACTTTTTGCGCTTCGCTGCCATAAGCATTGATTGGATACATTACCAGCGACCCCTGTACAGAAGCAGTAGACCGGATGCCCGAGTCACCGCGCTCCAATTCCTGCATAATAATACCATAAGCCATGTAATCCAGGCCGGCACCACCGTACTGCGCAGGGATAGTTGGCCCAAAGGCGCCTACATCTGCCAGGCCTTTGATAAGCTGCGAGGGGAATTCAGCCCGCTGTGCATAATCTTCGATAATCGGGCTTACTTCTTTCTTCACCCAATCACGCACGCTCTGGCGGATCAGCTTATGCTCTTCAGATAAAAGTTCATCTAAAAGGTAATAATCGGGTGCTTCGTACAAGTCGGTTATAGCCATGGAAGTAAGTAATTGGTTGGTCAAATATATCCATTTCGGCACCTAGTTGCAGGATACTAGACTTTGTTTTGGTATAGCACACGCCCATTTTGGGCAAAATGGACGTTTAAACCATTTGAACATCGTTTATTGAATTTATTTTCCCGAGTCGGTTTAGAATAGTATACGTGGCTGAATGTGATAATAAACTGCAGGTCCACTGGTTCATCCAAATAAAAAATATCAAATATTCCTTTACTTTTGAATATGATTAAAGTGGTTTTAGAGGGCGTTGAATTTTTTGCATATCATGGTTTTTACCCGGAGGAGCAGATACTTGGTACCCGTTTTTTTACCGATGTGACGGTACAGTTTCCTAATCAAGGCGATTTAAAACATGACCAGATTGGCAACACCGTTGACTATGAGGTGCTTTACCAGATCATAAAAGAAGAGATGGCAAATCCACGTAAACTGATAGAAACAGTTGTGAAAGCCATTCTGGATAAAATTGTTGCAAAGTTCCCCTTTATTACCAATGCAGATGTCACTTTAAAAAAGATGAACCCGGCATTAAGCGGCCCGGTAAAAAACTCGGCCGTAACCATTAGCTATAATAAAGCTTAACATCATGACCTTTACTAAAATTACTCAAGATATCCTCAATAAGTTGATTGCTATTGCAGGCGCAGATGCTATTCTTAGCACTCAACCCGCTATTGCAGCTTACAGTCACGACGAAACAGAAGATCTTGTTTATTATCCTGAAGTGGTGGCAAAACCTAAGACGATTTATGAAGTTGCGGCCCTTATGAAGCTTTGTAATGACTTGCTTATACCGGTAACTCCCCGCGGAGCCGGTACAGGCCTTGCGGGAGGGGCATTAGCCGTTAATGGCGGACTGATGATATCGATGGAGCGCTTTAACAACATCATTGAAATAGACGAACAGAATTTGCAGGCAACCGTAGAGCCGGGGGTGATCACCGAAATTTTCATTGATGCCGTGGCCGAAAAAGGATTGTTGTACCCGGTGGATCCGGCTAGCAAAGGCAGCTGTTTTATAGGTGGCAATGTGGCCAATTGCAGCGGCGGCCCCAGAGTGGTTAAATACGGCACCATACGCGAGTATGTACTAAATATGGAAGTGGTGCTGCCTACGGGCGAAGTTATCTGGACAGGTGCTAATACACTCAAATATGCATCGGGTTATAATTTGACGCAGCTGCTGATAGGATCGGAGGGGACTTTAGGTATAGTCACTAAGATCGTAACAAAGTTGATTCCGAAACCGACACAGGACGCCTTAATGCTGGCGTCTTTCAACTCAAATGAAGATGCTTGCGCGTCGGTATCCGCTATTTTCAGGGCAGGGGTGGTACCATCTGCGCTGGAGTTTATGGAGCGCCGGGGGATGGAATGGGTGATAGAACATGATGGAATTAATTTTGAATTGAAAAATGGCATCGAGGCTTTCCTGCTTATCGAAGCGGATGGCAATAACCAGGATGTGATATTTGGTGATTGTGAAAAGATCAATGAGGTGCTGGAGCAATTTAATTGTCAGGACGTGCTCTTTGCCGATTCATCTGCTCAAAAGGAAGAATTGTGGCGCATCAGGCGTACCATGGCGGTATCAGTAAAGTCAAACTCGGTTTATAAGGAGGAGGATACCGTAGTTCCCCGCGCAGCGTTACCAAAACTAATCAACGGGATCAAGGCTATTGGGAGCAGGTATGGTTTCGAATCGGTTTGCTACGGCCACGCTGGAGATGGTAACCTGCACGTAAATATCATTAAAGCAGGCATGAGCAATGATGAGTGGAACAACAACCTGAAAGCCGGCATTACCGAGATCTTCGAACTGACCGTAAGCCTTGGGGGTACTTTGTCCGGCGAGCATGGAATAGGCCTGGTGCAAAAAGATTATATGCCGTTAAAATATACGCCAATGCACTTTGCGATATGGAAGGGGATTAAAGCGGTGTTTGATCCAAACGGGATATTGAATCCGGGGAAGGTATTTTAGATGTGCAAATTTCAGATGTGCAGAATTCCGGACGATTTAACCAGCATAGGTTAATAATTAATTTTAAAATAGTTTATTGAACTTGCACTCGCTTTACATTTGTCAAATTTGAACTTTTTATAGTTGAATTTAATAATACAATTATTTGTGCTGTCATTGTACTCCTTTTGATCTACACTTCTTACAAAAATCGGATTAAATTCGTATAAATTGTACACCTTCAACGGGCCACCGGAAAATCCTCTTTCTTCCACCTGTTCAACTTTATAGAACTCTGTAACCCAAATATTTTTGATTTGAATCGAACCAAATATATTAAATTCAAAAACGATGAATAACCAAATGGCTATAGAGATTCCTGTATTAATTATCAACCCTTTAATGGTATTATTTTTAGACTTGAATGCCAAAGTCCAAATGGATAATATTATAATATAGAAAATGACGATATTTAAGTATCCGAGAATATAAGTGTAACCGAAAACGATTGGTATAAACAGAATGACTGAGAGTATCAGTAATACTTTAAGGAATGAGCGTGATGTATAACGTTTTAAATAAAAACTTATGATGGGTATTAAAACTGCTAAATACACCTCATATTTGTGTTGCATTAAGTAGTAAAGCATAAAGTATTATCAAACAAATAATTGAATTATTAATTTGTATTCAAGATTAGCCTCGGCTCATCATAATCTATCATATTCTTACGACCCTGCTTATCAATAGGGATCGATTTATTGGCTGCATAATCGTAACTAATGCAAACCGTTTTACAGGTAGTGCAAATTTCTTCGCCCTTTTCGGTATGTTTAGTGAGCACATGCATCACGTCGAAACTACTGTTGCCAATCCGCACAACCCTTACGTAGCACATTAGGGTGTCATCAATAATAACCGGCTTCAGATAATGAATCTCTGACCGGCCTACCACAATTCCAATTTCCTTTAAATCCCAGTTCGCAACATCCCGCCAGTAGTTAAACCGCGCCACTTCAAAATAGGTCAGATAAACGGCATTATTCACATGGCCTCGCGCATCAATATCCGCAAAGCGTATCGCGATATCAGTTTTGTACTTATAATCTGTAAGTTTTTCAGCCATGATAAGACATTTTGTCGTTAACAAATAATATTAAAAGACATTTTGTCCTCCTAATTATCCTTTAAACCGCTTGGTATAACAGTTGATTATACACTTACGAAGTTAATAAAATTCAAAACTTAAAGGAGATATATAACCATGACACTTGTAAAATTTAACAACGGATTAAAAACAAACAGTAACCCATTTTTTAATGATGTATTCGATTCAATTTTGAACGACCGTTTCATCAGTGATAAATTGACAAACCGTACGCCGGCCGTTAACATTGCCGAAACTGAAAATGATTTCCAGATAGAACTGGCAACACCGGGCTTAAAGAAAGAAGACTTTAAGATCAACCTGGATAAAAATGTATTGAGTGTATCTGCAGAGAAAAAAACTGAAGATAATGTTGAAGGTAAAAAATTCAGCAAACGTGAGTACAGTTACAACTCGTTCACCCGTTCATTCACCCTGCCTGATTCTGCGGACCACACTAAGATTGAAGCAGATTATGTTGACGGTGTATTAAAGTTAACTGTAGCAAAAAGAGAAGAAGCTAAATTTCAATCAAGAGAGATAGCTGTAAAATAATTAAGGTAAAGTTTTCATAATTGGGTTTAGTTAAGAGGAAGGCCGCTCTGCAAAAGGGGCGGCCTTTATTTTTTATGTAAGTCAACACAAACCGCCGAAACGTTGTTGTAGCTAAAAAGCCACATCATGAAACAAGCCTATTCATTACAAGTATTTATCTTGTTATTATTAGCTGCAGCATGCAAAGGGCCGGAAGCCAAACAGGGCAACACACCGCCCGATACGCCATTGGTTGTAAATACGCCTCCTGCGTCATCGGCTATGGCAAGCAACATAGTAACAACTGCAGATTATGAAATTGCTATCCCGCAAGGATGGGTAAGGAAAGATCGAGTAAGCGGAGCTTATAACCTGGTAATGCTGGTGGCGCCGCGTGCCGACAATTATAGCCCAAACTTGAATGTATTGCGTGATAACATGAACGGCAAATCTCTTGATGGCTATATCCGCACCAACCTGGAGAAAATGGCTACCATGAATTTAAAAGACCAGCGGGCCGGCGATATGTCAATCAACGGCGTGCACGGTAAATATCTAACCTATTCTTACCAGATAGAAGGCAGGGAAATTTCCATTAAAACGTATGTAGTCCCTAAAGATGGTTTCGCCTTCGTGCTTACCGCTTCATGCCTGTTAAGCCAGTCGGCTACTTACATGCCGCAGTTTGATAAGCTTGCGGATACCTTTAAGCTTAAATAATTAGCTGCGCATATTGATGTATTGCAGCGGCTGGCCAAAGTCTTCGTTTCGGCAAAGACTGATTACAGCCTGCAGGTCATCAATTTTTTTGGCGGTAACACGTACCTGATCGTTCATGATAGAGGCTTCTACCTTTAGTTTGCTGTCTTTTATCTTTTTAACCACTTTTTTAGCAGCTTCTTTATCAATGCCTTCTTTAACCTTGATCTCTTTACGGATCATGTTACCCGATGCGTATTGCTCCTTGCCAAAATCAAGCGCTTTAGCATCAAGTCCTTGTTTCATCATCCGGCTGATAATGCTGTCGGTAATGGCTTTTAGGCGCATATCGTCTTCAGTAACAACGGTTATCTCGTTTGTTTTTTTATCAAGGTCTATGGTGCTTTTGCTGCCGTTAAAATCATAACGGTTCAGTATTTCTTTCTTGGCAACGTTTATAGCGTTATCAAGGGTTTGTCCGTCTATTTTGCTTACTATATCGAATGAAGGCATATTGTTGGTATTAATGAATTTGCAAAGCTAATGTAAGAAATTTATCAGCCGTAATTAAACCAAAACAAAACCTATTAAATACGATTACTTAATATTATCTTAACAAATAAATAAGCAGTTTTGTCACTTTAGCTGTATAACAGCAATACTATGGATTTAAAAAATATTCCTTTAATTAACAGGGAGATCAGCTGGCTGTATTTTAACGATCGCGTTTTACAGGAAGCTGCCGACCCCGGGGTCCCCCTTATCGAAAGGATAAAATTTTTAGCCATATTTTCATCTAACCTGGATGAGTTTTACCGGGTACGCGTAGCCACACTTACCCGCTTAGCTAACCTTAACGAAAAGGCAAAAGAGATTTTAGGCTATAACCCTAAAAAAGTACTAAGCCAAATCAAAACCATTGTTGTAAAACAGGAGCGTAAATTCAACAATCTTTACGAGAACATTATTGTAAAGGAACTGGCCGAAGAAAAGATTTTCTTGTTGAACGATAAACAGCTAAACGTTACGCGCGGTACCTTTGTTAAAGATTTCTTTCGGGAGCGGTTACTGTCCACATTGGTACCTATTATGCTGGATGACAACCTGCCGCTACCTGAACTGCGCGACCGGGCCATCTACTTTTTTGTACGGTTAACCAAAGGCAAAAAAACACGTTTTGCACTCATCGAATTTCCGGACAATTTATCACGGTTTTTGGTGCTGCCGGATACTAATAACCTTAAGTTTATCATCCTGCTTGATGATATCATCCGCTATAGTTTGGAGGACATCTTCTTTATATTTGAGCACGATAACATCGAAGCCTTTTCTTTACAGCTTACCCGCGATGCCGAGCTTGACCTTGATAAGGAGGTAAGCGAAAAATTCATCGATTCGTTAGCCAAAAGTCTGCTAAAACGCCGCAAGGGTAAACCAATGCGTTTGCTTTATGACCAGGACATGCCTGCAGACATGCTGAGTTACCTGGTCAGGAAGATGAAAGTACCCACAGAAAGCCTGATACCGGGTAACAGGTACCATAATTTTAAAAATTTCATTAGCTTTCCTAACGTTGGGCGGGCCGATCTGCAATACAATAAAACTACACCGCTGGCGGTTAAAGGCCTGTCTTTCGGCAAGAGCCTGATGAGCATGATCGCTAAAAAAGATTTTTTGATCAGCACACCTTACCAATCGTTCGACTATATCATCCACTTTTTGCGCGAAGCTGCTATCGATCCGAAAGTTAAAGAGATCAGCATAACGGTTTATCGCCTGGCCGAAAATTCAAAGATCGTTCATGCCTTGATCAACGCTGCCAAAAATGGTAAAAAAGTAAACTGCCTGGTTGAGCTGCGTGCCCGGTTTGATGAATCGAATAACATATTTTGGAGTAACCGGCTGGAAGAAGAAGGCGTTAATGTATTGTATGGCATGGATGGTTACAAAGTGCATTCTAAAATTTGCCTGGTAACCCGTATGGAAAAAGGCAAGCCCTGCCACTATGCTTGTTTAAGTACCGGTAATTTTAACGAAAAAACAGCTACGATGTATGCTGATCATACCTTGTTAACGGCGAATAAAGCCATCACGACAGATCTGGTTTACATTTTCCGCGCCCTTAACCGCAATTTGCTGCCAAAGGGATTAAAAAGCCTTATCGTGTCACCAATAGATTCGCGGCCGGCTATCTACAGGTTGATAGATAATGAGATGAAATTTGCCAAAGCCGGCAAGGAAGCATACATGATCTTTAAAATGAATAGTGTTGCCGATGAGCAACTGATTGCTAAGCTATATCAGGCAAGTACAGCGGGCGTAAAAATAAAAATGATCGTACGCGGGATGTGCTGCCTGATACCTGGAGTGAAGGGCTTCAGCGAAAATATTGAGGTGGTAAGCATTGTTGACAAATACCTGGAGCATGCCCGTGTGCACATTTACGGCAACGGCGGCAAGGAATTGATCTACCTCACCTCGGCCGATTTCATGACCCGAAATATTGATAACCGTGTAGAGGTTGGTTTCCCGATATTTGATGAAGATCTGCGTAAAGAAGTTAGGGATATCATTGATATCCAACTGGCTGATAACACTAAATCGCGAGACATTACTATCAACCACACTAATAAATATCATAAAACTAAGGCCGGTGTTTTAACTCGTGCCCAGATCGATACATACACCTACCTTAAAAATAAAAATACCATAAATTGAGATACGCCGCCATTGATGTAGGATCTAACGCTGTAAGGCTGCTGATTGCAGAAATAATAGAGAATAACGGGTCCATTTCGTTTAAAAAAAACACGTTGTTACGTGTGCCCGTAAGGCTGGGCGATGATGCCTTTTTAAATAAACATATCTCGGATAAAAAAGCTAACGACCTGGTGAAATCCATGCAGGCTTTTCGTAATCTGATGGATGTTTTTAAGGTTACAGATTATATGGCCTGCGCAACATCTGCCATGCGCGAAGCCGCGAATGGGCAGGAGGTAGCTGCGCGGATCAAAAAAGAGGCGGATATCGACCTGGAGATTGTGCATGGCCAGAATGAGGCCAAGATCATCTACGCCAGCCACGCCGAAGTGAATATTGATAAAAGTAAGAATTACCTGTATATTGATGTAGGTGGTGGCAGTACCGAGCTATCATTATTTTGCGGCGAAAAAATGCTGGCGTCACAGTCATTCAATTTGGGTACTATCCGCATCCTCGACAATCAGGATAAGGAAGAAACCTGGACAGAAATGAAAAACTTTATCCGGGAACACACCCGAGCGCACAGAAATATTTTCGGGATAGGTACTGGCGGCAATATTAACAAATTGTTCCGCTTATCTGGCGAAAAAAACCAGGACGAGCCGTTAACATACATCAAACTAAAATCACTTTATAACTACCTAAACTCTTTTTCGCTTAAAGACCGTATCAATGTTTTAGGCTTAAATCAAGATAGGGCAGACGTGATTATCCCGGCTTGCGAAATTTATTTGACCGTCCTAAAATGTGCAGGCATAAAAAGCATATATGTGCCAACAGTTGGTATGGTTGATGGTATCATTCAGACACTTATAGAGAAAAATTTCGAAAACGCAGGTTAAATTTATTTTAACAAATTGTTGTAGTAGTTTAAAACACTTATTATATTTGTACTGCCCACTCAAAGGGCATGTTTTTCATAGGTAGATGTAGGGTCGGGTACGTGTATTCGACCCTTTTTTGTGCCTCTAACTTTTATTACGTTTCTTTGTTGCTACATATGATGAAGAAAAAAATTGTTGTAGCTGTTACCGGTGCAAGCGGATCTATTTACGCCCGGCTTTTATTAGACAAACTGCAGCAATTGCAAAATCAATTAACCGAAGTGGCCGTTGTAATGAGCGATAATGCCAAACAGGTTTGGGAGTTTGAACTCGGCGATGCGACGCACGGCAACTACCCTTTTACCACCTATGCAAAAAATGATTTTATGGCGCCTTTTGCATCGGGTTCGGCAAGGTTCGACACGATGGTTATAGTACCATGTTCAATGGGTACATTAGGCAGAATTGCGTCCGGCGTGTCAGACGACTTAATTACCCGAGCTGCAGACGTGATACTTAAAGAACGCCGCAGGCTGATCCTGGTAGCGCGCGATACGCCCCTCAGCCTTATCCATATCAACAATATGAAAACAGTTACAGAGGCCGGCGGTATCATTTGCCCGGCAATACCATCTTACTATAGCAAACCCCAAACGATTGAGGAATTGGCCATGACGGTTGTAAACCGGGTGATTGACCTAATAGGATTGGAAAATGAAAGTTATCGGTGGGAAGGAATTTAAAATATTTGTTTAATAACCAATTATTAAATTCAAATATGCTATTGCAAAAGCTACAATCCATAATGCGAATTTTCAATCGCCTTGCTCATTTTTACATTTCCGTTAACAACCAACCTTTCATCACCAACAACTAATATCTAAAAACCCTATCTTTGCGGCTTCAAAATGAATAAGAAAGTCGCTTTTTATACGCTTGGCTGTAAGCTCAATTACTCGGAGAAGTCATCTATCGGGCGTATGTTTACACAAGCCGGTTTTGACACCGTCAACTTTACCGATACGCCTGATGTGTATGTGATAAACACTTGTTCGGTAACAGAAAACGCCGATAAAAAGTGTAAAAAGATCGTTAAAGAGGCGCTTAAAATTTCTCCGCAAGCGTTTATCACCATTGTTGGTTGCTATGCGCAGCTAAAGCCTAAAGAGATAGCCGAAATACCCGGCGTGGATATGGTTTTGGGCGCTGCAGAAAAATTCCAACTGGTGGATCATATTGCAGATTTAACAAAAAGGCCAAAGGCTGAAGTTTACAATCAGCCGGTTTCTGAAGCAAATACATTTGTACCTTCTTATTCATTTGGTGACCGGACACGTACTTTCCTGAAAGTGCAGGACGGTTGCGACTATTCATGTACGTTTTGTACCATCCCGCTTGCACGTGGCAACAGCAGAAGCGACACCATCGATAACGTTATTGTACAGGCTATGGAAATAGCGGCATCTGGCGTTAAAGAAATCGTTTTGACAGGGGTTAACCTCGGCGATTTTGGTATTCGTGACGGCAAACGGGAGGATCGCTTTTTTGATCTGGTTAAGGCGCTTGACGAGGTAGAAGGAATCGACCGAATCCGTATATCGTCTATTGAGCCTAACCTGCTTAGCGACGAGATAATTGAGTTTGTTGCCACCTCTAAAAGATTTGTGCCGCATTTCCACATCCCGCTGCAGTCAGGGTCTGATAAAATTCTAGGCCTGATGCGCCGACGTTATAAACGCGAACTTTACGCCAGCCGTGTAGCCCGGATAAAGCAGGTTATGCCTGATTGCTGCATCGGTGTTGATGTAATTGTTGGGTTTCCAGGTGAAACACGGGAAGATTTTGTAGAGACCTATAATTTCCTTAATTCGCTGGACGTATCTTACCTCCACGTGTTTACTTACTCCGAACGTGAGAACACCCCCGCTGCCGAAATGAAGGGGATTGTTCCCGGATCTGCCCGTGCCGACAGGAGCAAAATGCTGCACATTTTATCTGAAAAAAAACGCCGCGCTTTCTATGATACTCAATTGGGCCATACCGATGAAGTATTGTTTGAAGGCGACATTAAAGATGGATTTATGCACGGCTTTACCCGCAACTATGTTAAGGTAAAAACTAAGTATGATCCGGTTTTAGTAAATGAAGTGCGCAGCGTGCGTTTAACCGCAATTTCACCTGATGGTGATGTTGAAATAACAGAAAGCGAAGAAATATTAGTGCATTAACTGCTATATTCGCCACAAATATCTGCTTATGTTCCCAACTCTTTCCTCGCTGATAGATTATCTTACCGGTGTAAATATACCGTTGCCTATACAAACGTTCGGCTTTTTTGTGGCTTTTGCCTTCATAGCGGCTTACTGGGCATTTACACAGGAATTTAAAAGGAAAGAGCAATTAGGGTACATTCATTCATTCGAAAAAACAATTGTAGTTGGTGCGCCTGCATCTGCCGGTGATCTGGCTGGCAATGGAATATTCGGTTTCATATTGGGTTATAAGGTGGTAGATGCCGCAATGCATTATTCAGATCTGATAAATGACCCGCAATCATTTTTACTATCGTTGCGAGGAAACTGGATAGGTGGAATTTTATTTGCAGCGTTGTTTGCTTATTGGGCGTACTACGAAGCAAAAAAACAAGAGCTACCCAAGCCCGAAACCCGCAGAGTAATGGCGCATCCTCACGAATTAATGAGCAGCATTTTGCTTTGGGCTGCCGTTTGGGGTTTTGCAGGAGCTAAACTTTTTAACGGATTAGAGAATTGGGACGAATTTATGCGCGACCCGGTTGGCATGCTGGTAGGCTTTAGCGGTTTAACTTTTTACGGAGGCCTGATCTGCGGCGGGGCGGCAGTTTTATATATCGCCTACAAGCATGGTATTAAACCGTTGGATATGCTGGATATCGGCGCTACCGGCATGATGCTTGCTTACGCCCTTGGCCGGGTTGGCTGCCAAATGTCTGGCGATGGTGACTGGGGCATTCCTAATCTTGCGCCAAAACCAGGTTGGTTGAGTTGGGCACCAGATTGGATGTGGTCATTCCGTTTCCCGCACAACGTAAACGAAGCGGACGCCGGTAACCGCATTGCAGATTGTGTTGGTAAATTTTGTAACGAATTAAAGCTTCCGGTATATCCTACATCATTCTATGAATCAGTTGTATGTTTATTGCTGTTTGCTTTTTTGTGGAGCATCCGTAAGCAGATTAAAGCGCCGGGTGTGCTCTTCGGTATTTATATGATTCTTAACGGCGTCGAACGTTTCTTTATCGAATTGATACGTGTAAATACCCGATATAACGTGGCTGGCATATCGTTTACCCAGGCCGAACTAATTTCGCTTATCATGGTACTGGGTGGTATTGCGTTGGTGGTGACCGGTCAAAGCCGCTTTAAAAAAGCACCAGTAGCACATGGCTAAAAAGCTATGGTACAAAATAACTAAAAGCCACATCATCAGGTTTTATATCGGTACCTGCTATCGGCTTTTGCACTAATCTGCTGGTACTTAAATTTATGATCCAGCAATTAGGAGTTTACCCGCCGGCTGCCCGGATTTTTACGGCGCTCAGCTTATTTGTGGCCAGCTACTTTATTCACAAAGTTTTTTCGTTCAGCTTATCATTAACACAACACCATGATTCAATTAAACCAGATAATCACTCAGGTAACGGAAGTTTCTAAAGAAGCAGGTCAGTTTATCCGCCAGGAGCGAAAAACCTTTGACCCGGATAACATCGAATACAAAGGGCTTAACGACCTGGTATCTTATGTAGACAAAACCGCCGAACAGCAAATCGTAAAAGGCCTTGAATTGATCCTGCCCGAAGCCGGGTTCATCACGGAAGAAAAAACAAACAACAGGGTTGGCGAACGATACAATTGGATTATTGATCCGTTGGATGGTACCACCAATTTCATTCACGGCCTGCCTACGTTCTCGGTAAGTATTGGCTTGCAAGAGTATGATGAATTGATTTTAGGGGTAGTATATGAAGTTAACCAGGATGAATGCTTTTATGCGCATAAAGATGATGCGGCTTACCTTAATGGTAAAACTATCCGTGTGAGCAACATCCCTACGGTTGATAAAAGCTTATTGGCTACAGGCTTCCCTTATTACGATTTTAGCAAGCAGGAAGCCTACTTGAAAATGTTTGCAGAGCTGATGCGTAATTGCCACGGCATTCGCAGGATTGGCTCTGCAGCTGTTGATCTTGCTTATACCGCTTGCGGACGGTTTGAAGGGTTTTACGAATATAATTTAAACGCCTGGGATATAGCAGCCGGCATTGTCATTGTAAAACAGGCCGGAGGCCATGTCGTAAACTTCACAGGTGGGCCGGAAGTTATTAATACAAGAGAGGTGTTAGCCACCAATGCTAAGATAACCACCGAAATGATAGATTACATTGCCAAATACTTTAATTAAACACAATTAG
>NZ_CAXVWK010000007.1:0-12188 GCF_964263795.1 Mucilaginibacter sp.
ACGATACCGCCCGCGAAAAGTTTATGGCTGCATTCATAATGGTACGCGAGAACTTTATCAAGGTATTCCGCTCCTTGTTTAATGAGCATGACTCCTGCGATTTGATATTAAGCGACCCGGAGCGGCCGCTTGAATCGGATATCGACATTATTGCCAGGCCTAAGGGTAAACGTCCGCTGTCTATCAACCAGCTTTCGGGCGGCGAAAAAACACTTACCGCCACGGCAATCTTATTTTCGTTATACCTGCTTAAACCGGCGCCCTTTTGTATTTTCGACGAGGTTGATGCTCCGCTGGATGATACCAACATTGATAAGTTCAACAACATCATCCGCAAGTTTTCGCAGGAGTCTCAATTTATCATTATATCGCACAATAAACGCACCATTGCCTGTACTGATATTGTTTATGGTGTAACTATGGTTGAGCAAGGCATATCTCGGGTAGTACCGGTAGATTTACGCGAATTTGCAGAATAAAAAAAGGCAGATGATCGCTCACCTGCCTTTCTTCATGAGAAACTTTCTCCTGCTTATTTTTTTAGCTTAAGGTTACTTTTATTAAAGATCATCCCTTTAAACTTGTCATTATCAAGCATCAAACCGGCAGCGCTTGCCTGGTCTATACTAAATGTTTTGTTAGATAAACTCTGAATAGCCGGTGAGTTGGAAGTAAACGTACCCGTTTTAACATAGGTTAAAGCGCGTGCAAGTAAACCTTCGTTAACGTCACCAAAATCTTTGGTTACATCGTCAGATGCCCGCACACCGGGATATTCGGTTGATCCAGGTGTCATACCCGCATAATAGCCGCCTTTCAAATCAGCATTTTTGGTCTCAAACTCCGGCACATACATTTGATATTTATTAATATCAATATCAAAGAACCCAACCGGCTTACCGTAGCTGGTAGTACCTATCAGTTTTACATCCAGTGTTTTAATAGCGCGGATGTTGTTAATGGTCAATTCGCTTGCAGATGCTGTAGAACCTGTTACAATAAAGAACACCTTGGTAAGGTTATTAAGCGTAACCGGTATACCAGTTTTAGTAAAATTAACAACGTTACCGTTCACCGAGTAATCGAACTGAGCGTAATTGTAGGTGGTTGCACCATCTTTACGTACCTGGTTTTTAAGCAACGACGCTTTGCCGTTAGCCAGTTTATCGTTGAAATAAGTGTAATACATTGGCGATCCGGCCTTAGCAGCCGGGGCAATTAAGTTAGTCAGGTATTCTGCTGTAGCCACATAACCACCACCGTTATAACGCAGATCTACAACCAGGTCGGTAACGCCCTGGGTTGCAAAATCACTAAACGCCTGGTTAAGTTTAGCATTTGCATTGGCCGGAGATGTAAAACTATTGAAAACGATATAACCTACTTTACGGCCGTTACCGGCATCTATTACTTTTTCACTTAATACAGGGTTAAGGGTATACGTTGCAACAGCCAGGCTGGCATTAAACGTGGTGCCATCAAAACGTTTAAGCGTCATGGTGATGTTGTTACTATTTGCGTAAGCATTTATCACAAAATTCACGTTAGCGCCAGAACCGCCGGCATCCGCATCATAGGCTAAAGCAGTACGACCATTTATAGCGGTGATCACATAACCACGTTTGATACCCGCCAGATCTGCAGGCGAACCCGGATATACGTAGCGGATACGCAGATCATTAATATCTGCATAAAGCGGAGCAAATCCAAAATCGCCTTTGATACCGTTCAAAGATTCAGACACACCGCCCTCATCAATAAAAGAGTATTTAGCGCTGCCTGGTTCTGCCGGATAATATTCATAAGGTTTACCTGTTTCCGTATTGATTTTAAACTGCGAGATCTGATCAACTTCTTTTTGAAGCGTGGCCAGGTCAGAGCTGCCAGTAATAGAGCGTGGGTTGAACTTGGCATAGGTTGGTAATCCATCATACCAATAATAAGCTTCCTGCGCATATAAAAATACCGAATCGCGCATCAGATCGAGCGCACTGCCGGTTTTTGACGGCGCTATTTCGGTACCGCCGCTGCCGGGTTGCGTGCCCGGGTCATTATTGCCTTTCTTGCATGACGACACCACGACTATTAAAAACAATAAAGCGGCGTAAAATACTTTTTGCATAGTTTAATTAATTATATGCTGGTTAACGAATTGCGTGATTTATTATTATCGTACGATATTACTTATATTGATACAATCTATCCCTGCTGATTCGGCGCAAAGCCTGTCAGTTTCCGAGTTTTCGATCATCAGCATATCCCTCCTTGTTAAGTTATGCTCTTGCATGATCTTTTCTAAAACGTCGGTCTCTGGTTTAGGTACAGTTTCGTTGGCAAAGTAGCAGATCAGGTAAGGCTCCAGTCCGTGCCATTCTATCTGCTTGATCTTGTTCAGCTGTTTTGCCGGGTCTCCATTGGTAACTATAAAAACCTTTTTTCGATCTGTTACCACATCCTGCAAAAAGGTAAGCACGTTTTGGAACAACAGTAACTTCAGCGGCAACTTCGCCGTGACCATCAATTCGTTCAGGTTAACGCGGTATTTCTCATCAACACCAAACTTATCCTTAATAGCGTCAAAGGCAGCGGCTTCCCCTTTATCATTATACGCAGCAACTAACGTTTCGGTTGTGGCTTTGGCATCATTTAATTCAGTATACTCCAATAAGCCGGCAAACAAATAATAAACCTGGTAAACGTAATCCTTTTCGGGATAGAGCACGTTGTCCAACTCAAAAATAAAGGCCTTTTTACCAGGATCAACGTCGTTATAAGTAACTGTTGCCATCAGTAATTTTAATATTGTATTCGTTAAAAAGTTGTTCGGCGGTCACCAAGGCATTCATTTCTGATGCTGTTAAGGCATATATCTGCTCAATATTATTATCAAGGCTTAAAGTGAGCATCTGGTGGGCATATGCATCTGCAGCAGGATTTGGCAACTTGATAACCGTTTTACCCATAAATGCAGGCAATTCAATAAAATCGCCAAGTAAAATATCATGTTGTTGCTGTAGAAACCCTTTAAGCTTGTGTGCTTTAGCTGATGTAGCGGAGGTTATTAATACTTTCAATTATATATTATCTACTATTTTTCCGTCTTTCATTAATATTGTCCGGTCGGCCATATCGGCCAGGTCTTCGTTATGGGTAACAATAACAAACGTTTGG
Organism: Mucilaginibacter sp.; assembly: GCF_964263795.1. Lineage (GTDB taxonomy): Bacteria > Bacteroidota > Bacteroidia > Sphingobacteriales > Sphingobacteriaceae > Mucilaginibacter. The sequence continues at coordinate 3,172 of NZ_CAXVWK010000007.1, forward strand.
TCGAAATCGTTACGCAGCTTCACAAACAATTCATGAAGCTCCAGCGCATTAACCGAGTCCAGGTTACCGGAGGGTTCATCGGCGAAGATGAGTGCCGGTTTGTTGATCAGTGCACGTGCCACGGCCACCCTTTGCTGCTCGCCGCCAGATAGTTGCGCCGGTTTGTGGTTAATACGGTGGGCTAAACCCAGCATTTCCAATAGTTCTTTGGCCCGCTTTTCGGCATCAGCTTTAGGTACGCCCGCTATAAAGGCTGGCATGCAAACATTTTCAATAGCGTTAAACTCTACCAGCAGGTGATGAAACTGAAATATGAAGCCGATCTTTTGATTGCGGAACGCGCTTAAATTCTTGTTATTTAGCTTACTAACCTCAACACCCTCAATAAATAGTTGACCAGAGTCCGGATTGTCTAAAGTGCCGAGGATATTCAGCAAAGAACTTTTACCGGCGCCAGAAGCCCCTACTATGGTGACTATCTCGCCTTTTTTAACCTCAAGATCTACCCCTTTGAGGATATGCAGCTGCCCGTACGATTTATTAATAGATTGTGCTTTTAGCATGGGCAAATTTAATGAATACAGATTAGTAAATTAGCGACTGCCGGCGATTTTTCATTCTAAAAACAACAATAAATCATTAAAAAATTACAAAAAAATAGTTCTTTTTATAACAAAACCATACTGTTTTAACCCAAATCTCTAAAACAAAATAGTAGCTTTACCGCAAATCTTCAAACAACATGAACATTCACGAATATCAGGGCAAAGCGATACTAAAAAGCTTTGGCGTTAGAGTACAGGAAGGCATAGTTGCAGATACACCTGAAGAGGCTGTTGCTGCTGCTCAGAAAATGAAGGAAGACTATGGGTCGGACTGGACAGTTATAAAAGCTCAAATCCATGCAGGCGGCCGCGGTAAAGGTGGCGGCGTAAAGCTGGCTAAAAATCAGGATCAGGTTAAAGAGATTGCAGGCAACATTATTGGCATGCAACTGGTAACTCCGCAAACCGGTCCCGAAGGTAAACTGGTTAAAAAGGTATTGGTAGCACAAGATGTTTACTACCCCGGCGAAAGTGAAACTAAAGAATTTTATATCAGCGTTTTACTTGACCGTGCCAAAGGCCGTAATATTATCATGTACAGTACCGAAGGTGGTATGGACATTGAAGAGGTTGCCCACTCAACACCGGAGTTGATCCACAAAGAAGAAATAGACCCTAAGGTTGGTTTGCAAGGCTTCCAGGCGCGTAAAATTGCGTTTAACCTGGGCCTGTCTGGCGATGCCTTTAAGGATATGGTGAAATTCATCACTGCTTTATATAAAGCCTACGATGCAACAGATTCATCACAGTTTGAAATTAACCCGGTATTAAAAACATCTGATAATAAGATCCTGGCCGTTGACGCCAAGGTAAACATTGATGATAACGCATTATACCGCCACCCGGATTACGCTGCTTTACGTGATACTGACGAGGAAGACCCTACCGAAGTTGAAGCAAGTAAAAGCAACCTTAACTATGTAAAGCTTGACGGTAACGTAGGCTGTATGGTTAACGGCGCTGGTTTGGCAATGGCAACAATGGATATTATTAAACTTGCCGGCGGCGAGCCTGCAAACTTCCTTGACGTAGGCGGAACAGCCAATGCGCAAACTGTTAAAGCAGGTTTCAACATTATCCTATCTGATCCTAACGTTAAAGCAATCCTGATCAACATTTTTGGTGGTATTGTACGTTGTGACCGCGTTGCACAGGGCGTAATTGATGCTTATCATGAAATCGGCAACATCCCGGTGCCAATCATTGTACGTTTACAGGGTACCAATGCTAAAGAAGCTAAAGACCTGATCGATAATTCGGGCCTTCAAGTTTTCTCGGCTATCCTGTTAAAAGATGCCGCAGATCGCGTTAAAGAAGTGTTGGCTAAATAGTAACACTATCATAATATGTTAAAGGGGCCTTGTGCCCCTTTTTTGTTGCTATTTTGTTAAAAATTGGCGAGGTCAACCATATCCGATTAAGATTCAACATTTGTGAGATTCGGATTTATTACTTAAAATTATATTTTAAATATTAAAGGGAAATCACGTAAAATATAAAACCACATTCAGATTAGGCCTTATAATTTTCGCCAACTGAACGTGCTAAACGCAATAGAATATGAAAATCAAATCAATCCATATTTGCGTAATGGTAATTTTATCTATGGTTACAATTGCCGGATGTAAAAAAGATGCGCCTAAAACAGATACCCTTGCGGTGGCGCCACTACCAGATTCGATAATGTTTGTAAATACATTTGATAGTAAGTCGGGCACCACTATTTACTTGTTAAATGCTGTCAACGGCTCATTATCAACCAAATATAACTACCCTGCCGACCCTGCTACCACCTGGAGCTACCCGGTTGCAGGCAACGGCTTTTTATACAGCCTGCAAAACAATAAGATCAACGCGATTGATATGAAAACAGGCGCTGTAAAGTGGACGGATGCTGTAGATAACGCAGCTGTCCCGGTTTTACATGATCAAACTTTTTACGGTGTTTATCGAGACAATACTACATTTTACGTGTACGCGCTTGATGCAACAAAATCCACTAAAGAGTATTTATGGAAATACCAGGTAACCGGTGCGCCCTCGTTAATCAATTATTACAATGGTGTAATTTATGTATCGCAAGACCAAACGAATTTGATTGCTTTGGATGCTAACACGGGTGTGTTAAAATGGAGGCTATCTACAGCATACTCTTTAGCAGCCCTGGGCGACGGGATAATTATGGTTGGATATACGGCGGTTGATGCAAGTACTGGAACTGCAATTGGAACAATTAAGCCTGTTGCCATACCACCCGCGTTTGGTGCTAATACCTCAAATATGATATCCTCGTTGCAATATGCAACTAAAGACTTTTACTATGTTACCAGCACCCATTTCAACAACCCGCCAGGTTTATCAAAAACATTTCTGAGTGCTATAGACCGAACCGGAGCCGAAAAATGGCGTATAGACTACGGCGGCGGCCAGGCTGTTTTCGATAGTTCAAAATATATCACACAAACCTGGAATAACAAATTGGTCATAAAAAAACTGCAAAACACCGGTGCAGGAAAGTACGGTTCTTCAACAACAGAAGCTCATCAGCTGATTAACCCAACTAACGGGGCAATCATTTTAAAATTTGATGATGATAACAAGGGCGCTACATTGAGTAGTTATATCGCTAATAACACGGTTTATTTACATAAAAGATTTGAATCGACCTTAAACGGCCTGCCATCTACTCCACCGGCTGCGAATTACCTTTTAACCATTGATCTTTTAACAGGCAAACAAAAGTGGAGTAATGACAAGTTGGTTGATGGTTATGAAGGGGCCGTATCCAGTTGTGTGTACGCTGGTGGTAAAGGTTTTTCGCCATTGATACAATAACGCAGCAATCCTGCTAATCTATGCCTGAAATAATTTGACCAGGTGTTGTCTGCGGAAATAAACCTTAACCTTGTTTATTCTTTGGATTAAACATTAATCGCGACTATAAGTTTAAACTGATATTGTCTGCACATTGTAATTATTGAAATCAATAATAGATGTTTAAACATATATTATTATATTTGTATAATATTCAATAAGAAACAACAACTAAAACATAAAATTATGGCAACAGCAACTAAATGGGTTTTAGACCCTATGCACTCAGAGGTTCAGTTCAAAGTAAAACACCTGGTCATCTCAACCATAACCGGTTCTTTCAAAACTTTTGAAGGTACACTTACTACCGAAAATGATGACTTTAGCAACGCCGAAGTTGAATTTTCATTAGATGTGGACAGCATCGACACCAACCAACCTCAACGCGATGAGCACCTTAAGGCGGGCGAATTTTTTGATGCCGCTACTTATCCAAAAATCTCTTTTAAGTCAACATCTTTTGTTAAAGATGGCGACGAATATAAACTAAACGGTGATTTGACCATTAAAGATGTTACTAAACCGGTAACCCTTGATGTTGAGCATGGTGGTGTAGCAGGCGATTTTTATGGCAACACAAAAGCGGGTTTTGAAGTAACCGGCAAAATCAACCGTAAAGATTTTGGTTTGGTTTGGGATGGCGTTACTGAAGCAGGTTCAGTAGTGTTAGGTTCAGATATTAAATTGATCATCAACGTACAATTCGCTAAACAAGCATAATCCTGATATCGGATTCCCGATACTAATTTTAATACAGCGTTTACGCTAAGCCCTATTTAAAAATGCCGGATGTAACAATTGTCCGGCATTTTTGTATTTTAATATACCTTAAATTTGTTCGCAAATAAGCTCGGCGTTGAAAACCGACATTCGAAATATTTTACTATGCTGATCAGAATCTATCCGGAAAATCCAAACGAAAAAGCTATTGAGCAGGTTGCCGACGTGCTGCGCAAAGGCGGCGTTATCATCTACCCTACTGATACCGTTTATGGATTGGGCTGCGATATCACCAATCAAAAGGCAATTGAAAAAGTAGCCCGTATTCGTAATATTAAACCCGAGAAGGCTAATTTCTCATTCATCTGTTATGATCTAAGCCACATATCAGATTACATCAAGCCTATTGACAATACCACCTTCCGCGTATTGAAAAAGGCACTGCCGGGGCCCTTTACCTTTATATTTAATGCTAGCCACGCAGTGCCCAAATTGCTAAGCTCCAACAAAAAAACGGTAGGTATCCGCGTACCCGATAATAATATAGCGCGTGACATTGTAAAGGCCTTAGGCAATCCTATCTTATCCACTTCTATACATGATGAAGATGACATTATTGAATACTCTACCGATCCGGAACTGATCTACGAAAAGTACCAGGACCTTGTGGATATGGTGATAGACGGCGGCTACGGCGATAATGTGCCATCAACCGTAGTAGATTGTACAAACGGCGACTTTGAGATCGTCCGCGAAGGCAAAGGCATATTGGAAGAGTATTTATAATGATATCTTTAGCCTTCAAATCAGCCGATATTGATTAATTATATACAACAGTTTAAGGAGTTCGTCAGATCTAACGCTACAGGCGGAAACTTGCTGGTTGTATGCATTTTGGCCGCCCTTATCATGGCCAATAGCGGCATCAGCAGCACCTACAACGCCGCACTACAATATCAGTTGGGTGCTTTTACTGTCACCAGCTGGATAAACGACGGTTTAATGGCGATCTTTTTCCTGCTTGTGGGACTGGAGATAAAGGACGAAGCGTTAAACGGTGAACTATCAAACATCCGGGCGGCCACGCTGCCCATTTTCGCAGCTGTTGGTGGCATGCTGATACCCGCATTGCTTTACTACCTGGTTACCAGGGGCACTCCTGATGCAGGCGGCTGGGGCATCCCCATGGCTACAGATATCGCTTTTGTGGTAGCCATTATCAATGTCATCAAAAAGAAAGTACCACTATCGCTGCAGGTGTTTATAAAAGCGCTGGCAATTGTTGATGACCTGGGCGCGATAATCGTAATCGCCATTTTTTATTCCGCAGGCCTGCATTCCACCTATCTTCTATTGGCAGGAGTTACTTTCACTATTCAGCTTTTGCTTAACCGTTTTGGTGTACGTCATCTGTGGGCGTATCTTGTGCCGGGCATCTTTTTATGGTACTTTGTTCATCACAGTGGTATTCACGCTACAGTTGCCGGGGTACTTACTGCAATGACTATTCCCTATAAAGTCAAGGCCAACTACAGTCCGCTAAAAAAGCTGATCCACTTGTTAGAGAACCCGGTTAATTACTTTATCATCCCCGTTTTTGCGCTGGCCAACAGTAATATCAATTTTGCAGAAGGATTAAAGAACGGCAATCATATCAGCGGGTTATCGGCAGGCATTTTACTGGGGCTTGTGCTGGGCAAACCGGTTGGTATTACGCTGTTTAGCTGGTTGGCGGTAAAGATGCGTTTATCGCAATTGGGCCACCGGGTAAAATGGGTGCAGGTTTGGGGGATCGGGCAGTTAGCCGGCATTGGCTTCACCATGTCGATATTTATCACGCTGCTCTCGTTCGGAGATGCTGAAATTCAAAATCAAGCCAAATTTACTATTCTTATTGCGTCATCCCTGGCAGCTTTTACCGGCTATATGATCTTAAATAAGATCAGGACGAAGACTTGATGCCTTTAATAAACGCCGGGATCTTGTTCATATAATCATCCTGAGCTAATAATTTTACAAACGCACTGCCCACAATAGCGCCGTTGGCATACTCGCAGGCCTTGCTAAAGGTTTTGTTATTAGAGATGCCAAAACCGATGATGGCGGGGTTGTTCAGCTCCATTGCCTTAACGCGTTTATAGTAGGCCTCAATGCTATCTGTTAATTGCAAACTGCCCCCTGTTACAGATGAGGACGATAGCAGATAGATAAAGCTATTGCTTAACTGATCTATCTTCCGTATACGCTCTTCGGATGTTTGCGGGGTAACCAGGAATATGTTGCTAAGCTTGTTATCTTCAAAGTGGTTACTGTACAGCAACTCGTACTCGTACATCGGCAAATCCGGCACAATGATACCATCTACGCCTACTGCGGCTGCTTGTTTACAAAAACGCTCAACGCCGTACTGTACTATGGGGTTTACGTAGCCCATCAGCAAAACCGGGATGTTAACCCGGCTGCGCAGCTCTTTTAATTCCTCAAATAATACGTTCAATGTCATTCCGTTATTGAGCGCGGTTTCAGAACTATGCTGAACGGTAGGTCCGTCTGCAACCGGGTCTGAATAAGGAAAACCTATTTCCAGGAAATCTGCGCCGGCTTTTTCCAACGCTTCGGCAATATCAACGGTAGTATTTAAAGCGGGGTAACCGGCAGTATAGTATATCGAAAGCAAGTCATGCTCCTTTTCTGCAAAAAGTTTGTTCAGTCGGTTCATCGGGGCGGTTGTGTTAGCCATATCGTATCGGTAAGCAAATCAGCCTTGGTAAGGCATTGCAAAAATATTGTTAATTACCGTCTTTTTTAATTTTAAATAAACAACAGGTGCTATGAATAAGCAATTTAACCAGGTTTCAATTATCTACGAACCCTTCGTAATTATGTTAACCCACTATTTTTACATACTATTGATATTCAACAACTTAAAGGTGTTTTTTGCAAAAAAGTGTAAACCTTTGTTAATAGTTGTACCTGTTTTTACAATTGCGCAGGCTGCTTATTTGCTTGCTAAGTATCAAACTGCTACTTTAGCTTACATTGTCAATTATAATTATGGCGCCGGGTATACTCCTTACTTTTATTGTCGGTTACTTTTTAGTGCTGCTGATCATATCGCATCTAACCTCTAAGAATTCATCAGATAACGATACCTTCTTTGTGGCTAACCGCAACTCCAAATGGTACCTGGTAGCGTTTGGGATGATAGGCACTGCCCTTAGCGGGGTAACCTTTATATCTGTACCCGGTAAAGTTGGTGCACCAAGCGGCGATCAATTTGCCTACTTCCAGTTTGTGTTAGGCAATGCCGCCGGTTTTTTGATCATTGCCACGGTACTGCTGCCCCTATACTACCGCCTGAAACTGACATCTATTTACAGCTATATTGAAGGCGCATTAGGCACCTGGAGTTATAAAACTGCTGCTGCGATATTCCTGCTCAGCCGTACCATCGGCTCGGCCTTCAGGTTGTACCTGGTGGTTATTGTGCTGCAGCGCTTTATATTTGATAGTTACCACATACCCTTCGCGGCAACGGTGCTGATATGCCTGGTGCTGATATGGTCATACACCTACAAAGGCGGTTTAAAAACAATCATAATTACCGATAGCCTGCAAACGCTGTTCCTGGTATCGTCGGTCTTTCTATCCATATTTTTTATCTGCCGCAGTCTAAATATGAACATCTTCCAGGCTGCCGAAGCTATCAAGGCAAGCAGTTACTCAAAAGTGTTTTTCTTTAATGATTTCCTGAGCAGCAAGTTCCACTTTAGCAAGCAGTTTTTAGGTGGGATGTTCATCACTATCGGCATGACGGGACTTGATCAGGACCTGATGCAAAAAAACCTGAGCCTTAAAAACATCCGCGAAGCACAAAAGAACATGTTCAGCTTTACGGGGGTGTTCGTCATCATCAATATATTCTTTTTAAGCGTGGGCGCCTTGCTGTACATTTACGCCCAACGATACGGCATCAATGTAGAGAAAACCGATTACCTGTACCCTACCATTGCGCTACAATACCTGGGCATTATACCCGCTATGGTTTTTATGCTGGGGTTAACGGCGGCTACCTTTGCTACTACAGACTCGGCACTGACGGCATTGACCACCTCCTTTTGTGTTGACTTCCTAAACTTTAATAAGCGGGACGACGTGAACAGCAAAAAAATGGTGAGCGTGCGGCACTACGTACACATCGCTTTTTCAGGATTAATGTTTTTGACAATCATAGCCTTTAATGCCCTTAATAATGATGCCGTTGTTACGGCCATATTTAAAGTTGCATCATATACCTACGGGCCGCTGTTGGGGCTTTACAGCTTTGGATTGTTTGTGGCCAGCAGGCAGGTGCAAGATAAGCTGGTACCTTTCATTTGCCTTATATCACCCGCTATATGCTATTTCCTGAGCACCGAATCTAAAAAATACCTGGGCGGTTACGTATTTGATAACGAACTGATCATTGTGAACGGATTAATTACATTTGTCGGCCTTTGGCTGAGCTCACGCCCTAAGGTCGGTAAGACGCTAAGTCCCCAAGTAATTTAGTATCGAAACCGAAATCCAAATTTGTTGTAGTATAACTGAATAATAACTTCCGGATGCACCGACTTCTCGGACTTTCGGACTAATTTTTTAACATGACTGGTGAAGATAAAATAAGACAAGCATTTGAGAATAAAAATTGGCAGGAAATTAAGGTTACCGATTCCTGGCAGATCTTTAAAATAATGGCCGAGTTTGTAGACGGCTTTGAGAAGCTGGCCAAGATAGGCCCCTGCGTTTCCATTTTTGGCTCCGCACGTACCAAAAACG
>NZ_CAXVWK010000008.1:0-9275 GCF_964263795.1 Mucilaginibacter sp.
ATTATGGCAAGATTAAACTTATTGGAAGAGACGCGTTATGAGAAGCTGCCGGTAACGGTTTATGCCGATCAGGCAACGGCATCGGTAGCAGTGGCGCAGCGCATCGCAGCGCTCATCCGCACCCGGCAGTCCGAAGGCAAACCGGCAGTGCTGGGGCTGGCAACGGGTGTTACCCCTATCCGCGTATACGCTGAGTTGGTAAGGCTGCACCAAGCCGAAGGCTTGTCTTTCGCCAACGTCATCACCTTTAACCTGGATGAGTACTACCCCATGCAGCCGGATGCCGTGCAAAGCTATGTTACTTTCATGAACGAGAACCTGTTCAGTCATATCGATATCGATAAGGCTAATGTGCATATTCCGGATGGTACCTTATCGCAGGAGGAGGTGGCTGCTTTTTGCCTGGACTATGAACGCCAGCTGTCTGAATTGGGCGGGCTGGACCTGCAGATCCTGGGGATCGGCCGTACGGGCCACATCGGCTTTAACGAGCCGGGCTCGGCCCCCAACTCGGGCACCCGGCTGGTTACCCTGGACGACCTGACCCGTAACGATGCTTCGCGCGATTTCGGCGGTAAGCAGAACGTGCCTGCCAAAGCGATCACCATGGGGGTGGGCACCATCTTCAAGGCACGCGAGATCATCCTGATGGCCTGGAGCGCCAAGAAGGCGCCCATTGTTAAGAAAGCGGTGGAGGGCGAGATCTCGGGCGAGGTGCCGGCTACCTTCCTGCAGCTGTCTGATCATGTGGAGTTTGTGCTGGATGAGGATGCGGCATCGGGTCTGACCCGCTTTGATACGCCCTGGCTGGTGAAGGATTGCACCTGGGATAACGCTTTACGCAAAAAGGCGGTGATCTGGCTTTCTGCCGTGGTGGGTAAACCGATCCTGAAGTTAACGGAAGAGGATTACAACAATCATGGTATGGCGCAGCTGGCTGTGGAGCAGGGGCCGGTGTACCAGATCAATATTGATATTTTTAACCAGGTACAGCATACCATCACCGGCTGGCCGGGCGGCAAGCCGGGGGCGGACGACAGCCAGCGGCCGGAAAGGGCCGAGCCTGCGCGCAAGCGGTCTATCGTGTTCTCTCCCCACCCGGATGATGATGTGATCTCGATGGGGGGTACTTTCATCCGTTTGGTAGACCAGGGGCATGATGTGCATGTGGCTTATCAAACCTCGGGAAACACCGCTGTATGGGATGATGATGTTTTACGGTACATGGAGTTCGCTATCGACTTTAAAGAGAGCGTGGGCGAGGATACGGCTAAACTGAAGGGTATTTATGAAGACATGCGCCGCTTTATTGACAGGAAGCTGCCTAACCAGGTGGATACCCCGGAGATCCGTGATGTGAAGGGGTTCATCCGTAAAACGGAGGCTATCTCGGGCGCCCGCTTCGCGGGGCTGCCGGACAGTAATATCCATTTCCAGGCTTTGCCTTTTTATGAAACGGGCAAAACCAAAAAGAACGCGGTTGGGGAAGAGGATATCCTGCTGACCATGGAGTTGTTAAAAAAGATCAAACCGCACCAGGTGTTCGCTGCCGGTGATTTTGCCGACCCGAACGGGACGCATATCGTTTGCTTCAACATCATCCTTGCTGCCCTGCAGCGCCTGCGGGAAACCGAGGACTGGGTGCAGGATTGCTGGATGTGGCTGTACCGGGGTGCATGGCAGGAGTTCCCTACCCATGAGATCGAAATGGCGGTGCCGCTTTCGCCTGCCGAGGTGCTGCGCAAGCGCAACGCTATCTTTAAGCACCAGAGCCAAAAGGACCGCCCGGTGTTCCCGGGTGATGATGCCCGCGAGTTTTGGGTGCGTGCCGAAGACCGCAACCGCGAAACAGCGCAAAGTTATGATAAACTCGGTTTAGCTGAATATGCCGCCATGGAGGCCTTTGTGAGGTACCACTTCTAAAAACAGAATCTTCCTAAAACAGAGAGCCGCTAAATGCGGCTCTCTGTTTTTATACGTCATTTATTTTTTTACTGCTTGCTGTGCTTGTTCAGCCATTTGCAGGTGGTGCTCTAAAACCGGAATAGTGTTTCCGGCAAAGGCTTTTAATTCAGGATCTTTACCGTCGTTGGCTTATTTTTTAAACTCTTCTATATCCTCTTTATGGTCTTTAACCATATAATCGGTATACTTTTGCTCAAATTCTGCTTTGCCTAATTTAGCCATATTATCATAATCCATCTGGAACTTGTTTGATAAAATTGCCGGCAGCGTAATAAACTTAGCGGCAGCAATTGCCTTAAGGTCTTTGCTTGCCTTTGAGTGATCTTCTATCATCATCCTGGCAAATTCAAGCACTTTAGGATTTAATGCCTTCTTCTGTGCCAACTTACCCAACTCTACTTCGAGATACTACCGTTTGCCGCGGTAACAGCAAATTCGTAATCAGCTTTAAACTGTGTAGAATCTTTTGCGGCCAGTTCTTTTTTGTTGCTGTCTGCAGCCGCCTTAGTACTGTCGCTATTGTTAGGGCTGTTACTGTTGCATGATGCTACAGCAAACAATGCCGCTATCATTAATAATTTGAATACATTTTTCATAGTTTTGTAGATTTTTTAGTTAAATAAATTAACCAAGAATTATGCCACCACTTTCGGTTGGCATCTAATTATCCTGCAATAAATATTCGATGATCCTTGCCCTCGGCTCAAATGGCGCAAGTTCATCCAGTCCCATAGCCTGTACAGCTACCGCTATCAGCTCAGCTTCGCTAATATTGTCGTCTAGCTGTTGTTTTCTGAGAAAATACCTGCCTGCATCTACCAGAGATCTTAACGGTATAAGGCCGATTAACTCGCTGCCTGTTACTGATACACCGCGATCTTTTGCAGCTTTGCAAACTTCATCGAAAGCTAAGTGAATTGGCGTAACTGTTGTATCTGTTAAATTCATAGATACCTGCGCTACCCTGTATTCTTTAATAAACCAGCCGATGGCTTTCACACTTCTTAATTTTCCCGGCTTTCGTTCGGGCTTGCTACGGCCCGATTCGCGGACATCAAAGGCAATAGCATTAGCTAACTCCGTAGATTGCGTGTTTAAGTTAATGTTATAAGCAATTAAAAGCTTACGTGCCCCAATAACGGTTGCCCCGCGCTTTGCATCGTTTTCTGCAGGGCCAAAATCAGGCACCCATCCCGGTTGTTTGATCTTGATAAAAAAGCCTTCATATTCTCCCGCACGGATTACGGAAAGATTGCTCCTGCGCTTATCCGGCTGTGCATCCTCATATAAGTAAACCGGAATCTGTAATTCTGTGCCTACACGTTCGGCCAATTGCTTTGCGTATTCAACGGTTTCTTCCATTGTTATATCGGCAATGGGTATTAAGGGGCAAACGTCTGTAGTCCCCATCCGTGGGTGCTCGCCTTTTTGGGCCCGCATATCAATTAACTGACCTGCCATTTTAATAGCCTGATATGCCGCTTCCACAACAGCGCCAGGGCTGCCTACAAATGTGAAAACAGTGCGGTTAGCCGCTTTGCCGGGATCGACGTTCAATAACTTCACCCCATTTACATTTTTTATAGCATGGGCAATCTGATCAATAACCGCCACATTTACCCCCTCACTAAAATTAGGCACGCATTCAATCAGTTGGTTCATTTTATCGACAATCAATTGCTTATGTTAGGATTTTAATCTTTCAGTAACTTTCCCAGACAGGTCGAATGCCCGGAAGTTATCTTCAAATGCTGTTATGGCCGGCAACATCTTTTGAATGTCGGTATCGCTACCGGCAAACCCCGCCATACTTGCTGTAATTGCATCCCAAACGGGCAAAATCTGTATTAGTAGCTTGCGTCCTTTTTCTGTAAAGTGAACCAGCTGCTTGCGCCCGTCATCGGCGCTGACGGTAGTCTCCACCAAATCGCGACTTTTTAAATTAGTGATCAGCTGGCTTGCGGCTGGATGTGATACCTCTGTTTGATCGCTCAACTCCTTAATGGACAAGGAATCGTTTTTAGACAGAAGATAAAACACAGGGAACCAACTGGCGTCAAAATCGATACCCTGGTTTTGATAGATCCGGTTTATTTCGGCTAAGAACGTTTCGCTCATGCGCCTTAGCCGGCTGCCAAACACCAGGAAGCCTAAGCTTTGATACAAATTCATGCCGCAATTTATGTAAGCCTTAAGCAAAAGCAAATGTTAAAGTATTCTTTTTACTAACATTAAACCTGTCTCAAATAGCCCTTTAAATCGTCGCTATTGCACCCGTTCAAATCGTCTAATAATCACCATTTTTATAGTATTAATAATAAACATCATGGAGCAATCAACATTTAAAATTGACATTAGCGCTACACCTCAAAAAGTTTGGAACACTTTATTTACCGATGAAGATTATAAAAGGTGGACTGAAGTTTTCTGTGAAGGATCACACGCTATCACCGATTGGAAGGAAGGTAGCAAAGCGCATTTTTTAGACGATAAAGGCCGCGGTATGTTTGCTGTGCTCGAAAAAGTTGTACCAAACGAATACATGTCGATTAAAGCGCTTGGCGAAATTATTGATGGCCAAGAAACCTATGATAGCGATGGCGCTAAGGCTTGCTCTGGCTCGTACGAAAACTATACGCTCACGGCTAATGGAGATAAAACCCTTTTGACGGTTGATTTGGCAGGAGGTAGCATCCCGGAAGAGTTTCAAAAGTTTTTGGCAACCGTTTGGCCAAAAGCAATGATCAAGATAAAGGAGATAGCGGAAGAGGAATAAACTGATTAGCCTGAGTTTATCGAACACTTAGCACGTTTACTATGGTTCGACAAGCTCACCATGACATTCCATATTAACGAATAAAGGCTTTCCAAATGGAAAGCCTTTATTCGTTATGTACTTTACAAGCTTAAACTGACAAAATTATTATCAACCACCTAATGCTGCCGCGCCGCTCACAATCTCTGTTAGCTCGGTAGTGATGGCTGCCTGGCGGGCCTGGTTGTATGAAAGTTTTAAGGCTTTCAATAAGTCGCCGGCGTTTTCTGTAGCTTTATCCATGGCTGTCATACGTGCACCATGTTCAGACGCGTTAGAATCTAAAACGGCACGGTACAACTGGATCTTAATATTTTTAGGGATCAGCTGCTCAACTATCTCTTCTTGTGATGGCTCCAGTATGTAATCAACCTGTGCTTCCATCAGCGCGCCTTTTTGCTTCTCTTCTTTTGGCTTAGCCTCCGGAACAGGAACAGGCAACAATTGTTCGGCCACCTGGTACTGAACGGCTGCATTACGGAAGTGGTTATAAACCAATTCTACCCTATCGTAGTCGCCGTTGATGAAACCCTGCATAATAGACTCGGTGATCTTTGATGCATTAATAAAATTCAGGTCGAGATATAAGTCGTTATTGTTACCAATTACATTAAACTTACGGCGTTGAAAAAACTCCTGGCTTTTTTTACCGATAGCTACGATAGATACATTACCGGCCCTTAATTGCTCGCTGTATTTTTCTGCAATCAGGTTATTGGCCGTTTTTATAACGTTCGTATTAAAGGCACCTGCCAAACCACGATTTGATGATACCACAATAACCAATACACGCACCGGCTCGCGCTGTTGCAGATAAGGCGATGCCCCATCCTCTAAACTTGCCGATAGATTAGTCAACAGCTCGTTCAATTTGTTAGCGTAAGGGCGTAGTTGAACAATAGCGTTAGTAGCCCTTTTCAGCTTAGCCGCCGAAACCATTTTCATGGCTTTGGTGATCTGCTGGGTGGAGCTTACTGATGCTATCCTGTTTCTTACTTCTTTTAAATTAGCCATTCTATTTTTTGAGTGGTAAGTTTTGAGTGATGAGTAGTGAGCTTAAACTCAAAACTTATCACTCAATACTCAAAACTAAATTAGTTATATCTTCCTGACAGTTCTTTGGCAACTGTTTCCAGTACGCCGGTTAACTGGTCATCAAATTTACCTGCTTTAAGGGCGGCCAACACTTCCGGGTGGCGCAGCTCTAACTGGCTGGTGTATTCTGCTTCAAACTCGCGGATTTTATTTACCGGCACATTACGCATCAGGTTTTTGGTACCCAAATAAATAATGGCAACTTGTTTCTCAACGGTAACCGGCGAATACTGGCCTTGTTTCAGGATCTCTACGTTACGGGCACCTTTATCAATTATGTTTTTGGTTGATGCATCCAAATCTGATCCGAATTTAGAGAAAGCCTCTAACTCGCGGTATTGTGCCTGGTCAAGTTTCAAAGTACCGGCAACTTTCTTCATCGATTTGATCTGCGCGTTACCACCCACACGTGATACAGAGATACCTACGTTAATTGCGGGACGGATACCTGCCAGGAATAAGTTTGACTCCAGGAAAATCTGACCATCAGTAATCGAAATTACGTTGGTTGGGATATAGGCTGATACGTCACCTGCCTGTGTTTCGATGATAGGCAACGCAGTTAATGAACCACCACCTTTAACAATGTGCTTGATAGACTCTGGCAGATCATTCATTTGCTGCGCGATGTTATCATTTGAGTTGATCTTAGCAGCACGCTCTAATAAACGGCTGTGCAGGTAAAACACGTCGCCCGGGTAAGCCTCACGGCCTGGTGGACGGCGCAATAACAGTGACACCTCACGGTAAGCAACCGCTTGCTTAGAAAGATCATCATAGATGATCAAAGCAGGGCGACCGGTATCACGGAAATACTCGCCAATTGCAGCACCTGCAAACGGAGAGAAGAACTGCATGGTAGCTGAATCTGATGCGTTTGCTGCAACAACTATTGAGTATGGCATTGCACCATTCTCTTCTAAAGTGCGTACAATGTTCGCAACAGTTGATGCCTTTTGGCCACAAGCTACATATATACAGGTTACCGGCTGGCCGGCGTCATAAAATTCTTTTTGGTTGATAATGGTATCTATACAAACCGCAGTTTTACCTGTCTGGCGGTCACCAATAACCAACTCACGCTGGCCACGGCCGATAGGTATCATCGCGTCTATCGCTTTTATACCTGTTTGTAAAGGCTCGGTAACCGGCTGGCGGTAAATTACACCAGGCGCTTTACGCTCCAAAGGCATCTCGTAAGTTTGGCCTGCAATAGGGCCTTTACCATCAATAGGGTTACCCAAGGTATCAACAACACGGCCAAGCATGCCTTCGCCAACATTGATAGATGCAATACGGTTAGTACGTTTAACGGTATCACCTTCTTTAATATCGTCAGATTTACCTAACAATACCACACCCACGTTATCTTCTTCAAGGTTTAGCACGATACCTTGTAAACCGTTATCAAATTCAACCAGCTCACCTGATTGTACTTTGGTTAAACCGTAAACACGTGCAATACCATCACCCACCTGGAGCACGGTACCCACTTCTTCTAATTCAGATTCTGATTTGAAGCCCGCTAATTGCTGACGCAAAATTGCTGATACTTCGTCTGGTTTTACCTCTATCATTATGAGATTATTTAAGCGTTTTAATGTTATTAGTTGGTTGCAATACTTGCAAATTCTTTTTTAATTCTCTTTAAGCTGGCGGCTACACTGGTATCAATCTGCCTGTCGCCTACGGTAAGCACAAAGCCGCCAATTAACGCCGGATCTACCTGTGTGTTCAGCTTAATAGTACCACCGATAGCTGTCTGCACATCGTCCTGCATTTTTTGCCTGTTAGCTTCTGATAACGGCGCTGCAGATACTACTTTAGCATAGGTGATATTGTTTTTAATATCATAAAGGGCAATATATTCATGCGCAGTTGCGTACAAAACTTCGCCGCGGCCTTTGTTCACCATTATTTTGAACATGGCCAAACTAACCTCGCTTACACGGCTTGCAAAAACATCACTTATGATAGCTATCTTTTTGCTGTGCGATACTATCGGGTTAGCTAAAACAGCACCCAGTTCCGGGCTGCTCCGTACAGTTTTGTAAAAAAGCACCATATCATCCTTAACCGCCTCAACAGCGTTTTGCTCGTCGGCCAGGTCAATCAATGCTTTCGCGTATCTAATTGCTACTGTTACTTCTGACATATCTTAGTTAGTGGTGAGTGATGAGTGGCGAGTGGTGAGTTTTAACTACTCACTATTCACCACTTACTACTCTCTAATTATAATTTCACTTCTTTTAGCAAATCGGCTACTAACGCATCCTGTTTGCCCTGGTCTTCGAATTGCTTGCGAAGGATCTTCTCTGCAATTTCGATAGACAATGCCGATACCTGATTTTTAACGTCAGCCATAGCGATATTTTTTTGATTGTTTATCTCGATACGGGCCAGTTCGATCTGGCGGGCACCTTCTTTATGCGCAGCATCCTTAGCTTCGCTTACAATCTGGTCTTTTAATTTTTTAGCTTCTGCTAAAATAACATCGCGCTCGGCACGTGTCTTTTTCAACAGCTCTTCGTTCTCGTTAGTTAAACGAGACATCTCGTCTTTAGCTGCTTCAGCTTTCAGCAAAGCATCTTCAATTGAACGTTCTCTTTCGCCAATGGCGCCCATAATAGGTTTCCAGGCAAACTTAGCCAGTAAAAAGAATAGTATTAAAAACGAAATGGTGGTCCAGAATACTAAGCCAATTTCAGGAGTAACTAATTCCATGTTTTATTTAAAGTTAAATGTCTGTTTAAGATAACCGTACCTGCCGCCAACCGCTGCAGATACGGTTATGAATTTGTTTCCGGGCGGGATATTATCTTAAGCCCAGGAATGATACAACCACACCGAACAAAGCAGCACCCTCGATAAGAGCGGCAGCGATGATCATTGCAGTTTGGATTTTTGAAGCGGCATCCGGCTGACGTGCAATACCTTCCATTGCTTTACCACCAACCTGACCGATACCGATACCGGCACCGATTACTGCTAAACCTGCACCTAATGCAGCGATACTTCCAATCATTGTTTTAAAATTAAAGTGAATATATATTATATAGTTATTTACAAATTATTAATGGTGGTGCTCTTCAACAGCTGTGCCTATAAACAAAGCTGTAAGCAATGTAAATATAAATGCTTGCAACGCTGCAACCAACAATTCAAGCACATCCATAAACACCACAAACGGTACTGATACTATTGATACATATGCGCTCTTAAACACAAATATCAATGATATTAAGCTTAATACAATAATGTGCCCCGCTGTTATGTTTGCAAACAAACGTATCATCAATGCAAAAGGTCTGGAAATGATACCCACAAGCTCTACCGGCCACATGATAAGGTAAAGTGGCTTAGGCACATCAGGTGCGAAAATGTGTTTCCAGTAATATTT
>NZ_CAXVWK010000009.1:0-20022 GCF_964263795.1 Mucilaginibacter sp.
ATTTGGCGGCGCTTACTTTACTGATAAATGGAAAGCATATTTGGTACCGCTTGCTGCACTTTTTGTAAGTGATATATTCATTAACTACCTGTACACATCCAAATGGGTGCTGTTTCACACAAGTGCTTTATGGATGTACGGCTGTTTTGCTATAATGGTGTTAATTGGCAGCTTTATTAAAAAAGTAAACTTTCAAAATGTCGCTCTTGCATCGTTGGCAGGTGTTGCCGTACACTGGTTAATTATGGATCTGCCCTGGTTGTACGGCACCATGTACCCGCACACCTTAGCAGGTTATGGGCAATCGTTAATGGCTGCTATTCCGTTCGAGAAGAACATGGTGTTGGGCGATGTATTATTTGGCATTATCCTCTTCGGCGGGTTTGAATTGGCAAAAGGCAGATACACCGTTTTACAAAACCGCAAACAACTGGCTTTGTAAATAAATTTCCGTTAAAATGGTGGCGTTATCTTGTCAGTAGCAAAAATACTATAGGGTTAATAATGAGTTATTTATATAAAAAGCACGCGTTCACGGCGGTGAACGTGAACGTTTTACAGGTTTTTGCTAATCTTTGCACCTTTAGTGGTAAAAAGCAAAGGCCTTTATAAAATTGAGAAAGCGGTTAGACATTGGACTAACCGCTTTTTTTTGTGCAAATTAACACGTAATTATGAAAAGAGTAGTTGTGCTTACCGGTGCCGGGATAAGTGCCGAGAGCGGCTTAAAAACATTCAGGGACAGCGATGGCCTTTGGGAGGGGTACAACATTGAAGACGTTGCCACACCCGAAGCCTGGGCGCGAAATCCGGAACTGGTGCAGCAGTTTTACAACGAGCGGCGAAAGTCGGTGTTGGAGGCGCAGCCAAATGCTGCACATTACGCGCTTGCAAAGCTGGTACAAAAGTACGAGGTGACTATCATAACGCAAAATATCGATGACCTGCATGAGCGGGCCGGGTCGGCAAACGTAGTGCACTTGCACGGTGTCATCACGAGATCGCAATCGAGCTTAAAAGCTAACCTTACCTATCCGATAGATGGGTGGGAACTAAAAATGGGTGATACCTGCGAATTAGGATCGCAGCTCCGTGCCCATGTAGTATGGTTTGGCGAAGCGGTACCCATGATAGAAAAAGCTGCATCCATATGTTTAGAGGCCGGGATATTTATCTTGGTAGGCACTTCTCTTGCAGTTTATCCTGCGGCAGGGCTTATCAATTACGTGCCGTCCGGTGTAACTAAATACATCATCGATCCAAACATCCCAACTGTAAGCAATAACCGGATAGTAGAAATGCCTTATAAAGCGTCGATAGGGGTACCCATGCTGGTTGATGAATTGCTTGCTATCAGCTGAGCCAATTAACCGCTAATCATAAATTCAATAACTTAAAATCACATTGACCTCTTGCATATTTAACTGGAGCGGCGGCAAGGATAGCGCTCTGGCGTTGTATCATTGCCTGCAAAATCCCGACTTGGATATCCGCTACCTGGTAACCACAATCAACGACGCAGCGGACCGCATCTCGATGCACGGCGTCCGTACGGAATTACTGATCCAACAGGCGGAGAGTATCGGCATCCCGCTATATCAGATCCGGCTGCCCGAGATGCCAAATATGGAAGACTATGATAACATTATGGCCCATCATCTGGCATATTTTAAAATTGAAGGGATTACCCATTCCATCTTTGGCGACATTCATCTGGAAGATCTGAAAGCGTACCGCGATGCCCGGCTGACCGAGGCAGGTTTAACCGGCATTTACCCAATCTGGAAACGCGATACCCATGAGCTGATCAACGAATTTTTAGGACTTGGATTTGGAACCGTTATCGCCTGTGTGCAGGACCGGCTAAAGGATTTTGCAGGCAAGGTAATAACTCCGCATTTAGTAAAAAGCTTGCCGGATGGGGTAGACGTTTGTGGTGAAAATGGCGAGTTCCACACTTTTGCATTTCAAGGGCCAATATTCAAAAAGCCTATAAATTACAAAACCGGTGAATTGGTTTTTAAAGATTATACTTCGCCAAAAACCAACGAATATGGAGATGTTGTGCACAGCTCATCAAAATCGACAGGATTTTGGTTTTGCGACCTGCTACAAGCTTAACCTTTCATTTATTTTGCGAAAGATGAAGCCAAATTTAAATTTAACTGAATTTATAATTAAATGCAAATCAGTATATTAAGGAACCTATCTCAACGATATCTAGTTTAGACAGTTCGTTCTAGAGCATTTATACATCAATTGAGGCAGATATTGCCAAATATAATTTTGTATAGAGGATTGACAGTTTTTAAGCTACTGTATCACAGATGTTTAACACTAATAATTGTACCTATAATAAGCATTTTTGAAGTCTTTTAGCATATCGGTAAAGCGCGCTAAAACAGTATTTAAAAAATCTTCATCTAACAATTCAAACACACTATTAACGCCATCAGTAAGGTCCATTTCGGGGAGCTTATAAGTTTGCTCCAGGGTACCTTTTTCTATCTTGATTATAAATTTTGAGTTCATACTCAGTATAGAAATTTTAAAATCGGGATGGGGTAATTCTGCAATTATTCTCATTTTGTGATCGTGTTAATCAGACCCTCTAACGGGTCGGTTCCGTTTAATGTGCCGACGCTTTGAATGATCCCGAACCGGGCGAATAGTTCTTCGCTGTACCAGCCTTCACTTCGTGTTTTTTTGATCACCTCGGCGTGTTGTTTACTCCCATAAGCAAAGGCTTTCATAGCATCAAAATTTTCCCAGACAGAGAAGGTGGCCTGTCGGTAAACCGGTGCTTCGCCTACACCTACAGAAGCAATGTACCCTGGTGCATCCACCATTAAATTCGCCACCTCATCCACATGCGACCAAAAGTTTTTTAACCGGCTGATTTTAATTGTTGCCCGGGTCAACACTGCAATGGGCCCGTCTGCAACAGGTGCATTGGGTTTTCCGAATGGTTCTTTACCATCCCATTTACCGTGGCTTTGCAGCGGCTGGCAAAGTACCGTCCAGCTTTCGGTAGCGAATGCGCGCCACCATTTGCTTACAAGTGACCGGGCCACGAACTGTTCATAATCATCCCGGCCGTTCCAAACGGCCAGTAAACCCCACTGTTGCCAATCGGGCTGCAGGTCGAATGTGCCGTTGCGGCCGCTGCCAAGCAACTTCCAAAACGTGCAGCCACTTTGCAAAAGCATAGGTAACCGGTGTATGGCCATTGCTAAAAGGGCAAACGGTACAAACGCTTTACGGTAACGAACTATAGTGAGGCTAACGATCATGCACTGCGAAATAAAATATTAAATATGAGATTTGTCTTATTTACTTTCAACACGGCATTGTTACTTTTGCTTCATGGCAGAGGATTTAAAAATAATTACGTCAGCTAATAAGGCAGATCAATATCAATCGCTCATCCCTCAGATAGAAGGGTTGCTAAATGGCGAGAATGACTTGGTGGCCAATATGGCCAATGTTTGTGCTGCGCTAAAAGAACAGTTCAAATGGTTTTGGGTTGGTTTTTATCTGGTAAAGTCTAACGAATTGGTTCTTGGCCCGTTTCAGGGCCCGGTAGCCTGCACGCGGATAGCCAAAGGCCGGGGGGTTTGCGGAGCAGCATGGGAGCGAGCCGAAACGCTGATCGTTCCTGATGTCGAAGAATTTCCGGGTCATATTGCCTGTAGTTCCCTGTCACGGTCAGAGATCGTAATACCTGTCCTTAATGATGGCGAAGTGATAGGCGTACTGGATGTAGATAGCTCTGAGTTAAATGAGTTTGATGAAACCGACGCAAAATATTTACAGCATATCATCAGCCTGATCGAATTTCAATGACCAAGGTTTATCTAATATCCGGCCTTGGTGCCGATAAGCGTTTATTCAAGAATATTTTTTTACCCGAAGACTTCGAGCTTGTGTTTGTCGACTGGCTATTACCAGACATAAAAAATACGTTAAGCGACTATTCACAATTGATCATAGATCATTTCAATATCAAATCTGATTCAGTCGTTATTGGCGTATCATTGGGTGGGATTATCGCAACAGAAATTGCAAAGCGCATCAAGTTAAAAGCCGTAGTTTTGATATCGAGTATCAAGACTGATGGTGAAACTCCCGCGTATTTTAAGTTTTTTAGAAATGTGCCTGTTTACACAGCTATTCCTAATTGGCTAATGACGCATGTAGGCTTTTTGATTAAATTTGTCTTCGGAGAAATGAGTCCTGATGACTTAAATTTATTTAGAAGTATGCTCCGCGAGTCATCTCCTTTTTTTATTAAATGGGCAATGAAAGCAATTTTAGATTGGCGAAATGATATTATCCCCCAAAATTTGTTTCAACTCATTGGCAATAAGGACCTCGTTTTTCCTTACAAAAACATTAAAAACCCTACCATTGTAGTAAAAGGTGGAACGCATATCATGGTTTTTGACAAAGCTGACCAGATCAACAAAGTGCTGTCTGATATCCTGCTAAATAAATGAAACTTCCAGAAAATTATTACCATAACCCGGATGTGGTGGCGCTCAGCCACGATTTGATTGGCAAGTATTTGTTTACCTCTATTGATGGTGACGTTACAGGCGGATATATTGTGGAAACAGAGGCGTATGCAGGAGTTATTGATAAAGCCTCTCACTCGTTCGGCGGGCGGATGACTCCGCGCACGCAAACCATGTACATGCAGGGTGGTGTATCTTATGTTTACCTTTGCTATGGTATTCATGAAATGTTTAACATCGTTACCTCAGCCGAAGGCACTCCGCATGCTATCTTGATCCGCGGTATCCAGCCTACCGATGGTTTAGATGTGATGATGATGCGCAGAAATATGGAAACCTTAAAACCTAATATTACTAAAGGGCCGGGTTCGGTAGCCAGGGCTTTAGGGATATCCCGCAAAATAAATGCATTAAGCTTGCAGAGCGACACGATATGGGTTGAGGACAAGGGTTTGATCATACCTGATGACGAAGTTGCCTCAGGGCCGCGTATTGGCGTTGGTTATGCCGGTGATGATGCACTGTTGCCTTACCGGTTTTATGTAAAGGGAAATATTTACGTAAGCAAACCCAACAAATAACATTACCAAGGGTTTATGAATAGTAACTAAATACAATTACTATGAGCAACTGGTCAAAAACAGAATCACTTAAATATTTACAGGACAAAGTTAAAGAAGTAAGAACTGCGATGCTAACCACTTACAGTTCCGAAAAAGGATTTAATAGCAGGCCGATGGGTACAGCCGATGTTGATGATGAAGGTAACATCTGGTTTTTCACTAACGAATACTCTCCAAAGGCAAGCGAAATTTCGGTTGAAAATACCGTATCATTAACTTATTCGGATGTGGCGAATCACACTTACTTAAGCATTGTTGCTGAAGCAAGCCTGGTAGACGATAAAGAAAAAATGAAACAGCTATGGAACCCATTTATTCAGGCATTTTTCCCGGAGGGATTGGACGACCCGAAGCTGATACTTTTAAAGGTTAGCCCAACCGATGCCGAATATTGGGATAGCAGCAGCAGCAGTATGGTAGTGCTGTTTAACATGCTCAAAGCGGTAGTTACCGGTAAGCAGTATGATGAGGGTAAACATGGCGATATCGCGTTATAAATCCGCTTACAAACGTTAAAGTACTTAAAAAAGGCAGGTGTTCACCTGCCTTTTTTGTATTATTGGCTAATGAATTACCAGAATAATTTAGAATTTGCCCGGCAGCTTGATAAGCAGGATGCATTGCAGTCTTTCAGAAATGAATTTTTAATCCCGCAGCATAAGGGAAAAGATGCGATTTACCTTTGCGGCAACTCTTTGGGGCTGCAACCCAGGGCAGCCAAAATTTACTTGCAGGAACAACTTACAGCCTGGGGAATTAATGCGGTTGAAGGCTGGTTTCAAGGCGACGACCCCTGGCTGGCTTACCATAAAAAATTAAGCGGCCCGCTCGCCGGGATTTTAGGTGCCAACCCTTCAGAAGTTACGGTTATGAACTCACTTACCGTAAATCTTCACCTGCTGATGGTAAGTTTCTATAAACCAACGGGTAAACGGTTTAAAATATTAATGGAAGCAGGCGCTTTTCCATCCGATCAATACGCGATGGAAAGTCAGGTTAAGTATCATGGCTTCGACCCTAAAGATGCCATTATTGAGGTGGCGCCACGTGCTGGTGAAACCATTCTGCGTACCGACGATATTGTTAATCAGATAGAGCACTACGCCGATGACCTGGCACTTGTAATGTTCAGTGGCATCAATTACTATACAGGCCAATTCTTCGACCTGCAGGCCATCACTGCTGCGGCCCATAAAGCCGGCGCCTACGCGGGTTTTGATTTGGCGCATGCTGCAGGCAACGTTCCGGTAAAATTACATGACTGGGAGGCTGATTTTGCTTGCTGGTGCTCTTACAAATACATGAATTCCGGTCCGGGGGGCATTAGCGGCATATTTGTACATGAAAAACATTTTAACGACGACTCACTTAACCGTTTTGCGGGCTGGTGGGGCTACCGTCATGATAAACGCTTTCTGATGGCCCCCGGCTTTAAACCCGAGAACGGAGCCGATGGATGGAACGTAAGTACTAGCCCCATTATGCTTATGGCCCTGCACAAAGCCGCGTTAGAAATTTTTGACAAAGCGGGCGGCCTTCAGCCTTTGCGCCAAAAAAGTTTGCTGCTAACCGGCTACCTGGAATATCTGATAGCTGAAGTGAATACGGCGTATGGAGACGATGTTTATAGAAGTATTACACCAACAGATCCGGAGGCAAGGGGTTGCCAGCTATCAGTTGTATGCAAGCAAAATGCAAAGGCTATATTCAACCACCTTGCAGCGAACGGCGTTATTGGTGATTGGCGCGAACCGGATGTAATTCGCTTGAGCGCTGTGCCTTTATATAACACGTTTACAGATGTTTATCAAACTTCACAATATTTATTTAGTGCATTGCAAGCTGTAAATAGTTTATGATCTATTACAACCCCAAACTTTGGTTTTCATTTATTTTCAGGGTAGATAAAGCGGATACTCTAAGCAAGCTATTTCCTCTTATTTTATCAGTAGCTGCCTACGCAGGTGTTGTTACTTTCTTGCTGTTAGATGTGTTCCACATTAAGGAAGACAGTATCCTGAAAAAGGTGATTTACATCCATCAAACCATTGGTTTTGTATTTTCGTTACTGCTGGCTTTCCGTATCAACTCCGCTTATGACCGCTGGTGGGAGGGCCGCAAGATATGGGGAAGCCTAACCAACAACAGCCGTAATCTAGCCATCAAGTTAAAACATTTGGTGGATACCGACTCCGCAGTATTTTTCAATTTTATGATACCTTATTACGGCCGGGTACTAAAAGATCATCTCAGGGGGCTTTACACAGCAGAGCACCAAGGATTTATAATTGTAGATAAAGACAAACATGTACCTAACCAGGTTGCATCCGCCATCGTTAAAAAGGTTTATGAGCTTAATAAAGCAGGGCAGATCAACCCTGAGCAATTAGTAAGCATTACTACCGAAATTACCTCTTTTACAGATATTTGCGGCGCATGCGAGCGTATTAAAAAGACACCAATACCATTCTCTTACAGTGTGTTCATCAAAAAATTCATCTTCACATACATTGTTACGTTACCCTTTACCTGGGCATTTGAATTAAAATACTATATCATGCCTATTATCGGCTTTATCTTATTTGTGTTTGCCAGTATCGAACTGATAGCCGAAGAGATTGAAGACCCTTTTGGCACAGATGCCAATGACCTGCCGCTGGACAATATTTGCGAGAACATCGAAAAACATGTTGGCGAGATATTCGCTTAGTCCAATATGCTGAAGATCGCTTACGACCCCATCTATGCGCACCCTTTGCCGGCCGGGCACCGGTTCCCCATGCTGAAGTATGAGCTAATACCCGCTCAATTACTGCATGAAGGCGTCATTACCCCGGATAATTTATTCTCGCCGGGAAAGGTGGATGAAGAACTGATCATCGCTACGCACGACGAGAATTACTGGCACCAACTGCGCGACCTGACTTTACCACCAAAAGAACAGCGGCGAATAGGATTCCCGCTTTCTGCACAATTGATTGAACGCGAAGTGAGGATAGCAAGGGGCACAATTGATTGCTGCCATTATGCTTTTGAATTCGGCGTAGCATTTAATGTAGCGGGCGGAACCCATCATGCCGGCACCAACTGGGGCGAAGGTTTTTGCATGTTAAATGATCAGGCAATTGCAGCTAATTACCTATTAAATTATAATTTATCTAAATCTATCTTAATTGTTGATTTAGATGTCCACCAGGGTAACGGCACGGCACATATCTTTGAAAGGGAGAAACGTGTATTTACATTCTCGATGCACGGCGACAAGAACTTCCCGTTCAGAAAAGAGCGCTCGGACTTTGACCTCCCGCTGGATGATGGGATTGGTGACGAAGAATATCTGGGTTTACTAAAGGATACCTTGCCGGCCCTGATAGACCGCCATCAGCCTGATTTTATTTTCTATCTGGCAGGTGTGGATGTATTGGCGTCAGATAAATTAGGTAAGCTTGCGTTAACCAAAGAAGGCTGCCGCGAGCGTGACCGTTTTGTGTTTGAACAATGTAAACAGCGGAATCTACCTGTGCAGGTAAGCATGGGAGGGGGCTACTCGCCAAATATTAAGGATATTGTAGATGCACATTGTAACACCTACCGTACCGCAGTAGACATGTACTTTTAATTTGATAGGATAATTACCTGGTGCCGCTTGCTAATAATCTGAAAACGCCAGAACAGCATAATAGAAGCTGACATCAATCCGCAAACCAAGCCGTACCATACGCCCATCGCGGCCATATTAAAATGGATACCCAATAGATATCCAATAGGAAGCCCGATGATCCAATAAGATATAAAAGTAATCAGGGTAGGCACGTTTACATCGCCCATACCACGCAGCACGCCGAGGCCAACCACTTGTGTACCATCAAACAACTGAAAAAATGCCGCCACAATAAGCAGCTGCTCCGCAATTGCGATCACCTGCCTGTCAGAAGTATAGATCCAGGGTAATAAATGGTTACATAGTGTAAACACGATAGCCGTACAACTCATAAAAACGAATACAATATGGTAGTTGGAGATAGCCGAAAGCCGCAGCTTTGGATGATCGCCCGAGCCGAAGTAATTGCCGGACCGGATAGCAGCTGCCGAAGAGATGCCGCTCGCCATCATATAGGTCATGGCCGCCAAACTGATAGCCACTTGGTGGGCTGCCTGTTCAACCGCGCCGATACTGCCGATAATGATTGCAGCACCGCCAAAAGCGCTCACTTCAAATGTGTATTGCATGGCCACCGGCGCGCCTATTTTAAGGATTTGCAACCCGCGCAGGCGATCAATATTTTTAAGCGCAAAATCAGCCAAATATTTTTTAAAATCCTTTGACCGCAAAACGTAGATGGCCATAACAGTTGCCATCAGGATGCGGTCGATAAGTGTACTGTAACCTACACCGCGAACACCCATCGGCGGGATGCCAAACATGCCCTTTACCAGGATAACGCCGATAATAATATTAAGCACATTGCCCCAGATCGTGATCTGCATAGCTTGTTTGGTAAACCCCAAACCTTCAGCAAATTGTTTAAAGGTATTAAAGACAAGCAATGGAATAATCGATATACTGAGCAGGAATAAAAATGGCTTAGCTTGAGCAACTACAGCCGGCGCCTGGTGCAGTTTATCAATAACCAGGATTACGCCAAAGTAGATCAGGCAAAACAGGCCGATACCGGTAATAATATTTAAAAACAAACTGTTCGATAACAGCTTCCCACATTCTGCGTAATTTTTACGGCCGTTATGCTGCGCGATAAGGGGGGTAATGCCATAGCTGATACCCATACCAATTACCATCGGCACAATAAAAATACTGGTTACTAATGATACCGCCGCAAGTGAAGTTGTGCCCGCAAAATGACCGACAATAACCGTATCAGACATTTGTACAAGCGTATGCCCCAACTGCGATATTACTACCGGGATAGCCAGTTTTAAGCTGTCTTTATAGTAAGGCTGATATTTAAGATAGGTGGCTTTCATTGCGCGGGGGCTGCAAAAGTAAGCAATAGCCCGTTAAATCGAAATGAAATGCCTGTTAAATCAGGATGCGGTATAAAATTCTTCTTTTTCGGTTGTATGAACCCGTATCACACCGGTAAGTACTAAACTCACCAAAATGCGTTGCGCCCGCCTTCGGCCAATGTTCAACAATTCGCAGAACTGTTTTACGTTGATGCGCTCACTTTTTTCCAGATGCTCTAACAATGCTTTTTCTTTAGATGTATACTCGATAAGCACACCCTTATCGCTCGATGACTGTTTTAGTACTTCTACAACAATTTTGCTGGCCAGTACGCTTTTATCTTTCACACGGATATATACCCACCACTTACCATCTTCGGCAAGCGAATAGTGGGGCTTATCGCGACTTTCAGGAATATCTACAACCAACACCAGTTTATCATCGTAATATACCTCCTCAAAAATAGGATCGAGGGCAGGGCGTGCAAAAAAATGAGCCGCTTTCGTAATCATATAACGCTCTTCATCCTCAGATTTCACCCCCTTGATAGTGCCGTCATCTAACACGCCGATCAACAATCTGCCGCCAATATTATTGGCGAAGGACACCATCGTTTTGGCAATCTTTTCGCAGCTGGTAATCGTCTTTTTAAAATCAAGTGATACGCCTTCGCCTTCTAAAATCTGTCTGCGTAAGTTCATCTGGTAGGTTTCTCCTTTAATCTTTTAGGTAAGGCGTGTAGATTTGCATCCATCTCTCCGGATTAGTTATCTCTGCAAATCCAAACTGGCGGTACAAACCATGTGCATCCAACGTCGCTAACGACCATCTGCGTAATCCCTGTAACTCCGGATGGGCTAAAATAGTTTGAACCAGCCATTTTGATAATCCCATTGACCGACAGTCCGGCAATACAAAAACATCACACAGGTAGGCAAATGTCGCTTTATCTGTAATTATCCGGGCAAAACCGGCTTGTTTACCATTTTTATAAATCCCAAAGCATAAAGAATTATCGATAGCAGTACGCACTTTCTCAATCGGCATGCCTTTAGCCCAATATGAATCGTTAATAAGATAATTGCAAACTGCGTCAAAATCAATCAAAGCTTTATCGGTAGAGATAATAAATCCTTTCTTAAAAAACACAGCGTCGTTCATAAATACGGGCATATTATATTAATCTTTTAGATACATCCAGGTCGCGTACATATACTTCATTGTGTAACAAAACGCAAACCTCGCCTCCGGTATTAAAAATTTCGATAGGATAAGCTTTTTCATATTTACCTAATACAGTTAGCGCCTGTTCAAATTCTGAAACATCTGCATCAGTTATCTTTAGTTCAAAAAATAAGTCGGTAAGCCCAGGTTTTAAAAATTCAATTTTTGAAGATTTTGACCATATTTTTAGTTTACGCTTACCATCCGGGTTTAAAACCTGGCTAAACAGCACCGGTAAAAACGGATCGGCTGCGGCAAAAATGGTTCCGCCAAAAATAGACCCGTTGTAGTTACGGTTGATTAAGCTTTTATTGATCTTTACCTTTACACTTTTAAAATTGCGGCCAAATTCCTGTACCCAAACACGTTGTAGCAAAAGAGGAGGGTAGAGGCGCAACAGCCATTTTAAAGTGTGTTCTGACACGACAAGCATTTTTAAATATCAGAATAATATTGTTCAATTCAGACAAAAACAAATAAAGTTGACGTGCCTTTAACATGATATACAACGTATTTTTCGGAATAAAACTTGCAAATGATTAATTGTTTATAAAACAACTTGTATGATAAGTGGTTATAATTATGAACATTAATCAAACGATTATCAACTTTAAACTCATATCTATGAAAAAGCACATTTTAAGCTTCGCATTAGTCGCGACAATGATCGGTACAATTGCAACAGGTTGCAGTTCCGAAAAGGCAGCAGGTAGTGGTTCAGACAGTACTAAAATGGATTCGACTGCAACTATGTCGACACCAACAACTACTCCTACAGATACAATGAAGAAAGATACAACAACCAGAGATACAACTAAAAAAGTACCTCAATAAGTCTTGAAATTATTAAAAAGCGCTGCAAATGTTGCAGCGCTTTTTTTTTGCCCTTTAGAAAGCATTTTTAAGCAAACCGCCGTCGGCCCGTAGGGTAGCACCGTTGGTAGCTGACGATAATGGACTTGCGATGTACGTAACCATGCTGGCAATTTCATCAACCTCCAGAAAACGTTTGACAAGCGAGCTCGGACGTACGCTTTTGAAAAACTCTTTTTCCATCTCATCAGCCGTTAATCCCTGGTCGCGGGCAACCGATTTGACAAATTCACCTAAGCCCTCAGATGCTGTCGGGCCGGGCAAAACCGTATTAACGGTTACACTTGTACCTGCAGACAATTCAGCCAAGCCACGGGAAACAGCAATTTGCGCAGTCTTGGTCATCCCGTAATGGATCATCTCTGCAGGAATTTGCAATGCCGATTCGCTTGAGATAAAAATAATGCGGCCCCAGTTTTTAGCCAGCATTTTATCGAAATAAGCGCGTGACAAACGTACGCCGCTTAAAACGTTTACCTCAAAAAACCGGAACCAGTCCTCATCTGGTATGTTCTTGAATTCTTTCGCATCAAAAATACCCACGTTATTGATCAGAATATCAACCTCCGGGAGCTCACTAATCAAATTGTTAATCTCATCAATTTTCGAAAAGTCGGCAGCAATTCCTCTGATATTTTGATTACCTGTATCTGCAATTATCCTGGCGACAGCATCATGAACCCGTTGGGTAGTACGGCCATTAATATAAACAGTTGCACCTTCGGCTGCCAATGATTTGGCTATGGCGTAACCTATGCCTGCAGTTGAGCCTGTTACTATTGCAACTTTATCTCTTAAATTTAAATCCATGGTTATGCAATTATGTGTAAACAAGTTTAATTAATTTCATTTGTATTCTTTTAAGTTCGCTTATAAGATGTAATAAGATTGACAAAACACCAATAAACTCCAATCAAACAATAAAATGTTAATATCTCATAATTAACATT
This sequence comes from Mucilaginibacter sp., assembly GCF_964263795.1. GTDB lineage: Bacteria > Bacteroidota > Bacteroidia > Sphingobacteriales > Sphingobacteriaceae > Mucilaginibacter. The sequence goes on from NZ_CAXVWK010000009.1 coordinate 13,154, forward strand.
ATGTTAAGTAATAATATTTATTTAAAGCCCATACCTGTTGGCATGGGCTTTAAACTATTTCAGATCAGCAATTTGCTTATTCAGTTTAGCAATATTCACCGCATCCTGTTTACCTTTATAATAAGTAAGCAAGTTATTAAGCGCATCCGCTGATTTAGGGTTTAACTCAACCGCTTTTAATAAATAAGGTTTAGCAACTTCAAATTGAGCTTTGGCTTTAGTCATTTGCGCATCGTACTCTTTTTGTTTGGAAGCCGGCAATTTTGCAGCAGCGTTATAAATTTCTATTGCCGGGCTTATCACTACGTAGCCCATGCTCATGTTGGCTTCAAAGTAGTTTGGATCTATCTCAATAGCTTTTTTAAATTTTTCGGCAGCTTTAGTAAAGTTTTGCGCTTTTTCAGCTAATAAAGCATTTTTAGCAGCAACATCTTTGGTTTTAGAAGCTTTTTCAGTTTCGTTGTCACCGTTTATCATGTACACCAAACCTGCAGAGTAATATAATTCTTTGTTTTTCGGATTAGCCGTAATAGCTGCCTCGGTCCTTTCAAGCAATTCTTTTGATTTGCCTAACTGTAAGCTCATGGCAATTTCGTTCCTCCTCATATCTGAGTTATTTGGAAATTTTGCTAAACCTTCGGTTACCGTTTTTAAAGCACTTGCTGTGTCTTTGTTTAACAGGTAAATGGAGGTTAGGTCGCCATAAATACGCTCCGTATTTGAATATTTGGTAGTTACCAGTTTGCTATAATTTGTAGCTGCCGATTTATAATCTTTAGCATTTAACGCTGCAAGGCCGGTGTAATAAATACCGGTAGTATCTTCAGGCGCAGTATTACGATAAAAATCAAAAGATTTATAAGCATCAGTAAATTTACCCGCTTTGTATTCGTTTACACCTTTATTCAGCTGAATATTGCCCAACACTGCGTTGGCATTGTCTGTTATCTTTTTAAATTCGCCTTTGGTGTCTAATTCTTTAGCTTTTTTTAATGCTTCTGCACTGGTGTTAAACAACGGCGTTGAGGTTGCAGCAACAGTATCTAACAATGCGTACTGGGCATAAATGGCGCTTTTTAACGCATAGGTTTGTGGCAAAGTGGCAGTTTTTTCGTTAGCAGCAGCCTTGTCAATAGCAGTCTTTGCTGAGTTTAAGCTAGGCAATGCTAATGCTGGCTGTGCCGTACGGAAAGCTTCGAATTTGTCTAAATTGCTTTGCGCATTTGCTAATTCACCTTTTTGAGCAAAGGTTGTTGCAGAAATCAAGCCTAACAGACCCGTCATCAAAAATTTGATTTTCATTAGTAGTTGTTTTTAGTGTTAATGTGCCGTGTTAACGGTACAAATTGTATTGTGTTAATTGGTAAATTCTTCTAACCTGTCGGTTACCCTGCGCAGCTGGTTTTGATTACCGGTTTTAGTGTAAGCAATTTGCAGCAATTCAAGGCATTTTTTATCGCGGGGTGCCATTTCGTTAGCTTTCTCTAACCATAAAATGGCGTTTGTAATATTGCGGCCGTTGTCATTCCCCTTTAAAGCACTTCGTTTAAAATATAGCAAACCAAGATTTAAAACCGGCTCATAAGCAGACCCGTTCAACTCTATGGTACGCAAATATAAAGACTCTGCTTTATCGTAATTGTTTAGATGATCGTAGCAATTAGCAGCAACAAAGGTAACATCAGCGTTATTGCTGTTGTTGTCCAAAAGCTCACCTAACAGTGGTTCTAACGCTTTATAGTCCCTTTTGTTATTGTAAATATTTGCCTCATCCTGTAAAAGCTGCTTATCGTTCGGTAACAGTTTCCTGCCTTTTTTTAACACCTGTAATGCCTTTGCAGTATCACCCATTGATTTGTAAACTAATGCAGCTGCCTGTAGATATTCAATTTTCGTACTGTCGGTTTTAATCAGGTTACCATAATACCTGGCGGCATCCTGCAGGTTGCCCTGTTTACTGCTGGTAAAAGCGATGTAGGAATTGATCGGCTTAAAATCGGGCGAATACTTTTTTGCCTGTTGAAAATTGGTGTTGGCTTTGCCGAAATCGCCGTTGTGGGTAAGTTGAAAACCGCGGCGTATATACGCATTACTAATGCTTCGGCGGGCGTAATCTAATTCTGATTGGTATTTAAAAGCTTTCTGCTTGTCCGAAAGTTTGTCAAACAGTGCAGCGGTTTTGTCCAGGAAATCTTCAGGCTGGTTTAGCTTGTTTAGCGAATCGGTATATACAATGCTGGAATTAACGATCAGCCTGTATACGTTTTTTTCGATATCCGACGAGTCGGACCGCGTTACGATCAAACTATCAGCAGATTTTTTGGCTCTTGCTAAAAATGCCAGATCATTTTTCTGTTTATAAAAAGCAAGGTTGTTTACTACAACCTTTAATGCTTCTTTTTGACCAAAAGCAATAGATGTAGTAAACAACACTAAAATCAATAACCCTATTTTCCGGCTATACTGCATTTAAATTATTCCTCTGTTATATCGTCATCGGCAGGGTTTGCCTCAGCATCGCCTGTATCAATTTCGGTATCCGGATGAATTGGCTGTACCTTGTCATCGCCCGCGGCGATGTCGGCGTCTGTGGCTTCAGCAATTGCTTTATCGGCTTCCGCTTCGGCAACAATTACATCGTCCAATACTTCCTCCTCATCATGTTCAACTGTAGCAACCGATGCAATCTCATCATTACCTTTAAGGGTAATTAACCTCACCCCTTGCGTGGCCCGGCCCATTGTACGCAGTTCGCCAACGGCTATGCGGATAATTACGCCGGATTTGTTGATGATCATCAGATCCTCTTTATCAGTAACACCTTTTATGGCAACAAGTTTTCCTGTTTTATCAGTAACATTAAGGGTTTTTACACCTTTCCCGCCACGGTTGGTAACGCGGTAGTCATCAATGTCGGTACGTTTACCGTAACCCTTTTCTGATACAACCAATACCGTGGTTTCCTTATCGTCAATAGCGATCATACCAACAACTTCGTCGTTATCGCTATCCAGGCTAATTCCCCTTACCCCTGTTGCGGTACGGCCCATCGGACGAACAGTGGACTCATTAAAGCGGATCGCACGGCCGGATTGCAGCGCCATTACAATTTCGCTGCTCCCTGTAGTTAAGGTCGCTTCCAGTAACGAATCGCCCTCGTTGATATTAATTGCGTTGATACCGTTTGCGCGTGGGCGTGAGTAAGCCTCTAAAGATGTTTTTTTGATAACACCTTTGCGGGTACACATGATAATAAAATTGTTCTCCAGGTAATCGGTATCCTTAAGCGATTTAAGCTTAATGTAAGCTTTAATGTTTTCTTCTTTAGGGATATTGATAATATTTTGAATGGCACGGCCTTTGGAGGTACGGGTACCTTCAGGAATTTCGAACACACGTAACCAGAAACACTGGCCGCTTTCCGTAAAGAACAGCATGTAATTATGGTTACTTGCTATTAACAAATGCTCTATAAAGTCGGCATCACGGCTGTTGCTGCCTAATGACCCTTTACCGCCCCTGCCCTGACGGCGGTACTCGGTAAGTGATGTACGTTTGATGTAACCTTCGCGCGAAATAGTGATCACAACATCCTCATCTTCAATAAAGTCTTCGGTTTGCATTTCTGCAGATGAGTGAACCATTTCTGTCTTACGCTCATCACCATACTTGGCTTTGATATCTAGTAACTCATCTTTGATGATCTGCATGCGCAGGCCTTCATCGGCAAGGATAGATTTTAAGTAATCGATGGTTTTCATCAGGGCATCATACTCATCGCGGATCTTATCGCGCTCCAACCCGGTTAAACGCCTTAAAGTCATATCCAAAATGGCACGTGCCTGGATATCACTTAAACTAAAGTTGGCCATTAAGCCTTCGCGGGCTTCATCAGGTGAGGATGATGCACGGATCAGGCGGATAACCTCTTCAATATGGTCTAACGCGATTAGTAACCCTTCTAAGATGTGAGCGCGTTTTTCCGCCTCGGACAATTCGTATTTGGTACGGCGGATAACTACCTCATGCCTGTGCTCAACAAAATGATGGATCAGGTCCTTTAGGTTAAGCAGCATAGGCCTGCCATGTACCAGGGCAATATTATTTACACTGAATGACGTTTGCAGGGCGGTATATTTGTACAGGTTATTGAGTACTATCGCTGCGTTAGCATCACGTTTTATTTCATAAACTACACGTATACCTTCGCGGTTACTTTCATCGCGGATGGCGGTAATGCCTTCAATTTTCTTTTCGTTTACCAGCTCGGCAGTACGCTCAATCATCAGCGCTTTGTTCACCTGGTAAGGAACCTCGGTGACAATGATACGCTCGCGCTCACCGTTGTAGGTTTCTATCTCTGCACGTGCGCGTATTACTACACGGCCACGGCCGGTTTCTAAAGCCTGGCGCGGGCCTTCATATCCGTAAATGATACCACCGGTCGGGAAATCGGGACCTTTTACGTAATTCATCAGTTCGGCCACTTCAATGCCGCGGTTATCTATCAATGCAATGGTAGCATCAACAATTTCCGACAGGTTGTGTGGCGCCATATTGGTAGCCATACCTACCGCGATACCACTTGCACCATTAACCAGCAGGTTAGGGAATTTGGCAGGCAGTACAGTTGGTTCTTCTAACGAATCGTCAAAGTTCAGCTGAAAATCGATAGTGTCCTTATTGATATCGGCAAGCATCTCTTCGGCTATTTTCTCTAACCGGGCCTCGGTATAACGCATTGCTGCCGGTTGGTCGCCGTCTATAGAGCCATAATTACCCTGGCCTTCAACAAACGGGTAGCGAAGGCTCCAGTCCTGCGCCATACGCACCATGGCATCGTATACGGATGTATCGCCATGCGGGTGATATTTACCAAGTACCTCGCCCACAATACGGGCCGATTTTTTATAAGGCTTGTTATTGTACAAACCCAGATCAAGCATACCATACAATACACGCCTGTGTACGGGTTTTAAACCGTCGCGCACATCGGGCAATGCCCTTGATACAATAACCGACATTGAATAATCAATGTAAGCGGCACGCATCTCCTCGTCAATATTAATCGATATTATCCTGTCTTCGTTCTGTGGAGTTTCGTTTCCTGTTTCTTCAGCCATTTTTTTTCTTAGTGGAAAATTTGATCTGTTGTCGCAATTAAAATTGGTTTTTAAACGACTTGCGAAGTTAAGAATTTATATCGTTTTAGGCGGCTTAATTTCCTAACATTTGCACTTGTTTTTAACGGTTTTTAAGGTGCATAAAGGCCATAGATATGTATTATAAGCCTTATAGGCTTATTTAACCCTTTTCCAATACTCCTGTACTACAGCGCCACTTGGCAGCCTACCGCTTAAAGTAAGCGTATCGTTTTTTATTTGGTAGATGTATTTTACACTGATGCCGAGTAACTTAGATGGCTGGCTACTATAGGATTGGGTTTCCTTACAGGTATCAAGCTTTAACGCATAGTCGCCTTTTTCATAAAGCACAGGCTTTTCGCCATCCTCTAAAAAGAAAGCGTCGTAACGGTTGTTATCGTAATTGCGCTGCAATTTATAGTTAACAGGTGCCTGCTGCTTTTTACCATTATAAATGTCGCCTGCATACTCCCAAACACCCTTAAGAGTTGGCTTTGCCTGGAATGAACAGCATACGGCAATAACGATTATTGCTGAAAGTGATTTTGGATACATCTTAAGCCCAGCTAATGCCTTTTTTTAATAATGATAAAGTTTTTTCTTCCTCGCTGCCGGGCTGTGGCTGATAATTATAAACCCATTGCGCAGTGGGCGGCAAACTCATCAGGATAGATTCGATACGGCCATTAGTTTCTAGCCCAAAACGGGTGCCTGCATCATAAACCAGGTTAAATTCGGTGTAACGGCTACGGCGCTGGTATTGCCACTGCTGCTGTTGCCCGGTAAATTCCTTGTCACGGTTGCGGTTGACCAGCTCTGTGTAAATTGGCACGAACGAGCGGCCGACAGCTTTTGAAAACTCAAATATATCACTCCACGACATTTCGTCGTTAGCGGTTAGTCGGTCATAAAAAATGCCCCCGATACCCCGTGTTTCTTCGCGGTGTTTGATAAAAAAATAATCATCGGCCCAAACCTTAAACCGATGATAAAAATCATGATAAAACTGATCACAGACAGCTTTCAGTCTATTGTGAAAAAACCTTGCATCGTCTTCAACCACATAGTGCGGCGTAAGGTCGATCCCCCCGCCAAACCAGCGTACAGGCCCTGCAGCATTGGCGAATGATGAAGGCATTTCAAAGTACCTGATGTTCATGTGGATAATAGGCACCAGCGGATGGTTGGGATGGATCACAATAGAAATGCCGGTAGCAAAAAAATCGTCCTGCTCAACATTTAAGGCCTTTTTCATGGTGTGCGGTAGATGACCGTGCACTGCCGAAAAGTTAACACCACCTTTTTCAAAAATATTTCCATTTTGGATGATGCGGGTACGGCCGCCGCCGCCGCCTTCACGCTCCCAAATTTCTTCCTCAAAAACAGCTTTGCCATCTGTAGCCTCCAGCGCTTTACATATTTCGTCCTGTATCTGCTGGTAGTCGGCGGCTATTTGTTCTTTGCTGATCATTAATTAATGAATTAGTGATTTATTGAATTAGTGATTTACAACCGCCAAATCTAAACAAACTTATTAAATTGTCTTTTGAGCTAATTGAGCGGTTTAAATACCCGGCGGGCATCAGCTGATGCCCGCATCTTCTTCAATATAATTCAAATCCTTGCCAAAAGTTTCTTTCAGCTGGCTCAAAGCCAATAGGGATATTACCGTAAGGATTATCATCATAATATAACCGCTTTTGATCATTCCATAATGCACCACAA
>NZ_CAXVWK010000010.1:0-38687 GCF_964263795.1 Mucilaginibacter sp.
TTGACCCTAAAGACCGACAGTATGTAGAGGCTGCAGTAAGCAAGTACAACCAGGCGGTTACCACCACGCAGGATCAGCTGCACCTGCTTAACGACCGTTATGTTCAAAGCGATTTCAATCCGCGTTACAAACCGGCCTTGGATTCCTTGAAAGGCCGCATCACGCAGGAGATCAACCAAACATCAGACAAGTATATTACAAACCCTCTTATTGGTAAAGAAGAGCTGGTGCGCCAGAAAGCGCAGTTAGAGATAAACCGCGATTTGGCAAAATATGGTTTAGGATCTATCAACCGGGCACTAAACGAGCTAAACGCGAATTATAACCGACTCGTGCCGTTCGACGCTACCGTTAAGCAATACAACTTTGAAATAGATATTGCCAGTAAAGAGTACATGGACGCGCTCAACAGGTATAACGAAACTAACCTGCGCTCAACTAACTCTATAAAAGTAAGGCTGGTTGACAAAGCTACACCCGATGCTGCCGAGCCATCTAAAAAGATGCTGCTGATCATATTAAGTGGTGTGGTATCATTTGCGTTCTGTGTTATTATCCTGTTTATTATCTTCTTCTTTGATGACACCATTAAAGAACCGGGCCAGCTGGTTAACAGCACTAACTTACCGCTACTGGGTTATTTAAATTCCATCAGCGGCGGGTCGTTGGATCTGCGTAAACTTTGGGATGTGGAACATCGCGAGAAGATGAAGCACTTTAAAGAACTCATTCGCTCTACCCGTTTCGAAATTGACCAGGAACTGCGTGGCGAAAAGGTGCTTGCTATTACAAGCTTGGATAAGCACGAGGGCAAAACTGTATTAGCGATTAGCCTGGCCTACTCCTACTCTATGATCAACAAAAAAGTTTTGCTGATAGATGGTAATTTTTTGAACCCGACGATCAGCGAAACGGCAAAGCCCAAGGCATTTTTAGAAGATTACTTTAAAAACAACCCCGATAATTACGAATCATTCTCTAACAATGTTAATGTACTGGGTAACCATGGCGGCGATATTACCTTGCTTGAAGTAAGCGATGAGAATTTTATACGCGGCAGGTTTAACGAGTTGAAGATCAAATACGATATTATTATCATCGAAACACCGCCGCTATCATCAATGAACAAATCAAAGGAATGGCTTTTGTTTGCCAATAAAACCATTGCTGTTTTTGAATCAGGTAAGAGCATTAAGAAATCGCAAAGAGAAGATCTTAAGTTCCTTAAAAACTTAAACAATAAATTTGCAGGCTGGATACTAAACCGCGCAAAAGTTAAGGAAAGACCCTGATAGCAGGTTTAACAAAGCAACTTCTTATCCCACCTAATACGCTACAGATGAAGATTGAACCGCAGCAACAGGAAACTGATATTTATAAGGACCTTACCCCGCTTGAGCAAAAAACGCGAAAGGTTGCCGTTGCATTTGCGTTTATTGGGGTATTTATCTGGGCCATCAAAATTTTCATGGCTTAACATGTTGTACACGCAGGCATTAAACGGACTTAAAGGTTTTGTTGGTAAAAGAGCGTTTACCAGCTTATCGACCTTTAATCTTATCCTGCTGATGTTGCCGGTTTCGGTGTTTATAGGGGCAGTTGTGGCCAAAGGCGGCATTATCGCGGCAGGTGCCCTGATGGTGTTATTTGTTGGCATCCCAATAGTACTAGGGATTGTGGCGTTTCCCCGGTTTGGTATTGTTGCTTTTATAGTTACATCCTTTTTTATAAACTACGTTGCCGAGTTGGTACCAGAAGATGTGCCGCTGGGCATTTTAATGGATGCTATAACATATTTGCTGATTTTCGGCTTTTTTCTTAAAAAGAAGTACGAGCCCAGCTGGGATTACTTCAAAAATCCTATCAGCTATTTTATACTGGCATGGCTGGCTTATAATTTGTTTGAAGTCATTAACCCGGCGGCGGCAAGTATCCTAGCGTGGATCTATACGGTACGTACCATCGGTTTCCTGATCCTTATCTTCTTTGTCTTTGTGTACCACATCAGGTCTATCGCTTACATCCGTTTTTTGTTGAAGCTTTGGTTGTTTTTATGTTTACTGGCAGCAATTTCCGGTTTCCAGCAGGAAAATATCGGCCTGCTTCCATTCGAGCATACGTTTTATTACTCTGATGCCGAAAAACTTAGTTTCCTGTTTATCCAGGGGCACCTTCGTAAGGTTGGTATCTTCCCTGATCCCGTTACTTATTCGTATAACCTGGTTGTTGCGGCTGTACTGTGCATTGTGTTTGCCATGGCAGATATATCGCTTACCAAAAAAGTGCTGCTTTGGCTGGCCGTACCGTTCTTTTTAATGACCATGCTTTACTCGGGCACCAGGGCTGCTTACGTATTGCTACCGGCCGCTATGATCTTGCTGGCTATACTTAAATTCAACAAAAGGATTTTATTTTTTGTATCGGCAGCAGGTTTAATGCTGGCCTTTGTGGTGGTTATGCCAACCAGCAACCCACTAATTAAACGATTTCAATCGGCGTTTAATCCATCTAAAGATGCATCTTATAACGTGCGTACAGAAAATCAAAAGAAGATCAAGCCATTTATCATCTCGCACCCTATTGGCGGTGGGTTAGGTTCTGTTGGGCAATGGGGCCGTAAATTTGCACCTAATTCTATGCTGGCCAAGTTCCCGCCGGATAGTGGCTATGTACGTGTTGCCGTTGAAATGGGCTGGATCGGCTTATTTTTATTTTGTACGCTTATGTTTGTTATCTTAAAAACAGGCATTAATAATTATTATCTAATTAAGAACCCTGAGCTTAAAAACTACTGCTTGGCAATGGTTTTAGTGGTATTTATATTTAACGTGGGTAATTCGCCGCAGCAGGCCTTGGTGCAGTACCCGTCAAACATTTTGTTTTATCTTGCAAGTGCTTTGGTAGTAGTAACCATGCGATTAGATAAAGAGGAACAAGAAGAAAAAAAGAAAACTGAATTATTACTTAACACGCCGAATAATTAACCAATGTCGCTGGTAACAACCATAAAATCTAACCCGGGCCTGAAAAAGTTTGTACACTCGCTTATTGTAAATAAGCGCCGGGCCGAGCCGTGGTTCTGGATTAAGTGGTTTGTAAATCCATTTGTCCATAAACGCGGCAAAGGTACTGTGGTCAAATACTATGCACGGCTTGATGTTTACCCTTTCAATGATTTCCGCCTCGGCAGCAAGGTTATCATTGAAGATTTTGCGGTGATAAACAACGGTGTTGGCGGAGTATTAGTTGGTAATAATGTGGGCATTGGGTTAAGTAATGTAATCATTGGGCCGGTTACTTTAGGCAATTACGTAATGCTGGCGCAAAACATTGTAATATCCGGCCTGAATCATGGTTTTGAGGATATTACCACCCCACCCCGTCTGCAAAAGGTTACTACTAAACAAATAACCGTGCATGATAACGTTTGGATAGGCGCTAACAGCTCGGTAACAGCGGGTGTAACAATAGGTAAGAATGCCATAATAGGCGCGGGAAGTGTTGTTACTAAAGACATACCGGAGTATTGCGTAGCAGTAGGCAACCCGGCCAGAGTAATTAAGAAATACAATTTTGAAACCGGTAGCTGGGAAAGAGTGTAAGCTGCATTTCGCTTTATGTCATTTTCAAAAAAGATAGTAAATAAACATACCATTTCATTAGCCAGTAATGCAGCCATGCCGGTAATAGGTATGCTGGTGCTATCCTTAATGGCGCACAACCTGCAAAAGGCTGATTTTGGTAACTATATCTTTTTCCTGATGGTTTTTACCCTGTCTGATACCTTCCGCACGGGGTTTATGCAAACATCGGTGGTAAAATTTTACGCGGGTGCCAGCAAAAAGAAAGCTATCAATGTTGCCGGATCGGCCTGGTCTATCGGGTTTATCATCACAGGCGCTTTTTTTGTTGTTGATCTGTTACTCTATCTGTTCTTCAAAAGCAGCAATGCCGATATCGTTGCTACTATCAAATGGTTCGGCGTAATTTATATATGTACCCTGCCGTCGGCCATAGCATCATGGCTATTACCTGCCGAACAGCGTTTTGATAAATTACTGATGCTGCAGATACTGAACCAGGGCGGTTTTTTGGTTTGCGTGCTGGGCCTTATCTTTTTTCATGAGGTAACTTTTGAGACGGTGATATACGGCTATCTGGCTAATAACATCGTTACAAGTTTTGTATGTATTTTTGCAGGATGGTCAAAAGTTCATACCATTAAATACAAAACCACGCAATCTATGCGTGAGATGGTTAACTTCGGCAAATTTAGCGTAGGTACAACGCTCGTATCTACCCTCTTAAGCAGTTCGGATACTTTTATAATCAAATCAAAATTTCCGGTAGAGCTGGTCGGTGTTTACTACATTCCCCAACGTTTGCTCGAGATCTTCCAGATCCCTATCCGGGCCTTTGTAGCTACTGCCATGCCCGAACTTTCATCCGCCGTGCACCGTAAAGACGATGTGGAGGTTAGCACCATCATGAAACGTTATGCCGGTATGCTTACGGTACTTTTTATACCCATGGCAATAGGCGCATTCATATTAGGCGGCATCATCATTCACTTGCTTTTCGGTAAAAAGTTTGATAATACCGATGCCGTGAGCATCTTTCGCATTTTTATCTGCTACGTGATGCTTTTGCCTATTGATAGGTTTTTTGGTATTACTTTAGATATTATTGGCAAGCCCCACCTTAATATGATCAAGGTATTACTGATGCTGTTCGTTAACGTCACCGGCGATTTTATAGGCATCGCGCTGCTGCATAACCTTTATGGAGTAGCCATTGCATCGCTTTTCACATTTTTAACAGGTGCATTGTTTGGATATTGGCAACTTAAAAAGCATCTTCACTTTACAATAAGGGATATATTCACATTAGGATATCAACAATTGAAGGATGTGGCTATGAACTTGTTACGTAAAAACGCAAAGCAGGAGATTGTGTGAGTTTAAAAGGTGAGCATATTGTTTTTTTTTCGCAGATGCAATTTGATGGTAAGCTGGCATCAACTAATTATACCATTGCAAGGCATTTAGCTAAAAATAACTACGTTTACTTTGTAGACCGGCCTTACACCTGGAAAGACTATTTTCAGTTTAAAGACACGCAATCTTTTAATATTCGCAAAAGGCATTTCTTCTCTGCTACCAACAGTTACATCCAGTCAGATATTCCGAACCTTAAGATTATCATCTGCCCGCCCGTGCCGTCTATAAATGTGTTGCCGGAAGGCCCGGCTTACAGGCTTGCAGTCAAATTTAATGAGTGGATTGTTGCCACACGGTTAAAAAGAGCGCTGAAAACACATGGGGTCAGCGATTATATTTACATCAATTCCTATAACTTCTCCTACCCTACCCTGCATAGGTTGCTCAACCCGTCGTTAACGGTTTACCATTGCGTCGACCCTATAATTGAAGATTATCAGCTGAAACACGGTGTACACAACGAGGAGTTATTGGTAAAAAGTGTCGACCTGGTAGTTTGTACCAGTAAGGAACTTACCAATCAAAAAGCACAGCTAAACCGTAACGCGTACTTTGTAGCTAATGCTGCCAGCCTTGCGCATAGCCAGCGAGCGCTTGACCCAAACCTGCCATTATCGCCGATCTTCGATCAGATCAAAAAACCGGTCATCGGTTACCTGGGCGCTATTGAACGACGGATAGACTATAATATGATGAAACAGGTGATTGCTCTTAACCCGGATAAAAGCTTTGTTTTTATTGGCCCTGTTGATAAGACATATTTGCATGGTGGCGGCTTTAGCGCCCCTAACCTGCATTTGCCCGGCCCTGTATCATACAATGATATGCCTGGAGTTTTGAAAGGGTTTGATGTGGGGATCATTCCATTTAAAAAAGACGATGTGAGCAATAACATCTTCCCGTTAAAATTATTTGAATATATGGGCGCTGGTAAGCCTATTGTAGCAACTGATTTTAACGATGATCTTAAAAATTTCACATTCGATACGGTACCTTATTGCCGGAATGCTGAGGATTTTTCTGCCGGCATTAACGACGCCTTAGACGATACTCCGTTTAAGCAGCAGCAACGATTCACTATAGCTGCCAACAACACCTGGGAGCACCGGATAGAACAGCTGGAAGAAATTTTGGCCGCAGGTTTAGCACAAAAACGTTAGCTCCCTAATTGAAAATTATTTATTAATTTAAAGCAGGCATTCATAACATGGATTTTATAAAATTACTCTTCTCAATCGTTTTCAGTATCGTATTCATTTACATGGCTATATACAGCCTGTACCTGTTCATATTTTCGTTTGTGGGCCGTTTCGTAATAATAAAGGCGCCACCTGTTGCCGAAGCATTTAGCAAGTTTGTAATCTACATCTGCGCTTATAAAGAAGATGCCATCATTTTGAATTCGGCAGCGCAGGCACTTACTATAGATTATCCGCAGGATAAATTCCATGTTTGTGTAATTGCCGATTCTATGCAGCCAGAAACAGTCGAAAAGCTGAAGGCCATGCCTTTACAGGTGGTTGAGGTGGTATTTGAAAGCAGCACCAAATCAAAAGCGCTGCACGCGGCTATCGCTGCTACTCACCAGGATTTTGATGCAGCGGTGGTATTTGATATCGATAACATTGCTGCCCCTGATTTTTTACGTCACATTAATGACTATTTGCACGCCGGCAACCGCGTGATACAAGGCCACCGGGTAGCTAAAAATACTGAGACACCGGTTGCTATTTTAGATGCCATTAGCGAAGAGGTTAACAACCACATCTTCCGTAAAGGGCAGCGTGTATTTAATTTATCAGCAGCCATTATCGGTTCGGGCATGGCACTGGAGTACAGGCTTTTTAAAGATACCATGGCACAGATAGATGCTGTTGGTGGTTTTGATAAAGAAATGGGACTGGTGCTTACCCGCCAAAAGATTCATGTGGCCTATGCAGATGCAGCGCTTATATATGATGAAAAGGTAAGCAACCCCGAAGTATTTAAAAAACAACGCCGTCGCTGGCTATCAGCTCAATTTAACCTCTTAAAAACTTATGGTAGTACGGGTTTTACCGAGCTGTTTAAAAATGGGAATTTCGACTACTTTAACGAAATTTATCAAACGGCCATATTGCCGCGCATTTTAATGTTAGGTTTAATGCCGTTTATGCTGCTAATATCTTTACTTACACCAGGGATTGGGCCATCGTGGCAAATGTGGCTAACGGCAACATTGTTGTGTTATATTGGTATATTAATTGCAATACCTGCCCAGTTCTTTAATGGAAAATTACTCGGCGCGGTTTTAAAGATCCCTTTGATATTTTTCTCGATGCTGGCATTGCTTTTTAAGTTAAAGGGAGCCAACAAAAAATTTATTCATACGCCACATAATCCAACCGCTGTTTAGTACGTAAGTATGCATGGTTGGAACATTGCGAAAATTAGTTGCCCGTGTACTATTTAAACAGTGTTAATTAATAAATATCCCTTGTTTAAGAATTTGTATGGAATCAATATTTAATAATACTTCCGTTGATTATCCGAAAGAGACATCCCTGCACTCGCTTATTGTAGAATCTGCACAAAAGTATCCAGATAGTTTAGCTATAAAATTTCATGAGCGTTCGGTCACTTATACCGAATTTAACAAAGCGACTAACCGCATAGCTCGAGTTCTCATAGAACAAGGCATAAAAAAAGGTGATGTTGTTGGCCTTGCGCTTGACCGTACGCCCGAGATGATCATGTCGTTAGTGGCCATCATGAAAACCGGGGCAGCCTATGTTCCACTTGATCCGGAATATCCGAAAGACCGTATAGAATTTATGCTAGAAGATTCAGGTGCGAAGGTGTTGCTCAGCTCTCAAAAATATAAAGGACATTACGCCGGTAATACCATCGAAGTTTTGATAGAAGATGCGCTGTCACAATCGGCCAATTATCCCGCCGATGAACCGGAGGTTATAGTTACCGGGAATGACCTTGCCTATATTCTCTACACATCCGGCTCTACGGGTAAGCCAAAGGGTGTGCAAATACCGCATGGGGCATTAGTAAATTTGGTATTAAGCATGCAGAAAAAGCCTGGCATGACTCCCGTTGATAAAATCCTTGCAGTTGCTACTATATCGTTTGATATAGCCGGGGTAGATATTTACCTTCCATTAGTTACCGGTGCGCAAATTATATTGGCGGATTCTTTAACTGCCAAAGATGGGCGGGCGCTTTTAGATATCGTACGGAACGAAAACATTACCATAATGCAAGCCACGCCATATACCTGGCGTATGATGCTCGAGGTTGGCTGGAACGAATATTTGCCGGTTAAAGTGTTTACGGGCGGCGAAGCGTTTCCGAAAGATCTGGCTGAAAAATTGTTGCCAATAAGTAAAGAGGTGTGGAACCTTTACGGCCCAACCGAGACTACTATATATTCTATCATCAAACAAATAACTGATGCTAATGATATTACAATAGGTTGGCCCATTGATAATACGCAGATATACATTGTTGATGAGCAAATGCAAAACCATACCGATGGCGAAATTGGTGAGATACTAATTGGCGGCGCAGGCGTTTCATGGGGATATTTGAACCGGGCGGAATTGACTGCCCAGAAATTTATTGACAATCCTTTTTCTGACACCCCCGGTGATAAAATTTACCGTACCGGCGATTTGGGTAAATATAAGCCGGATGGCGATATCGTTTACCTTGGCCGTATAGACCACCAGGTAAAAGTACGTGGTTATCGAATAGAATTGGGTGAAATTGAATTTAACCTGGGTAAGCAACCCGATATAAAGGATGCAGTAGTGGTTGCCCGTGAAGATACCCCCGGCATGCCACGCCTGGTTGCCTACCTTACCTTGCCAACAGGGCAGGTTGGCGTGCCCGAAAGTACACAGATCACCAATTGGGAACAGGCTTTGTTAGCTGTTTTGCCTGAATATATGGTGCCGGATGATTGGGTTTTGCTGGAAAGTATCCCATCAACACCTAACGGAAAAATTGATCGTAAGGCTTTGCCAAAGCCGGATTACAGCCACATTAACCGTACCGGCGAATACGTTGCGCCACGAAGCGATAATGAGAAAATGGTTTCCTGTATCTGGGAAGAAATGATGGGGTTGGAAAAGATTAGTATCCAGGACAATTTTTTTCAACTGGGTGGCCGCTCGTTGGTAGCTGTTAAAATAATGGCTAAGATAGAGCAGGAAACAGGCAAGCGCTTACCATTGGCTACGTTATTTGAACACTCAACAGTGGAGCAATTGGCAGCAAGGCTTGAGATTGACGATTCGTCTATCAGTTGGAAATCGTTGGTTCCGATTAAACCTAAGGGCACTAAAATGCCCTTATATATTGTTCATGGCGCAGGTTTAAATGTTTTGCTGTTTAATGCGTTAGCCATGAATATGGACGACGATCAACCTGTTTATGGGCTGCAGGCTCGCGGGTTGAACGGCATTGAAGAACCGTTAGATGTAATGGAAGATATTGCCGCTAATTACATAGAAGAAATTATTGCGCATGACCCGGTTGGGCCTTATGCAGTTGCCGGTTACTCGTTAGGCGGTATGATCGCTTACGAAATGGCCAAGCAAATGCTGGCCATGGGCAAGGATGTGAAGATGCTGGCTGTGTTTGATACCTACGCCGACCAAACTACAACACTTGACTCGCCACTTACCAAGGCACTAAAACGGATGTGGCTGTTAATTAAGCAGGTTGCCTACACGCCGGTTTTATTCATGCAGGACCCCAAGCGGACAATTGAATACAAAAGCCGTGAGATAGGCCGGAGGATTAAGAAGACATTTAAAAAGCTTACCCCCACCGAAAAGGAAGCCAAGAAAAATGTATTTGCAGAATATAATGACGAGATAGATGAAAAAAGCGCTAAAGCCCAACGTAACTACCTGTTAACGCCGGTAGATATTGAACTGGAGTTATTTCGCGCACAAAAGAAAACGTTTTATATGGACGATTTTAAATACCTGGGCTGGCTCCCATACGCTAAAAAAGGCGTTAACGTTTATGAGATACCGGGTGAGCATAATACTATTTTTGCCCCGCCTAATGATAAACAATTTGCAAAAGTACTGCAGGCTTGTATGGATAAGGCGGCAAAAAAGAAATAAAAGCAAAGGGCTTGTATGGTTGTACAAGCCTTTTGCTTTTATTTAATTAATTGTTTAAACTTCATAAAGCTCTAATGGTAAGCCATCAGGGTCATTAAAAAAGGTAAAGCGTTTGCCGGTAAATTCATCCACCCGGACAGGCTCGGTGCTTACCTGCAGTTCATTTAAATGGAATACCGCTTCATCAATATCATCTACCTCAAAAGCCAAATGCCGCAGGCCTACTGCTTCAGGTCGCGAAGGCCTTAATGCTGGATCGGGAAAGGAGAACAACTCGATTTGATATTGTCCGTTCACTTCCAGATCCAGCTTATATGATCTGCGCTCTTCGCGGTAAACTTCGCGCACAACCGTAAATCCTAAGATATTTACATAGAACTTTTTTGACAGTTCATAATCCGAACAGATTATAGCGATATGGTGGATCTTTTTGAGTTTAAGCATTATTCGCCCAAAATTACATGCAGCACGTTATCGTTCACCATTTTAATATCGGTAATATTGCCAAACAACTCGTCATCGATGTTGGTATTGCCAATGCCGTTAACGGTACCCAGTAAGCTAAACTCCACCTCGCTGGTCGCCATCATTTCTACAAAGCGTTCCTGGTCATCCGGAGCGATAGAAACCACTACCCTTCCCTGCGCCTCGCCAAATAAAAACGCGTCCTTACGGATAGCAATGTCGGTTTCAATATCAAATCCTAAGCCATTAGGCATAGCCGACTCCACTAATGCAATATACAAACCTCCATCTGCAACATCATGTGCAGATTGTATGATCTTATGTTTAATCAGTTCTTTAACTACTTGATGCATTGCGTACTCGTTATCAATGTCAAAGTAAGGCGCAGGTGCTTTCGAGATTTTATGGTACGAAGCCAGGTACTGTGATGATGCGATGTCGTTTTGCGATTCACCTATCAAGTAAATCAAGTTGCCGGGCTGTTTAAAATCCGATGTCATAATGTTACTTACATCATCCATTACGCCCAGCATACCAATAGTTGGTGTCGGGAAAACCGGCCCTTCATCTGATGACTGGTTGTAGAAACTTACGTTACCACCCGTTACCGGGGTTTCGAATTTAGTACAGGCTTCGCTCATACCTTTTATGGCACCAACAAACTGCCAGTAAACTTCGGGCTTGTAAGGGTTACCAAAGTTTAAGCAATTGGTAATAGCAACAGGCTCGCCGCCTGCGCAGGTAATGTTACGTGCTGCTTCGGCAACTGCAATGGCCGTCCCCTTTTGCGGGTCGGCGTAAACGTAACGCGAGTTGCAATCGCAGGTAATTACAATCGCTTTGTTAGTATCGCGAACGGCAACAACAGCTGCATCGCTCGGGCGGTTGGTAGTCATGGTTGCAACGCCAACCATGCTATCATATTGATCTGTTACCCAACGTTTTGAGGCGATATTCGGATGCGCGATCAAGTGCTCGGCAACATCAACCAGGTTTTCCGGCTCGGCAACATCTTCTATTCTGAATTTTTGATTTTCTGCAAAGTAAGCCGGTTCGCGGTATTCTCGCTCGTAAACCGGTGCACCACCACCAAGCACTAAATCATCGGCAGGTACATCAGCTACTTTTTCGCCATTCATAAAATACTCCAGCCGTTGTGTATCCGTAACCTCGCCAATGATGGCACAATTCAGGTCCCATTTATCAAAAACAGCCTCAACCAAAGCTTCTTTACCTTTTTCAACCACGATGAGCATCCGTTCCTGAGATTCCGAAAGAAGGATCTCATAAGGTTTCATATTATCCTGGCGCATTGGTACACGGTCCAGGTGAATGATCATTCCATGCTCGCCTTTGGCGCTCATCTCTGAGTTGGAGCAGATAATACCCGCAGCGCCCATGTCCTGCATGCCTATAACAGCACCGGTCTTGATCACTTCAAGCGTGGCTTCCAGTAAAAGCTTCTCCTGGAACGGGTCGCCTACCTGTACTGCAGGCAAGTCATTAACCGAATCTTCAGTAATATCCTTAGATGCAAAAGCGGCGCCGTGAATCCCATCCTTGCCTGTAGCCGAGCCTACAATGTAAACAGGATTGCCTACACCATAAGAGGTAGCCGAAACCGTTTCACCGGCCTTAACAATACCAGCAGAGAATGCGTTAACCAGCGGATTGATGTTATAACAATCGTCAAAGAACAATTCTCCTCCCACTGTTGGGATACCGAATGCATTACCATAATGGCTGATGCCTTTTACTACGCCTTTAACCAGCCACTTGGTTTTGTCCAGGTTTAAGTCACCAAAGCGCAGCGAATTCATTTGGGCAATAGGCCTTGCGCCCATTGTAAATATGTCGCGATTTATACCGCCTACACCTGTGGCAGCACCCTGGTAAGGTTCAAGCGCAGATGGGTGGTTATGTGATTCAATTTTAAAGGCGCAGCCAATGCCGTCACCCAGATCAACAAGTCCGGCGTTTTCTTCACCAGCCTTAGCCAGCATTCGCGGCCCATCTTTAGGCAGTGTTTTTAGCCAAGTAATAGAATTTTTATAGGAACAGTGCTCGCTCCACATTACCGCGAAAATAGAAAGTTCGGTAAAGTTTGGTACGCGGGCCAGTATTTCAATAATGCGGTCGTATTCTTCAGATAAAAGTCCCAGATCTCGGGCGGTTTCAACGGTAGTTAATTCCTGGTGCTCCAATGTGTTTTAATTTAGTTGAAAAGATGCTCAAAATTAGAAAAAAAGCCCATAAAGTGGCGAAAAAATACATAGAAACATGCAACGTAGCTTGAAATAAACAGCCGAAAACATGGGCAACTTTATGCACCTGGTGCTTCCGGCTGTCGATATAAATTAAGATTAAGGATTACTCCGGCAATTGAAAATTGATCGGGATCACATACCTTACTCTAACCGGCTGACCGTTTTGCCGACCCGGTTTCCAGGCTTTTGCAAGCTTTAAAACTCTTAACGCTTCCTGATCCATTCCAAAGCCTGCCCCACGCTCTACAACAATGTTGGACAATCCGCCATCTTTTTCAATTACAAAACTAACGATCACCCGCCCGGACGCACCGGCATCTGTCGCTGCTGCAGGGTAGCGCAAGTTTTTACTTAGGAATTTTGAGAATGCACCCATGCCTCCAAAAGGTTCTGGTTGTTCTTCTAAGGTTCCGGTTGTAAAAATCTCAGACGAACTCGCTTCAGAAGCGACTGAGGGCGGCCCGGCAGGTAAATCCACCGGGGGGTTAACTTGACCGTTCTCATCACCCTTTTTTGTTTCGGGGCCAACGTTTCCGGTTAGCTCACTTACCTTGGGGGGCTGTTCTGTTACAGGATCACTTGTAACCTTATACTGCAAAAATTTGGTGGTAGATGCAGCAGGTAAGGCTTTTGCAGGTGCCTGTTTTACCAACGGCTCTACTTTTTTCTCCACTTTTACCACCGGCGGCAGAGGGGTGATATCAACGATCGTTGAATGATCATGTGTAACCCGCTCAATCTCCTTAGCATGAAGTTTAAGGTAAATGCCCCCTGCCGCAATAACGGTAAAAGTGATCAGCATCGCCCTAACCATGTTGCCGGCGTAATGACTGCGCAGGTCATAAGCGCCATAACTTTTGTTTTTGTTTGCGAATACAACGTCGAGCCACTCGGCGTTGTACAAATTTAGTTTTGTGTTAAGCATGTAAAAGAATTTAATTTTCTTATTTAACGCTTAAACAGAATTAAAAGTTGTGTAAATAGTAATTTATGCAAATTTTATATCTTATTTGGACAACTAATGCAGAATATATATTGGCAATAAACTTACTTTACCAAATTTATAGGAAATTATAATCTCAGTCGATTACCAGTTATAAGTATTGACTTTGTTTGGAGGTAAGATGATTTTTGTCTGTGAAACTTTATTCATTTGTTTGCTGATAGCGTCTGCAGTGGCCTGACAGAAGCTGCCTGTTTGATTAAGGTAACTATCCGCTTCTTTCTGAGTAAACTTTGTGGCTAGTTTCTCAAAAGCAACCTCTACCCCTGTTACAGCAACCATATTGCCATAGCGGTCACGCCTATAAGGAGTAAAAACAAAATCACTTACTTTATAGCGATATTTTTGATCTTTGGATTCGATGTATAATTTATAAGTTACTTCACCTGCTTCTTTCCTTACTATAGATGACCCGTTATAAACCATAAATTTGCCTTTACCTGTAACAGCCCTGTCATCAGTACTAGCCGGATTAAACTTTAAATTTGCCATTTTCATGAACGATAAGCTCCTGCTATACAATGTATCTGCGCTAACACCTGATTTATCAACTACCCGATAGTAAACATATTTATTGCCCTCGTCTGATTGCAGGATTTCTTTTTGCGCCCGGGCAGTTTGTGTAAATAAAATCAGGATAAAAAGGTACGATAGCTTTTTCATATGATAAAGGTAAGCCATCCGTAAATCAATACGGATGGCTTGTAAAATTAAAATGGATTAAATTTTTAGAAAGCGTAAACGGCCGCCAATACAAATTGCGAAGCTGTTTTAGTTGGCGTAACACCACCACTCTTGGTAAAGCCGTCTGCCAGGTTTTTGTTGTTGTCCAACCTCATTTCCGGAATAAGCGTAAGCGGGCCGCTTTTTATATTGGCAGTTAAAGTAAATGCCGTTACCGAACTGCCGGGCGCCGGGCCGAAAGTAGTAACGCTGCCGTTTTTAGTTTTAAAATATTCGCCGCGCAGGCCCAGTGTTACATCTTTAGCCACTGCAATCTGCGGATACAACGCCACACCAGAGAAACCACCCGTACCTACCGCATCAGCAGCCGAGAAATCAGCGGCGTTAAGGCCTAATTTAAAAGCATCGGTAATTTGGTAAGATGTGGTTAGGTCAATTTCTGTACCTGATAACTTGCCGGTTAAAAGGTTGATGTATGCTGTCCAGCCTTTAGCCGGCGCAAGCATTAACTGCGCACCAAATGTATTTACTTTACTTACCGAAGTATAAACGTTCCAGGCATCGTTAAAGATACCTGCCATTAAGCTGGCTTTATCGCTGAATAAATAAGTGGCTTTGACGCCTGCATTTTGGAACGGCCCGTTGGTGAAAAGATATGAGGTTGAGTAATTGAAATTACCAACCGGCGAAATCACTTCATAACCAACAAATGTAGCCATGTAGCCGCCAGTTAAATTGAATTTATCCGTAACATCATAAGATACATACAGATTTTGTACGTGATAACTGTTGCCATCATTTGGATCATTCAAAATCGATTGTGATTGACCACGCGGCCCAAAAGACATCTCTCCAACAAAAGCAGCCTTACCAATCTTCTTTTTAAGGGCCAGATCTATCATACCTATGGATATGGAATTTTGATCGGAAGCAAAACTCGTTGGAATATTACTGTGTTTGGCGAAATCGTACTTAAAATACGTGTCAACCGATCCCGAGATCATTAAAGGTGGGTCTGCTTTAGTGGTATCTTGGGCTTGAGTGGCAAAAGTGGATACTACCAGTAAAAGTAATAGTAAAAATTTCTTTTTCATTGTCATTTGTTTAGGGTTTGTATTATTTAGTGTGTATTTGTGAACGATATTTAACATAATATCTAAAGATTGTCAATTATGATAGCCTCGCAAATGCCATTTTGAATATTAGTATGCATTTACATGAAGTAACCAATCAAATAATCACAATATTTAGATACTTATATATGTATTTTTATGAAAATAAGGTATTTATAAAGTCAAAACAATATTTATATTGAAAATCTGTAATTAAATCATTACTTTTATTAAAATAATAATAAAAAGGCAGTATTTAAATTGATAAATAGCAATTTTGTAATTAAATCTATCTAATTTTCTACTTAATTTTCAATCATTAATTTAAAAAATTTATTTAAACTGCAACTGGCATCTTGTATTTGATATGCATACAGTTAGTTTTGACGACAAACAATATTTGTAAGAATTGGAAAGGCGTTAAGCTTTTATAATCTTACTTTTGGGCATCCAATCAATATAATTATGCCCAGCATTAGATTTCAAGCGCTACAAACCGTACAAAACCGGGAAATTCCTGAGATAAAGACCCCTTCAAACAAAATTTCCGATTATTTTAATGCTAATGTGTTTGATAAGCTTAAAATGAAGGAGTATTTGTCTACCGAAGCTTACAACGTTATTGTAGACTCAATAGACAATGGCGTGGCTATTCCACGAGACATGGCCGAACAGGTAGCATCGTCTATGAAATCATGGGCTATGGGCAAAGGCGCTACACATTACACACACTGGTTTCAGCCACTGACCGGCACTACCGCCGAAAAACACGACGCCTTTTTTGAACCTACTGCTGATGGCGGATCTATTGAGCGTTTTAGCGGTGATGCCCTTGCGCAACAGGAGCCGGATGCATCAAGTTTCCCAAGTGGAGGAATACGTAACACCTTTGAAGCACGCGGCTACACCGCCTGGGACCCATCATCCCCGGCATTTATAATTGGCAGGACCTTGTGTATACCTACCGTATTTGTATCATATACCGGCGAGGCTTTAGATTATAAGGTGCCACTGCTAAAAACTTTAAGCGTGTTAGATAAGGCTGCCGTTGACGTTTGCCACTACTTTGATAAAAGCATAGAAAAAGTGAATGCCTCCCTCGGCATTGAGCAGGAATACTTTTTAGTTGATACCGCCTTATTTAACGCCCGCCCGGATCTTTCATTAACCGGCCGTACCTTGTTCGGCCATATGTCTGCAAAAAACCAGCAATTAGAAGATCACTACTTTGGTTCGATACCAAGCCGTGTTTACGCTTTTATGCAGGATATGGAAACCGAAGCCTTGCAATTAGGTATTCCGTTAAAAACCAGGCATAACGAGGTTGCTCCGTCACAATTTGAGTGTGCACCTATATATGAAGAAATTAACCTGGCAATCGATCACAATCAATTGCTGATGGATATAATGGACCGCGTGGCAAGACGACATCACTTTAAAGTATTGCTTCATGAGAAACCTTACGCTGGTGTCAACGGATCGGGCAAGCATAACAACTGGTCGCTGATCACCAATACAGGTAAGAATTTATTGTCGCCGGGCAAGACACCCAAAAACAACCTGATGTTCCTGACATTTTTTGTAAACACCATCAAAGCTGTTCATGAACATGCCGATTTGCTTAGAGCCTCTATCGCGTCGGTAAATAATGACCACAGGCTGGGTGCCAATGAGGCGCCTCCGGCTATCATTTCTATTTTTTTAGGTAGCCAGCTAAACGAAGTTCTTGATGAGATAGACACATCGCGATTGAGCAAAAAGATCAAGGAGGAAAACTCGCTGTGGCAGGGCATTCCAAAAATACCACAGATACTTAAAGATAACACAGATCGGAACCGGACATCGCCATTTGCGTTTACGGGCAATAAGTTCGAGCTAAGGGCCGTAGGGTCATCGGCCAACTCGGCCAGCCCCATGACGGTGCTTAATTTAATCATGGCCGATCAGCTTAAAAAATTTAAATACGATGTTGATAAGCTGCTTAAGAAAGGCGAAAAGAAGGATGTGGCTTTAATGACCATTATTAAACGATACATTAAGGAATCAAGAAACATCCGTTTCGAGGGGAATGGTTACAGTGAGGAATGGGAACAGGAAGCCGAAAAACGTGGACTGCCTAACATCAAGACCACTCCGAAAGCACTGGATGCATTCATATCAGAAAAAAGCGAAATCCTTTTTGCCGAAACCGGTGTGTTTACCAAACGCGAGGCACATGCCCGCCATGAGATATTGTTAGACAGCTTCTATAAAAAACTGCAGATAGAAGCCCGCGTAATGGGCGAACTAGTAATGAATGTGATTATCCCGGCGGCAGTGGCTTATCAATCTAAATTGATAGAAAATGTCAAAGGCTTAAAAGACATTGGTTTGGACACAGATAGTTATGCTGCACAGATGGATATCATCAAACAGATCTCCGGGCACATCAATGTTATCAAGACCAGTGTTGAACAAATGATTGATGAGCGTAAAAAAGCTAATAAGATTGATGATCTGCGTGACCGGGCTATCAGTTACGACGAAAGAGTTAAAAGCTATTTTCAGCCGATACGCTATGAAGTAGATAAACTGGAACAACTGGTGGACGACTCGTTATGGCCGCTACCAAAATTCCGGGAGTTGCTGTTTATTAAATAGCAAAAAGGCCCTTGTATACAAACAAGGGCCTTTTTATTACCTCGCAAATATATCTGCCTGATGGTGCTGACTGATGATCACATCGCGATATTTGGCCAGCAACGCCGATTTTGAGATAAATCCAACAAACCGCCCCTCCTTTATCACCGGCAGTTGCCAAACATCAAACTGGTCGAACAGGTCCATCACATGGCTTACCGGCTCGCCATAGGCTACTACAGCTGGTGGTGCAACCATAATATCGGTAATAGTGTCACTGTCTTTTATTACGTTAAGCAAATGTTTGCGTACCTCATCCATCAGCACCACCCCTTCCAACACACCATCATGATCAACCACCGGGAAAATATTTGCATGACTGGTTGATAAAATACTATAAAATTCTTTGATGGGCATATGGCTGGTAACCGGGATAAATTGGCGGTTGATAACGCTGTCTAAAGTTATCTGTGCAAGCATACTATGATCTTGCCCCGGATGGATATTTTTTTCATGTACTAATTCATGCCAGTACATATTGTGTTCGCTAAACATGCGTGATATGATGTAAGATATTGCCGACACGATCATCAGCGGTATAAAAAGCACATAGCCACCGGTAATTTCGGCAATTAAAAATATTGCGGTTAATGGGGCATGCAATACACCACTAAGCGCGCCGGCCATACCAACTGCGATAAAGTTACTGGTGCTTAAATGAATGATACCGGTTTGGTTAACGCCAAACGCTACAAACAACCCCAGGAAAGCCCCTGTAAACATAGTGGGTGCAAATGTGCCGCCATTACCACCCGAGCCAATAGTCACACCGGCAGCAATAATCTTGGTTAAAACAAGCGCTGCAATAAACAGCAACATTAACCAGGGGTTGGATAACCACTCGCTAAAAAAAGTTTCGTCCTTAAGTACTTCTATATTGCCATTCAGTATTTCCTGCAGATAATGGTAACCCTCGCCAAAAAGCGCAGGAAACACCATAATGATCACCCCAAGTAAAAGCCCGCCGCCAATAGCACGCACGTAACGGTTTTGCTTTAAAAAAATACCCTTCTCTAACTTACCTGCAACCTTGGTGATATATACGGCCACCCAGCCGCTTAATAGGCCGAGGATAATGTAAAACGGCAGCGCACCCATTACCCAACCCTCGGTAACAAGGTGAAATAATTGGCGGGAATATAAAACCTTTGCAACCACCACACCCGTGGCTGATGCTATGAGCAATGGTATAAACGTAGGGATGGTGATTTCGCCAATAAGTATTTCCAGGGCGAATAGTACCCCCGCGATTGGGCTGTTAAAAACCGCCGCAATACCTGCAGAAGCACCTGCCGCTATCAACACTGTTTTTTCGTATGGGCTTAGGTTAAACATACGGCCGAAATTTGACCCAATTGCCGCACCGGTACATACGATTGGTGCCTCTAAACCTGATGACCCTCCGAACCCTACCGTTAACGAACTGGTTATTAAATGCGAGTAGATGTTGTTGCTGCGGATGTTTGCCTGGTTCTTTTTAATATTGATGAGAATATTGCCAATACCCTTCTGCATTTTATCCCGGTTAACAATGTGCTGCCACGCTACGGTAAGTAAAATACCAAACGCGGGTAAAAACACATATATAATATGGAAAGGTAAGTGCGAGGATATGTTACGGCTTACATCTTCCATAACATGCACCAGAAACTTTAATGCTACAGCTGCAAGCCCGCCAATTAACCCGACCGCAACACTACAATAGATAAGAAAATTACGCTGTGTGGCCCGGTTTAAGCGCCAGCGGGTAATTTTGTAACCAAGGGATTTTAACATAGCAGTTTGTAGAAATGGCAAAGTAATAATTTTGACGCTCAAAAATTTATTAAGCAGTATATTTGCCCATGAATTCTTCGCAAAGGTACGATCAACGGGGCGTGTCTGCATCAAAAGATGATGTACATAATGCTATTAAAAACATTGATAAAGGTATATTCCCTAAAGCCTTCTGTAAAATAGTCCCTGATATATTAACTAACGATGCCGCTTACTGCAATATTATGCATGCCGATGGTGCCGGCACCAAATCGTCATTAGCTTATACCTATTGGAAAGAAACTGGCGACCTATCTGTTTGGCGCGGTATAGCGCAGGATGCAATTATCATGAACCTGGACGACTTGCTTTGTGTAGGCGCTACGGATAACATCCTACTGTCGTCAACCATTGGTCGTAATAAAAACCTTATTCCCGGCGAGGTGATCGCAGCCATAATCAATGGTACCGAAGAGATCCTTGCCGAATTACGTGAAGCCGGCATCGGCATCTACTCTACAGGCGGCGAAACGGCCGACGTTGGCGACCTGGTGCGGACGATAATAGTAGATTCGACCGTGACCTGCCGCATGAAGCGCGAAGATGTGATCTCCAATGACCGTATTAAGCCGGGCGATGTAATTATTGGCCTTGCATCCTACGGGCAGGCTAATTATGAAACGGAATACAATGGCGGGATGGGTTCTAATGGCCTTACCTCTGCACGCCATGATGTATTTAACAAAACAATTGCCAATCAGTACCCGGAAAGTTTTGACCCGGCCGTTCCTGCCGACCTTGTTTTCTCGGGCAGCAAAGGCCTTACCGACAAAATTGACATCGGCGACGGGCAACAAGTAACAGCCGGTAAGCTGGTATTATCGGCCACCCGTACTTATGCGCCTGTCATCAAAGCCATGTTAGATAAGTACCGCAGCCAGATAAACGGAATGGTGCACTGCAGTGGCGGCGCCCAAACTAAAGTGCTGCACTTTATAGATAACCTGCATATCATCAAAAATAACCTCTTCCCCGTCCCACCGCTTTTTGAGTTGATCCAAAAGGAATCAAATACCAGTTGGCAGGAAATGTATAAAGTATTTAACATGGGGCACCGTATGGAGCTTTATGTACCGCAAGCGATCGCAGCCGATCTGATCAGCATTTCACAAAGCTTCGGTGTGGAAGCGCAGATCATCGGCCATGTAGAAGCAGCCAACAAAAAACAGGTAACGGTAAACTCGCCTTACGGAGAATTTATTTACCATTAAAAAACGGTACAACTATTAACAAAGGTTTACACTTTTTTTTAAATTTTCATTTAACCTGTTAACAATAAGCACTTTACAAAAAACGTGGGTTAACATAAATTTGAGGTAAAATCAAGTGTTTCCGCCTGGCTTTACTAAATTAAAAAGGCAGCTTTTAGCTTATCCCTGCCTCACAGATATTGAACAACAAAGCCCTGCCGGTCCGGCAGGGCTTTGTTGTTCGCAACGGATCACATTTTCAACTGCTAAACCCTTTAAAGCAAAAAAGCCTCCCAAATTGGGAGGCTTTTTTGCTTATGTTAAGCTTTGCTTAGTTAAAGATGTATCTGAAACCAAGCTGAGCTTGCCAGCGTGATGCTTGTGAAGTACCGTTACCAAATGTGCTGGTAAGTGGTATTTGATTAGCATTATCAAAGTAAGGGAATGAGTAAGTTGGTTTCCCTGTAGCAGCATCAATACCTTTGTAAGCTAAGATACCTGCACGGTTAACAAACTTGTAGTTACCCCAGTTCCTGTAAAGGAAGTTACCTAAGTTGATCATGTTAAATTCAAAACGTAAGGTGTTTTTGATTTTACCTGAAGTTTGGTATACGTCCTGAGTGAAGTTAAAGTTTACCTGGTGGAAGTAAGGTAATACCAGACCGTTACGCTCAGCATACTTGCCTCTGCGTTTGCTCAGGTATGGATCCTGATTGATGTAAGCGTTAAGTTGAGCATAGATCTGACCAACAGAACGGTTATCAAAGTTAGCACCCGCAGTTGTGTTATCTTTCACTAAAACGATATCAGTTGCATCTTTAGGAACGTACATTAAATCGTTAGAAGTTTGTCCGTCACCGTTAACGTCACCGTTGTAAGTATAAGATGCGCTACCAACGTTAGCAGCTTCGTAAGTTAAGCCTACTGAAGTTACCAAATGGTTAAGGTACTCTTTACGGTATGACATTGAAGCAATAACGCGGTTAGGCTGACGGAAGTTGGTATAAGAAGCAACATCAGCATTTGGATCGTTAGTTACCGGGCGATCTCTCCATGTTGATTGTGCAATAGAACCACCATCATTTACCGAACGTGCATCAGCATAAGTGTAAGCTACGTTAAAGTAGAATTCTTTAAATGTACGCTGTAACTGACCGGTAATGCTGTAAGCATAACCTTTGCTTGTGTTTTTAAGCAGGATAGCATCGGTAATGTTAGGCAATGCAGCAGTGTTACCACCTTGTGCAGCCGGAATTGACGGATACACAGTAGTGCTGCTGTAACGGAAACGTGGATCAGGACCTGCAAGAGTAGTACCTGAAGTTGGCAATGCAACGTTTACATAGTAAGCTGCATTGATATCTTTAGAGTAGATACCTTCTAAAGTACCAATGATACCGAATGGTAATTTTTGGTCGATAGCTACGTTAGCCCTGAAGTTAGATGGGAATTTGAAATCCTTATCTGTAATTGCAAGGTTATAAGAAGTGTTTGCAGCTGCACCTGTAGGCCTGTTAGCATCAACGTTAGGGTTAAATACTAAACGTGGGTCTGTTGTGGCAACACCGCCTGTACCAGGTACAAGGCTGTATGAACCAAATTGAACACCGTTGTTACTTGCCTGGTTAGATATGTAAACATAAGGAACCGGACCAGTGAATATACCCGCACCACCACGGATCTGGGTTGTACCCTGACCGTTAACATCCCAGTTGAAACCAACGCGAGGTGATACCTGCAACCTTGTTTTTGGATATTGTGAAGTGTTAACCTGGTAACCACCCTGGAAACGGGTTAAAGCAGCAGCAGCTGAGTTGAACTCGCTTGTGGTGTTATATACAGGGATATCAGCACGTACACCGTAAGTCAACTTAAAGTTGTCATTAACCTGCCATTTATCCTGTGCGTAAAAACCAATAGTGTAAGCTTTGATGTTTGCAAAAGGGAAAGAACCATCAGGTAATGCAGAGTAACGGAAATCATAACGTTGTGCAGTTGGTAAGCCCTGGTTAGCTGAAGCGTAGAAATCAGCTAAGCTATTAAAGCGGTAACCACCATTGTAGTTAGGTGCAAATCCGTTTTTGAATTTGTTGAATTCGTTTGCAGTACCAATGTTGATCTCGTGTTTACCGGCAAATATGGTAAACTGATCGCTAAACTGGTAAGTATCGGTATTTAACAAGTTGTTAGCTGTAAACGGCTCGTAACCAAATGAGGTTAAGTTACCGGTTGATGCTGATTCCTGGATATCAACCAATGGGAATGAACCACCACCCGGTGAGCCACGGAAATCGCGCAGCGCCTGGTAACCAACAGTTAATTTATTAGCGAATTTGGTACCGATACGGGTATTTAACTCAGCTATACCAATGTTAAAGTTGTTGTTGATGGTGTAATAAGATGAAAAGAACGGCAATACGTTAATGCTTGGGCTACGACCGTTGGTAGGTGAACCTGAAGCACTTGGAGGTACGTCACGTAAAGATTTCAAGTAAAAGTACTTTACAGATAACGTGTTGTTCTTATCAATGTTCCAATCTAACTTCGCAGTGATTTTATCTGAACGGGTACGTAAATTGAAGTTCTCGAAAGCACCGGCATCGTAGTTGTACTTGGTTTTCAAGAAAGTTTGTAAAGCAGTTAAATCTGCTAAAGTAGCACGTGAAATACTACCACCTGCTGATTGGCCCGGGCGTAAAGCACTGAATGACGACGAAGGGTCGCTGATTCTTTCCTGCTCACCAGAGATAAAGAAGAATAACTTGTTTTTAACAATTGCACCACCCGCACTGATACCGCGTTGGGTATAATCGATAGTTGGTTTGATAACTGTGTTAGTTAATGAGTTTAAACCAACAAGGCCTGCGCTACGTTTGTATAAGTAAGCAGTTCCTTTAAATTCGTTAGTACCAGATTTGGTTACGGTATTGATACCTGTACCTGCAAAACGGCCCTGAGTAACGTCAAACGGAGATACAGCTACCTGGATCTGCTCAATCGCATCCAAAGAAATTGGCTGAGAGTTGGTTTGACCACCTAATGAACTTGCTAAACCGAATGAGTTGTTAAATAAAGCACCATCAACAGTTAAGTTGTTACCATTTTGGTTACGACCACCAAAGTTGCTACCATTAGCAGTAGGCGTTAATTTGGTATAATCGCTGATAGACCTGCTGATAGTTGGCAAACGCTCAATTTGTGAACGGGTGATAGTTTCCTGTGAACCTGTTCTTGAGTTGTTAATTACCTTGTTTTGAGTGCTTGTAACCACAACCTCGCCTAACTGGCGGCTGCTTGGTAACAATTTAGAATCAATTTTCGATTCCTGTCCCAAAGCAAGGTTAATGTCATTTTGAACATTGCTTCCGAAACCAATAAAAGAATAAGTTACAGTGTAGGGACCGCCAACACGTAAGTTTGGTAAGTTGTACCTACCATCAACGCGTGACACGGTTGCGTAGTTGGTACCGGTAGGTGTGTGCACTGCCGTGATGGTAACACCCGGCAAAGGCAAACCCTTCTCGTCAACTACAGTACCCGATATACTACTTGTAGTTACCTGTGCAAAGGCAACTGTTGCAGTAAAAAGGGTGAATAATAATAAGAGTAAATGCTTCCTCATACTTGTTTGTTTTTGTTGAACTTTTAAAGTGATTTAATTTTACACAAATATAGATATTCAACTGATTGCCAATGTTAAGTTAGTGTTAACATTATTTTTATATTTTTCAACATTTTGGGTGATAATCGGTCTAAAATGAAATTATGATGAATTCTTACTGTAATATTTGCATTAATAAGGCCCGTTCAAACTATATGGTGTTAAGTTTGTGCAGGTGTGTGACAGCAGGGTAAAAAAAGCACGGATCAGCTCAATTTTTGTCTATTCCCCGCTTTTTGGTTAGCTTTGGTCTTTAAAATTAAAAAAACAGACACATAACTATATGGACTACGATTTAATTGTAATAGGTTCTGGCCCGGGTGGCTACGTTGCAGCCATACGCGCTTCGCAACTGGGTTTAAAAACAGCCATAGTTGAAAAAGAATCATTGGGCGGTCTTTGCCTTAACTGGGGTTGTATCCCTACCAAAGCTTTATTAAAAAGCGCCCAGGTATTTGAGTATTTAAACCACGCTGCCGATTATGGCATTAAAACCAGTGGCGGCGAAGTTGATTTTGAAGCCGTTATTAAAAGGAGCCGCGGTGTTGCTGATGGCATGAGCAAAGGTGTGCAGTTCTTAATGAAAAAAAATAAGATCGATGTTATTATAGGTCATGGCTCGCTTAAAAGCAAAGGCACTGTATCTGTAAAAATTAGCGATGGCACTACTAAAGACTTTACCGCAAAAAACATTATCCTGGCAACAGGCGGCCGCTCACGCGAGTTGCCTAACCTTAAACAGGACGGTAAGAAAATAATAGGTTACCGCCAGGCCATGATCCTGCCAAAACAACCAAAATCGATGGTTGTAGTAGGTTCAGGCGCTATCGGTATCGAGTTTGCCTATTTTTATAACTCTATTGGCACACAGGTAACTGTTGTAGAATTTTTAGACAACATTGTACCGTTGGAAGACGAAGAAATTTCAAAAGGCCTTTTACGCAGCCTTAAAAAACAGGGCATTAATATCATGACCAGCTCTACTGTTGAGTCGGTTGATACCAGCGGCGACATCTGTAAAGTAAATGTTAAAACTGCAACCGGCAACCAGGTATTAGAAGCAGAAATTGTTTTATCAGCCATCGGTATCTCCACAAATTTAGAAGGTATCGGCCTGGAAGAAAACGGTGTTAAAACCGATAAAGGCAAAGTATTGGTTGATGACTTTTATAAAACTAACGTTGATGGTGTTTACGCTATAGGCGACATTGTAAAAGGACAGGCCCTGGCTCACGTAGCATCTGCCGAAGGTATTATCTGTGTGGAAAAGATTGCAGGCCAAAATCCGCAGCCTTTAGATTACAACAACATCCCGGGATGTACCTACTGCTCACCTGAAGTTGCTTCTGTTGGTTATACTGAAAAAGCTGCTAAAGAGGCCGGTTACGAGATCAAAGTAGGTAAATTCCCATTCTCGGCATCGGGCAAAGCAAGTGCCGCAGGTGTTAAAGACGGCTTTGTAAAAGTGATCTTTGATGCTAAGTACGGTGAGTTTTTAGGTGCACACATGCTGGGCGCCAATGTTACCGAAATGATTGCCGAAGTAGTTACCGCGCGTAAGCTGGAAGCTACCGGTCATGAGATCATTAAATCTGTTCACCCTCATCCTACCATGAGTGAGGCAGTAATGGAAGCCGCTGCTGATGCGTATGGCGAGGTGATCCACCTTTAATATTATTAAATTAATTTTTTAACCCATAGTAAAGGGTGGCACCACATTTGTTTGTCAATTGGTGCCTGTATCAAGGCCGTCTCCACAAAAATGGAGATGGCCTTTTTCTTAAACCCTGACCACCATGGAAAATAACATTACTACTACCCGCAAACAAACACAACGTGACGGCAAAACGATGAGTGCCTGGCAGAAAGGCCCCTTTGATTTGGCCGCATCATCAATTAAGTTTTATGACGCTACCGTTTACGATACCCTTATTGTGGGTGGTGGCATAACCGGTTTAACCACCGCGTTGCTGCTGCAAAAAAACGGCAGGCAGTGTGTTATTGCCGAGGCTTACACTTTAGGCTACGGTACTACCGGCGGCACAAGCGCACACCTAAATACATTTTTTGATGCTACCTACGCGGATGTGGAAAGCGACTTTAGTGCAGAAGCTGCTAAATTATTAGCCAACTGCGGTAAGGAATCTTTCGGGATGATTGCCAACCTGGTTAATCAATATGAAATTGATTGCGACCTGGAGTACAAAGACGGCTATTTGTACGCCGAGACAGATGACGAGGTAAAAGCGCTGGATAATATTTTAGCTGCATCGCAAAAAGCAGGTATTGAAGTTGATATAGCCGACACCAACGGCGTCAAGGTGCCTTTTAAAAAGGCTATCGTTTTTAAAAAGCAGGGCCAGTTCCATCCCATAAAATATCTGTTTGGTTTGGCAAAAGCATTTACTGATGCCGGCGGTGTCATTTTAGAAAATACATTTATTCGCGACAGCAAATTTGAGGACGATATACATACTGCAATTGGTGATAGTATACAAATCAAAGCCAGGAACCTGGTTTACGCTACGCACCTTCCTCCCGGTATTAATATTTTTGATTTTGAATGTGCCCCTTACCGAAGCTATGTGCTGGGCTTGACCTTAAAAAACGACGCCGATTATCCGGATTGTTTGACCTATGATTCTAAAGACCCGTATCACTATTTCCGCACGCATGTAGTGAACGGCAAAAAGATAATGGTACTTGGCGGAGAAGATCATAAAACCGGGCACGACGACCCGGAAGCGGCTTTCCAAATTTTAGAAAATTATGCCCGTCAATATTACGAGGTCGAAGAAATTAAGTACAAATGGTCTGCGCAATATTACATTCCTGCAGATGGCCTACCTTATATAGGCCTATTACCCGGCGGCTATCCCAACATGTACGTAGCTACCGGTTATAACGGCAACGGTATGATGTTCGGCACCATATCCGGTAAAATTATAAGTGATGCTATAGTAGGTTCGGAAAACGCATATGCCGATCTGTTTAGCACAGGCAGGATAAAACCGGTTGCAGGTTTTATGGATTTTGTAAAAGAGAATGCGGATGTAGCTTACCGCTTTATTGCTGACAGGTTCTCGACAGACACTATCGACTCCTTTAAAGAAATTGCAGCAGGCACAGGTGCCATTGTGAAATATGATGGCGAACAGCTGGCCGTTTATAAAGATGCCGAAGGAAAAGTAACAGCGTTAAACCCTGTTTGCACGCATGCTAAATGCATTGTTTGCTTTAACCCATCAGAAAAAAGCTGGGATTGCCCATGCCATGGCGGCAGGTTTGATACCGATGGTAAGGTAATTACCGGCCCGCCAAGAAGTGATCTGCAAAAGGTTAACGTACATTAAACAAAAAAGCCGCCCTTTAATAAGGGCGGCTTGAACGGTTGTTTCGGCTTATTATTTCATGTATTCTTTATCAAGGAATTGATATCTTCCCTTTAATTGTGCGCTTTCCTTTTCAAGAACGGTTTTAACATCAAGATTAATAAATGATACCGGGCTGCCCTTTGTATTGGCCGACCACTTAGGCACACCTACTCCGTTGGGGTTGCCGGTTTTTATGAAATTAGCAAAGTAGGTCTCCATTGTTTCAGATACTTTATAGTCTTCAGGCGTCCAGGCGTAAGCGTCGTTAGTTGACAGGTTTCCCATTGCATATTCAATTTCAAAAGCATGTGGCGCACCTGCATAGCCCTGTGGTGGTTTAGGCGCAGGTTTAGCCGGATCATTTTTGTTGAATCCACCTGCCAGGCCTGGTGTTGAACCGGCCATTTTAGCACTCATTGGTGGTTTAACTTTCGAGAATACGTACCTGTAAACCGGCTTGCCACTGGTTTGTGCATGGGCATCTGCCCACTTCCAGGTACTGTAAACAATAAAGCGGTCGCTGGCCAGCTCTGTAGCCGATCTGATTACCTCAGCTTCTGTTGCGCCCGGATAAAGTTTGGCTACTTCGCCGGCTTTATCTTTGTAAAACACCTGCAACTGTTTCATGTAGTTTTCAGGCGTTGGAGGCAGTCCGAACATTACAGCCTGAAACGGTATCTCGGCCGAATTCCATCCTGCAAGCAATGGCACTTTGGCCTGCTCACCTGCGGCGAATGAATCTTCAGGTTTTTTGATCAAAAAGTAACCATCGACAGTTGGTGACATTGGCGGCGTGCCTGGTTTTGAGGCATCATCCAATAATTTATCTGCCGGGATAGCGCGCAAAGCAGCCAGTGTAGTCGCACCTATTTTCTCACCGAATTTAACGCCATTTTGCTCACCGTTAGCTAAAGGTATAGCAGGCAGCGTAGGATTGATCATAGCACCACTTTCACCAATTGCACCCGCTATCAGGTCTTTTGATAAGGGTGACACCATTTGTGCAGATACCGCTATGGAACCCGCTGACTCCCCTGCTATGGTCACCCGTTTAGGATCACCGCCAAAAGCAGCTATATTTTCCTTTACCCAGCGCAGTGCCGCGGCCTGATCAAGCAAACCATAATTGCCAGACGCCTGGTGCGCCGACTCCTTGGTTAATTCCGGGTGCGACATAAACCCAAAAACGCCCAAGCGATAATTTACCGTTAAAGCAATAATACCACGTTTAGCCATGCTTTCACCATCATAACGGCGTTCCGAACCATCGCCGGCTGCAAAACCGCCGCCATAAAAATAAACCAGCACAGGTAATTTTTCCTTAGCAGGCTTTGCGGGTACCCAAACATTCAGATAAAGGCAATCTTCACTCATTCCCGGCGAACGAAAGCCCATATCGCCGAATACTTTTTTCTGCATGGCATTGTACCCGAACGAGTCACATTTGCGCACGCCTGTCCACCCGTTAACAGGTTGCGGTTCTTTCCATCGCAGGTCACCTATTGGCGGCTGGGCAAACGGAATGCCCTTGAAACTATGTACACCCGATTTCTCATTGGTACCTTCCAGGGTTCCGTTGGCAATTTTGACTTGCATTTGAGCAAAGGTTAAAGCGCAGGCCATTTGCGCAAGTAGCAGTAAACCTAATTTTTTCATGTAGTTTGATGTTAAAGACCTTTATTGTATCATTATGTTACAATAATAATTTGTATTATTGGCATTAGCAAATTATCGCACGTAAATCATTCTATGCAGCGTAAAAAAAATAATGAAAGTGACCCTGCCGGCGAAGGCTTTATTCACAACCTTGCCATTGATGCCGTAATTTTCGGATTTCACGATAACCAACTTAAAGTACTGCTGATGCAGTATAGCAAAACGGGTTATGTTGTACTGCCGGGCGGCTTTGTTAAACAGGATGAGAACCTTGATGATGCTGCCATGCGCGTTGCCACCCAACGCACCGGCCTTACAAAT
Organism: Mucilaginibacter sp.; assembly: GCF_964263795.1. Lineage (GTDB taxonomy): Bacteria > Bacteroidota > Bacteroidia > Sphingobacteriales > Sphingobacteriaceae > Mucilaginibacter. Next base: position 30,360 of record NZ_CAXVWK010000010.1, read on the forward strand.
ATATTTTTAGAGCAGTTTCACGTATTTGGCGACGTTGCCCGTTTTGATCCGGAACCTTTTAAAGCGATCATGAAAGCTAACGGTGCCAACCCTGAGCCACAGCACTGGTTATTGAAGCGCTTTATCAGCATCGGCTATTATGCACTGGTAGATTTTACTAAAGTTACACCCACACCCGACAAGCTGTTTGACAGTTGTGGCTGGTATGATTTGGACAAATTGCCGGCATTGATCCAGGATCATGCGCAAATTATCCGGACGGCGTTAACAACCTTGCGCAACCGGCTGGACGATCAGCTGATCGGATTTAACCTGCTGCCTGCCGAATTCACTATGGGCAACCTGCAATCTCTCTACGAAACAATTTTAGGCAAACCATTGCTGCGCCCCGCGTTTCAGCGTAAAATGCTGGCTATCGGCATATTACAACGCCTTAATAAAAAATACAGCGGCGGTGCGCATAAAGCCCCGTACCTTTATAAATTCATTTCCAAATAAGGGCTACATTTATAGCCATGAAACCTACCGTTATTATTGAGTACTGCCCAAAATGTAACTGGATGTTGCGCGCCGCCTATATGGCGCAGGAATTGCTAAGCACTTTTACCGATGATGTTTATGGCATAACCCTGCAACCAAGCGAAACGGCAGGCAGGTACACTATACGGGTTGACGACCAGGTGATATTTGACCGAAAAGACCGGGGGCGGTTCCCGGAAATTAAGGAGCTAAAGCAATTAATAAGAGATGTGGTTTGCCCCGATAAAAGCCTGGGCCATTCTGACAAAACTAACAACGGGTAATTTTTTCACATTATGCTTTAACAAATTTGTTTGCGTACTTTTGTGAATTATATCAGTAAATGCTCTCTAAAAAAACAAAATACGCTATTAAAGCCCTTGTGGCGATGGGTAAAAATATGGGCAACCCGCCTATGCAAATTTCCAAAATAGCCGAGCTTGAAAAGATCCCTAAAAAGTTCCTGGAGCAGATTCTGCTTGATCTGCGTAATGCGGGTTTTTTATACAGCAAAAAAGGTGCGGGTGGTGGTTACAGTTTAAATAAGGACCCCAAAGATATTTTCCTGGTAAATATCATGCGCATAACCGATGGGCCCATTGCCATGGTGCCATGCGCCAGTCTAAACTTTTATCACCGCTGTGATGAGTGCCACCAGGAACATACCTGCGGAATCCGGGATGTATTTATTGAAGTGCGCGATGCTTCATTAAAAATCCTGTCAGAAACCAGCGTAGCAGATATTATCGCCCGCGAAACCAACCTCATTAATCTCTAGTACCCAGGATAAATAATCGCTAAACTATCCGGTAGTTAGGGTGTTTATCAATTATGCTTTATCTCCGGTTATCCTTTTTGTTGATCTTCCCCTTGCTTTGCACCCATCGCCCTGCACAGCAAAAACCTAAAACAGATTCTGCATACACATATAAGCCGGCAAGCCGTGATGGCAAGGGCAAAATGTATTATGGGCGCGAAATTGCACAGGTAATGAGCTTTGAAGGCGCCGACTGGCTGGAACGTAACAACCGGCAAGAAGAAGAAAATACCGCACTGGCTATTTCTAAATTACCATTAAAAAAGAACAGTGTAGTTGCAGATATAGGTGCAGGCACAGGTTATTACACATTTAAAATTGTCCGCCGTGTGCCAAACGGAAGGGTTTATGCGGTAGAGATTCAGGATGACGCTATCGCCTATTTAAAAGACCGAAGCAAAAAGTTAAACCAGCTGAACGTATCGGTTGTTAAAGGGTCTGATAAGTCGCCAAACCTGCCGGATGCTGCTGTAGATCTGGCGATAATGGTTGATGTGTATCATGAGCTTTATTACCCGCATGAGATGCTGCAAGGCATTCGTAAAGCACTTAAACCAAACGGTAAACTGTTGTTATTAGAGTACCGTGCTGAAGACCCGGCAGTAGCCATAAAAGAACTACACAAAATGAGTGTAACGCAGGTAAATAAAGAAATGAAAGCCAATGGGTTTCAGTTGGTGCAGGATGGTGAGTTTATGCCGATACAACACTTCTTGGTTTACCAGAAAGATTAGTTCGGTAAGATTTCGAATATGTTTCTGATCTTCTGTATAGCTTATATCTACGCTTATAAGGACAGTTCTGTCTTGCGAGCTACAAATCAAATTTTTCAAGCAGCTTCAGTAACGTCTCAAAATCTTTAGGATATGGGGCATGAACAGTTACATCCTCACCATTCATCAGTTTAAAAGTAACCTCATAGGCATGCAGGGCAAACCGTTTCATGATAGGCAGTTCTTCCTGATCTTTACCTAAATGATATTTACGTTTAATTTTCGATAACATTACCGGCTGGCCCTTGTACATGTCGTCACCTGCGATAGAGGCGCGCTGGGTAGCCAGGTGAATACGGATCTGGTGCATCCTGCCCGTTACCGGCCGGCATTCTACCAGTGTATAGTGCTTAAAATATTTAAGCGACTGAAACCAGGTTTCGGCCCTTTTACCATCCTGCCGGCTTATCGTTACACTGCTTTTGCCCACGTTAAGAATAGGAAGATCAATGAAAAGCTCATCAAATACGTGTGTCCCGTCTATAACTGCGTGGTAAACCTTTTTTACCTTACGTCGCTCAAACTGCATGGATACCGAGCGATACGCTTCAGGGTTTTTGGCTATTATCAGCGCGCCGGAGGTTTCTTTGTCCAGCCGGTGGCAGATCTGTGCATCGGCAGAATATTGTTTAGCCAGGCGCAGCATATTTACCTCGCCCCCCTCCCGCTCATCTAACGAACTGATGAACGGCGGTTTATTAACCACAATCACATCATCATCTTCAAATAATATCAGGTCGGCAAACTTTGGAAACTTCATAGCCTGCAAAAATACGCTTTATAATTTTAAGAATAAATGAAATAAAAAGACGGGAACGCTAGCCAGCCGTCCATCGGCCTGTTCCAAACAAAATAAATTGACACGCGTTAAACACTTATCTATCAATCTATTTACCTAAATAAAACATTATGAGCACCAAAAGCACACAACCAGTAGAGAAAGGCTTTTTTGAAAAGATCAAAGAATCTATTGAAGAATTTTGGGATGGCACCAAAGAAAATACCGAAGACCTGAAAGATAAAGCTGAAAATAAATTCAATGATCTGAAAGAAAAAGTTTCAACCAAAAAGGCCTCAGTAACAAAAAAAGCAAGTTCAGCAAAAAACGCCGTAACGAAAAAAGCAGCAGCAGCTAAAGATTCGGCTGCCAAAAAAACAACGGAAACTACTGATAAAGCAAAAAAAGAAACTGCCGATATTAAAGGTAAAGCCGATACCAAAGCGAAGGCAGTTACTCATAAAGCCCAAACCGAAACAACGGCTGCAAAAAAAGCGGTAACAGGTATTAAAGCAAAGGCTACAACCAAAGCAAAAGCGGTAAGTGACAAAGCTAAGGCAGATGTAGCATCGATTAAAAAAACTACTGCACCTAAGCCAGCAACTAAGAAGACGGCAACCGCTGCGAAAAAATACACACCAGCCGCTAAAAAAGCTTAATATATAAGGCATTAAACAAAAACGGCCTCCAATATTTGGAGGCCGTTTTTATTATGCTTCGAACTTGTAGCCGACACCTTTTACGGTGGCGACACAATCATCCCCTAATTTTTCGCGCAGTTTACGTACGTGCACATCAATAGTACGGTTAGTAACCACTACAGAATCTTCCCAGATACTTTTCAGGATCACCTCACGGGTATAAACTTTGCCCGGTTTGGATGCCAGTAAGTAAAGTAATTCAAACTCTTTTTTTGCCAGTACAACCTTTACGCCATCTTTGTAAACAAGGTAAGCTTCGCGGTCAATCACCAGGTCGCCAATTTCCAGTTTGTTATCAATAACTTCTTCTGGTGATGAATTACGACGAAGGATAGCGTTAATGCGGCTAACCAACGCACGTGGCTTAATAGGTTTTGCGATGTAGTCATCAGCGCCAACATTAAAGCCGGCAATTTCAGAGTACTCTTCGCTGCGGGCGGTTAAAAATACCATAAACGTATTTTTGAACTCTGGCATGGTACGCATGATGCGGCAAGCCTCGATGCCATCCATTTTAGGCATCATAATATCTAACACAATAAGGTCTGGCTGTGTCCGTTTTGCTTCGGCCACCGCCTCTTGCCCGTTACGGGCAGAATATACCTGGTAACCCTCTTTTTTTAAGTTGTATTCAATCAACTCTAAAATATCAGGTTCGTCGTCAACAATCAATATCTTCTGTTTACCAGTGCTCATGTAAGGTTAATTTTTGCATAAAAGTATAATCTTAATGATAGCTAACAGTTAAAGGTACATTAACAAATTGTTAATTTTTACAGTATGTTAACTATTTATTGAACCTTATTGAACGTTTTGTTTAAGAAAGCTTCAAGATCAGAGCCGGTAACATTCTTAGCGACGATAACCCCCTGCGGGTCGATGATGTAATTTGAGGGGATGGCTTCAATACGGTAGAGACGCTCTGTTGCGCCATCAAACCGCTGTAATTCAGATGCATGTGTCCAGCTTAAGCCATCAGCCCTTACCGCGCCTGCCCAATCTTTCTTCTCTGTATCTAACGATATTCCCAGAATGTTAAAGCCCTTTGATTTGAACTTATTGTATTGCTTAACCACATTAGGGTTTTCCTGCCTGCAGGGAACGCACCATGATGCCCAAAAATCAAGCATTACGTATTTGCCTTTATAGTCCGCAAGTTTAATTTGTTTGCCGTCAATGCTTTGCATAGCAAATTCAGGAGCCTTATGCCCAACGGATAGCGGTTTGGCTGCTTCCATTTGTTTAATAAAGCGCTGTACACCCGGGTTATCTTTAAACTCATCTTTGATCTCGTTCGCGTAGGCTACCAATTCTTTTTCGTACTTAAACTGATCTAGGGAGGTAGCCGCATAAAAGCCTGCCAGCGATTTTTTGTTATTCTTTACAAACTTCAAAACCTCTGTACTATAGTCACTAATGTTTTTTTGAAACTGCGGCATATAAACCTTGATCAGCGAATCAGATTCTTTACCAAGCGCTTCAGATTTGGCGGTATACTCGTCAGAAAGTTTGCTGTTTTTATCACCGTAAAAATTACTGATCTTATTAAATTCTTTGATCTTTTCAGATGCATCTGATCCGGAGATTTTATATGGATGCGCCAGGTCGGCTATGTCGGTTTCAAATTGCAGGTCGTCGCCGTTCTTTGCAACAAAGTCAAATATGCTGCCGCCAATACGCAACTTGTATAAATTTGCATAAGGTGCGGGATGTTTAAATTCAAACTGGTTGCTGCCGTTCAGGTCGGTAGAATCAATAATGCTTACCTGTGTAGTATCGGCCACTAAAAGATAAACCTTTTTTGAATTACCGGGATTGCTAACTGTACCTTTTATGGTAAAGTCATCTTTGCTTTTACAGGAGAATAAAACTACCGACGCCAATAACGCCAGGCAAATGTTCAGACGGATTTTCATTATACTATTTAGCTTCTAATTCCCTTATCAATAACTGGTTTGTTTTTTGCGCGTCTATTTTCCCTTTAGAAAGTTTCATTACCTCGCCCATAAACAAGCCTAAAACGCCCTTTTTACCCTTTTGGTATTCAACTACCTTGTCAGGAAACTTAGCTAATGCCGCACGGATAAACCCATCCACTTCTGATGTATCCTGATTGATCAACAGGTTCATTTCTTTAGCCAGTTGGTCGGCACTTTTACCAGTTCCTTTCAGCATCTCCGGAAATAATTTTTGAGCAGCTACGGAGTTATTTATTTTACCCTCATCTATCAGCTTTATTAACCCTGCCAGCTGTTGTGGCGTAAGGCTCAAATCGGCAATATTAGTATTATGGTCATTCAGATACGATTTAACCGACCCCATCAGCCAGTTAGCGGCAGATTTATAATTATTGGTTTGGCCTATCAGTGCCTCAAAATAATTGGCGAAATCTTTATCAGCGGTAATAACTCCTGCGTCGTAGTCGGACAGGCCAAGCTGACCGGTATACCTGGCAAACAGCTCATGCGGAAGCGCCGGCATATTTTTACGGATGCTGTCGAGTTCTGCTTCGGTAATACGCACCGGCAATAGGTCAGGCTCGGGGAAGTAGCGGTAATCGTTAGCCATTTCTTTTGAACGCAGTACCGATGTTTCGCCGGTATCAGCGTTAAAATTCAGCGTATTTTGATCTATATGACCACCCTCTTCTATAATCGCTACCTGCCGGGCAAACTCATGCTCGATAGCCCGCTGTACATTACGGATAGAATTCAGATTTTTTACTTCGCAACGGTTTCCGTATTCGGTCGCGCCTTTTAACCGGACAGAAATATTGGCATCGCAACGCATACTTCCTTCTTCCATATTGCCATCGCAAATATCCAGGTAACGTAGCGTACGCCTTATTTCGGTTAAAAATTGTCCTGCCTCTTCGGCGCTGCGCAGATCGGGTTCTGATACGATCTCGATCAGTGGCACCCCTGCCCTGTTCAGGTCTATCAGTGAAAATTCATCGTGCTGGTCATGCGTGCTTTTGCCGGCATCATCTTCCATATGAATATGATGCATGGCAATATTTTTTGAAGAACCGTCGCTCAGTTTAACGGTTACGTATCCGCCTAAACACACAGGCTGCTGATCCTGCGTGGTTTGAAAACCTTTAGGCAGATCAGCATAAAAATAATTTTTACGGGCGAAGGTGTTAGTAAGATTGATGCTGCAATGGCAGGCTAAACCCATTTTAACGGCATACTCAACCATGCGCTTATTAATGCGTGGCAAGGTTCCGGGATGGCCAAGGGAAACCGGACTGACGTTATGATTAGGACTAGCGCCAAATGCTGCCGAATCTGCTGAGAAAGCTTTACTTAAAGTAGATAATTGCGCGTGCACCTCTAACCCAACAACTAACTCATATTTATCACTCACGCTGCTATTTAGAACTGTCATACTGTATATTCAGCTGATGCTCAGCCTTGATCAAACCTGTCAAATATAATGTTAATTATATTTTATGCAGATATTATTTAATTAACAACACATGCGATTCGAACGGGAACAGAACGAAATGTCGCTCGTTCGAAATGACCCTGGGTAATATTTAGACTACCCGATGAACGTCCTGGCTTTTGCCAATGCATTATCAATACCGTTTATATCGCTGCCGCCGGCGGTCGCGTAAAACGGCTGACCGCCGCCCCCACCTTTTACCTCTTTGGCCAGTTCTTTAATAATATTGCCGGCATGCAGGCCTTTATCCTTTACCAGGTTCTCGGCAATCATTACGGTAATATTCGGTTTGCCGTTAATATCGGCAGCCAATACCAGGAACAAATCAGATACGATATCTTTAAGCTGATAAGCCAGGTTTTTTACCGCATCGGCGTTAGGCAGGGATACCCTCTGGGCGATGAAATTGATTCCGTTTATTTTGTCAACCTTTTTAGCCAGCTCGTCTTTCAGTCCTGATGATTTTTCCAGTACCGATCTCTCGATCTCCTTTTTCAACCGGTTGTTTTCTTCCAGTAAGGTCTCGATGCTTTTGGCAATATCCTTTGGATTTTTTAACAGCTCTTTTAGCTGCTGCACTAGTTTGGTTTGCTCGATAATATAGTTCTCCGCAGCAATACCGGTTACCGCTTCTATACGGCGAACACCCGCGGCAACGGCACTTTCTGCAATTATCTTAAAGTAACCAATTTGCCCGGTTGCCTTTACGTGTGTACCACCGCAAAGCTCCTTGCTGAACGCGGCGTCGAATGTGATAACGCGGACATTATCGCCGTACTTTTCGCCAAACAAAGCGGTTACGCCGCTGGCAATTGCCTGCTGGTAAGGCACGTTGCGCTCTTCCTGCAGAAATATATTTTCGCGGATCTTTCCATTGACGATTGATTCTATCTGCGCAAGTTCTTCTTCGGTTACTTTTGCAAAGTGCGAGAAATCAAAACGCAGGTAGTCGGCATTTACCAGCGAACCTTTTTGATTGACGTGGGCACCCAATACCTGCTTCATGGCAGCATGCAGCAAATGCGTGGCGCTATGGTTATTGTTAGTGCTATTGCGTTTTTCGGCATCCACAATAGCGGTTAAGGCATCCTCAGGTGTCGATGGCAATTTATCCGTAAAGTGAACGATTAGGCCGTTCTCCTTTTTTGTATCGGTTACCTCGGTTATCTCGCCGTTAGGGAAAACCAGCTCGCCTTTGTCACCCACCTGGCCGCCGCTTTCGGCGTAGAACGGTGTTTTATCGAGTACGATCTGGAATTGCTCCTTGCCTTTAGCCGTTACCTTACGGTA
>NZ_CAXVWK010000011.1:0-18743 GCF_964263795.1 Mucilaginibacter sp.
TAACCGCCCCTGTTCTTTCTGTGCCATCCCGCTGATGCGTGGCAAGCACGTAAGCACACCGATGGATCAGCTGATTAAAAATGCTACTTCGCTGGCCCAACAAGGCACAAAAGAACTGATCCTGATTGCTCAAGATCTCACTTATTACGGCCTCGATCTATACGGCAAACGTAATTTGGATGAGTTGCTTCGCCGCCTGTCCGACGTTAACGGCATCGAGTGGATCCGTTTACAGTACGCCTACCCTTCCGGTTTCCCGATGGAGATTTTGGATGCCATGAACGAGCGCGATAACATTTGCAAATACATGGATATGCCGCTGCAGCATATTACCGATAACATGCTAAAATCGATGCGCCGCGGTTTAACCAAGCAAAAGACTATCGATGTAGTGAACCAGATTCGCGATAAAGTGCCCGGCATTGCTATGCGTACTACCCTGATCACCGGTTACCCCGGCGAAACTCAGCGCGACTTTGAAGAAATGGTTCAATGGGTTGAGGATACCAAATTTGATCGTTTAGGTTGTTTCACTTACTCGCACGAAGAAAAAACACACGCGCACTCACTGATAGATGACGTGCCGGAAGAAGTAAAGCAGGAACGGGCCGATGCTATTATGGAAGTTCAGCAGGGTATCTCTTTTGATAAGAACCAGGAAAAAATTGGCAATACTTATAAAGTGCTCATCGATAAAAAAGATGGCGGTTATTTTGTTGGACGCACGGAATATGACTCGCCAGAGGTAGACAACGAAGTGTTAATTGATGCGACTGTAAATTACGCCGCGGTTGGCAGCTTTGTTAATGTAAACATCAACAACGCCGAGGATTTTGACCTTTATGGACAAATTGTAAAATAAGTCCGATTTTGCTGTACTATGTTTGATTTAAGATTTTAAAATCTAAATTCGACACTCATAATTGAATTAAGTTTCGATATTTTACTTTCGAAATTCAATATCCGACATTCGAAACACCATGGACGCAGCCTGTATTGACTATAAAGACACCGGGTATTTTTCCCAAACCGTTATCGATTACCTGGCTAATGTTCCGGAATTAAGGTCATTTTACAGCTACCGCCCTACCATGGATGGTTTCGCGCAACTCTTCAACAATAAAAAAGTAGTAGCCGATAGGGCGCTCTTAGTACAGGTGTTGCAGGAGCAGTATTTCAAAAAGCATGAAAGTGCATCCCCTACACAGATCGAATTAAACGCAGCCGAATATATCAGGCAACAGATCGATCTGCTTGGCCATAATAACACCTACACCGTTACTACAGGTCACCAGCTCAATATATTCACCGGCCCGCTTTATTTTATTTACAAAATAGTTACCGCTATAAAGCTGTGCAGGCAGTTAAAAGAATCTTTTCCCGACAAAGACTTTGTGCCTGTTTATTGGATGGCTTCAGAAGACCATGATTTTGCCGAGATCAATTACACTAACATCGGCGGCAAAAAAGTGCATTGGTGGTATGAAGCATCGGGTGCAACAGGGCGTATAAACCCTGATACCATGCGCCAGGCCATTAATCAATACAAAGGCGTTTTAGGCATAGACGGCCATGCCGAGGAGTTAGGCCAGATGGTAGAAACCGCTTATACTAAATTTGATAAACTGGCCGATGCTACCCGTTACCTGGTCAATGCCATTTTTGGCAGGTACGGCCTGGTAATTATCGATGCTGATGATCACCGTTTAAAGCAGCAATTTGCCCCTATCATTGAGCGCGACATTATCGAACAAAACAGTTTTAAGAACATCAGCGCTGTTAATGAGCAGCTGACCAAGTTAGGCGTACATATCCAGGTCAACCCGCGCGAGATTAACTTTTTTTACCTGAAAGATCAGCTTCGCGAGCGTTTGGTCTTTGAGAACGAGCGTTACAGCGTAATGAATACTGACATCAGTTTTACCGAGGAGGAACTGAAACAGGAGATCAAGACTTCACCCGAAAGATTTAGCCCCAACGTAGTAATGCGCCCGCTTTATCAGGAATGCATCCTGCCCAACATTGCCTACATTGGCGGTGGTGCAGAGTTGGTTTACTGGCTGGAACTGAAATCAAACTTTGACCATTATGGCATTGATTTCCCTATACTTATATTGCGTAACAGTGGTTTGGTGATCAAAAAGGAAACGGCCGCCAAGATAAATAGTATGGAGCTATCGCCGGTCGATATCTTTAAAAGTGCCGACGACATCAAAAGCAGCTGGGTGCAAAAACATAGCAACCACGACCTTACCATAACAGAAGAGTGGCGCGAAATTGAGCGCGTATTCGAAAAGATCAGGTTGCGCGCACACAAGATCGACAGTACTTTAGAACCATCAGCCAGCGCCGTTCAAGCCCGCCTTAAACACGCTATGGATAATTTGCAAAAGAAACTGGTAAAAGCAGAAAAGCGCAATTACCAAACCCGCCTGGAGCAGATTGAACACATTAAAGAAGATATATTCCCTAAAAACAGCCTACAGGAGCGCAACGAAAACTTTGGCCTTGCCTATGTAAAATGGGGTCAGCTTTTCATCGATGAACTCATCCGCAATTTTGAGCCGTTAGATTTTAAGTTTACGGTACTGACGGAGTAAAGATTTTCGTTGGTAGTTAAATAGTCACAAAGTTGGACGGACGCCTGCCGCAATAAACTTTCAGAGCGGCATTAGTAACCACCAGTTTCGTGTGTGATGCGGTACCTTACCTTAAACGTGAATCTAAGCGTCAAAAGGTTATTAAGATCATTCTTAAAAGAGGCTTTATAAGAATAGCTATCTTTGCCTCATGCTAATCTTCGCACCAATCCTCCGCATTTTTACCCAAAACATCTTTACAGCGATAGGCTGCAGCGAATACCACGCGGAGCTGGCTGCTGATGTACTGTTAAAATCTGATTTACGGGGCATCGACTCGCACGGGGTAGCACGTTTAAGCGGCTACGTAAGGCTATGGGACAAAGGCCGCATCAACACTAAGCCCAATATCCAGATTATTCATGAAACCCCAACAACCGCAACTGTAGACGGCGATGCCGGCTTAGGCTTGGTTGTTGCACCGCTGGCAATGGATATGGCTATCAAAAAAGCGGCAGAATATGGATCGGGCTGGGTGTCGGTGCGCAACTCCAATCATTTTGGCATAGCCGGTTACCACGCGTTAATAGCCGTTAAAAATCACATGATCGGTTTCGCCATGACCAATGCAAGCCCGCTGGTAGCGCCTACCTTTTCAAATGAGCCCTTATTGGGTACCAACCCCATGTGCTACGCTTTTCCTGCGGGAAAATATCCGCCGGTGGTTATTGATATGGCAACTTCTGCGGCGGCCAACGGTAAATTGGAGATTGCCCAGCGTAGCGGTAAGCAGGTACCCGAAGGCTGGATCCAGGATGCACAAGGCCAATTCACTACAGATCCGCACGCCCTCAAATCAGGTGGTTCCCTTTTGCCCCTTGGCAGCAACCGTGACCATGGCAGTCACAAAGGTTTTGGCCTGGGTGCCACGGTCGATATCTTATCAGGCGTGCTATCGGGCGCAAATTACGGCCCCTGGGTGCCGCCGTTTGTATCGTTTTTAGAACCTCCGGCTAACCCGCCCGGTTTAGGGCTGGGGCATTTTGTAGGCGCTATGCGGGTAGATGGTTTCCGGCCGTTGGAAGAGTTTGCGGCTGATATGGATAACTGGATTGAAAGGTTCAAGTCGGCAACTACTGTTGATCCCGATCAAAAAGTGATTATTCCCGGCGAGCCGGAACTGGAAGCCGAAACCGACCGGCTGATTAACGGTATCCCCCTGGTTGATTCCGTTTATAACGACCTTAACGAACTGGCGGCCAGGTTCGGAGTAGCAAATTTATAAGCGACATTCATTTAATACCTCATCAGATTCCGGGCGATAACTCAATGTTTTTTGTGTTGCACATAAATTTAACGAAATTGCATGCGTTGTCGGTTAAGGCGATGTACCCCCATCATATGAAAAAATCACTATTGGCGCTGATAACAGGCAGCCTCTTCATCGGCGCCTGCTCTACTGTAAGTAAAATGGCTGTGGCACCAAAAGCGGATGGGCCGTCTATTACCAACGGTGGCAAAGTTTGGGCATCAGCCTGGCAGCAGCGGTCGGCAGAGTACAAAGCTTTATGTTTTCAGGCTTACAATCTGGCCAAAATTCGCATAGATGAGGCGCTGAAACAGCCCGCAGATAAACCACTGGCAGTTGTTACCGATATAGACGAAACAGTGTTGGATAACAGCCCGTATGATGCAATGCGCGCTTTAAATAACCAGGATTATTCACCAGCCACCTGGAAGGCCTGGACAGCTAAAGCTATCGCAGATACTGTTCCGGGTGCGCCCTCGTTTTTTAAATATGCGGCATCGAAAGGGGTTGCAGTATTCTACATTACTAACAGAGAGGAGGATGAGCGCGCCGCAACCATAAAAAACCTGCAAAAATACGGCATGCCCAATGCGGATAACGTTCACTTATTTTTGAGGCAGTCATCATCCAGTAAAGAGAGCCGCCGCCTGCAGGTGTTGCAGTCGCATAAGATAATATTGCTTTGTGGCGATAACCTGCCAGACTTTGACGTACTATACGATAACCACCCTGCTGAGCAAAACAGGCTGGCCGTTACAGAGCGGTTGCACAATGAATTCGGCAACCGATACATTATTATCCCAAACGCCGCCTACGGCGATTTTGAAGGTGCGCTCTTTAATAACAATAACAAACTTACCAATGCGCAAAAAGATTCCACCATCCGTAGTAAGGTAAAGGTGGATAAGCAATAGGCTCCTGTTAAGTTTGTGTTAACTCTGACTAATTGACCATAGCTTTGCGTAATTTTGAACATAACGCATGTTTAAATGATACGTAAAGTTTTTACAACCCTTACGGCAGTAGCCATCACCGCTAACGCTTTTGCACAAACTCCCGGTACAATTGCCGCTACTCAACAGGTGCTTTTACCAAACGGATGGAAATTAAGCCCCACCGGCCGCAGCCTGCCACTTGGCGACCTGCCGCTAAATATGCAGCTTTCCTCATCAGGAAAACTGCTGGCAGTAACCAATAATGGGCAAAGCACACAGTCGCTACAACTGATAGATCCGCGGAGCGAAAAGCTGCTTGACGAAAAAGTGCTGGGTAAATCATGGTATGGGATCGCGTTCAGCAATAACGAAAGTAAACTGTATGCATCCGGTGGTAATGATAATATCATTCTCACTTTTAACCTTAGCGATAATAAACTGGGTAAACCTGATACGATTAAATTAGGCCAGCCATGGCCCAAAAGTAAAATAGGCCCAACGGGCATGGTAGTAAACAAGGCAGGCAACCGCCTTTACACCGTTACTAAAGAAGACAGTTCGCTTTACATCATAGACCCTAACCAGCGCACCATCCTCAATAAAGTTAAATTAGCTGCCGAGGCTTACAGCTGCGTGCTATCTCCGGATGAAAAAACTATATATATCTCTTTATGGGGCGGCGATAAAGTAGCGTTTTACAATACTGAAACTGGCAAGCTTAGCAGCATTTCCACCGGCAGCCACCCAAATGAATTATTGCTTAATAAAAAAGGCAACCTACTTTTTGTAGCTAACGCTAACGATAACTCGGTATCCATTATCAACACCGTAACTCGCAAAACGCTCGAGACGGTATCAACTGCATTGTATCCAACCAAGTTAAGCGGGTCAACTACCAACGGCTTCGCCCTTTCAGCCAATCAAAAAACGCTGTACATTGCTAATGCAGATAACAATTGCCTTGCGGTATTTAATGTATCTAAACCCGGCAATAGCCAAAGCCGCGGCTTTATCCCGGTTGGCTGGTACCCTACCAACGTTAAAATGCTGGGCAGTAAAATTTTGGTGAGCAACGGAAAAGGCTTCACATCTATGGCCAACCCTAAAGGTCCTCAGCCCGTTAAAAAAACCGATAACAGCGGCTATCAAACCGGCGCCATCAACAGCCGTGAGCAATATATCGGCGGTTTGTTCAAGGGAACCCTGTCGTTTATTGAAACCCCGACAGATCTCCAGCTTAAGGCTTTCACCAAACAAGTGTATGCCAATACACCGTTTACCAGCGCTATTGAAAAGGTGGCCAAAGGCGAGGCCGGCAACCCAATTCCACGCAAAAAAGGAGATGTATCGCCCATTAAGCACGTGTTTTATATCATTAAAGAAAACCGCACCTATGACCAGGTAATGGGAGACGCCGAAGCAGGGAACGGCGACACATCATTATGCATCTTTGGTAAAAAAGTAACTCCAAACCAGCATGCCATCGCTAACGAATTTGTGCTGCTGGATAACTTCTATGTTGATGCCGAGGTTAGCGCCGACGGACACAATTGGAGCATGGCCGCTTACGCTACCGACTTTGTAGAAAAAACCTGGCCGACCAGTTATGGCGGCCGTGGCGGTACATATGATTTTGAAGGCACCCGCAAGGCAGCCTTTCCGCGCGATGGCTTCATCTGGGATTATTGTAAACGCGCCGGCTTAACATACCGTACCTATGGCGAATTTGCTGAGGGCGGCGCCAAGCCAAAGGCTAATATTAAATCGCTTGAAGGGCATTTTTGCATGCAGGCGCCGGGCTTTGATATGAACATTAAGGATACTACCCGGGTGCGAATCTGGGCGCATGATTTTGACTCGCTGGTTACGCGCAATGCCGTACCGCAGTTCAACACCATCCGTCTTTCTAACGATCATACCAGCGGGCAGCGTAAAGGGGCCTTTACCCCTATCGCTGCAGTTGCCGATAATGACCTGGCGGTCGGCCAGTTCATAGCCCACCTGTCGCAAAGCCCTGTTTGGAAAGAGAGTGTAGTTTTTGTGTTGGAGGATGATGCACAAAACGGCCCCGACCATATTGATGCACACCGGTCACCAGTTTTTGTTGCAGGGCCTTACGTAAAACGCAACGCCGTTATACACAACATGTACTCTACATCGGGCGTACTGCGTACGATTGAATTGATATTAGGCCTGCCCCCTATGAGCCAGTATGATGCCGCTGCAATGCCACTGTATGAATGCTTTACATCAAAGCCCGACCTGTCGCCGTATTTAGCCAAATCGGCCCGGGTAAGCCTGGATCAACGCAATGTTGCCGTTAATGAAAGCAGCCGCCGGTCCGAGTCTTTTAATCTTGCCAAAGAAGATTCGGCACCTGATCTGGACCTTAACGAAGTAGTATGGAAATCTGTTAAAGGTGAAAACGCAATAATGCCGGCGCCCAAACGCAGCGCTTTTGTTATATTAGAGAAGAAAAAGAAACAGGACGACGACTAATTTGTTGCTTAGCTTACCAAATCACACTTAAGCATGACGATCCTCGAAAATGAATTCCTGAAGGTAGCTATCGATACCAAAGGCGCGCAGCTTTCATCATTATATAATAAGCAAACTGGTACAGAGCAGCTTTGGCAGGCCAAACCCGATGTATGGGGTTACCACGCACCTAACCTGTTCCCGATAGTAGGCCAGTTGAGTAATGACGAGTTATTGGTAGACGGCCAAGCTTACCCGATGAAAAGGCATGGTTTTGCCCGTCAGTCGGAATTTATTTTGCTGGATAGTGATGACGAGCACGCCGGCTTTTCACTGCCTTACTGCGAAAAAACGCTGGCTGTTTATCCATACAAGTTTGATTTTCAGGTACTGTATACGCTGATAGAAAATGCCTTGCGTGTAACTTATAAACTCATCAATCGGGATAAAAAAACTATCTACTTTTCTGTAGGTGGCCACCCGGCGTTTAATGTGCCGTTTCATCCCGGTGAGCGTTATGAAGATTATTATATAGAGTTTGAAGCGCCGGAAAAGCTGGTTACCCACCTGCTTACCCCTGAGGGTTTGTTTGACGGACAAACGCACCCCGTACCCGTAAACAATCAAAGATTACAGCTTACACGTAATCTGTTTGCCGCCGACGCTTTAGTGTTTAAGGACCTGAAATCGCGCATGGTGACGATTAAAAGCACAAAGCATGACGAAACGCTATCGGTAGAATATTCACACTTTAACTATCTTGGGTTGTGGGCCAAACCGGGCGCCGATTTTTTATGTATCGAGCCATGGCTGGGTTGCGCCGACAGCACCGGTGATAAGAAAGATATTGCGCAAAAAGAAGCTATCCAAAAAGTGGTTACAGGGCATGTTTTTGAAGCTTCGTTTTTTATCAGCATATGACTATGCAACCATTTGTTTAAAACCGTCGTCAATACAATAAACAAAACATGAAAAAGAAAATATACCTGATCGCTCTTACATTAATGCTTTTTGTAACTGCCTCTAACACCCGGGCAGCCAACCTTGCCGACGATAAAAAGGCTTATATGGAAATGGCCGCCAACATGACCAAAGAGCAAAAGCAAGCTCGTATCGATGAAATAAAATTGCGTGTGCAGGAAATTAAGGAGATGGATAAATCCCACCTGGACAAAGCGGAAAAGAAAGAATTGAAAAGCGAATTAAAAAACCTGAAGCACGAAGCCCAGGCTATTAGCGGCGGTGGTGTTTATTTGTCGATAGGTGCTATCCTTATCGTTATCTTAATTATTCTGCTGATTCTTTAAAACGACTTTAAGTAAAATAGCAGAAAGGCACGATGAATGTGTGTTTTCTGCTATTTTGCAACAGGCAACTCGCCTAACACGGGATGATCCAGTGTGGAAATTTCCTGGTGATTGCCAAGCAGCTGATCAAATACCACTACTTCGTTAATCCCCTTTTTTAGCCATACCGCAGGCACATAAAGCGTTTGCTGCGGGCCGATATTCCAATACTTACCCAGGTTATGGCCATTAACAAAAACAAAGCCTTTCCAAAACCGTGCATATCCAAATAAGTATTGCGTCCATTAAGAAATTGTTATCGCCTAACGCAAACGTGTGGTTAACCGTTTGCGCGTTTGCCTAAGCGATACACAACACCAGGGCCCATTGATTAAGATCCTTTTCACCATATCTCCCCGCTACTTATTAAAACAAGCCCAGTTGCCCTTTATCATCTATTTCAATGTCGTTAGGATTGGTTATCTCGAAATCGATCTTCTTAGCCGGCTTGACTTCATTAGGCTCTGCCGGTTTCTCAGATGAAACTTTTGCCGGTTGGACAGATTGCTGTTCTGTAAAGGGATTTAAGAGTGCAGATTGTGAGGCTTGCGGCACCATGTCGGCTGCAGGCGCTGTATCAACTGCCTCCTTATCTTCGCCGGTCAGGGTTATTTCAGTATCTTCTATGGTATCCGGTGCCGGGTCTGGTACATCTTCCGCATCATCATGCTCGGCAATCAACTCGACAGTTTTAACCTGGTGAACAGACAGGCGATTGCCCATCGCTTTCATACCCTTTATGTCTATCAGGTCGGTAAGGTTTAACTCTACCATTTCGGGGATAAGTGTTTTGCCTTTCAGTTGCTCTACCTTAACCACCGGCTGCGCGGCGCCAGAGATGATCATGAGTCTTGACCCGCTTTCATCACTAATGATACTGGTTTGCTTGCCGATTACCGTATTTTCGAATACAAAACGCTTCACCATGTAATTTTTGGATTTGCCATCGTAATGCACTACGGCAAAAACCTTGGAAGGATCGTACTTTTCGATCAGTATCATCTTATCATCAAAGTGATTGTTCAGATCAAAACTGGTCAGCTCGTAAACACCATTACTCAATACGTTAAGCACCCGGTCATCGCCATCAAATTCGCCCAGGTATTTACCACGGCTATCTGCGTTAAGGCGTTTAAGGATATCATCATACCAAATTTTACGGCCAGCTAAGGTGCTTATGCCTTTACTTTTTAATACCACCTTTTTAACCGGGTATTTGGTAACCATATTACCAATGGATGCGCGCCCCTTGATAGCCAGGGCTGCAAAATCTTCGTCAAAATTCAGCTTTTTGAGTTTAGCATGCGGTTTAAGCTGTACCGTTACGATCTCTGCTTCGCCGTTAGGGTTGGCGGTAAAGTAAAGCACCTTTGAGCCTTTGCTACCCTTAGTTAAATCATATTCTTTATCGCGGGTTACACCAGTTACCGAAAAACGTTTGATATAACTAACACCGCTCTGCCCGTCTTTATAGATCATGTTATAAACGGTGCGCTCGTCATTCTTTTTAAATACGGCAACATGCTCAATGTCCTTACCTACAAACACTTTATCCTGCACCTTGGTCACAATAAAACGCCCGTCGCCACGAAATACAATGATCTCGTCGATATCCGAACAATCGCAAACAAATTCGTCTTTCTTTAAACCCGAACCCACAAAGCCATCTTCGCGGTTTACGTATAATTTCACGTTAGCAAGGGCCACTTGTGATGCTTCCACCTTATCGAAAGTGCGCAACTCCGTTTTACGGCCACGGTCTTTACCATATTTCTCCTTCAGTTTTTCAAACCAGGCGATGGTATAATCGGTAAGGTGCTTAAGGTGATTTTTAACCGTTTTGATCTCAGCTTCTAATGATTTGATCTGCTCATCCGTTTTCTTGACATCGAAACGGGTGATGCTGCTCATCGGCTTATCAATCAATCGCTTGTAATCGTCATTGGTGATCGCCCGGTAAAACTGCGGGAAAAACGGCCCGAACAACCTGTTCAAAACGCCTACAACCTCTTCAAAATCTTTAGAACTTTCGTAATCAGGGTGTTTATACATCCCCTCCTGGATAAATATCTTAAGAAGCGAGCTGAAGAAGATCTTCTCCATCAGGTCCTTTAGTTTGATCTCCAGTTCCTGCTTGAGCAGCGCTTTGGTATAATGCGTGCTCTCAGTAAGCATATCATTCACGCTCATGAAGCGCGGCTTATCATCTTGTATTACACAGGTATTGGGCGATATAGATACCTCGCAATCTGTAAAGGCATACAAGGCATCAATGGTAACGTCTGGCGATATGCCGGGCGCCAGGTGAATAACTATCTCGACATTCTGAGCGGTGTTATCCTCTATTTTTTTGATCTTGATCTTACCCTTATCATTGGCAGATATCACACTATCAATTAGCCCGCCTGTTGTGGTAGTGAACGGAATTTCGGTTATGGTAAGGGTCTTTTTATCGCGCTCGATGATCTTGGCGCGCACGCGGATCCTGCCGCCGCGCTGGCCCTCATTATAGGCAGATGCATCGGCCATACCACCGGTAGGAAAATCAGGCAGCAAGTTTGGCCTGTCGCCGCGCAAAACAGCCGTAGATGCATCAATCAGTTCAATAAAGTTATGCGGTAAAATTTTAGTTGCCAAACCAACGGCAATTCCTTCGGCACCCTGGGCAAGTAACAGCGGGAACTTTACCGGCAGCGTAATAGGCTCGCGGTTACGGCCGTCATAACTGGCCTGCCAAACGGTAGTATCCGGATTAAAAACAACATCCAATGCAAATTTTGACAACCTGGCCTCGATGTAACGCGGGGCCGCTGCCGAGTCGCCTGTTACCGGGTCGCCCCAGTTACCCTGGCAATCAATCAGCAGGTTTTTCTGGCCTATCTGCACCATGGCATCACCTATGGAAGCATCACCATGCGGGTGGTACTTCATGGTATTACCAATAACGTTAGCGGCTTTATTAAAGCGCCCGTCGTCCATTTCCTTTAACGAATGCAAGATACGGCGCTGTACCGGCTTTAAGCCGTCATTGATGTGCGGCACCGCACGATCCAATATCACATACGATGCGTAGTCTAAAAACCAATTCTCGTAAAGCCCGTCAAGGGTGGTGATTTTTTGAAGCTTGTTATCTTCGGTATTGTTATCAGGAATATCAGGATTGCTTAGATCTTCACTCATTCGTTAGCTAAAAAATTTGGATGGGTAAAGATAAGATAATGCATAGAAATGCGGATGTGGAGCATCAGGGATTTTATAAACAAAACACGCCACCTACTCTCTTAACTTCTTCTGCTCTCGCAACATCGCCCCATAATCCATTCGCCTGACTGCTGCGCTAAGAGTTAGGGCTATTCGGTTGGCTCGGGTCTGTTCGGTCTTTGCATCGTTTATCCATTTAATGAAATATCCGCGGTGCGATTTAGACAGCCTGTTGAAGTAATCCAATGCCTCGGGCTGCTCATAATCAAAGCATTCCTGCAGGTCGTCGGGCATCTCCAGTTTAAAATCCGCGTCATGCTCCAGCCTCACGCGCAAAATAGCGCCCCGCTCCTTTCGGATGGCTTTACGAATAGGTTCGTTAAGCGCAAATATGTAAACGCCCTGCCCGTGGGGCAATAGTGATTTACCGGCAATTTCGAAATTGTCCAGGAAGCCTTTGACCCGATAGGCCCTTTTCTCACCGGGCTTTATCTGCTGCGATATATCCGCAGGGATCTCAATGTAGGTCCAGCCGGTTTTATCACCATATTCACCAAACTGTAAAATGGTGGTAGTAAAATCAACCATAGCCAAATATAAGCCACATGCATGGCAAATGTTAAATGTTTGTTAAATAGGCCGTTTTAACAGTTAAGGCTGTAACGAACGGATTTGGCTTGCATCTTATCAATACAAATTAACAATATCCTAAAAACAATTTCCATGAAAACTTTAAAATCGATCATCCTTGGTTTAGCCTTACTTATTGTATGCGGAACCGTAAAAGCCAATACCCCGCCTAACAGCGCTAACCTGACAAAAACCTATGCAGTTAACACGTATGTAAATGCCGTTACCCGTGGCAAGCTAGATGGCTTGAATGACGTGCTTGATAAATCTGTTAAATTTAGCATGCTGCGCGGCAATGACATGCTAAGTTTTGATAAACAAGAGATGTTAAATTTTATGAAAAAAGACCGCAATGTACAGCAAAGCTGCCTTACCAGCACCCATGTGGTAGAAAACAGTAACGACGTTGCCGTAGTAAGGGTTGATATGCATTACGACGGATTTGTACGCAGCAATTACTTAACTGTTGCCAACACAGCAGATGGTTGGAAGATAACTAACGTATACAGCGTTTTTAAATAAGCTTTTAGTTTTAGTATGTTGAGTGGAAGGTTGCCGTATTAAGCCGGCAACCTTTTTTATTTTACCAGCGGTTGCAAAACTGCCTGCCATTTATCATAACCCCTGCTATTAAGATGCAGCATATCTTTTTCAAATAAAGATGCATCCGGCTGCGCGGTTACAGGATCAAGTATGGCAGACGACACATCTACATAATGGCCTTTATTGCGGCTAAGGAGATAGATCCTGATCAGCCGGTTGGCTGCCCTTACCTGGTCAATGTATTTGGCACGGCTTGGGCTGGGTTTTATCGACATGAAATAAATTTCAGCACCTGGTAGTTTCTGGCGCACCATTGCCCATAGCTTGGTAAATTGCTGGGCTACAAATACACCGGTTTTGCCGGCAGCTATGTCATTTTCGCCTGCATAAATAAACACTTTACGCGGTTTGTAAGGGAAAAGGATATAAGGCGTGTAATAATCAACCAACTGCTCCAATGTACAACCGCCTACTCCGCGCCGTATAATGGGCGACTGGCTAAAGCGCTGCTCCAGATCTGTCCACTTGCGGATAGATGAACTGCCGATAAACAATATTCCGTTTTTAGGAGGCATTTGTAAGCTATCCTGTTTTTTAAAATCGCGGATCTCGTTATCGAAAGGGAAACCGGTTTGTGCCTTAGCAACTCCGGTAGCAGCCAATAAAAAAAGCAGGATTATCTTAAATTTCATGTGGTTTGAATTAAACGTTCTTCAAAAAAGGCAAACGGCATCATACTGTCGACACCACTCATAACCCATACAGGGCCGTCAATGCAGTACAACAGCACTTTCATCGGGCTGTTTTGCCTTTTTTCGCATTCGGCCATTACCTGCAGGCACGATCCGCATGAGGTTACCGGTTTCAAGATAGGAAATTCGTTGGTATGTGCAGTAACCGCCATAGCAATGATAGGGTCGTCGGCATGGTTTGCACCCCAATTAAATAATGCTACCCGCTCCGCACACAGGCCGGATGGATAGGCAACATTTTCCTGGTTGCTGGCGTGTAATACGGTACCGCTCTTAAGCTTCACTGCAACACCTACTTTAAATTTAGAGTAAGGAGAATGAGAAGATGCCAAAGCGCTTTCGGCTTCGGCACATAGTTTTTGATCTGCCTCGCTTAACTCTTCAATAGAATCATATTCGTTAAAGGCTATTTTAATTTCGTGTTTTGTCATTCTTGTAGCCCGCTCAAAAAAGAGGGGGATACAAGATAGGGGTTATTTAAATAAAAAGCAAACTATACGGCAACATCCAACTCCACATTATCCACCTGTTCGGCCACTAACGGGTTAACGCTTTCATCATCTTTTTCTACCCGCAGGTTATTTACAATATGCTGTTGGCGGGTCGGGGTGTTTTTACCCATAAAATATTCCAGCAAGGCTTTGATATTGGCATCTTTCAGGAACACCGGGTCTAACCGGATATCCTTACCGATGAACAACCCAAACTCATCCGGTGAGATCTCTCCCAATCCTTTAAAGCGTGTGATCTCTGGCTTAACACCAAGGCTGGCGATGGCGTTTCGGCGCTCTTCATCGCTATAGCAGTAAATGGTTTGCTTTTTATTACGCACACGGAACAGCGGCGTTTGTAATATAGACACGTGGCCGGCCTTCACCAGGTCGGGGAAGAACTGCAAAAAGAATGTCATCAGCAGCAAACGGATGTGCATGCCATCCACATCGGCATCAGTAGCTATTACAATATTATTATATCGCAGGCCGTCAATGCCATCCTCAATGTTTAGTGCATGCTGCAGCAAGTTAAATTCCTCGTTCTCGTAAACCACTTTTTTTGTAAGCCCAAAACAGTTTAACGGCTTACCTTTTAAACTGAACACCGCTTGCGTTTGCACATCGCGAGATTTGGTGATGGATCCACTGGCCGAGTCTCCCTCAGTGATGAACAGGGTGGTTTCCTGTTTGCGCTCATGGTTATCATCAAAATGCAGTTTGCAGTCTCGCAATTTACGATTGTGCAGGGATGCTTTTTTTGCGCGGTCGTTAGCCAGTTTTTTAATACCGGCAATATCCTTTCGTTCCCGCTCCGATTGCAGGATACGCTTAAGCAAAGCATCAGCAGTAGCCGGGTTCTTATGCAAAAAGTTGTCTAATTCACGCTTTAAAAAATCACCGATAAAGGCCCGTACAGACGGCCCCTCGGGGCCAATATTTTGCGACCCCAATTTGGTTTTTGTTTGCGATTCGAATACCGGTTCCTGAACCTTTATAGCAATAGCTGCTACAATTGATGCGCGGATATCTGAAGCATCAAATTCCTTTTTGTAAAACTCGCGCACGGTTTTAACTACCGCTTCGCGAAAGGCCGCCTGGTGTGTACCACCCTGAGTTGTATGCTGGCCGTTAACGAATGAATAGTACTCCTCTCCGTATGATTGGCCGTGTGTCATGGCTATCTCGATATCTTCACCTCTTAGGTGGATGATGGGATAACGCAGGTTCTCGGCATCAGCGTTACGTACGAGTAAATCATAAAGGCCGCGTTCAGAAAAATATTTTTGCCCGTTAAAGTTGATAGTTAAGCCAGCGTTCAGGAACACATAGTTCCAGATCATATTTTCAACAAACTCGGGTATAAAGCGGTAATGGCGGAAGATGCTATCATCCGGGAAAAAGTTAATGGCTGTACCATTGCGCTGAGATGTTTCTTTTTCAGGTTCATCGCGCACCAATTCGCCTTTTTCAAACTCCGCAATTTTTGTGCGGCCATCACGGTACGATTGTACGGTAAACGAATTGGATAGCGCATTTACCGCTTTGGTACCCACGCCGTTTAATCCTACAGATTTTTGAAATGCCTTACTATCGTATTTACCACCGGTGTTGATCTTTGATACACAATCGATCACCTTACCCAGCGGAATGCCGCGGCCATAATCACGTACAGATACTTTATGATCGCTCATGTTGATATCTATCGTGCGGCCGGCACCC
This sequence comes from Mucilaginibacter sp., assembly GCF_964263795.1. Taxonomy (GTDB): domain Bacteria; phylum Bacteroidota; class Bacteroidia; order Sphingobacteriales; family Sphingobacteriaceae; genus Mucilaginibacter. The sequence continues at coordinate 15,987 of NZ_CAXVWK010000011.1, forward strand.
ATTACAAACTCATCTATCGAATTGTCGACAATCTCTTTCAGCAACACATAAACACCGTCGTCAAAGGCCGAGCCGTCACCCAGCTTACCGATATACATACCGGGGCGTAAACGGATGTGCTCTTTCCAATCGAGCGAACGGATACTATCGTCATTATAATTTACTTGCTCTGCCATGTTTTGATAAAATTCGGGGATGCGAAACGCCCCGATTGCAAAAATAAGTTTCCTGCACTTAATTCAATATTAAATGTGCTAACATCTTAACATTTATAAGGCTACTGTTTAAACTTTACGCAATTACTGGCCCTATCCATGTTCTTGAAAAACTCGGGGCCTTTTTCATTACCAAAGCAAACTGCCATAATGGTCCCGGTACGATCTTTTTGCAGGGTTACCAGTAAAGCGTATTTGTAATGTTTGGTTACGGCCAGGTCTGGCAGGGTAAGCAGGTAAGATTTACCGGCATCGGCATTATATCGGGCAGCTATATTATAAGGGATGTTTCGGGCTTTTAAATCGCGGCTGCCGCTAAATGCAATTGCGTGGGCATTACCCAGGCCAATGTATACCGAATCGGGGTTGGCCTGGCGGGTATTACGGTTATCAAGTGAATTTTGATAACTGGCGTAATTTTCTTTTTGCGAACGCACCTGTAGCCATATTTCAAACTCCTGGCCGGGCAGTTCCATCGCATAATCAAAAGAATAATCTTCGTTATCAGGTGCTTTGATTTCCTTAAAACCCGGCGGGAAGTTAAAAGCGACGTTGGCTTGCGCAGTATTTTGTAAAAAGCTTGTTAATTGATCACTCGCTGCAGATTTTTTTTGAGCGATAAATACTGATTTTTTTTTGAGCGACCCTTTTTTTGCCTGTGCAAAAACAGGCGCAACACAAAGCAACAATATTCCCGTAAGTAATAATTGTTTAATTTGGTTCAAAATAGTCGTATTAGAATAGGGTCGCACAAAAATAACTGATCGAATTTAAATACTTTTAAACGGTAAATAAAAAATTAAGTTAAAATATAAATTTAAAAAATAAACACATAGGTAACATTTATGAGTATCGTACCCAAACTTAACCGCTTCGACCTTACCATGATTGTGATAAGCCTGGTAATTGGCATGGGCATTTTTGGCACCCCCAGCGATGTTGCGGTTAAGGCAGGTAACGCCTGGATATTTTTTGGCGCGTGGATATTCGGTGGGCTGGTTACTTTGTGCGGTGCGCTCACCTTTGCCGAAATTGGCGCCCGCTACCCAACTACAGGCGGGTTTTATAAAGTATTTTCCTACTGTTATCACCCTGCCTTTGCTTTTATGATCAACTGGGTACTGGTGATCAGTAACGCAGCATCTGTAGCGGCAGTGGCGCTTTTGGGTGCCGAATATATTAACCCTATTTTACTACCGCAAAACCTGCAAAATAGCACAGGCACCAAGCTTACCACCATTGCAACGGTACTGGTATTGTACGCAATTAACTTTTTAGGTATAAAATTGAGCGCCCAAACCCAAAATGTCCTTACAATTTTTAAGGTGGGGATGATTTTGCTGCTTTGTACCGTTGTTTTTAAAAGCGATGTCCATGCGGTTAATCCTATCGCTGCTGTCCCTCATACCGGGAGTATGATTACGGCATTCGGGTTAAGTTTAGTAGCGGTTTTTTTCACTTACACCGGCTATGCGCAAACCATTAATTTTGGAGGTGATATTATTAATGCAAAAAGAGATATTCCGAAAGCTATCTTTTTTGGGATGGCAGTGATCATCAGTCTTTACCTGGCTATTAATTATGCTTATTACTACGTGTTAGGCATCGGTGGCTTGCAGCAAAACCATACGCTGGCAGCTACACTGGCAGGGGTTATTTTTGGTGCCATGGGTTATAAAATCACATCTGTTTTAATGTTCGTATCTGTTGTAGCCTATGTAAATGTAAATATCATGTCGAGCCCGAGGGTTTATTACGCCATGGCCGAGGATGGCATATTGCCGCCGATATTTAAAAGGATAAATCCAAAAACACAGGTGCAAGAATTTGGCATGAGTTTTTTTGTGGTGGCTATTCTCGTCATATTATTTTTTGTTGGCTCTTTTAGCGATATGCTCAAGTATGTAATGTTCTTTGAGCTAATCGGTATCTCATTAGCCGCTATAACCATTTTTATTCTACGCAAAAAAACAAAGCATTTAGATGTATCGGATATCTACACCATTAAATGGTTCCCTCTTGTGCCCATTATCTTTATCCTTTCGTATTGGTTTGTCACCCTTAATATTTTTATCAGCTTTAGCGCAAACCCTTACGCAGCATTGCTGTGCCTGGCCGCATATGTAATTGGATTACTTATTTATTACCTTAGCGCGCGTAAAAAAACTCAGTTTCCTGACAAATTATAGAAACAATCTTTTTAAATTATTTTAAAAAGTATTTCCTATTTTACATATGGTTTAGTAAGTTTGTAGCAATGATAGCATACAGATCATTAAACAGGCATTTTAGTTTCTCCTCTATAGAGGATTTAATTTTATAGTTAATTGGTTTTAATCCTCGCTTCGGTGGGGATTTTTTTTATGCCAATATTTTGCAGATCAATACATTACAAACATAAATTATGGCAAGATTAAACTTATTGGAAGAGACGCGTTATGAGAAGCTGCCGGTAACGGTTTATGCCGATCAGGCAACGGCATCGGTAGCAGTGGCGCAGCGCATCGCAGCGCTCATCCGCACCCGGCAGTCCGAAGGCAAA
>NZ_CAXVWK010000012.1:0-29938 GCF_964263795.1 Mucilaginibacter sp.
ATGACATCTGATATCCTGCTTAAGTATTTCCCGAATTTAACTTTGCAGCAACAAGAGCAATTTGCCCGCCTGCAGGAGCTGTACACTTTGTGGAACAGCCAGATCAACGTAATTTCCCGAAAGGACATCGAATTGCTTTACGAGCGCCATGTACTGCACTCATTGGGTATAGCGAAAGTGATGGAGTTTGCGCCCGGCACCAGCGTATTGGATGTAGGTACCGGCGGCGGCTTCCCCGGCGTACCTTTGGCCATTTTATCTCCGGATGTGAATTTTCACCTGGTAGATTCTATCGGCAAAAAAATTAAGGTGGTGAACGAGGTTGCAATGGCTTTGGGCCTCACGAATGTTAAGGGTACCCATGCCCGTGCTGAAGATATAAAAGAGAAATTTGATTTTGTGGTATCGCGTGCTGTAACGCAGCTTAAAGATTTTTACCCCTGGGTAAAAGGTAAGTTTAGCAAGACGAATAATAATAAATTACCTAACGGGATCCTGTATTTAAAAGGCGGGGACCTTACGCAAGAAATTGCCGACGCGGGTTTAGCCGTTCAGCAATATCATCTCAAAGACTACTTTGAGGAAGAGTTTTTTGAAACCAAGCAGGTTATCTACGTAAAGGGATAAGTGCTGATTAAGCCGCAGGCATAGAGCGGATAACACCAACCTTTGGTTCTGTATCATTAGCTTTTGAGCTCTTTTTAACAGGCAAAAACTCAACTATAGGTTTCGGGAAAAGTGTTCTGCCGATTTTAGCAGATCTTTTTGCTTTAGCCTTTTTTGCGCTTGCACTGGTATCATAGTTACCGGCAGGCGGCGCAAAGTGTATCACTTCAATTTTTGGCTCAGGTATATATTTGGTTGCTTTAGGTGCCGGTGGCGGAAAGCGCACTACCCCAACTTTTGGCAACCCAGGCGCAGCTTTAGAAAACTTAGGCGGTGCAGGCGGTGGTGGCGGCGGTGCAAGATAGCCGTTAACATCTATCTGGCCGATAAAGCTGTAGTTGTTTTCGGCGCCTGCATCAATTTGTTTATTTTGATGTATGGCCGATCCGTCTTTACCGATTAAAATGAAGTTGACCATTAACTTATAGTTGCCAGCGGGTTTTGAAATGCTGCTTTTGTAGCTTTTTAATGCCCTGATCGCTTCTTCGTCACAGCCGGCGCCGATGCCTTTATCTACCTTCATATCGGTTATTTTATGCGCAGCGTTTAATTTCAAGCTTATCAAAACATATCCATCTACTTTTTTTTCAAAAGCCTTTGCCGGATATCGGGTGTTTTTGGCCACATATTCAATTAGCTTTGCAAAAGCCGGGTCATAAGGCGGTGGTGGCGGCGGCGGCATGTGTTGGTTAGGGTTTTGCTGCTCTGCGGGAAAATTTATAGCTGGATTACCCTTTTGTGTAGCGCTATCAACTTCAACTATACTTACGTTAAGTTGGTGAACTCTTTGTAGATAAGCTATGTCGGCGTTGCTTATACTGTTCACGGTAAACTTTCTGGTGGTTCCGTTTTTTTCTTTAACCCCAACATTGTCAGAGTAGGCGGTTATCGCCCCATCGACAATTTTAAGTCGTTTAACCAAATGTTTAGCGGCCGGGGATAGCTTTGGGGTTAGATCTACCCACCCATAATTTTTAGCAAATGCCAGTGTAGATGCACAGAGCATCCCGCCGCAAAGCGGCAACACTGTGAGGTATTTTAGCCTGGCTAACTTACCTGATCGGTTTTTGTTTAACATAATGATTCTCTTTTTTAACAGGTTATAATTGAAAAATGAATGCGCAATTGTTGAACCTTGAATGCCATAGGCGTTGTTCAGTAAAAAAGAAGAGTAAGTGAGCGCATCCTGCTCATGGGCGGCAGTTCGCTCGTCGGCAATATATTCATGAATTGTTTTCAGGCTGCGCTGCACGAGATAAACAAAAGGATTAAACCAGCTGATCACCTTCATCAACTCCAGCAGCATAATATCAATAGAATGTTTCTGACGGATGTGCACAAGTTCATGCGCGATAATAGTACCTGATTGTACCATATCCTTACCAATGAACAGATAATTAAAAAAGCTAAATGCCGTATTTTCGCTATTCAGCTGCACCACGATATATCCATTACGCTTTTGCGATTTCTTACTGCGCGATAGTTTAACCAGTTTGTACAGCTTAAGCATAAAGATGCCGAAGGCCATAGCTGCACCGATAAAGTAAACATAAAGCATTGCGTCCTGCCCTGTAAATTCGTTGGAAACAGGTAGCGGTTTAGCCATATGAATGGTTGTGACGGTATTAACAAAACCCGGTGTTTGCTCCTGAATGGCCGGGACAATGGGTTTTAAAAAGCCGAGCTGCGTAACAGGCAACACAAACGATAAGCTGCAGGCAAGCAAAAGATAAATGCGGCTAAGGGTGTAATGCGTTTCGTTAGTCAGCAAAAGGCAATAGCACAAATAAAACACCCCCAGGTAAATATTTGCTTCGGCAAGGTAATGCAGCCAGTTCATTTCTTTTGATTTTTAAGTTTGTTGATCAGTTCGGTCAGTTCGTCCAACTCTTTAAGGCCCAGCTTTTTTTCGTCGGCAATGAATGATACCAAGCTTTTATAAGAGTTATCAAAATAGTTGTTCATAAGCTTATCAAACGTGAACTTTTTATACACGTCCTCGCTAATGAGCGGGAAATAAACGTGCGAATTTCCGTATGCCTTATGATCAATAAAACCTTTACCCTCCAGCACCCGTACCACAGTCGATACCGTATTGTAAGCCGGTTTAGGCTCGGGGATCTTTTCCAGGATATCTTTTACAATAGCTTCTTTTAACTGCCACAGAATCTGCATGATCTGTTCTTCGGCTTTAGTGAGTTCTTTAATATTCATAGCCAACTATCTTTATAGTTAGGCTAAGGTAAAACTATTTTTATAGTTTGTAAACTATTTTTGTAGTTTTCTTAAAGTTAAAACGGTAGTTCCTTACGAGAGCGCTAAACTATCAAGAATTGATATATCATAAAGGTTATTAACTGGCGGTCTTTCGCAACTGATTCGTAAACTATTTATACCTATCGCAACAATTTCAACTTGCATTGCTAATAATTTTAGGATTATTTATATTTTAGGCCTAACAAAATCATGTCGATACATCACCAACTTGCGTTAACCTTCGTGCATAAGATAGGGCCTGTGCTGGCTAAATCTATGATCAGCCATTTTGGGGGAGAGGAAGCCATCTTCCGCCATTCTAAAGACGTGTTGGCGCAGGCACGCGGTTTGGGAGAGAAAAGATTAGAACTGGCCGACTTTGACCAGGCACTCAAAAAGGCCGAAGCTGAACTTACTTTTATTGAAAAAAACGACATCGACGTATTGTACTTTACCGATGCCCGTTACCCTAAACGGTTAAAGAATTGCCATGATTCGCCGTTGTTGCTGTATGCCAAAGGCGGTGCTAATTTAAATACGCACCGGGTAGTGAGCATTGTGGGCACCCGTAATGCAACCGATTACGGCCGCAATTTATGCAAGCAACTGATAGAAGAATTGCAGGAGTATAATATTATTATCATTAGCGGATTGGCTTTAGGTATAGATACTGCTGCCCACCGTGAAAGCCTTAATCATAATGTGCCTACCGTTGGCGTATTAGGGCACGGCTATGATAAGATGTACCCAAGTCAAAACCGTGGGCTGGCTCAAAAAATGCTGGAGAATGGCGGTTTACTTACCGAGTATCCATCAGGCACCATCCCTAACCGGGAGAATTTCCCGGCACGTAACCGTATTGTTGCCGGCATGGCTGATGCTACCGTTGTGGTTGAGGCCGGCTTAAAGGGTGGCGCGCTCATTACAGCCGAGATAGCTAATTCTTACAATCGAGATGTATTTGCATTCCCGGGCAGATTGGGTGATGAGTACTCTGAGGGGTGCAATTTCCTGATCCGGAATAATAAGGCATCACTGTTAACCTGCGTTGCCGATTTGGCGTACAGCCTCGGGTGGGAAAAGAATAGTGATTTGAAGCCGGCACCAGAGCAATTAATGCTGCCAATAGACCTCTCGACACCCGAGAAAGCAATTTATGACATCATTCAGCAGCACAAAGCGCCATTGGCCATTGATGACCTGTCTATCAAAGCAAATATGCCGGTAAGCCAGTTGGCTATGACATTGTTGGACATGGAGTTGCAGGGCTTTATCCGTTCGTTGCCAGGCAAGGCCTATTGTATCAATTAATTAGCCGGGTGTTTCGTACCAATCCAGCGTGCCGGTATTAGCGCTGATCGCTTCCCATTCGTCAAATTCAAAACTGATCGCAGCAACGGTAGCAGTGGGCACATCGCGATACTGGCCTGTAAGTAAAAAAAGCAGGTTACTGATATCCGGGTTGTGACCAACCAGGGCGATGTTGTCGAAATTATCGGGGAATTTATTGATGATGCTAAGCAGCTTTTTATCGTTACCCTCATAAATGGCGGCATCGTTCCGCGGCTTATCCAAACCAAAGGCGTCTGCAAAAATTGTAGCCGTGATGTTGGCCCTTATTGCCGAACTGCTGATGATCAACTGTGGAACGCGATTTGCATGCTTTACTTTATCAGCCATTTGATTAGCCTCGGCAAAGCCTGTAGGGCTCAGGCGGCGTTCAAAATCGCCCTTGTCAGATTCATGCAAAGCGTTGGCGTGGCGTACAAGTAATAAGGTTTTCATGATTTTATAACCGGGAGGCGACGCGATTGTTTACAAATGCGGCTATAGGTTCTTCGGGGATGTTGTACATGCATTTAAAATGGCCAAGCGGGCATTTCTCCAACCCAAATTTAGAGCAGGGGCGACAGCTTAGGTCAATGCCGGCTACCAGCACATCTTTAACCATGTACGGTTGTACACCCAGCAATTCCGGCACGGTACCGCCCCAAACGGATACGATCGGCTTATTGAATGCTTCGGCAATATGTGTAAGTCCGGTATCGAAACCTATAACGGCCCGCGATTGCGATACCAGATATACCGATTGGTCCAGCGAGGTTTTACCACAGGCATTGTAAACATTTGCGCCCAGGGCAGCAGCAATCTCATCTCCGTTTACCTGAACATCAGGACCGCCTAATAACACAACAGGCTGTGTGATTTTATTGCAGATGCTGAAGATTTTGGTATTGGGCATCCGTTTAGTAAAATGCGTGGCACCAATTACAAACGCCACATAGCCGTTTTGATGGGATGCTGGCAGCAAATCATCCAGCCGGTGCTCTGCTTTAATATAGTAATCAATTGGCTCCCCGTCGTTGCTCACACCTAAAGGCTTAACCGTATTCATGTAACGATCTACCAGGTGCGTAGGCGGAGCAAGCTTTAGTTTAAACTTCAGGCTGAGCCATTTAAGGATGGTACTTTTTTTATACGTGTACGCTTTGATACCCGTTCGCAGTTTAATAATTGAGGTACGGAGATTATTGTGCAAATCAATTATATAGTCGTACTCTTCGGCGTTTATCTCTGCAATGGTTTCTGACAGTGAGGTTTTTAACAGCAGCAATTTATCTACGTATGGGTTATTGTCGTAAATATATTTAAATGCGGGCTTGGTTATAAAGTGTACTTCGGCACCTGGCAATTGCTTTTTAAGGCAGCGCACAACAGGAGTGGTATAAATTATATCCCCCATCGAGCTAAACCGGATAACCAGGATCTTCAAAATAGTGTTTTATTGAATAAATGAATACCGATTAATTTTGCAAAATATCAATTAATGGCTGATCTTTAAGCTTCTTCTCTTTAATTTACCTGTGCTTTTATCTTATTGATGATATTTGTCGACGAGTGCCCATCTACAAGGGTAATAGTTTTTACTTCGCCGCCATTGGCCAGCACTTCCTTTGCACCGGCAATATTTTCAATGCTGTAGTCGGCACCTTTTACCAATACATCCGGCATTAATTTGGTAATAAGTTTCAAAGGGGTATCATCTTCAAAAACTACAATCGCATCAATAAAAAACATAGCTGCAAGCAGCGCGGCGCGGTTATTTTGATCGTTAACAGGCCTGTTTTCGCCCTTCAACCGTTTTACCGACGCATCGGAATTCAGGCCAATAACCAATTTATCGCCCATTTCAGCCGCCTTTGCCATATAAGTGATATGCCCTAAATGAAGCAGATCGAACACGCCGTTGGTGAACACGATTTTTTTATTATCATTTTTCCAGCCGTTAATTTTATTAATCAGCGTGGGCAGATCTGTAATTTTGGCTAATAGGGTTTGTTCAAGGCTTAGCATGGGCATTTAATTGAAAAGATCATCTACTGCCTTACACATGATATGGCCAATAAGAATATGCATTTCCTGTATCCGGGCGGTAACATCAGATGGTACTACAACGTTAAAGTTACAAATACCGTTCATTTTGCCACCGTCCCTGCCGCTTAAGCCTAATGTTTTACAGCCCAAAATAGTGGCGCTTTCAAAAGCGTTGAGGATGCCCTGGCTGTTGCCGCTGGTTGATATGCCGATAAACAGATCACCCGGCCTTGCAAAAGCCTCTACCTGCCGCGAGAATACATGATTGTAACCATAATCGTTAGCAATTGCCGTAAGTGCGGATGTATCAACTGTTAAAGCTATTCCCGGCAGGGCTTTTCGCTCCTTTACAAACCTACCGCTTAACTCGGCAGCTATGTGCTGCGCATCTGCAGCACTACCGCCATTACCGGCAATCAATACCTTATTGCCGCTGTTTATCGTATCAGTCATCAGCTTGCATGCGTGCTCAATATCGCCGCTAAGCGTATCTATCACCTTTTGTATAAGTTGCTGATGTTCCTTTAACTCGTCAATTATCATTTAACAAATGTAGTTTAAGCCAGTTTTTTGGGCTTTTTTAGTTCAAACACTTTAGTAATTTCAGCTAAAGATAATGCATTTAAACACATCTCTTTAGTGAGGCCGCCTTTGCGGGTAACGTTTACACCAAACTTCATATCTCTGAAACCGCTGGTTCTGTGGGCATCGGGATTTATAGAAAGCATCACGTCCTTGCTAAGCGCATACTGGTGCCAACGCCAGTCGAGGTCTAACCGTACCGGATTAGCGTTTATTTCGATCACTACTTTATTGGCAGCGCAAGCATCTATTACTTTTTTGTAATCGATACTATAACCCTTACGGCTTAGTAGCAGCCTGCCGGTAGGGTGGCCTAAAATGGTAGTGTATGGGTTTTCTATTGCTTTAATGAGGCGCTCAGTGGCTTTATTTTCCTGCATTTTTAGGTTGGAGTGTACAGATGCTACAATAAAATCAAACCGCTGTAATATTTCTTCCGGATAATCGAGCGAACCATCATTTAAGATATCCGATTCAATTCCTTTGAAAATATGAAAACCGTCCAGCTTTTTGTTCAGGTGGTCAATCTCTTCCTGCTGTTGCAGCACCCGTTCAATACTTAAACCTTTTGCGTAAAAGGCGCTTTTGCTGTGATCGCACATACCCAGGTATTCCAGGTTCAGTTCGTCCCGGCAAAACAGGGCCATTTCTTCCAGCGTGTTTACGCCGTCACTCCAGGTGCTATGGTTGTGTAACGTGCCCTTGATATCATTCCAGGTAATGAGCGTTGGCAGCTCATTGTCATTAGCCATCTGAATAAAAGTGTCTCCCTCTCGTAATTCAGGCTGCATCCACTGCAGTCCGGCTTTTTCATAAATCAATTCTTCACTACCGGGTTGTTCCAGCCCGTCAGTAATACGTTGTAAAACACTTTCAACATGATCATCGTTGCCGGTGCTTATAAAAAGCTGCTCGTAATAGTCTGCCTTATCAACGCATATGATATCAACCAGCAAACCGTTGGATAATTCGCCGTTGATATGCGTACCGTTCAAGGTTACATTTTGAAGCAGATCTGATTTTGCCAGTGCATCGAACGCAATCTGCTGATTTAGGCTGCCAATTACAATAACCAATTCGCTGATGATCTCGTTCAGCCGGCGAAACTCACCCGCAAAATGTTTTAATGCTTCCGGGAAAATGCCTTTTATCTCGTCCATTAGCTGATAAGCTTCAGCTTCTACCTGCGCATACAGGAATTTGCCGTTACCCGCCATCCGGAATTCGATCACTTTTTTGATCTCTTCCTGCGTTTTTAAACCGAAGCCTTTCGCTTCAACAAGGCGGTTCTCGTTACAGGCATAGTATAGTTCGCCTACGTTTTCAATGCCAAGGTCTTTCCAGATGATGGCCACTTTTTTTGCACCAATACCTTTAATGCCCATCATCTCTACAATACCTTCAGGGGTTTGGGCAAGCATATCTTCCAGGTCGGTCATGGTGCCGGTTTCCATCAGCTCGGCAATTTTTGATGCCATGCTTTTACCGATACCATCTATCTTTTCCAGTTCTGCTACAGATTTACCTGCAAGAGGGTAAGGCAGCTTATCTACCTTAAATGCGGCATTAGCTATTGATTTAATCTTGAATGGATTTACCTCGTGCAATTCCATCAACTGCGATAGTAAACGAAGCGAGCGTGCTATGGGTTTATTTTCCATAAAATGGTTTGGCCGTAAAAATACAAAAGACTCCAACGCTATGTATAGGTTGAACAACTTTAAGTTTGGTAAGTTTTAGGTGTATAGGATTGGTACGACTTAATTAAAACAATCAACTGATTTTCTTTAGAAGGGAATCAGCTTCCGACTTAATGGAGTTCCATTCTGTGCTATGCCTGTATTCTGAAACGTTCCATAAATTTTTAGGTAAACTGTCAACCTCTCGTCTCAAAGCGGCAATGCGAGCAATTAATTCTGAATCAAATACTTTGAAATCATAATTTACTGGTAACAAGTTTACGGGATGTAAAAATGTATAGTTGTCACCTTCAATTTCTGAAAGATCGTATGCTATTTGCTCATCATTATTAACACTTTTAATGCCAGCCAGCATCTCTAAAGTTTGTTTCAGTAGTTCAAGTCTATCGTTGTTAGTCATTCATTACTTTTATTATGGCTAATTTAACTAAAAAGCCACCTACGCAGGTGGCTTTCATAGTAAGATTTCACAAATTATTTTATGACAATATCGTAAGGCATACGCGCCTGCGGGGTGCGCATCATTTTAGTTACGCCTTTTATCTGTTCATAATAGCGGTAATTATCGCCCAATTCTGATTGCACAAAATGGGCTTTTACTTTAGAACTTAAGCCTTCGCCGAATTTATTAAGAATGCTTTTTTGCTCGGGGTAGGTAATCAGTTTATAATCTTTAAGATTAGCTTTTTTCGCGGCCGATTTCACTGCATCATTGATATTGCCCAGCCTGTCTACCAGGCCTATCTTCAAGGCTTGCTCTCCTGTCCATACGCGGCCCTGCCCAATACTGTTGATGTAAGCCTGGGTTTTGCCACGGCCCAGGGCAACTGCTTTTGTAAAGCTATCGTAACCGTGGTCTACACTTTTCTGCAGGATGGCCCTTTCTTCGGGTGTTAGCGGACGGCTTACGTCGCCCAGATCTGCAAATTTGCCTGTTTTAACACCGTCGAAGGTAACGCCCAATTTATCGTTGAACATCTTTTGCAGGTTAGGCAATACCGCAAATATCCCGATAGAGCCGGTAATGGTGTTTGGTTCGGCAATGATTGAATCGGCACCGCAGGCAATATAATATCCGCCGGATGCTGCAACATCGCCCATTGAAACGATGATCGGTTTAACTTTTTTAGTAAGCACAACTTCGCGCCAGATCACATCTGATGCAAGTGAACTGCCGCCCGGCGAATTTACGCGCAATACAACAGCTTTAACCTTGTCATCCAGGCGCACTTTACGAATAGCCCTGGAGATGGTTTCTGAGCCAATGCTATTGTCGTCGCCATCGCCGCCGTTTATTTCGCCCGATGCGTAAACTACCGCAATGCGGTTTTTGGATGAAGCTGCATCATTATTATCTGTTTTAGCGTCGCTTTTTATATAATCGGCCAGTTCAACATTGTGCAGGTCTTTTTTTTCATCTATACCCGTGCGTTGTTTCAGGTCGGCCAGTATCTCATCCTTATATTTTAGTCCGTCAACCAGTTTGTATTTCAGTGCATCCTCAGGCTCCTGAATGGTTCCGTTATTGGCAAGTGCAAAAAGGCTATCCCTGTTCACGTTACGGGCTTTACCTATACCGGTTAAAAAATGGCCGTAAAGAGATCCTAAATACGATGTTACCTGTAAACGGTTAGCATCGCTCATTTTAGTCAGAATTAACGGCTCTACTGCACTTTTATAAGTACCCACTTTAATGATCTGCGCTTCGATGCCCAGCTTGTCTAATGCCCCTTTCAGGAAGGTGATCTCCGAGCTAAATCCACGGAACTCAAAAATCCCTTTAGGATTTATGTAAACCTTATCGGCAGCAGATGCCAGGTAATAAAAGCCCTGGGTATAAATCTCTGCGTATGCCACTACAAACTTGCCCGACCGTTTAAAATCGATCAGCGCATTGCGGATCTCCTCAGTAGTTGCCTGGCCGCTCATCATGTAGCTTTCATCTAAAAATATGCCCTTGATGTTATCGTCGCGTTTTGCTTTTTTGATAGAAGCAATGATATCGTTAAGGCCTACAGCTTTTTCACCGTCGATGCCTAAGAAGCCTAAACCTGCAAAAGGGTTATTGGCTGTACGCTCGTTTATTGCATAGTTTATTTTAATGTGCAGCAGCGAATTAGCGTCAACTTCAACAGCTTTATCGCTGCTGGCTAAAGAAACAATACCTGCAATAAAAAAAATAGGGATAAGGCTTGCTATGATAATACCAACAATGGTAGCCAGCACAAATTTGAAGAATTGTTTCATTAACTATTATAAATCTTTTATATATGCAAACTTAGTAATTACACATGGGATAATGTTAAGAGCCTCATCCATAATATTTGTTACAACATGATTAAGGTTTTTTTGCTTTTAGGAAGTAACCTGGGCAACAGGGCCGAAACGCTGAACAAGGCGACCGAACTTATTGCTAACGGGGTAGGGATGGTGACAGCTAAATCAAGCCTTTATGAAACCCAATCATGGGGCAAAACTGACGAACCCGACTACATCAACCAGGTAATAGTATTACAAACCAACCTCCCTGCACGCAGCGTGCTTAATAAAGTGCTTGCCATTGAGCTGGCTATGGGCCGTACCCGTGAAGTTAAATGGGGCGCGCGCATTATTGATATAGATATTTTGTTTTATGGTGACGACGTTATAGATGAGCCTGGCTTAGTAGTGCCACACCCTCAATTACATAACCGCAGGTTTACTTTAGAGCCTTTAGGAGAATTAGCTCCCGATTTGCAACATCCTGTATTAAAAAAGACGATTTTGCAATTGAAAAGCGAACTTAAAGACGACTTGATTGTAAAAAAGTTATAATTTTGAACGATAAACCTTTAAGATGTCAGACTTATTACCTAACCAGGACCTGGACCTCGCATTCCTTTACGAGATTGCGGACGGCAGTGACGAATTTATTGTAGATTCTATTGGGATGTTTTTAGAACAAACCCCGCAGCTGCTTGAAACAATTACCAGTGCCATAGCAGCCCACGACTGGTCTACAGCAGCCTCGGCATCGCATAAACTTAAACCTAATTTGGGCTTTTTTGGTATGCCTTTAAGCCAGGCCAACATTCAGGAAGTTGAACTGCTCTGCAAGGCGGGCGGCGAAAACCCAGCCGATATCAGCACTAAATTTGATGAAGTGAACAGGATAGTTACCGCTAACCTTACCGAACTGCAAAAGATCAAAGCTGAAAAAGAAGCAAACCTTTAAAGTTCAACAGCAGAAGCAAAAAGCTTAAAACCATAAATAGAAAAGGCAACCATTGGTTGCCTTTTCTATTTAATATCTTGGTTGGAACTGATATTAATTTTAAATTTGCTCCAGTTTAAAACTATAGCTTTCCATGATCAAATTGGCTAACAGGTTTTTACAAGCCTGGTCAACCTTGTCGCTTGCGGTTTCTGCACTATCGGCCTCAATCTCTAAAGTAATGTGTTTACCGATACGGATATTTTGGATTTCTGACAAGCCAAGGTTTTTCATGCTACCGGTAACCGCCTTACCCTGGGGGTCAAGAATTTCTTTTTTAGGCATTACATCAATTTCAGCCAGGAACTTTGTCATTTGTTAATTTTAGTTGAATTAAAGATAAGGTGATATACATTACAATAACCACCGGAACTGCGGCAAATTTAAAAAATAGAATGAGTATTGCCGAAAACAGCAGTAATAAATACCTAAAAATATTTTTATTGAAATCGCGGTTCTTGAATTTTAAAGACATTAGCGGAATCTCGGCAACCAGCATAATACACATCAGTAATACAAAGCACGACAAGCCGTAAGGGTTCATGATATAGCGGGCAATGCCCGAGTATTGTTCCAGTATAAGCGGGATAGAAGCGATAAGGATGGCGTTTGCAGGTGTGGGCAGGCCAATAAAGCTTTCGGCTTGCCTGGTATCATTGTTGAATTTAGCCAGCCTTAATGCCGAAAATACCGGTATTAAAAACGCGATAAAGTTAAGGTACTCACTTACATGATTTATTTGCGGGCCCTGCAGCAGCAACTCATACATAATGGCTGATGGCAGTACGCCAAAGCTCACCATATCAGCAAGCGAATCCAGATCCTTACCTATTCCGGAAAATGACTGGAGTACACGGGAAGCAAATCCATCAAAAAAATCGAATATTGCTGCCAGAAAAATGGCGTATGATGCAAAGACAAGGTTATCCTGAAAAGTAAAAACAATACCAATACATCCGCTGAACAAATTAGCACATGTAATGGCGTTTGGAAGATGTTTTTTTACCCGTCTCTTCATCGTGTTATGAAGGTATCATAATTTTATCAAAATGCACGAAGTTATAAATTAACATTGTGCTAAATTATAACTCCGCTTGCATAAATATATTATGAATTCATCGATATCAGGAATTCCTCGTTGGTTTTAGTGCCACGTATTTGTGCCTGTAAAAATTCCATCGATTCCTGCGAGTTCATATCGGCCAGGTGGTTACGTAAAATCCAGATACGTTGTAGGGTGTCGCGGTCAAGCAACAGGTCGTCACGGCGGGTGCTTGATGCAGTAATATCAATAGCCGGGAAGATGCGTTTATTAGATAATTTCCTATCCAATTGCAACTCCATATTACCGGTACCTTTAAATTCTTCAAAGATCACTTCATCCATCTTAGATCCGGTCTCTGTTAATGCTGTAGCAATAATGGTTAATGAGCCGCCATCTTCAATGTTACGGGCCGCACCAAAAAAGCGTTTCGGTTTGTGCAGCGCGTTGGCATCCACACCACCTGATAAGATCTTACCTGATGCCGGTGCAACTGTGTTATAGGCACGTGCAAGGCGGGTAATGGAATCAAGCAATATAACTACATCATGCCCACACTCTACCATGCGTTTAGCTTTCTCCAAAACAATGTTGGCAATTTTTACATGGCGCTCTGCAGGCTCATCAAACGTTGATGATACTACTTCGGCGCGTACACTGCGTGCCATATCGGTAACCTCTTCAGGGCGCTCATCAATCAATAAGATGATCAGGTAAACCTCCGGGTGATTTTTCGCGATCGCGTTTGCCACATCCTTCAGTAACATGGTTTTACCTGTTTTAGGCTGTGCCACGATCAAGCCGCGCTGGCCCTTACCAATGGGCGAGAACAGGTCCATAATACGGGTGCTGTAATTACCTGCATCAGTAAACAAGCTTAACTTTTCTGACGGGAAAAGCGGCGTTAAGTGGTCAAACGGTACACGATCGCGTACTTCTGCCGGTATGCGGCCGTTGATAGCTTCCACGCGTACCAAAGGGAAATATTTTTCGCCTTCTTTTGGCGGGCGGATACTGCCGCGTACTGTATCACCGGTTTTTAAGCCGAATAATTTTATCTGGCTTTGCGATACGTAAATATCATCCGGCGAGGTTAAATAGTTATAATCAGACGAGCGCAGAAAACCGTAACCATCAGGCATTATCTCTAATACACCCTCGTTTACAATAACGTTATCAAAATCAAGGTTAACCGCTTCCTGGGCTTTTTGCTGGCCATTAGCGCGGCGGTCGAATTTTTGCGGTCGAACTTCTGTTGCAGCAGGCTGGTCGGCTTGCTCGGTTCTTTCAGGCTGGTTTTCTTCATTAGCCTGCGGTGCAGCAGCTACCGGTTGGGTGGCAAAATTATCGGGAGGGTTGTTTTGCAACTCTTCCTGCTGGTCTTGTTCCTGTTCAAACCGGTTGGTGTCATTTAAAGGTACCTCAACACGTGGCTGGTCCTTTGTTTTTACAGAGCGGGTTCTTTTGCGGGTTTTGTCACTATTATCGGCAACAGGTGCATTGGCAACAGGCGCTGCATCTGCAGCTTTTTCGGTGTAATTATTATTAACAGAATCTTGTTGGTTACGGGCGGCTTCTATAAGTTGTTGTTGTTCAACAATTGCGGCAATAAGCGAGGCTTTTCTAAGCTCGTCTGCTTCTGCAATACCTAAACTTTTTGCAATATCGCGTAACTCTGAAACGAGTTTATCGTTCAATTCGGTGGTATCAGACATGTTATGAAATGTAGTTCAAAAGGAATTTTAAATTTGAAAAAGAAATTGTATTGTAACCCTGTGATGCAAAAATTAAGCCCAGGCTATATCTTAGAAATAATAAAGTTGGTGATCAATTGTTTCTTTAGTGCAAGAAATGCAAGGGAAAACAATGCAATTTTAGTGAAATTATCTTAAAATGCAAATTTATTAAAAAATAATAAGCAATTCATGTAAATTTTTAGATTTTTGCGGCAAATCAACCATCTTATGATATCCCGCAGCCAGCTTATCCAGCAGATCAAATCAAAAAAAAGCTTCTTATGTGTTGGGCTGGATACGGATATCGATAAGATCCCCGAATTCTTAAAGCAGTATCGTGATCCGGTCTTTGAGTTTAACAAGCGCATCATCGATGCCACGCACGACCTTTGCATTGCTTACAAACCCAACGCCGCGTTTTATGAAAGCCGTGGGGTTAAAGGGCTTCAAAGCCTGATAGCCACTTACGAGTACTTGCCTAAGGATTGCCTTAGTATAATTGATGCCAAGAGGGGCGATATTGGCAATACATCTGATAACTACGCTAAAGCTTTTTTTAATGAGGAAGCATCCGGTATGGGGTTTGATGCGATAACGGTAACTCCGTATATGGGTAATGACAGTGTTACACCCTATTTAAAGTACGATGGTAAATGGGTGATTATCCTTGCATTAACCTCATCTATAGGTAGTAAGGATTTCCAATATTTGGAAACAGATGGTGGCCACTTATATGAGCAGGTAATAAAAAAGGCTAATACCTGGGCAGGAGCCGATAGGATAATGTTTGTAGTGGGAGCTACCAAAAGTACCGAGTTCACCAGCATCCGCCAATATGCGCCAGACAACTTTTTGCTGGTACCAGGCGTAGGTGCACAGGGGGGGAGTTTGAAAGAAGTTTGTAAATATGGTATGACCAAAGACTGCGGACTGATCGTGAACGCTTCCCGCTCCATTATTTATGCCTCTAACGGTGCCGACTTTGCTGAAGCTGCCCGTTCTGAGGCTTTAAACCTGCAACAGCAAATGCAGTTGGAATTAGAAAAGGCGGGGGTGATATAGACGAGATTATAACCCGAAGAATAGATAAAAGAAAGAGCCTTGCATATTAAAGGCAAGGCTCTTTTAGTATTAGTGAACAGATCTCTAACTACGGCCTTAATTTACCTTCGATAGAATCATCAAGGGTTTTACCGATAGCTGCACCTACCAACTGCTTGGCAAAAGCTACCGCGTTACCGTGTTTGTTATCCCAGTAATAACCTTCTGTAGGCGATACTTTAATAACGGTGATCCTTGGGTCGTCTACACCTTCAGTAAACCAGGTTTTTAAGATCGGCTCCCATAATTCTTTGATCTTTTCTTTATCTGTGCTGATCTCTGCGATGCCATACACATTCAAAAAGTCAGAGTATTTAGACCCTTGAAACAGTAACTGTACCATTGGGTCTGTTTTTATCTCGGCATTTTTGTGGCTGTCGTTAGCACTTAAAAACCACAGGTCGCCATTGTCGTCTATCTTTTGCGGCGACATAGGGCGGGTAGAAAACGGCAAGCCGGTTTTGATGTTACTGCAAAAAAAGCAGCTTACGCCTTCGGCCATTTCCTTTAATTTTTTCCAGGCTTCGTTACCTTCCAGGTTCTCAAAATTATCTTCAGGTTGTTGCTGATTGATGCTGTCCATAAGTATAGTTTATATTATAAATGATAATATATTAACCAGAAGGAAATGGATTTGTTTTCTTTAGTTAGCAGGAGTTTGACCGGTTAGGAAAGCTTTGAAGATGTAGAAAAGCGCTGATAATTACGCTGCCAAACCGCAGATAATCATCTTAAAAAACTACATCTTATCAATAGGTAGTTCTGCAATTACTTAACAAAAACTCACCTTCCGCTCGGGGAAGCGGCTGGCATAACCGGTTACAATGTTTTTAATATAGTCGTTGCCCGGATATGGTGTTAAGTAATTCTTTAGCGCCTGGATATTGTCTGCATCGTAATAGTGCGAAATATAACCCATGCCATAAAAACGGCCTTCTTCAATCAGGATGCAGCTGTGCTCATCGTCTGTACGGCCCTCATCGCGTATAGCAAAAGTAGGCAGGGCCTTTTTCAGTTCATCTATAGCCGCGTTAACTTTAGCGTTGTAATCGTCAGGTAGTTCGTGACCATCGCAGGCACATGCTCCCGGCTGGCTGCCGCTGCAAGGTTGGTCGTTTTTTTGTATAAAACACATCTTAGGGCATAGCGCAAAGGTATCAATCAGCTTAAGCAGCAGGTTATGACCTTCTAACAATGAGTTGCAGGCATAAACAGCCGGCATATGTTTGCGGTGCTTATCAACCGCCAGCCTTAAATAGCCGCGCTGATCTTCATAAGCGTACAGTCCAAAAGTGTTCTCGAAACGCTTAAGCGAACGGTTATATTTTGGCCACAAGCGTTTGATCTCTACCGCCTCCAGCACAAAGGCTATCAACTCGGTACCACAAACCTGGTGACTGATCCTGTGGATGTTTTTTAAAAACTCCTGCCTTTGCAGGTTGGGGTTGTTGCCTGTAAAGTGGCTGCACACCCTTTTCCGGATATTTTTAGCCTTGCCAACGTAAACCACTTTACCTTTTTGATCGTGAAAATAGTAAACGCCAGGCGCATTTGGTAGCGCCTCAATATCAGCTTTGGGTAAATTGGCCGGCAATACTTGTTCTTTAGAGTTTTGCTTAAGCGCCTGGGCTATATGGTTAGCCGTATCATTAGTTAGATACAAACTAAACAATTGAGCGGTTGCTTCGGCATCGCCCATGGCACGGTGGCGGCTATTGTTGGCTATACCTAAATGCGAACAAAGTTTGCCCAAACTATAGGATAACAGGCCAGGCATAATTTTACGCCCTAAACGCACAGTACAAAGTTTATTGGCGTTCAGTTCGTATCCGGCGGCATTAAGGTGGTATCGTAAAAAAGAGTAATCGAAGTTAACGTTATGAGCTACAAAGATTTGCCCCTTTAGCAGGTGGTAGATCTCGTGTGCAACATCTTCAAACAACGGCGCTTTTTGCACCATCTCATTAGTAATGCCTGTTAAAGCGCGAATGTAAACCGGGATATCGCGCTGCGGGTTAACTAGCGTTTCGAAACGGCGGGTAACTCCCTTACCATCGTGTATGCATATTGCAATCTCGGTAATGCCATTTGCGCTGGCATGTCCCCCTGTGGTCTCGATATCTACAATTGCATACATAGTAAGCAAATATAATTATTAATTGCTAATTATTTTAGTTAAGAATGTGGAAAAAAAATTGAAATGTTTAAAAGTAAAGCTTTGAGGATATTTACTGTAAAACAACAAACCCACAGCTAATAGCCGTGGGTTCTTAATTTCAATAGCAATTAATCTCTAATTAATTATTCTTCTTCGCCTGCACTTGTTGTTGCTGGCGCATCATTTCTTCTAATTTAGCACCGAAGCCCGATTTTTTCTTTTTAGGATCTTCAGGTTTCTTTTTGTTCTCCTGGATCTGGGCATGGATCTTTTTATCATCAACCATAAACTTGATCAGGTACTGCTGTAAAAAGGTAAGCATGTTAGCCAGGAAGTAGTAATAATTCAAACCTGCCGGATAGCCGTTTAGCGCACCAAAGAAAATGATAGGGGTGATGTAACCTATATACTTCATCTGGCCGGTAGCGCCCGAGATCTGGTTGTTAAAATAAGTGTAGATTAACGTCGAGATGGTCATCAGCAAGCACATTAAACTGATGTGGGTCCACCCGATGATAGGCAGCGGAGCAAATGTGATCAGCGAATCGTAAGTCGACAGATCGTGCATCCACAAAAAGCTTTGGCCGCGCAGTTCAAATAAACTTGGGAAAAAGCGGAAGAACGCGATCACAATCGGCATCTGGATTACCAGAGGTAAACAACCACCCAGCGGGTTTACACCGGCTTTTTTATAAAGCTTTAAATATTCCTGCTGTAAGAGGGTAGGGTTATCCTCGCCAACTTTGCCTTTTATCTCATCCATCTCCGGCTTAAGCACGCGCATTTTAGCCATAGATAAATATGACTTATAAGTAAGCGGCGACAATACCAATTTAAGTATAACGGTTAACGCAAGGATGATGATACCATAATTCCAGCCGAACTGCTGCAAAAAGTTAAATACCGGCAATACGGCAAAACGATTAATATACTTTAAAGGTCCCCAGCCCATGCCTATCTGCTTTTGCAGATCGTAACCCTGATCTTTTAATAAATTGTATTTGTTAGGGCCATAGTAAAAGGTAAGCGGGTAGCTGCCATCGGCACTGCGGGCCAGAACCATACTGGCTTTCATATGTTTTATAACCTGGTGCTCGCTGGTATCATGCGCAACAGATAAATTGGCTTTGGTAAATCCTTCTTTACTGATAAGTACCGACGAAAAGAAATGTTGTTTGAACGATAACCATTGCGTTTTACCTTCTGCAAAAACTTTCTGGTCGTCTTTTGTGTCGCCTATTTCGCCATTGTCGCCATCGATGTTGTTGTAGTATATCGATGAATACTGGCGTTCCAGGTTCATATCTTTTTCTTGCTTCAGCGGCTCGCTTGCCCAATTTACGGTTACTACACCGTTGTTTGCCAGCACCTGCTCCAGGCCAACCGGTTTAACGGTTAAGCCAACTTTGTAGCCGGTAGCCTTAAGCGAATAAATATAATCTACATATTGTGTTGGGCTGTAGCTTAAACGCATGGTAACCGATGATGAATCGGCGCCGGCAACTACCAGGTTAGTAGTGCTGGGGGTAAAGTAAAGCTCGTCGGTATTGATGTTTTTACCAGATGCGCTAAAATTCAAACCAAAGTGGTTATCCTCGCCGTTGAACAAGATCAGCGGCTTTTTGTCGAAGGTTTTAAATTCCTTTAACTCTGCGCTAAAAACACGTCCGCCTTTTGTTGACAATTTCAGGCGAAGATCTTTGTTCTCTAAGGTAACAAACTCTTCTTTACCTGCCGTTGCGGCGCCGAATGGCGTTTTTAAAATTGCAGAGTCGGTTACAACGGTAGCTTTTTTAGCGGAATCAAACTTAGCGGTATTTGCTGCGGCCGGTACTGCCTGGCCCGCTCTTTTAAGTGAATCAAGGTGGGCCCTTTCCTGCTCTTTCTTTATAGCTGCCGCATCCGGCTTCATAAAGTATATCGAGGCGCCCATGATGAGCATGATCAGGAATAATCCTGTAAACGTATTTTTGTCCATTATTTAATATATCGTATGACCGGCTTTGGCCGTTTTTGTTACAGGCCGTATTGCTGATTATACACTGTTTTACTTTCTTTTTGAAACGTACTACTTCTTGCGGGCGTAAGCCAGCGAAGCGGCGACAAAGTTAATAAAAAGTGGATGCGGATTAGCAACTGTTGATTTTAATTCGGGATGGAATTGCGCGCCAACAAAAAACGGGTGGTTTTTAAGCTCAACAACTTCAACCAGGTTATTATCAGGGTTAATGCCCGATGGGGTAAGCCCTGCAGCTTCATAGTCTTTTAGGTATTTGTTGTTAAACTCGTAACGGTGGCGGTGGCGTTCGCTTATATGGGTTGTACCATAAGCCAGTGCTGCTTTACTGCCTTTTTTAAGGTCGCATGGATATGCACCTAAGCGCATAGTGCCACCTTTGTTGACCACACTCTTCTGATCTTCCATCATCGCGATAACGGGGTTAGGGGTATCCGGGTTCATTTCGGTACTGCTGGCGTCTTTAAGGTTCAGAACATGGCGGCCAAATTCTACAACAGCACATTGCATACCTAAACAGATCCCGAAAAATGGGATATTATTTTCACGTACGTAACGGATCGCTTCAATCTTACCCTCAAAGCCACGTTCTCCAAAGCCGGGGGCAACCAGTACACCATGTAATCCTTTTAGCTTGTCTACGGCATTATCAACCGTTAGGTGTTCTGAAGGGATGTACTGCACACGCACCTTGCACTCGTTTTTAGCACCGGCATGTATAAACGACTCGATAATGGATTTATAAGCATCCGGCAGCTCCACATATTTACCTACCAGGCCAATCTTAACTTCGGACGTTGGGTTTTTAAGGCGGCCTAAAAAGTCTTTCCAGGTATCCAGGTTAGGCTCGTTCTTTAGAGATAGTTTTAACTTGGTTAGCACGGTTTTATCCAGTTGCTCTTTCAGCATCAGCAAAGGTACGTCGTAAATGGTTGATGCATCCATCGACTCGATAACCGCGTTGATATTTACATTGCAAAACAGGGCTATCTTTTTACGGATATCCATGTTGATGTGGTGCTCGGTACGGCAAACTAAAATATCCGGCTGTATACCGTATTCTAACAGCATCTTAACCGAGTGCTGGGTAGGTTTGGTTTTCAATTCACCTGCTGCTGCAAGAAAAGGGATTAATGTGAGGTGTATAACTAAAGCGTTGCTCGAACCCACTTCCCATTTAAACTGGCGTACGGCCTCTACAAATGGTAACGACTCGATATCACCTACGGTGCCGCCTATTTCTGTTATCACAATGTCGTAGTCGCCGCTTTCGCCCAGGATGCGCATATTGCGTTTAATCTCGTCAGTTATATGTGGTACTACTTGTACCGTTTTACCCAAAAATGCACCCTCACGCTCGCGGTTAATCACATTCTGGTAGATACGGCCGGTGGTGATATTGTTAGCTTTTGAGGTAGGCGTATTTAAAAAACGCTCGTAATGGCCAAGGTCAAGATCGGTTTCGGCACCATCTTCGGTCACATAGCATTCGCCATGCTCGTAAGGGTTTAAAGTACCCGGGTCAATGTTAATGTAAGGATCGAATTTTTGAATAGTTACGCGGTAGCCACGTGCCTGAAGTAGTTTAGCTAATGAGGCAGATATAATGCCTTTCCCTAATGACGAGGTAACGCCACCCGTAACAAAAATGTATTTAGTCATGATTTTTTTGAAATCCTGGCAGCGGAATTAAGCCGTTGCCAATTGTTTGTGTACGGGATACAAAAGTAAGAAAATCTGCGGGATTAGGGTCGAAAAAATGGAAATGTTGGGAAGTTAGGTATTGTTAAATGGTTGCAACGTTGTAAGGTTTTAAAGTTGAATAGGTTAGGTGCCTGATGTCATTGCCAACGAGCGATAGCGAGGAGAAACCTTGTTATTAAAGACAAAACTATCGTTTGCGGCAGCGGCAACAAATTACCAAATTTATTTAGCTTCGATCCACCCGGTTTCCCCATTCACGTCAACCAGCAAATAGTTGCGGTAGGCAGCAAGCAAACTCACTTTTTCTCCTGAAGAGATGAATTTTTTGCGGGCTGCGTTTACGCTGTCGGGCGCGTTGTATAAGGCCTGTTCTGCTTTAAGGGTAAAGGTTCGGATTGCGCCCGTATCGCCAACGTTTTTACTGCTTATGTAACCGTTTTGCCCGTCGGGCAGGGTAACTTTATACCAACCGTCTGTAGCGGCATGTACGGTTAGCGCAGTATGCAGATCAAGGGTATTGACCGCCAGCGCTGATACTGACGGCAGGTTATATAGTTTACTGCCCTTTATATTAGTACGTACCGTGGCGTTTAGGTATTTAAGTGATGCAGTAACCGGCAATGGCTGTTTTGCATTTCTATCTACAAAGGCAAGTGGGTCAATAGCGCCGCCACTAGTATAAATACCAAAATGCAGGTGCGGCGGTGTGGTGCGGGCGTTGCCCGTATTGCCCACCAATCCAATAGTGTCGCCGGTCCCAACAGTTTGCCCGGTCCCCACATTTTGTACATCCAAATGGGCATAATACAGTGTATAATCTTCATTTTCGGGACGCATAAATACTACGTTGCCACCCAGCGTGTTTACGGTAACACCGGTAACAGTGCCATTAGCAGCAGCAATAGCCGGTGTGCGTTTTGGCGCGAAAATGTCAATACCCTCGTGCTTACGGCCGCCTTCGTCTCGGCCGTCGCCCCAAAAGCTGCCGATACGCGGCTTGCCAGATGCAGAAACCGGGAATCCCAGTGAAGGCCCCGCAGTGATTGTCAGCGTATATTCGCCGGCGCGTAACAATTCGGGCTGCAGTCGCAGGATATACCTGCCTGTTTGTTTTACCTCGTGGTCTAGTACTGCACCTATCGTGTCTGCCGATGCGGCAAGTTTAGGCACCTGCGAACCGGTTTCTTCAAAAAGATCGGCATAGATAGCAAAGTTGGTTGCGGGCTTTTTGGTGATGGTAATGTGCAGTTTTTGACCACGTTTGGCATCAAAGCGAAGGGCGGTGCTGCTCACCTTATCATCGGCAAAGTAGCCTGTTTCTTTATAAGGGATATTGATATTTAAAGGTTTGGTAACTATCTGGGTGGCATTCAGCAGCCATGCGCTGCCCATAGCGGTATGGTCGAAACCGTTATCCTTTAACCGCTGCGCATAAGTATCATGCGGGGATAATTTATTAAATATAGCAAGTGGCCCTTTGCTTTTACTACAAGAGGCAGCTATAAGCAGTAGCAAAAAAAGCGTAAGTAATTGGTATGTTGTCTTTAGCATATAGGATTCTTATCATAAAAGAAACCTATAGGAGATGGGAAAGTTTGGCAATGTACTGTACTGAATCAAAAACCGCTGTCATTTCGAGGGAAGCGCAGCGACGAGAAATCCTCTCAGACATAAATAGTCGTGTATCTGCTCAAACAAGAAGATTTCTTCTCGCTATCGCTCGTTCAATATGACATATTTTTGGGCGACTAAAACAACCCGTTTATCTCGCGCTCTATCTGGTTGATGATCGTGCCCATATCTTCGGGGTTGTTGGCGAAGTCAAGATTGTCTTTGTCCAGTATCAGGAGTTTGCCCAGTTTATAACCTTTTATCCACTTCTCGTATTTTTCGTTCAGTTTGGATAGGTAATCTATACGGATGCCGATCTCATACTCCCGGCCGCGGCGTTGAATGTTATTTACCAGGGTAGGGACCGATGCTTTAAGATAAACCAGCAGGTCCGGCGGTTTAATAAATTCACAGATGTTGTTAAACATCGATTCATAATTTTCGTAATCGCGGGTGGTCATCAGGCCCATATCATGCAGGTTCTCTGCAAAAATGTAGGCATCTTCATATATGGTTCTGTCCTGGATAATGTTGCGGCCGCTTTTCTGGATCTCTACAATCTGGCGGTACCGGCTATTTAAAAAGTAGATCTGCAGGTTAAAACTCCAGCGCTTCATTTCATTGTAGAAGTCTTCCAGGTAGGGGTTGTTATCAACTGCCTCGTACATCGGTTCCCAGCCGTAATTTTTTGCTAATAATTCGGTCAAAGTTGTTTTACCCGCGCCGATATTTCCTACAATAGCTATGTGCATAGTCTGAATCAGAATTTTCCGAATTTACAGAATTAAGAGAATGTTTATTGATGGTTGATCTGAATTTTGAAATTTTCTGATTCGAAAATTCTGATTCAGACATCTAAGGAGGTTAAAACTTCCTGAAGCCGATAATTTCGCGTACTTCCCTGATAGTTTTAGCAGCGCTCTCGCGTGCTTTGGCGGCGCCATAAATAGCTACCTGCCTTAAGTACGGCGCATCGTTGGCAATATCGTTTATCTTTTCGCGGATGGGCTGTGTTGCGATGATCATATCCTCGGCCAGTTGTTTTTTCAGGTCGCCGTAACGGATAGCGCAGGTGTTATACAGATTATCGAAGTGAGCCAGTGTATCCGGAGTAGAAACAACTTTCATTAAGTCGAACAGGTTCTGAATCTCCTGGGGCTTGGCTTGGTTATCTTCACTTGGGCCTGCATCAGTCACAGCACGCATCACCTTCTTGCGGATCACCTCAGGCGAATCTGAAAGAAATACGGCATTGCCTTCGCTTTCGCTTTTACCCATTTTACCCTTACCATCTAACCCCGGGATTTTTACCAGGCTTTCGCCCATGCTAAATGCAAACGGCTCCGGGAAGTATTCGTTATTGTAAAGGCGGTTAAAACGGTTTGCAAATGTGCGGGCCATCTCCAGGTGTTGCTCCTGATCTTTACCTACCGGTACCTTTGTTGCTTTGTGGATTATGATATCTGCAGCCATTAAAACCGGGTAGGTCAACAGGCCGGCGTTAACATTATCAGGGTTAGCGCGTACTTTATCTTTAAAGGATGTTGCGCGTTCCAGTTCGCCCATGTAGGCGTTCATGTTCAAATAAAGGTAAAGTTCGGTAACCTCGGGCACATCACTCTGTACATAAATAGTGGCCTTTTCCGGATCTATCCCTGCCGCTAAATACTCTACTAAAACCTGTTTTACATTGCCATGCAGGTTGGCGGGAGTAGGGTGGGTGGTTAAAGAGTGCAGATCGGCAATAAAAAAATAGCAGTTGTACTGGTTTTGCATTTTTACGAAGTTTTGTATCGCTCCGTAATAGTTACCTAAGTGCAGATTTCCGGTAGATCGTATGCCACTAACAACAGTTTCCATATAGGGGGCGAAAGTAAGTATTTTTTCTATTTTTGATGGCGATGAAATTGATATTGAAGAAACTGCATGTGTACCTGTATGTTGTGAGCGTAGCGGTTTCCTACTTTATATTATGGCCTTTTTTTTACTACTTTTCGCGTAAACCATCGCGCTACCCGCAAATGAACCGCCTGCGCAGGGTTTGGGGCCATGTCAGCTCGGGACTGATAGGCATTCGGTACAATTTTAAATACGAAACACCTATCGACTGGCGCAACCAAACTTACATTGTTTGCCCAAACCACACCAGTAACCTGGATATAACTGCCATGAGCATTTTGGTGAACAGCAATCATTGTTTTATGGGTAAGCAGGAACTAGCCGATTTTTTTGTTACCGCATTGTTTTTCCGTACGGTAGATATCCCGGTAGACAGGCAAAGTAAAATAGCATCGTTCCGTGCTTTTAAACGGGCAATGGAACGGGTACAAAGCGGTATTACCACTATTATTTTCCCAGAAGCGACCATTCCTGATCATTACCCGCCGCAGTTAAAGGATTTTAAGAACGGTCCGTTTAGGATGGCTATCGAATTAAAAGTGCCCATTGTGCCGGTCACATCTTTAAATACCTGGCAGGTTTTATGGGACGATGGCTTAAAATATGGATCAAAACCGGGTGTATGTGATATATTTGTACATAAGCCCATACCAACGGCCCATTTAACGGTTGATGATGCGGATGCCCTGCGCGATGAGGTGCATACCATTATCAGCAATAAATTAAAACAGTATGACGATAGACGAGCAAACGGTTGAAAAAGTAGCCCATCTGGCGAGGCTGGAATTAGGCGCGGCTGAAAAAGCCGATATGATCAAGGACATGAACAAGATACTTGGGTTTATGGATAAGCTTAACGAGGTGGACACCGACGGCGTTGAGCCCTTGGTTTATATGACTGCCGAAAATAACCCGTTGCGGGAAGACATCGTAAAGCAGGTGATCTCAACAGAAGAAGCATTAAAAAATGCACCTGATCATGATGGTAGCCATTTTTTGGTGCAAAAAGTGATTAAGTAGGTGATTAGTCTGTAGTCCGAAAGTCCAGGAAAATGGTTTCGAAACTTCCATTTAGAAATTCGAAATAAGACTGTAACATTTATGACCATATCGCTGTCCAAATAATAAAAACCTGAACATGGCATTAGTCGACAAACAAGAGCCCCTTATTACCATCAAAGATATAGGCCGTAAATACGTTATCGGGTCCGAAATTATCCATGCCATCAAGTCGGTATCATTAACGATCAATAAGGGAGAGTTTGTTGCGCTGATGGGCCCATCAGGTTCGGGTAAATCAACGCTGATGAATATTTTGGGCTGTTTGGATACGCCAACAAAGGGCGAATACATCCTTAACGGCATCAACGTAAGCCACATGACGGACAATGACCTGGCCGAGGTGCGTAACACCGAGATAGGTTTCGTTTTCCAAACCTTTAACTTATTACCGCGTAACAGCGCTTTGGATAATGTTGCTTTACCTTTGGTTTACGCCGGTATCAGCAAAGAAAAGCGTAACGAACGTGCTAAAAGAGCTTTGGAAAATGTAGGATTAGGTAACCGTACCGATCACCGCCCTAACGAACTTTCGGGTGGGCAGCGCCAGCGTGTAGCGGTTGCAAGGGCGCTGATCAATGATCCATCCATTATCCTGGCCGATGAACCTACCGGTAACCTGGATACCAAAACATCTATAGAAATCATGGGCCTGATGGAGGATATCCATGCCAAAGGCAACACCATAATATTAGTTACCCACGAAGAAGATATTGCCATGCATGCCCACCGTATTGTGCGCATGCGCGATGGTTTGGTAGAAAAAGATTACATGAACGAAAATATCCAGACAGTTGACAGGCGAATACCTGAAACAATTGTAGAAAATAAGTGAGTTTAGTTTGAGTTTTTGGAAAGCCTTTTTTGCAATGCAGAAGAGGCTTTTTTATTGGTGCGCAATGTTGTTGTTCCAGACGGGAGCTTTCAAGATCTTCCGGCGATGCGAAGGCAACCTGCCCTTTGCATTTAGTAAGATAAATTGGTTGCTACTGCACCTCCGCCAGCCGCGATACAAACTCCGCCAGATAGCAGGCATGCTCTGGCGCTACCGGTTTGCGGTTGCCAATGATGAGGGTATGCTCAAAGATCTCTACCACAAAATCTATTTCCCTGATCAGCATCATGGCATCGCGGAACTGCTGCGTCATCCCGGCGTGAGCTTTGTCCTTATCATCGGTCAATACATAAAAGCGGTCACTAAAGGGTTTGTCTTCCTTAAAATCTAATTCGATAGGGAACACCATCTCGCGGATCTTGTCCAGCAGCGTTTCGGTACGGATAAACACCCGGCCAAAGTTGTGTTTTAGATAGGTGAGCGCCCAGGGTTGATATTGTTGATGGTGTTTCAATTCGGCTTTACTGCTTTTGCTGTTAGGGTTCATTTCCAAAAACAGCATGTAACTATCTGCGCCGGTGTGTTTAATAGCAAAAGCGTCCCGGGTATTTAAGTTGCGATAATGGTTAAACACTTCAAACTGCTCCAGTTGAAAATCAATATAGCCCGGTACGTCAACCCGGTAGTTTTCGCGCAGGTGATTGCAGGTAGCATCAAAAGCGGTAATATCAACATCGGCTAACCCGGTTGCGTTAAAAGAAAGCTTGTTCATAAATGGGCATCAAAATCAACAGCCTAAATATAGTAATTGCCTAAAACTTTTATGAGCAAAGGACTGATTCTTAACACTAATTCCTGTAAGGCTCCATCTTGCCACAACTGCAGGCACAATTAGGGTCTATTACACCCAATTTAACAAGAAATGCCTGGTAAAAGCCTATTCGGTCTTTCATGTTATACATATCATCCCCTTTATTACACTCCAGTTCGCCGTTAACAATATTAATAGTCATTCCAAATCCGGGGGTGCGGCCTTTGGCTTTGTCGACAACGGTGGGCTGCCATTTACCCGTCATCACATCATGTGCAGAGGGTTTTTGGGTTTGCGGTGTCATCCAAAAGTATACCGCGGTTTTAAAAGCAACCACAGGGTCGGTTTCTACCAGGCCCGGGTTGTTCAGCAATATCTTTTCATCACCAAAGATACAGTCGGATGCGTAGCCATAATTGCCGTTGTAGCTTATTTGCATCGGCCCCCGGCCATAGTATTTTTGGCCCTTGTAAGGTGGGTATTCGTCACTATCGCCAAAGTAGTTAAGGGTTGTGTTATCTTCGTGCAGTAACATCAGGCCGTCCTTATATTCGCCGTTCATGCCGTGGCGGGTTTCATGGGCTATTTGTGCAAAAAAGGCGGCCAGCTCGCGTTTGTTTATAGCGGCATCATTACCGCTACAAAAGCCTCCATAATCTACACTGTAGGTGCTGTCTGGTTTTACTTTAGCCCATGCTTCGTTCCAGTCTACGTCCTGGCGCACAATTGCGGCCTTACCGGTAGCTTTATCGGTACGGACGATCTGGTATACCGATACCGCCCTTCGGGTAACCTTGACGCTGATATTAGCTAACTCATCCACCGCTTTTATAAATGCCTGATAAGTATAAAATTTATTACGCTGCGGAAAAAGTTCGTTAAACTGCTGCTCGCTTATCATCTTTGAAAAAGAGGAGCGTTTGGCCGGGGCTGCCTGCCGGGGTTTTGGTACAACATTTTTAGTTGAGGTGCCGCCGCAGCTAAAACTAAGCAGTGTTACCGCTAATAAGCTGCTTACTGCCACCTTCGCCGATGATATAATGAGTTTCATGTTTACTGATTTAAATTTATTGATCACGAATTTCATGATTTACGGCAGCTTTAACAAATCGAGCGCCCGGGATAGATAACGGTAATAAGTTGCTTTAGTTCCCTTAAGCTTGTGAAATTCAGAAATTACCGAATACTGATTGGAGCAGGACACGTTTTTCATACATTCGTGTAATTAGTACTATTATGAAAATATATACCAAAACCGGCGATAAAGGCTATACTTCACTGATTGGTGGAACAAGGGTACCCAAACACCATCTCCGGATAGAAAGCTACGGCACGGTAGATGAGCTGAACTCCTACATAGGCCTTGTGCGCGACCAGGACCTGGCGGCGCATGATAAAGAGATACTAAAGCAGGTGCAGGACAGGTTGTTTACCATCGGATCATCATTAGCGGCCGACCCGGAGAAGAGTAAGATGGTGATCCCCGACTTGCACGCCGAAGATATTGAGCTGCTGGAACAGGAAATAGATCGCATGAACGAAATATTACCCGAGCTTAAGCACTTTATTTCACCGGGAGGGAGCAATGCCATATCGTATTGCCATATAGCACGCTGTGTTTGCCGCCGTGCCGAGCGGCTAAGCGTTCACCTTGCCGAGGAGAGTACTGTTGATGATAAAGTAAATATTTACCTGAACAGGCTGAGCGATTATCTGTTCACCCTTGCACGGCTGATTGCACATGATACCAAAATAGTTGAAAATCAATGGATACCGAGGCTTTAAAAAAATTACAAAAAAATATTGATAATCAATTTAAAAATATTATACTTTTGCGAAAAAGCAAAATTTACCACTTTAATATAAAAACATGTATTGGACACTTGAATTAGCATCGCACCTTGAAGATGCGCCATGGCCTGCCACAAAGGATGAATTAATTGATTACGCTATACGTTCAGGAGCGCCGGTAGAGGTTATTGAGAACCTGCAGGCACTTGAAGATGATGGTGAACCGTATGAAAATATCGAAGAAATATGGCCGGATTACCCGACTAAAGACGATTTCTTTTTCAACGAAGACGAGTATTAATCAGCATAAAAAACCCTCCTTACCGAGGGTTTTTTGATAGT
>NZ_CAXVWK010000013.1:0-4066 GCF_964263795.1 Mucilaginibacter sp.
TAAATAATACGAAGTACGAAGCGTTAATTTCCCCTGTTTGGCCAGTTCTAACGCAATGCTGTAATCTTCAGGGAAGTTCTGGCCACCACCAGCAGCATCGATCGCACTGGTCAATCCGTACTTGTTCAGCTCATGATAATACTGTTGTGTTGAATTCAATCGTTCTTCGTGGGTAAGAACTGTTGTCAATGCAAGCGTAGTATAGATTGCTTTCGGCGTTTGCTTGGCATACATCATCCCGGTTGGATCTCCGTGATCATCAAGCTCAATCAGGCTCCCATCATATTTTGTGTCTCTGGTATATTTTAAAACTTCAATTCCTTTTTTATTCAGGAACGCTTTGCCGTATAAGTAAGTAATAAATACAGGCTTATCAGGAACTGCTTCATTAATTTCATCCAGGGTTGGCTGCCTTTTTTCTTCAAATTGATATTCATTCCAACCGCCAATTACTTTTATCCATACAGCCTCCGGCGTTCGTGCTGCCTGTTCTTTCAACATTTCCATCGCGCGTTTGAGTGTCTTTACGCCATCCCAACGTAACTCAGCATTGTAATGGAGACCCTCCCGTATAATATGGATATGGCTGTCATTTAATCCCGGCACAACGGTCTTACCGGCTGCATCAATCACGCGTGTTGCGCCGTCTTTGAAATTGGTGAGTATTTCTTTAGAACTGCCAACTGCCAGGATTATTCCATCTTTCACTGCCACCGCCTGTTTAAACTCGCCCGGCCTTGTCATGGTGGCAATCTTTCCATTGACTATGATAAGATCTGATTTTTGTGCTGGCAATTTTACCAGGATCACCATGGTAAGTGATATTAAAAACATCTTTTTCATAAACTACTATTTAGCAACAGTTAAAGAATATTGATTAGTGAATCAGGCTTAGCTACCTGGTATCTTTGTATTGCGATCGTGGTGGAACATCAAGATGCCTCGTACATTTTCAGCTGCGGCGATGACGCCCGAGATAAACAGTACTTTATTGGGTTGGTCTGGATTGTCAAACCGAAAACATTCCAGAATAGAAAAATCACTGGCCGATATGTAAATCTTTTCCTGCATCCATAATAGCCGCTTTCCTACCAGCATAAAATCATCCGTATAACCCTTTTCATGCAGATCAATAATGGTGGAGACTAAAGGACTATGTTGTATAAATACGTCATTTATTTCTCCCGTTCCTGCCATAGCATTCCTATTATAACGACTGACGTCATTGTGCGACAAAAGCGTGACCATTCCATTATTATTTTGACTTTTTCGAAAATCTGTCCGTATTACCAGCCCGATATAGAGAGTGACATTGTTTAATAGTACTGGCATTCTTTGCGGCAAAGACCATTTGGCTTTCGAAGTCCATAGGTACCCACTCATGGTTTGTAGCGTTTAATAATTCCGTCGACGGGTTTTGTGAGTGGGCAGTTATTACACCCGTGATTACGCATACGGCCAGCATCCTCTTAATAGTCGTTTTGATGACTTTACTATTTTGCTTAAGCGATCAAGTTGATAGGGTGTAGGTGATGGAACTTTCATCCCTTTCCTACGAAGAAATCCATCAATCCTTTTTGTACCTGGGCAGTTTGCTCCTGAACCACCCAGTGGCCCGAACCTGTAATTTTGACTTCGGAAACATTATTGGCAACAAGCCTGCAATGAGTGGCTAAAAATGGAGCGCTAAAGTATTCACCACCCATAGCAAGTAATGGCATAGTCAATTTCTTTTTCATGAATTCGTGATTGTCTATCACATCTTTTGAAAATTCGCCGAACCAGTGAAAACTGCCCGTAGTGGAGCCCTTTGTAGAGTAGGCTCTTATAAATTCATCTGCCTCTTCTTTTGTGAAAGGGTTTTTATTAGGCGTAACCGTCGTCCAGAAATCTGTGAAGAATTCTTTTTCCTTCCCAGCTACAACATCCCCTGCAACAGGGCGTGAAAAGAAGCCGAAGTGCCATACCGTTGTGGAAATCTGGTGCCAAACAGGTTCAACCCCGGGGATCAAAGCATCCAGTAAGGCTACTTTTTTTACTTCGTCTCCGTACTGTGCAGCATAAGCATACGCTACCATCAAACCAATATCATGACCGACAAGGTTAATGCTCTTATAACCCAGTTTCTTTACGAGTTCATGCAGGTCTGTGGCCATTGTTTTTTTATCGTAACCGCCCGCAGGTTTGTCAGATTCGCCTATTCCTCTAAGGTCAGGCGCTATAACAGTAAAATGTTTGGACAGTTCCGGCAATAGCCTGTTCCACATATACCAGTTTTGTCCGAAGCCATGAATTAAAACTATAGGCTCACCCTCACCGCCAATTACATAATGAATGTTTACGCCATTTACATTTGCCATTTGGTGTTTGAAGTTTGACGGCGGTGCAGCAGGCTGAACAGATGATGGTTCTGTTTTTACAGTTGCAGCATTTTCATTCACCTGCGCGGGTTTGCCTGGATTATTACAGGCTAACATTAATGATGATGCGAGGATGAAAAGAAATAAGGGAAGTTGTGGTTTACTAACGGTCTTGTTTAATTGAATTGAAACTGGGTTCATGGTAGTCTTTTTAAGTGTTTGGTATTTTTCTGTATTAAGGAAGGATCATTTCGTTTCCTGGCTTGCTTTGATGTCCTTATAGGCGCTGGGAAGATTAAAATTGAAATGAAGCCAGTCGAAAAGAATATAGCCTTTATTGAAGTCGCTCATTTTAACAGCTTCTTTTGTTTGTTCCAGGGTAAGACCTTTGCTTAAGGCATCTTCTACATTTCTTTTAAGCGCTTCTACATAATCAAGAGTATATTTTATCCCCGCTTTTGTTGTTATCCGCCCATGACCAGGAATAACAATTGCGTCATCAGGTAAGAAGTCATATATTTTCTTTAGATTAACTACAGGTTCTAAGAAGTAGCCATCGAATAGCCAGGGTATAGCTGGACTCTCTGCAATAAAGGGATTGCCTGCCCAAAAAACCTTTGAACTGGCCAGCCAGATAAAAAGGTCGGCTGGAGATTGGGCAATGCCTGTATTTATAAACTCAACAACTTTTCCGTTACCTAAATCAATTTTGAGATTATTATTTTTTGGTATTACTATATCAGCCGGCCTGAAAGTTGTTGCTTCTATACCTCTGTCCTTTCCAAATAACATCACCATAAATTGCTTTATGTATTCATATTTCTTTGCAAGGTTATCTTTGGCAAATTCATTTTGAATGATGATAGTAGATGCCGGAAGCAGGTAATCAGTAAAGCAATGATCTCCATGGTCACTTGTATTCACCGCGTAGATGATCGGCTTATTCGTTACTGACCTTATCAATTTTATTTCCTGATCAAACAATCGTTTTGTTAACATTACTTCTATCAGCATTACACCCTTTTCTCCCACTATAAATCCACCAGTTGTTGCCTGCGGAATTCCTTTTGCTGTTTCTACCTCTGCAGTAGCCGGGATTATTGCATAAACGTCAGGCGATATCTTTTGCAGTGTCAGCTCTGTTTTATTGGCATCCCATATTGGCACATGAGGAGGCATGGGGAATTGCGCCATTGCCGGTGCTGTGAATAAAATGATTGCGAAAATCGCAGCTGCAGATGCCCTTTTTATTAATGTCATTTTCTTTGTCTTTATATTTAGATAATTGGTTGCTCTAGGTTGTTTGTTTCTTAATCCAGTCAATGATGTAATCTGCATCCTCTTTCCAGGTTGGCTGGCCCAGTACAAAATGATTTCGCCCCTTAAACTCTTTGTAATCCGTGACTGAGCTACTTATTTTATACTTTTTGTAATTAGCATAGTTTAGCGAAGCTGGTATGCTGTGATCTTCACTACCGGAAGTGAGGAGTAATGGCGCATGTTGACTTTCAAAGTTTACCTTGGCTGCCCCTGATATCGTGTCTCTTACGATCAATTTTGATTCGGGAACCGCAAATCTGTAATAGGACGTCTTTTGTTCGTCGCAGGTCATTCCGTTTGTAAAGGAGTATTGCCAGTTTCTGAATGACATTAAATAACTTTCTTTTGTAGATGTGAAGAAGCCTAATGCGCCCCACCCGGCTTTA
>NZ_CAXVWK010000014.1:0-13310 GCF_964263795.1 Mucilaginibacter sp.
TACAAAGTAGCCATATCTATAACAAAACGATAACGCACATCACCTTTCAGCATACGCTCGTAAGATGCGGTAATGTCTTTGATGTCGATTATCTCGATATCAGACACGATATTGTTTTCGGCACAAAAATCAAGCATTTCCTGAGTTTCTTTAATACCACCAATGCCAGATCCGGCAAGGCTTTTACGGCCGCCCAACAAGCTGAACGCGGCAACCTCTGCCGGTTTAGATGGTACGCCAACGCATATCATGGTTCCGTTTGTTTTAAGCAAGCCCAGGTACATATTAAAGTCGTGCTCGGCAGACACGGTATCCAATATAAAATCGAACGATCCTGCTGCAGCTTTAACCTGCTCTTCATCTTTAGTTACTACGAAGTGATGGGCACCTAATTTTTTAGCATCCTCTTCTTTACTGGCTGATGTACTTAAAACGGTAACCTCGGCACCAAAGGCAACGCCGAATTTTACGGCCATGTGGCCTAAACCGCCCAAGCCTAAAACAGCAAGTTTATGGCCTTTGCCCACGTTCCAGTGCCTTAAAGGCGAGTAAGTAGTAATACCAGCGCAAAGCAACGGCGCGGTAGCAGCCAGGTCAAGTTTGTCTGAAATGTGCAGTACAAATTCCTCGCGTACTACAATGGTGTTACTGTAACCACCGTAAGTTGGCGATGATCCGTCGCGCTCCATACCGTTGTAGGTTTGGGTATTACCTTCCAGGCAATACTGCTCCAGATCCTGCTTGCAATTTTCGCACACCTGGCACGAGTCAACCATACAACCGGTACCGGCAAGGTCACCCACTTTGAATTTGGTTACATGATCGCCCACTTTTACTACGCGGCCAACAATTTCGTGACCGGGCACCATTGGGAAAATACCGGGGAACCAATCGTTTTTGATCTGGTGAAGATCGGAGTGGCAAACGCCACAAAATAAAATATCAAATTGCACATCGTGCGGGCCAACTTCGCGGCGTTGAAAGTCCCAAGGGGCAAGGTCTGTCTGGGCATCCTGTGCCGCGTATCCTTTTGTAGTAATCATAGATTTTTGTTGTTTTTGAGTTTGTTGTTCAAATATACATAGTAACAAACCCCAATAATCATCGGGGGTTTGTCATTTTAAAATTTAGGCAGATTATTGCCCGCTTGTATTAAAACCGGTTGATGTGCCAAGGGCTTTCCAGCCGGCAAGGTCCTGACTGATGATGTCCATTTTTTGCTGCGCCAAACCGTATGCATCCTCGCCCAAAAATAAGTGCACCGGTGCATCGGCAGATTCTGCAACCTTGATCATCACCTGCGCTGCTTTAACCGGGTCGCCCGCCTGGTTACCATTGATGTCATTTTGGTGCGCGGCCTGTACATCCCGTACAGTTTTATAAGCTTCAATTTCATTTTGAGGCACGCTTAATGAATCGGGTTCTAAAAAGCTGGTGCGGAAATATCCTGGGTAAACAACAGTGGCCTTCACTCCAAAATCCTTTGCCTCGGCAGCTAACGACTCGGTAAACCCTGCTACTGCGAATTTGGTAGCACAATAGATGCCAAAGCCCGGGTAATTGCCCGTGAAACCCCCTATCGACGAAATATTAAAAATATGCCCTGATCCCTGACCGCGCAAATAAGGCATCGCAGCGCGGATGATGTTTAATGAGCCGAATACATTTACATCAAAGTTAGCCCGTGCTTCGGCATCGGTCAATTCTTCCAGGCTGCCAAGCATTCCGTAACCGGCGTTATTAATGACCACATCCACACGGCCAAATTTTTCAATGGTTTGATTGATAGCAGCGGTTACGCTACCTTCATCGGTTAAGCTAACTGCCAGCGGAAGGAAATCTTCTGATGTGCCTACGGCCGCGTTAAGGTCATTGATATTACGTGAAGTTGCAGCCACTTTGTAGCCGTTAGCTAATAATTCTTTTACAAGGGTAAGTCCCAGCCCTTTCGAAGCGCCGGTTACAAACCATACTTTTTCGTTTTTCATAGTGTTACTTTTAATTATTAATTGATTAGGCGCTGTACGCCATTGATTTTGATAGCTCCTCGTTAAGGCGGAATTCCTTTTCCAACTTATCTAACTTAAGCATGGCCCTGTCATAGGCATCGCCACCAAGCAACAGGTACAGCGGTGGGTTTTCTTCGTTGGCCACTTCAATAATGGCTTTTGCAGCTTTTTCGGGATCGCCGGCCTGCTGCCCATCCATTTGTAAGTAGCGTGTATGCGAAGCCCGAACATCTTCGTAGGCTGCTATAGGGTGTTTGGCAATTGTTAATGAATCGGGGGTTAAGAAATTGGTGCGAAATGCACCTGGGGCTACTACGGTGACTTTTACGCCGAACTCCTTTACATCTTCGGCCAAAACCTCGGTAAGGCCAATTACCGAATACTTGGTAGCCGCATATACCGCCCAGCCGGTTGCAGGGGCAATACCTGCTATTGAAGAAATGTTGATAATGTGGCCCGACTGCTGGGTACGCATATAAGGCATCACCATGCGGATCACATTCAGCGTGCCGAAAACGTTAACTTCAAAGCTGTCGCGGGTTTCCTGATCGGTAAGTTCTTCAATGCTGCCGCCAATGCCGTAGCCGGCATTGTTGATCACTACATCTATGCGGTTAAATGCGTTGTGGGTTTGGTTTAGCGCGCAGCCAACACTGTCTTCATTACCCAGTTCAACTTCTATAGGTAAAAAGTTGGTGCCGATGTAACCTACCGCCTTTATCAACTCGGTAACGTTGCGCGATGTTGCTGCCACATTTTGGTTAGCTGCTAACAGTTGCTTAACCAGGCTTAACCCAAAACCTTTAGAAGCACCTGTTACAAACCATGTTTTTTTGCTTTCCATATTACTGCTGTTTTTTTAACAAAAGTAATACGGCATTAACCCTAAGCGTTTATATCATTCAAACCAATTGTTACAAAATTCAAACAATTCGATAAGAAGACGGCGTTGTACTGGTATGTTTCTTGAAAAAGTTGTTGAAATGGGCGGGTTCTTCAAAGCCTAAGCTGTAGCTGATCTCTGATACGTTCCAGTTGGTGTGTTTAAGCAAGGCCTTGGCTTCGCTGGTAAGGCGATCAAAAATATGGGTGGTAGTGGTTTTGCCGGTAGTTTGGCGAATGGCCCGGTTCAAGTGGTTTACGTGTACGGATAGCTGATCGGCAAAATCTTTTGCCGAACGCAGGCTAAACCTTTGCGACGGTGTTTCTATCGGGAACTGCCTTTCCAGCAACTCTGTAAATATGGCGGTAATGCGGGAGTTGGCA
Organism: Mucilaginibacter sp.; assembly: GCF_964263795.1. GTDB lineage: Bacteria > Bacteroidota > Bacteroidia > Sphingobacteriales > Sphingobacteriaceae > Mucilaginibacter. The sequence goes on from NZ_CAXVWK010000014.1 coordinate 3,276, forward strand.
TCCGGGTGCTGGTACAGGGTTTCCTGCGGCTGAATTTTTAATGCGTAGTGCATAAGCTCGGTAACGTAATTGCGCAGCAGGTCATACTTAAAACGATACTCGGATTTTATCTCGTCCAGCATTTTATCGAACAAGTCGGCAACGTACTTATCCTGCTGATCGTTAAGCGCATATACAGGGCTACCTCCCGGCATAAACATAGGCATCTCATGAATATTGCTGCGCAGCATCGCCGAAAAAAACGATTCCTTGAAGATACAAAAAGACCCTGAGCGCATGCTGTCGGTATGTTCAAAAGTGTAAGGGACCAAAGGATTAAAGAACACCAGCGTGCTGCCCTCTATCTCGATACTTTTATCAGCATAGTGAATAACATTTTTGCCCCTTACCAGGCTCACTTTGTAAAAATCCCGGCGGGCATAAACGATAGGTTTGGCATTTGGAGCATAACAATCCTCCAGCCTGAAAACATTGAAGTGGCCAATCTCCTGCCCCAGGTTTTCGGGTAGCCAGTTAAACTTCTGCTTGTAAAAATCTTCCAGTGTTTCTGTAGTTGCCATATACAAAGTTACACAATTCAAACATGCTACCAACAATCATTTCACAAAACTAAAAGTTGGTTATCTATATGCGGCCTTATCCCTACTTGTTATCCGACGGTCTCAAAATACTGATATCCTGCCCCTTCAGCAATTCCTCGTAATTGATCAGACGGAACTTTTTGCCTGCCATAGCGCGAAACTCGGGCGAGAACAGCATGTTCAATTCAGTTTGGCGGTGAAGGCTCGTAAGCGGCTTGCCCTCTTTGGTATTCATTTCACTGGCATTCATATCAAACAAAGCATCCATTTCCGGCCCCATTTGCGCAACATGTATCACTACCAGGTTAGGGCGGGCAGCACTTAAACCTGATGATACATATTTTAAAAACGCCGACTTTTTGGTAGCCACCGGTTCGCCCCACATCTCGAGGTAGGTTTCTTTATAATAGGTCACTTCGCTCAGTGTAGATATGGCCAGCTTATATTTGCGGGCAAGGCGCTCGGTCATGGCGCGCATTTCCGGGCTGGATAACGCAACCCCCATATGCGGGTCGATGTAGGTGATCTTCAACCCCGACCTGAGCGCACGCTCAATCTGTGCGGATAGCTCGCTTTCCACTTCATCCATTTTATAGCCGCCTTTGGCAAATGCACCTGTCGACTGGCGGAAATAACCTACGGTATCTACCAGGCTGGGTACTGCAGTGCGGCCGGTAACAGGGCCCCAACGGTAGTTCTTCCACTCAGATGTAAGGGTTAAATGTACGCCTACACTTACCTGCGGGCACTTTTTAAGTATCTCTACCGCTTCCTGATACCATGGGGTGGCAAATTGCACCGATGCCGAAAATGGCATTCCGATTTTGGCTACCTGCAACGCCGCCATATTTACCGAATGGTTCATGCCAATATCATCTAACCTCAACAACAGCCGGGGCAACTGTTTAGCCTGCTGCGCAAAACCCTGGCCCGATGCCAAAAACATACCTATCGCGATGAATAAAAAGCGTAAATTTTTCATGCCGTTAATTTATAAAAAACAGGCTACATACCGTTACATCTGCGTAAACAAACTTTTAAGGCCATATATTTTTTTCAACTGCTATAAAGCAAGAAAACGCTTTAATACCTATGTTTGCTTAAACCCAGCACAATGTTTAAATATTTGCCCCTACTGCTATTATTAACAGCCGCAGCATGCCCTGCGCAGGCACAAAATGATACGCCGCTTAAACCTGTATTCCGTGATAGCGTTACTGTAAAGGTACACCCTAAGTACAACCGGAACGGCTTTATACATACTGCATTTTTTGGAAAAAACTATCGTAAGGAGTGGTCAATCCCGGTTAAGCTGCCGGTGATTCACATTTCAGAGATCTACGGCGGCTTAACTATTACCCAGGCAGGCGGCGGCGAGCAAACGAAATCTGTGCGCCTTGTTGACAAGAACGGCAAGGAATACCAACTGCGTACCGTTGAAAAAACGCCCGACCAGGTATTGCCGGAGGGTTTAAAAAACACCTTTGCTTTAGATTGGGTACGCGATGCTCTTAGCAGCCAGCACCCGTTTTCGGCATTGGCTGTACCGCCAATGGCTAAAGCTGCCAACATACCACATGCGCATCCTTTCATAGGCGTTGTGGCGGATGATAAAGCGCTGGGCAAATACAGGGCTACCTTTTTAAATAAGGTTTGCCTGATAGAAGACCGCGAACCAATAGGCGAATCGGACAATACTATTAAAACGCTTGAAAAACTTTCAAAGGATAATGACAACCGTTTTGATGGGGACGAGTTTATGCGCGCGCGCCTGCTGGACCTGCTGATAGGCGACTGGGACCGCCATGAAGACCAATGGCGCTGGGCTGATAAAAAACAGGGTGACGGGAAATTTTATGTTGCCGTTCCGCGGGACCGCGACCAGGCCTTTCACGTAACCGAAGGACTAATACCTAACGTAGCGGCATCGCCATCTGTTGCGCCGATTCTGGGCGATTTTAGGGAAGATATCGGGCCGGTTAAGTACTGGTACATTAAAACTAAATTCATCAACCCTTTCCCCGATGCGCAGATGACTCATGAGCGTTGGATGAAGGTAACCAACGATTTTGTCGCTGCAGAAACGGATGATGTTTTAGAGGCTGGGCTAAAACTTATGCCACCGGAGATCTATAATCTGAGACATATAGAACTGCTTAATATCCTGAAAAAACGCCGCGACGAATTACCGGTAAAGATGGATGAGCTGTATAAATTCCTTTACCGTATTGTGGACGTCCGCGCTACAAAAAAGGATGAGCAGGTAACTGTGACCGATGCCCCTGAAGGCGGCTTGCAGGTGGTATTTAATAAAATGAAAAACGGCAAGCTGGGCGATACTACCTTTTTTGTAACTTATCAACCTAAGTACACGCGCGAGGTAAGGCTGTACACCGGCGGTGGCGACGACCGTATTGTGGTTAACGCCCCAACATCGGCTATCGATTTGCGGGTAATTGGAGGAGATGGCAAAACCAATTACGACATCCAGGCAGCGAAAAGCCCCGTGCGGATCTATGATACCAAGGAGGCTACATTTAATGGCAGTAAGGATAAGATGCACACCCACATTTCGGCCGATACGATAAACACTAAATTTGTCCAAACTAACCCGTATAACCTTTTAGAGCCTATTGCTACCGGCGGTTTAAATTTAGATGACGGCTTACTTATAGGCCTGGGCCTTAAGTATACCAAGCGGGATGGTTTCCGCAAGTTGCCTTATACCAGTACACAGCAACTTATGGTTACCCATGCATTTGCTACAGAGGCTTTCAGGATACGTTATAACGGAGAGTTTATACAGGCAGTAGGCAAAGCCGACCTGCTTTTGAATGCCTACGCGCGCGCACCGGATAACACGACCAACTTTTTTGGCCTGGGTAACAACACGCCTATCAATAAAAGCCAGGAAAATTACAAGCGCTTTTACCGCACCCGTTTTGATACTTATGATTTTGATGCCGCACTGCGCTGGCATACCGGCAAAAACAGCTCCATAAGCGCAGGTCCGTCTTTTCAGTTTTACCATTTAAATGCGGACGACAATAAGGGCAGGCTGATCAGCTACGTATCACAAATTGGCTCATACGATAGTTTAATCGTTAACAAAGACAAAGCGCACCTGGGGTTAACAGTGAACTTTAACAGCAACCAGCGTACCGGTGGTGCTATGCTACCAAAAGGCGGTTATTATCTTAACGTACTTTTAGAAGGTTACAACGGCTTAAACGGTTACTCTAAATCGTACGCACAACTGCGGCCCGAGATCACCTTTTACCAAAAGATAACTTCAAACGGATCGGTTGTATTGTCGGACAGGATAGGCGGCGGCATTAGCATTGGCAAACCTGCGTTTTATCAGTCGATGTTTTTGGGTGGTAACGGCAACCTGCTGGGTTACCTGCAAAACCGCTTTGCCGGCAAGCACATGATTTACAATAACCTGCAGGCACGTGCCAAGTTATTCAATGTAAGCAGTTACATTTTACCCGGCGAGCTGGGCCTCACCGGCTTTTACGATGCCGGCCGGGTTTGGAGCGAAAAAGATGCCTCTGACAAATGGCACAGCGGTGTTGGCGGTGGCCTGTATTTCTCCCCTGCCGGCTTGCTGATTTTCCAGGTACTGGCCGGCCATTCTACCGAAGGCTGGTACCCTTATGTATCATTCAATGTAAGGATCTGACAGGCCGCTATTAAATACGCTACTCTGCATGATCGCATTGCAATCCTATCAGGATTTCTCCTCGCTATCGCTCGTTCGAAATGACATAGGTAATAGTTGGGTTAAGTATAAACTGTAGAGACCCCCTTACGGCAGTGAGAAATCTTGATAAATAAATAAAGCTCTCCACTTTGCTTGCGCCGTTTTTTAATCCTATCAAGATATCGCCTCGCTATCGCTCATTCGAAATGACCGAGGGTTAAAGTCTTCTTAGCCAAATCCTCTGAAAAAAATTAAAATAATTTAAAAGATTTTAATTTCCGGCTCGTCTTCTCATTAAAGTTTATAGCTTTTTATAACGTTATTATAACCGGATTACGGCTTTTAAACAATAAAATACACCCTGGTTGGGTGTAAGAAATACACTGTGTCTAAATCACACAATATCAGCTATAAATGAAAAGGTTTAACGTGCAAATGTCACACAAATATTTTTTGCACCTCTGTATCTCATTTAATTGTCACAAAACTTGAAAATAGTAAATTTAGTTGACTAATATCGTCAACTCAGTTTACATTTGTATCGTTATCTAAAACGAAATGGAAAATACCTACCTATCTCAGCCCGCAACAACAACTACCTTCTCAAACGGAGTAGCTGCTGATAGCACACCAAAATTTATTGCAACACAAACCACTTTTACAGGCACTACACAGCCTGTAACCAGCAGCACTACTGCTCAGCCACACCTGTTTAAAACTGTGGTTGATATGGTGGGTGAAGGTTTGAAGCAAAACTTTTTAGGGCCTAACATCGATATGGAATTTCTGACGCTGAGCGTTCGCAGTTTTGCAGTAACATCTGTAAAGGCTATACAGCAACTGGTAAAGCCGCTTACAAAAAAACATATGGCAGAAACGCCTTGCCATCAACTAAATCAACCTTGTTTCTAAATCTCACACAATAATTATTACAATGAAACCGCTTACCACGCTTTTTAAGAAAAGCATTATACTCTTACTCCTACTGCCTTTTACCGCCCTGGCACAAAGCCCCGTTATTAAGGGCGTTGTTACCGATATTAAACGCCACGAAGTTATGCCCTTTGTCACCGTATCTTTTGCGGGTACATCTGTGGGCATGAGCACTAACACCAGGGGCGAATACAGCCTGGTGAACAATGGCAACTATAAACAGATCAAGGTGGCGTTTATTGGTTACAAAACAATTGTTAAGGATATTGAGCCGGGTAAAGACCAGGTAATTAACATCAACCTGGTAGAAGACAACCACACGCTAAATGAGGTAGTGGTACGATCTAACAAAAAGAAAAAATACACCAATAAAAATAATCCCGCTGTCGAGCTCATCCGCCAGGTAATAGCGCACAAAAAGCAAAACCAGTTAGAGAGTTACGACTACGCGCAGTATAAACAATACGAGCGGATGATCTTCTCGTTAAGTAACCTGAGCGATAAATTCAAAAACAAACGGATCTTTAAAAACTACCAGTTTATGTTTAAAGAGCAGGATTCTACCGCCATTGGTGGTAAAACCCTGCTGCCGATGTACCTGGAAGAAAAGCTGTCGGACAATTATTATCGTAAAGCCCCTTACGCTAAAAAGCAGGTTATTGAGGCCAACAAACAAGTTAAATACGATGCCAACTTTGTAGATAACGAAGGCCTTAAAACGTACTTTAACCGCATGTACCAGGATATCAACATCTACGATAACAACGTATCGTTATTAAGCAATCAGTTACTGAGCCCTATTGCAGACCACTCGCCTGATTACTATAAATTCTTTATAACAGATACCCTTAAAGATCAGCAGCCTAATTTGATAGAACTGAGCTTTACACCGCGCAACACCAACGGTTTGCTTTTTGAAGGCCGCATGTATGTTACGATGGATGGCAATTTTGCCGTACAAAACGCGGAGTTGACAGTTAACAAAAACATCAACCTTAACTTTGTGCGCCAGATGCAGGCAACGCTGTCATACGAAAAGAACAATGATGGCAAGTATCACCTGAGCCAAAGCGACCTGAAGATAGAATTCGGGATCAACAAAAATAAAGGCGGCGGCGTATTTGGCGAGCGTTTGGTTACCATTAACAATTTTGAGATAAATAAGCCCCACAGTAAAGAGATTTACGATGGCCCTGCACAGGTTTTCGCATCAAACTCTGATGCCAAGAGCGACCTGTACTGGATGCAAAGCCGCCCGGATAGCCTGGATGCCGATGCTGCACGCATTTATAAAAATGTAGATAGCCTGCAAACTATCCCATCCTTTAAAAAGACAATTGATATTGCCACCCTGGTACTGGCCGGGTACAAAAACTACGGCAAGTTTGAGGTTGGCCCTGCAAATACCTTTTACAGTTTTAACCCGGTAGAAGGCTTTCGCCCGAGGATTGGTGGCCGCACCACGCCCGAGCTGAGCAAGCGTTACTACTTTGAAACCTACGGTGCCTATGGTACCCGCGATGACAAGTTCAAATACTTTTTCAGCAGTACCTATTCATTGAATAATAAATCTATCTACTCCTTCCCGCAAAATTATGTACGGGCAAGCTTTCAGCACGATACCAAAATACCGGGCCAGGAGCTGCAGTTTGTACAGGAAAGCAACTTCCTGCTATCCTTTAAACGCGGCGACAACGACGTTTGGCTATATAACGACATATTGAGGTTAGACTATGTGCATGAATTTAGTAACCACCTGTCGTACGCGTTAGGGTTTAAAAAATGGGGACAAACACCTGCAGGCTCGTTACAGTTCCGTAACTTGCTGCCAAACGGGGTGATCAATGATGTTGACCGCATCAACACTACCGAGCTTTCGGCACAGATCCGCTGGGCACCACATGAAAAATTCTACCAGGGCAAAATTTACCGTACACCAATACCTGACCGTTACCCGGTATTTACACTAAACTATCAGCAAGGTGTTAAAGGCCTGTTAGGCGGCGATTACAACTATCAGAACGTTACTGCAAACATTACTAAACGTTTCTACCTGTCGCAACTGGGCTTTACTGATGTAAGTACCGAAGGCAGCTACCTGTTTGGCAAAGTGCCGTTCCCATTGTTGGATATTCACCATGCCAACCAAACTTATGCGTTCCAGTTGTATTCTTACAACCTGATGAATTTCCAGGAGTTTGTGAGCGACCATTATGCAAGCATCGCCATCGATCATAATTTTAACGGCTTTTTATTTAACCGCGTTCCCTTGCTAAAGAAACTGAAGCTGCGCGAGATCATCGACTTTAAAAGTCTTTGGGGAGGTGTACGCAGCGAAAACAACCCGGCTAACGATAATTCATTATTACGTTTCCCGGGCAGCAACGGCACCAGCGGTGGCACTCATGCGCTTAGCGCCAAACCTTATATGGAAGGCAGCGTAGGTGTGGGTAATATATTTAAGTTACTAAGAGTAGACCTGGTTAAGCGCTTCACCTACCTGGAAAATCCCGGTGCGCCGGAATGGGGTGTTAGGGCTATGGTTAAATTTGATTTTTAATCGTTATATTCGTAAACCAAGTTGACCTTTAAGTGTTTAGTATTATAGAATTATGGGAGATTACTGCTCAATATCTGAAGATTCAAAAAGGGTTGCACCTAAGCTCATCTACCTGTTAAAAAGGTTTATTGACGAATGGAGCAGCAAAAAGCTGTGTGTTGTTCATCACCCGGGTTTCAATAGCGCCCACCTGCCCCTTTTTATGAGCATTGGTACTGCGGGGATATCTAATAATGCCCTGGCTGCAAAGCTAAACGTATCTAAACAGGCAACCAGCAAGATCATTAAAGAGTTGGAATCACTTAATATGGTGCGTAGTGATAAAAGCCCCGATGACGCCCGTGTTGTAATGCTGCACCTTACTGAAGAAGGCACTAAATTTTACCAATATCTAAAAAATCAGGTTACCGAGCTGGAAACCATGTATAAAAAAGAAGTAGGTGCCAAAAACTACGAGATAGCTATAGATGTGATGTTAAAACTTATAAACTTTCATGAAAGCTACAATTGCACTGCATCAATAAACACCACACCCGAATTAGAAAAAGTTTAAGTAAATGACAATCAAATGAAACGGTGTACAATTAACACTTGTATATTTGCTTAACACTGTTAAATAAATTAATAGGTATATATAATGGCCAGTAAAGACAGAATACTACGATTGAAAGAGGAAACAAGGGCTAACATCCTTGATGCCGCTTTACAGATCGTTAAAGAAGACGGATGGCAGGCCTTAAGTATGCGCAAAATAGCGGACGTAATTGAATACACCGCCCCTATTATATACGAGTACTTTGCCAACAAAGAGGCTATATTATTAGAATTAAGCCGCAAAGGCTTTTTAATGCTGGCAAAGGAATTGCAGAAAGCCAAAGATAAGCATACATCGCCGGCCGAACAGCTGGAAGCTATGTGGCTAACTTACTGGAACTTTGCCTTTGCTAACAAGGTTTTATACCAGGGCATGTTTGGTGTAAGTACAAACTGCTGCGAACTGGTTAATAAACTTCCTGAATCTGAATTGCCTTGGGATATCATTACCGAATCAATTGGTGAATTGATGAGGATAGAGGATATGGATTCAGAGATTATTTGCACAAAGTACTATACGTTTTGGTCGGTTGTACATGGTTTGGTTTCCATCAACCTGGTTAATAAAGGTAACACCGACGACATTAACCGGCAGGTGCTGCGCGATGCCATCACCAGTATTATACGGTCTATAACGCCGTAAATTTTTTGTCCTATAAGTTAACAGTGTTAAATAAATTAACATCGTTATACTTTTAATTTAACATTACAACTCATCTCAATTTAAATATCATGAAGCAATCACACCCTTACAACAATTCACTTAACACTGTTAAATATATTTACAACATTAAATTCTGTAATCCATAGAGATTGCAAGCAAACTTAACCGCATTGCCTACGAATAAAAGAATACTATAATGAATACAACAGACTCAACCATATATCTAAACAGCATTCGTGCTGCATTATCAAACTCATCAAAATTAACCATCATGAAAATTATCCTGATTGCGATTATCGCTATATCACTATTCAGCTGCGGGCCTAAAACCCAGACAGCTCAGGCACCACCCCCACCCGCCTTACCCGTTGCAACAGTTGGCACCGGTTCGCAAACTACTTACCAGGATTATCCTGCAAGTATAGAGGGTACTGTTAACGTGGAAGTACGCCCGCAGGTTAGCGGCGCCTTAGACAAAGTATTTGTTGACGAAGGCGCTTTTGTAAAAGCCGGACAACCCATATTCAAAATAAATGATCAGCCATACCGCGCCGCTCTTAATAACGCGCTGGCAAGCCTTCATGCAGCAGAAGCTGCAGCAGGTAACGCACAATTAGAGGTTGATAAATTAACCCCCTTAGTAGCTAACAAGGTGGTATCAGATTATCAGCTTAAAACCGCAAAATCTGCCTACCAGGTGGCTAAAGCTAATATAGAATCGGCAAGGGCAAATGTATCAACAGCGCAGATCAACGTAGGTTACACTTTAATAAAAGCGCCTGTTAGCGGTTACATTGGCCGCCTGTTAAAAAAACAGGGTAGCCTGGTATCACCTCAGGATGTGGAAGCCTTAACCCAATTATCTGATGTGCACGATGTGCATGTGTACTTTTCTCTAGGCGAAAAAGATTTTGTGAACTTTAAAGAGCAATATCCAGGTGAAACCTTAAAAGATAAGCTAAAACGCTTACCATCTGTAGGATTGTTACTGGCTGAT
>NZ_CAXVWK010000015.1:0-22772 GCF_964263795.1 Mucilaginibacter sp.
AAATGCTGAGCAGCAAGCCCGCCGGTGCCGGGCTGCATACCGATGTATGGGAAATGACCAAGCCTATACAGGTATATGCTGTCATGTTTGCTGCCGGCAATTTCTCTATCATCAAGGATAGTTGGAACGGCAAAGAAGTAAACTATTATGTAGAGCCGGAATACGCCCCCTACGCAAGCAAAATGTTCCAGCATACGCCGCAAATGATCTCTTATTTCTCTGACATCACCGGCGTGCCTTATCCCTGGAATAAATATGACCAGATAGTGGTGCGCGACTATGTAAGCGGCGCCATGGAGAACACCACCGCATCCCTCTTCGGCGAGTTCATGAACCAGAATGCCCGCGAAATTGCGGACCGTAACTATGAGGACATCGTATCGCATGAGCTCTCCCACCAGTGGTTCGGCGACTATGCCACCTGCGAAAGCTGGAGCAACCTTACGGTAAACGAGTCTTTTGCTGATTTTAGCGAGACGCTTTGGGCCGAGTACAAATATGGCAAAGATGCGGGCGACGCCCACATTTATGACGATATGGTTAATTACCTGAGCCAGCCGGCTGCAAAAACCAAAAACCTGGTTCGTTTTAATTATGCGGACAAAGAGGATATGTTTGACGTAGTTACCTACCAAAAGGGCGGCCGTATTTTATACATGCTACGCAACTACCTGGGTAACGCTGCTTTCTACAAAGGCTTAAACCTTTATCTCACTAAAAACGCGTTCAAAAACGGTGAGGCTCAACAGCTTCGTTTAGCTTTGGAAGAAGCCAGCGGTAAGGACCTGAACTGGTTTTTTAACCAATGGTACTATGGTGCAGGCCACCCGGTATTAAATATAACTTACAATTATGATGCAGCTACCAAAACCCAGGCGGTTTACCTGCAGCAAACACAGGATGGCGATGCCTTTACATTGCCAATGGCTATCGACATTTATACCGGTGGTAAAAAAGTGCGCCATAACGTTTGGATGCGCGATAAGGCAGATACGTTGTATTTTCCTGCTGCTACCAAGCCCGACCTGGTGAATGTGGATGGTGACAAAGTTTTGCTAACCAAAAAAACTGATACTAAAACACTGGATGAATATTCATTCCAGTACTTTAACGCGCCATTATTCCTTGATCGTTTTGAGGCAATAGACGGTGCTAAAGGCAAACAAACAGAAAAGGCCGCGCAAAAGATTATTGTAGCGGCAATGAACGATAAATTTTATCAATTGCGCATCAAAGCTATCAACGCTGCTTTACTTACTAATGATGATGTGCGTAATGCCGCTGTACCGGTGCTGGTTAAACTTGCCCAAACGGATGATAACAACCTGGTACGCGCAGCCGCGATAAACGCGTTAGGTAAATTAAAAGCATCGGGTAATATGAACCTGTTTAAGCAGGCAATAAATAGCCAATCTTATGCTATACAGGCTGCTGCTTTAAACGCTATTGGTCTGCTTAACCCGCAAGAGGGTGTAGCGTTAGCAAAAAATTACCAAAACAACGCCGAGGGCGCACTTAAGCAGGCTGTTTTGGGTGTATATGCTGTTAACGGTACCGATGCCGAATGGCCTTATGTTTTTGGCGAGTTCAAAAAAAATGACATCAATTCGCAATTCCCGCTGATACGCAGGATGACAGATTATGCAGCACGTGTTAAAAACCCAGCTTATGCGCAGGAATTTATCTCAACAATTGGCGCAATAGGTGTGAAATACAAACAATATGGTGTAGCACCAACAATAGCAGAGTTTTTAACTACTATTAAAGACGCACGCACCAAAATGGGCGATACTGCATCTGCAGATGCGGCAGATAAAGCAATCGTTACTTTGAAGAATTAATTTCCAGGATACTTAAAAAAAGCCGCCTTACCGGCGGCTTTTTTTTGAATTTATTTACAGCGCACATGCAATCAATTTGGTTTTGCGAAGCAACGGGTTAAAATTTTTAACACAATTTAACCTTTTTTAACATTCATGTTAAAAGCCGTATTTTGTAACTTAGCATAAACTAAACACTTATGAAGAAGATCCTGTTGTTAATGGCGTTTTGCGTAGCTACGAGTGCTGTACTGGCGCAGCAAATAAAAACATCAGCTGCCGACAGCCTTATTAAAAAAAGCTTCAGCAATAAAATCGATACCAACCTTTTTGAAAATAAGATCTTTAGCCAGATTGGTTCGCAAGCGGGTAACTTCAAATTAAATCATCTGAATAGTTTTCAGGGAAATGTACTGGCAAGTGCCGGTAATACTATCACCTTCTCCAAAGTAGATCATATGCCGATATTGAAAACGGAAGGGAAGTCACAAATGCCGGTATCAACTCCACTTGGTAAATCGCAAATGCCGGTACTTGGCAAACCTGCGGCAGATAGCCCTGTTATAGTAAAACCTTAAAAATCTTTGTTCAGCAATTTCTCCAGTTCGGTGAAGCTGATATCCATTTTTATGCGGCCTTGTTTGGCGTAAGAGATTTCGCCGGTTTCTTCAGACACGATTATCGCGGTAGCATCATTAGCTTCTGTAACACCGATACCGGCCCTGTGCCGTAAACCAAATTGCGCAGGCAAGTCTGATTTTTCGGTAACAGGCAAAATACAGCTTGCCGATTTGATCTTATTTTCAGATATCACTACTGCGCCATCATGCAGCGGGCTGTTCTTCTGGAAAATACTCTCTAACACCCGTTTAGAAATGCGCGCATCCATTACTTCGCAGCTGTTCTGATAAAACTGTTCGTCATAATATTTGGCGAATACAATAAGCGCACCTGTACGGGTTTGTTTCATACTTCGGCACGCATCGATGATGGGCTTGATGCGGGCATAATTATTTTTCTCGGCATCAACCTTGCCAAAGAAATACCGCCACCAGGCCTTGTTGCGCTGCAGCGAAGCATTTTTACCTACTAAAAGCAAAAAGCGCCTGATCTCCTGCTGAAAAACCACAATCACAGCAATGATGCCAACATCGGCAAAGCGTTTAAGAATGCCGGCCAGCAGGGGCATCTGCTTTTCGGGCACAATAAAATACAGGATATAAATAAAGGCGAGTCCGATGAAGATATTAGCGGCGATAGTGCCCCGTATCAGGTTGTATAACTGATAAATAATAATTGCCAGCAGCAGGATATCCAGTACGGCAAAAGGGGTTATTTTAAGGCTGCTAAAATCAAACGATTGCATGTTACGAAGTTAACAAGTTTCCGTAAACATCATTTACCGGGAAGATTACTATTATTTATTTCGCTCGGTGGTAAAGCGTACCAATTGTTCCAGCCCGGTACGGGCTTCACCATCAGGAAAGGTATTAAGTATGCTGAAGGCTGCATCGGTGTAAGTTTTCATTTGAGTATCCGCATACTCAAGTCCGCCTTTTTGCTTAACAAAACTAATGATCTCGGCAATCTTCTTAGAGTCGTCGTTATGGTTCTTCACCAGGTTGATCATTCGCTTCTTCTCACTGCTATCACTGTTATTTAATGCGTAGATAAGCGGCAGGGTAACTTTCTTTTCCTTTATATCTATCCCTAAGGGTTTGCCTACGTCGTCGGTCCCAAAATCAAACATATCGTCCTTGATCTGGAACGCGATGCCTACTTTCTCGCCAAACAGGCGCATTTTTTCAATGGTCTCGTCGTCGGCCCCGGCCGATGCCGCACCACAGGCACAGCACGATGCAATTAACGACGCGGTTTTCTGTCGTATCACCTCATAGTACACCGCTTCGCTAATATCCATCCGGCGCACTTTTTCTATCTGCAACAATTCGCCCTCGCTCATTTGCTTAACCGCCTCCGATACAATCTTCAGCAGCTTGAAATCACCATTGTCAATAGAAAGCAGCAACCCTTTAGATAGCAAATAATCGCCTACTAAAACAGCTATTTTGTTTTTCCATAAAGCGTTGATAGAGAAGAACCCGCGGCGCTGGTAAGAGTTATCTACCACGTCATCATGAACCAGGGTAGCGGTGTGCAACAGTTCGACCAAAGCAGCACCGCGATGCGTACTTTCATTTATACCGCCACATATACTTGCAGAAAAAAACACAAACATCGGGCGGATCTGCTTTCCCTTGCGTTTTACAATATAGTGGGTAATCCGGTCAAGCAAAGGCACAGAACTTTGCATAGAAGCTTTAAACTTCTCTTCAAAAACATCAATTTGTGCAGCAATGGGTCGTTTTATGTCGTTGATGTTCAGCATCTAAACAATGTGCTCTTTTTAAGCAATTACCTACCCGGCAATTCGCAGCAAACATAAGCTAAAATATATATCTGCCCAAACAGCTATTATTTTAAATATGGTTAAACTATAGCGCGTTTTTGCAATCTATTATTACAGTTAGTTTAAATACAGAGTAGTAAGTTTTGAGTTGAGTTTTCGTTTAAAACGGGGCCGGTAAACCGGCCCCGTTTTTTTATTGCCTGTAAAGCTTATATTTTTACCTTTGCGCGGTTAAGTTAAAAGATTAGAAGTTTTGAGAACTCAGCTCTGTTGCAAAAACTTCAACCATTTAACTGATCAACCGGGAGAGGTGTCTGAGTGGTCGAAAGAGCACGCCTGGAAAGTGTGTATACGCCAAAAGTGTATCGAGGGTTCGAATCCCTCCCTCTCCGCAAATTTTTACATCAAATTAAAAAAGCCTGCAATCACTGATTGCAGGCTTTTATTTTATAGTTTTAGAATTTGTAACCTAACGTTGCTGAAAGCATGCGTGGCGCAATTGGGTTTACACTGTAATTTTCATGCACCAGGTAATTAAGTGTATTGCCAATGTTGGAAACCTTGGCCAGCAGTGAGAATTTTTTGATACTGTAGCCTGCCGATATATCAAACGTTGTGTAACCGTTCAAATGTACAGGCACACCACGTGCGGCACCTGTTTTAAGTGTGTTAAAGCCGCTGTTACGGGCGCCCGTGTAATAACCGGAGAATCCCAATTTAAGGCCTTTCAAATCACCCTGATTGAAAGTGTAAAATAAGGTTCCGTTTGCAGTATGTGGCACGCTGCCTACTAAACGCTCACCCTCGTTAATGCCGGTAGGCAAAGTTTTAGTATACCTGATAAAGTTGTAAGCATAACCGGCAAGAAAGTAAACGTTGGCAGATAAATGGCCAGCCAAATCAACTTCGACACCATCACTCGCAGTTTTACCGGTAAACTCTTTTACGTTGGTATCAGAGTTTGGTGTTACCCCATCTTTTTGAAACTGGGCAGTTTGTGCAAAACGGTTGTTCAGTATTTTATAAGCAGTTATGTTAACAGATAACCTGCCGTTTAAAAAGTCATTTTTTACCCCGGCCTCGTATTGATCGATAATTGACGGGCCCATTGGCGAACCGTTAACATCAATTCCGGAGTTAGTTGTAAAGTTATTAGCGTAACTGACATATACCGACGTTGTTTTTAAAGGCTGATAGATCAGGCCCAATTTAGGCGAAAAAGCCTTGTCTACCTTGGCGCCGGGTATTCCGGTAGCCGCCAGCGTAGTTACTTGCGTATCCGAATTATAGGTATTGGCCTTAGGCGTCCGCTGGTAAGTGTAGCGGATTCCGGCTAGCACTTTAAATTTATCTGTCAGGCCAATCAGATCCTGCGCGAATGCACCCATCCGGTATATCGGCGTAAACGTGTTTTGATAAATGCGGGTATACGGGATATCATTACCTGTAGCATATGTTGCCGGATCAAGCAGGTTAAATGACGGGTAACTGAAAGCGGTAGCCGCGTTAACACCATCGCCATACTTAAAGCCGTAGGACGTGGTTCTTGATTGGTCTGCGTCTGCGCCGAATAACAGCGTGTGGCTTATCGATCCTGTGTTTAAACTGCCCGTTAAATTAATTTGCTGGTTATAAGTGTATTCCTTTGAATTAGACCGTGTTAAAGCGCGGGGCGATATCCCGTCGGCCTTAGGCGCCTGCGGGCGTTCGGCGCCAAAGTAATTGCGATTATATGCCTGTAAGGCGGCAATCACATTAAGCTTCCAGTTATCATTAAACTTATGGGTAAGGTTGGCCTGTGCGGTGCTGGTATTAGTTCTGTTATAAGCCCATGAAGCATTTACAAAAGCATTGCGGCCAATGGGAGGTATTTGCCCGGCAACGGTACCTATCCCAAAATCGGGTGTGATGTTACTTTTAAGATAATCGCCCTGCACCAACAAATTGGTTTTCTCACTAATGTTAAATAAAAGCGAAGGGTTGATGTAAAATCGGTCGGTTTTTACCACGTCCCGGTAGCTGTCCGCATTTTCCTTAGTGGTAATTAAACGGAAAGCAATACTTTTAGAGATAGGCCCGTAAACATCAACAATAGGTTTATAAAAATTATAGCTACCCGCACGCATGCTTACTTCACCGCCCCAATTAAACTTTGGTTTTTTAGTAACCAGGTTAACTACAGCACCGCCTGTAACGCCACCATAAAGTAGGGCTGCACTTCCTTTTAAAACCTCAACCGATTCCAGTGTACTGGCCTCAAGTGATCCACCTAAAGATGTACGGGCACCGTTCTTAAATACGTTGTTTGCACCCAGGCTGTATCCCCTGGCATAAAAGGTCTCGTTAGTTGAACCCCGATTTTCGCCTAAGGCTATGCCGTTCACATTTTTGATAACATCTGTAAGGCGATTTATCTGTTGATCTGCAATAACCGTACTATCAATTACCTGTACGCTTTGGGGTATATCCAGCGGCCTTAAACCAGCTTTTCCGGCCTTGATAGGGCGGTTTTGATGATTAGCTCCTTTTACAAGAACCTCATGAAGTTGGGATGCACTTTCTCGCAGGGTAAAATTTTGTGTTGTAACCTTATCTTCATACACAGTAACCTGCTGCTCATCTGTTTGAAGCCCCACATAAGATACCTTTATGGTGTATGTGCCCGGCCTGATGCCATTGATCCTATAGTTTCCATCCTCATCGGTCATGGTTCCTTTATTTGTATTTTTTATACCTACGCTAACAAATGAAGCAGGCTTGTTATCTATCGTTTGAACATGGCCTTTAATACTACCGTGTTTTTCCAGGTCCTCGCTATACGCCCTGGTGAAAGTTGAAAACAGAATAATTAATACGATAAGGTAAGATTTTTTCATGGATGTTTATTTAGACTAATTATAAATTGAGGCAAAGATAGCCAGTCAATTTGCTAAACCAAATATTATTTAGAATAATTCCAAAGAAGACTTGTTCAGGTAAAATAAAGGTAAATTTGACTATTGGCAGGACGCTTTATATAAAAGGAAATCTCCATATCTTTATAACGCCAATTAAATTGACTTGCATGAGTACTACTTTTTAACAAAACCCTTATTGGTAAGATTAAGCTGAAGCAAATTCAAATGATATTGATTTTGAAACATTTTGGCAATGCTGTTTCGGTAGGAAACAACCGTATTGTTTCGCAGCGTTTCCTGTAATCCCAAAGCCAATACTACGGTTTGCAGTTTTAGTTCTTCACTAACCCGGGCTCTGGAAGCCGGCGAACTCATCTTCGCATTCTTACCTATAATTCCTGCTATCTGTCCACGTAACGATCGTTCCATAGTAGAGTTAACCTGATTATCAGATACATTATTCACTATTTGATAACCGACTAAGATGAGACCAGCCAAGGCATCGGCTGCATCATTGTCGTGCAACGCGGATGACTTTAACATTTGAGTATAGAGCGTTCCGTAATCTCCTTTGCCCGGCCCAAATGCCGCACTTACCGCCTCGGCGCCTTTTGGGCTTTGACTTTGAAGGCGCTTGGTAAAACTTTCAACAACCGACTGGCGCAATGCAAGTGTAGACTTATACGGAAAACTACTTTTAACAGAAGTAGACGCCTTGCCCCATGTATTGCCATAGGCTAAATTGCCTGACCAGCCTGCCATTAACGTTGGGTCAAGCGCCATAATTGGAGCGTCTTGCGCCAGGGCTAAGTTAGCGCCGGTAAGGAGCAACACATTAAACAGTGCAGTTGCAACAATAATGATCGACTTTTTCATACAATACGGTTAGTGCGGTAAAAGCTTCAGGGTTATCACTGTATATAATTCCCTGATTTGCAGAAATGTTTTTAAAAATTATGATTACAGTTGCATATTGGACTGAATCATTGATCATATACTTCGAATTAAACCTCTTACTCATAAATTATATTTTTTAAAAAAAGCATTAAATATTTGCGCAACTCAAAAGTTGCATATATATTTGCAACCTAAAGGTTGCGCAAATTAGATCAAGATGAAACCAGATATATTCCAGGCCATAGCAGACCCGACACGAAGGGCTATTTTAACATTGATAGCTATCCAGGCGCTGACACCAAATGCAATGGCCGAAAAATTTGATATGAGCCGACAGGCAGTATCAAAACATATAAAAGTATTGAACGAATGCGAATTGATTAGACCTGAGCAAAGCGGCAGGGAAATCTATTATCACTTTAACGCTAAAAAAATGATAGAATTTGACCACTGGTTAGCCCAATTCAGACAAAACTGGGAAACTCAATTTAACCAACTTGACCATTTACTAACCACAATAAAAGAAGAGAAATAATGAACAAAGATTTGCTTTTTGATTTTAACGTTGACAAGGCAGCGAAAACGGTTTATATAACCAGGGAATTTAATGCAGGACTTTCTTTAGTATGGGATGCCTTTACCAAAGCCGAACTGCTGGACCAATGGGGGGCACCTGCACCAATGCGCGCCAAAACCAAATACATGGATTTTGAAATTGGCGGACGCCGATTTTACGCTATGATAAGTCCGGATGGGCAGGAACGTTGGTCGGTGCAGGAGTTCACTTCCATTACGCCAAAAACCAATTTTAAGATGTACAACGCGTTTGCCGATGAAAACGAAAACCGGGAACTGCCGGGTTCTGATTGGGATTACAACTTTAGCGAGCAAAATGGCATCACAACAGTAAACATTACCGTGTACAATGAATCATTTGAGCGGTTGGAGAAATTATTGGAAGGCTTCAAAATAGGTTTCACCATGACCTTGACAAACCTGGAAAAGCTGTTGTCCTCCTTATCGTAAGAACTAAATAAAAATCACAAACACATTTAAAATAAAGTTATGAGAGCAATTAACACATGGATCAATTTCAATGGAAATGCTGAAGAAGCATTCACCTTTTACAAATCAGTTTTTGGCGGCGATTTTACTAAGATCATCCGTTTTAAAGAATTGGCAAGCGCGGAATTTCAAGTGCCAGAAAAGGAAGAAAATAAGGTAATGACCATTGCCTTACCTATTGGTAAACACAATGTCTTGATGGCCAACGATGTTCCGGAATTTATGGGGCGTGTAAATGAGAATGAAAACAGGTCAAAAATAGTCGTAGCTACCGAAAGCCGTGAAGAAGCAGATAACATTTTTAACGGTTTATCGGCAGGTGGAGAAATCGAAGGGCCAATTGGCGAAGGTCCGTGGGGTACTTATGCCGGAATGTTCAGAGACAAATACGGCATTGAATGGATTGTAGAGTTTGATCCAAACTTCAACGGATAATTTCAGCAAAAAAACCAGCTTACATAAGTCGAAATTATTTGAATCTCGCCTTATCAATTTCAATTAAACCCTGCTTAGCAGGGTTTTTTAGATAATAATAGAGTTATAACGAGCGAACAAATAACAATATCTGATCATCTGCTATTGGTTACTCCCCTACTGCAATTTTAGTAAATACGCCTTGATAGTATTTACGGTACCCATAGCCTAACAGCAGGTTAGGCATTAGTAAAAATACGCCCATCAACCAGCCAGAAGGGACGAGCAAAGTATGAAACAAAAATACATTAAGGCTGATAGGAAATAGTACCACCGCCGAAAACGGCGCATACCGGTTAACCAGCAGCGATAAGCCCCCAATCACCTGGATAGCTTTTTGCATCGGGTAAAAATAGCCTGCTGCATACAGCCCGGCCTTAAACACCCCAGCTGCACCTTCGTGCAACGGCGGCTGGTAAGGTATAAAGTGAAAAAAATAGTCAAGGCCAAATACCAGGTATAAAAGACCAAGCAGCAAACGGGATATCAGAACGGTTATTTTCAATTTGTTGAAGTTACAATTACCAACCAAAACGGTACGCAACGCGGATCACTGCCTCACGCATGCGGTTTTTACCCCAACGCTCGTAACGGAAACCCAGGTCGAGCCCGTTGTTGCCTTTGATAGGCAGCAGATAGCCTACGCCAAAATCATAGGCAAATGACGACTGCTTTTCGTAATTAAGCTGCTGCACGGTACCTGCATGGCCATTTGCATAAATGTTAGAGTCCCAAAAAAAGGTGACACCAGCCTTTACCGGTACAAATACGTTAGCGCCCTGAGTGAATTGATCCGCATTTTTAAAAAAGAACCTGTTGTAACCGGCGGTGCCGTCTATTGCAAACTCATCGCCAAGCGGCCACTCAATACGACCGGATACACCATAGCCGGTCTTGTATATTCCTTTGGTGGTTATATTCAGCTCCGGGCCAAAGCTAATGGCCTTACTGCCGAAAGCGTCGGTTTCATCACGTTGAGCAAAAACATTTAAAGAGCACAGCACCAGCGCTAAGAGTACAAGTTTTTTCATTTTTAATCAGTTATTATTAGTAGGGGGTTTGTTGCGCCATTATTTTCTAATTGAATAACGACCCCTAAAAATATAACCAAAATATGGAATGCCGAAATTTTATAAACACAAAGCCCCCGGCGTTTTGCACTGGGGGCTTTTCAATTTTTTGTATTACAAAGCTTCTGCTCCTGCAGAAGCTACCTCATGATCCTGATCGACAGAACCGCCGGATACACCAATCGCACCCACAATTTTGCCGTCGCCATCTTTTAAAACTACACCGCCCGGGAATGATATCAGCCCGCCGTTAGAATGCTCAATGTTGTATAAAGGGCCGCCGGGCTGCGATAACTTACCGATTTCGCCACTGTTCATATCAAAATAGCGGGCGGTTTTCGCTTTTCTGATCGCGATATCTATTGATCCTAACCAGGCGTTATCCATGCGGTGAAATGATACCAGGTTTGCACCTTCATCTACAATTGCAATATTCATCGGTACGCCAATGGCGTTTGCTTTTTCTTTTGCTGCCTGCGACAGTTTTTCTGCCTGCTCTAATGTAACGCTCATAAATTTTTATTTGGTTTATGATGTTAACAGGCTTGCGGCAGAGATGTTTTCGGATTGTTACACGCCCGCAACCTGCTTATCAAGTTCCTGCAAAAAGTTATTGGCAATTTGCAGGTGCTTATCACGCTTAGCGGCATCCATTTTATCGAAGGTTTTTACCAGCATGCCCAGGCGCGGGTTTTGCAGAAAAAAGTTGCGGTGCACATGCATAAAGCGCCAAAACAGGCCATCCCAAACTTCTTGCCACGGGCCTTTGGGCCAGTTACCCAATTTCATAAGATAGTTGCTACCGCTGATGTAGGGCTTGGTCATCATTAACCCACCATCGGCAAACTGGGTCATGCCGTAAGTGTTAGGCACCATCACCCAATCGTACGCGTCAATATACATCTCCATAAACCACTCGTAAACCTGGTGAGGATCGAATTCGCAGAGCAGCATAAAATTGCCCATAACCATCAGCCGTTCAATATGGTGACTATAGCCGGTATGCAGTACTTTTTTGATAACGGTATCTACCGGTACAATTCCGGTTTCGCCCTTCCAGAATGTACAGGGGATTTTCCGGGTAAAGCCCCAATAATTTTTGGTGCGCTGCTTTACGCTTTCGCGCCCGTAAACCGCGTGGATAAATTCTCGCCAGCCCATTACCTGCCTTATAAACCCTTCTACCGAATTAAGCGGCACATCGTTTTCTGAAGCGTAGGCAAGTGCCGCATCAATTATCTGCTGCGGGTTAAGCAGGCCGATGTTGAGCATAGGCGTAAGCACCGAGTGGTACAAAAAATGTTCGCTGCTTACCATTGCATCCTCATAAATACCAAAGTGCTGAAAGCGCTGCGTTAAAAAACTGTTCAGCCATTGCTCCGCGTCCCGGTGATTAACCGGGTAAAAGCCACCCAGGTTACCAAACGGCGATGCCGTACTGCCGTAATTATCCGGGTAATGCTTATCTACCCATAGGGCTGCTTCGGTCACATACGGGTTATTAGCAGGCACATCCAGCACGGGCACCACGCCGTTTTTAGGGAATCTTAACCGGTTCTCGCTATCATAAGTCCACTTGCCGCCAATAGGTTTGCTTCCCTCCTCCAGCAGTATACTGCGCTGTTTACGCTGCTGGATGTAAAAATCAGTTTGGAAATAAGTTTTTTTACCGTCAAAATAAGCGTCGGCTTCTGCGGGACTATTGAGCCAGTTTGGGCTGCGGTAACCGGCCAACTCAACGTTACCTGCGGCACAAGCTTTTACAAGCCGGCGCTGAAGCCAATCGTCCGCCACATGCGCGTAATGGATATTTTTAATTCCTTGTGATGCCAGATGAGGCACCAGCTTGCGGATATCGCAGAGCGGCTGTGTCGCCTCAATATAGCGCACATCAATCCCTTGCTCCCTTAAATAATCGGCATAACCCTGCATGGATGCACGGTGCAGCAGCAGTTTCTTTTTATGGAAGGTATAGAAGTTAAAAAACAGGGTTTCTTCGATCAAATAAACCGACCGCGATGGTTTTACTGCCGGGTGGTGCTCAAATAACTGATGTGGAAATATAACGGTAACGCTGCCTGCATCCATGCAATGGCAACAGGTTCGGGTTAAATGTTGTTTTAGGTTGATGTAGTTCTAAGGGAGAACTGATGACAGCAGATGCTTTATGTTGTTCATTAAAAACCCAATTTGATAATCCCTGCTAATAAAAAAAGGGAGGTGCCGTAAAACGACACACTCCCTTTTCACCGTCGTGCACACTAAAACACGCGGCGCTGTCTTTAGGCGTTTATGGCGCCTATATTCTTTAATATTTTGCGGTTCTCGCGTTTGTGTATAAAGCGGTACACAATAGCATAGATCACCGGAAGTATCAGCAGCGTTAATATGGTTGATGTTACCAAACCGCCAATTACCACAATGGCAAGTGGTTTCTGTGTCTCAGAACCGATACCGGTAGAGATCGCTGCCGGCATTAAACCGATAGCTGCCATCAGCGCGGTCATAACTACCGGGCGCACACGTGATATCACGCCCGTCAGGATGGCGTCATCCAGGTGCTTGCCTTCTTCCAGGTTCTTGCGGAACACAGATATCAGGATAACACCGTTTTGTATACAAACCCCAAACAGTGCGATAAATCCGATCCCTGCCGATATACTGAAATTGATCCCGGTAATGTGCAGCGCAAGGATACCACCTATCAGCGCAAAAGGTACGTTCATGATAACCAGCAAGGCATCCTTAGCGTTACCAAACATCATGTACAGGATCAGGAAGATCACCAGCAGGCAGATAGGTACTACGTGCGATAAGGTTTTAGATGCCCGGATCTGATTCTCAAACTCGCCGTTCCAGGTAAAGGCGTAACCATGGTCAAGCTTTACTGCTGCATTAACCTTTTGCTGCGCTTCGGCAATGGTACTGCCCAGATCGCGTCCACGCACCGAGAATTTAACTGCTATATAACGCGTATTATTATCCCTGAAAATAAACGCCGGACCGGTCAGTTCTTTGATCGTAGAGATCTCCTGGATAGAGATCTTTGAGCCGTTCAGCGTTGGCACCATCAGGTTTTTGATCTTTTCCTGCGTATCGCGGTATTGTTTCTGGTAACGTATCCGGATGTCAAATTTACGCTCGCCCTCGTACAGTTGCGTTGCCGCCTTACCGCCAATGGCCATTTCAATAACCGAGTTAGCATCAGCTGTTGATACGCCGTACAATGCCATCTTACGCTGATCAAGTTCTATTCTGAATTCGGGCTGGCCCAGGTTACGCAGTACGCCCAGGTCATCCACCCCTTTAATATCTTTCAGCACTTTCATTACCGCATCGGCTTTTTTGTCCAGCTCATTAAAGTCGGGGCCGAAGATCTTTACGGCCATACTGGCATTTACACCGGCAACAGCTTCATCCACGTTATCACGTATAGGCTGCGAGTAGTTGAATACAATACCCGGCAGCTTGCGCAGCTGTGTATCCATCTGGTCTATCAGTTCTTCTTCGCTCAGCCCGCTTGGCCAGTCTTTTTTATTTTTCAGATCCACCTGGATCTGCACGTTAAAGAAACCCTTAGGGTCGGTACCATCATTGGTACGGCCCACCTGTGCCAGCGTTTGCTTCACTTCGGGGAATTTCTCCAGTATCTGCATCATCTTTTGGTTAATGCCTTCGGCTTGGTGCAAGCTTACGCTCATTGGCAACTCGGCCTCTACCCACAATGCGCCCTCATTCAGATCAGGCAGGAACTCAGTACCTAAAAACCTGGCAGACAAAAATGTAAGCGCCATAAAGCTGAACGCCACTATCAAACTCAACTTTTGATTTTTATAAGTAAAGTTGAACATCTTGTGGATGCCATTCTCAAAAAAGATAACAATAGGGTTATGCTTCTCTTTAACATTTTTGCGCAGCAGTATGCTGGATAGCGCAGGCACCAGTGTAAGGGTAAACAGCAATGCACCCAGCAAGGCAAACCCTAAAGTATAAGCCAGCGGCGAAAACATTTTACCCTCTACCTTCTGAAAAGCGAAAATGGGGATCAGACAGGTGATGATGATCAGCTTGGAGAAGAATATGGCCTTACCCATTTCGGCACCTACGTTTTTGAACAGTCCCAGTTTGGCCAGCCCGTTAAACTTTTGCATGCCTACTTCCTTGGCCTTATGGTCGAGCGCGACAAATATCCCCTCTACCATTACCACGGCACCATCTATAATGATACCAAAATCTACCGCCCCCATCGATAACAGGTTAGCTGTCATACCTTTAATACGCATACAAATAAAGGCAAACAGTAACGCCAGCGGTATGATTATGGCAACCGTTAGGGTGGTTCGCCAGTCGGCCATGAACAGGAACACGATCACCGTTACCAGGATAATACCTTCTAACAGGTTATGGATAACCGTTTCGGTACAAAAATCCATCAGGTTGGTACGGTCGTAAAAGGTATCTATCTTAACATCCCTCGGCAGGATATTATCGTTAAGATCGGCCACCTTATCGCGAATTTTCTGGAGCACCTCGGCAGGGTTTTCGCCCTTGCGCATCACTATAATACCTTCTATAACATCCTGCTGCCTGTCCCTGCTTACCTGGCCCAAACGTGGCAGGCCGCTCTCTTTTATCTCTGCAACATTACGCGCCAGTATGGGTACGTTGTTTACATTTTTAATAATGATGTTCTCTATCTCGCTGATGTTATTGATCAGCCCGATACCACGTACCACAAAGGCCTGGTCATTCTTTTCAATCACATCGCCGCCTACGTTAATGTTACTGCGGTTTATGGCGTTAAATACATCAAGTGAGGTAAGATTATACTTGCGCAGCAGCAAAGGGTTCACACTTACTTCGTAAGTTTTTTCTTCACCGCCAAAGCTATTCACATCGGCAACGCCCGGTATGGCTTTAAACTGGCGGTCAAGTATCCAATCCTGTATAGCGGTAAGCTCATGGATGGATTTGGTTTTGCTTTTAAGCGTATAACGGTAAATTTCGCCGGTGGGGCCGTAAGGGGGTTCAACCTCTGGCTTAACACCATCCGGCAAATCTGCATTGCCCAGGCGGCTAAGTACCTGCTGGCGTGCAAAGGCATCATCTACGTCATCATCAAAAATAATGCGGACATACGACAAACCGAATGCTGACGTGGTGCGCAGGTTAGCTTTCTTTTGCACCGAGTTAAGCACCGTTTCCATGGGGATGGTGATCATTTTTTCCACCTCTTCCGCACTGCGGCCGGGCCATTGCGCTATAATGATAATTTGCGTATTGGTAACGTCCGGAAACGTCTCTATAGGGGTATTCAAGTAGCTCCAGACGCCCAATACAGCTAGCACCGCAGTCATAAAGAACACCATCGCCCGGTGCCGTAGCGAAAAGTGTATGATATTTTTAATTAGCTTATTCATCAGAATAAATAGTGATTTAATGAAATATTGACCTTGTGATTCTCCTATCCGCTCCTGTCAATCCACTGTGGATCAACCGAACCGATAAGCCAATGCTTAAACTGCAGATTTAGAAATTACTCTTCTGTCAGCGCGTTGTACAGCAGCAACTGGCTCTTTGAGATCACCTTGTCGCCGGGCTTTAAGCCCGATGATATATAAGTAATGTCATCTAACGTTTTTATGACGCTTACCTCGCGCACCTGCAAATTGCATTTGCTGTTGTACACCACCACAAAGTTTTTGCTGCTATCGAATATTACCGCCGATGACGGGATAGCTACCGAGCTTGATGCTTCCTGATTGGTGATCATTACATTGGTAAACATCTCGGGCTTTAACAGCATATCGTTATTTGCTAGCGCAATACGCACCTTCATAACTTTGTTGTCCGGGTCAAGCACCGAACTGATCTCATCTACCTTACCGTTAAAAACCTTATCCGGATAAGCCAGTGTCGTGATTTTAGCATCGTATCCTTTTTTGATCTTGGCGATATCTGTTTCGAAAACATTAGCCCAGATCCAAACATCCTTCATATTAGAAATAGTAAACAGGCTGCTGCTGTTATCCGGGCGGATAAAATTACCGGCAGTGATATTTTTTTCAACTATGTAGCCATCATTAGGCGCTTTGATAATAAGCGAACCGCTGGCGTTGGTATTACCGCCGCCGTTTATAGCAATCTGATCGCGCACCTTGCTGTTCGCAGCCACCGCTTTGTTATAATTCTCTTTAGCCTCGGTATAATCGCGCTCGCTTGAGATGCCGTTTTTGTATAAGTATTCGGCTTGCTCTAACTGGCGTTTGTTTATGGCCAGGTCGGCTTTGGTCGATGTCAGGTCAGTATAGGTGCCGGCAACATCTGCACTGCGGATAATCGCCAGTGTTTGACCTTTGGTTACCTTATCGCCCAATGTTACCTTAACTTCGGTTACCTGGCCGCTGGTAAATGGAAATACCTTTACTACTTTGTTTTCGTCGAACGATACCTCGCCGGATAACGAAAGCTCATCTTTCATCGGCGTAGTTTTGGCCGTATCTATCTTGATCATTTTCGACAGCGAATCGCTGACGCAAACCTGTTTGGTTTCCATAGTGCCTGTCTTTTTTTCCTGGCACGATGCAAGGCCGGTAAAAGCTATTGCGATATATAATAATTCCTTTTTCATTTTATTTATAGTGTGCTGATTTGGTACTTGTAATTATAATGGAGATACTACTGTTGTGCCTACCGCAAAATTCAGATCGGCAATGGCCTTTTGCAGGTTAAGCTGCTGCTGTAAAATTTTCAGTTTGGTTTCGCGGTACGAGTCAAAAAAGTCAACAAACTCCGGCAGGCTTACCTGTTTCATTTGAAAGCTTTTTTGCATGCTGCGGAAAAGCTGATCGTATTTATTTGCAAAATCTGTCTGGTCAGTATTCAGCATCTGCTGGCTCAGCCGGTATTGGTCAACTGCCGAGTAAACATCATTGGTAAGCTGCACCTCGTTGCTTTTTACAGCATACTCCTGGCTTTGCGCTACCAGTTTGGCATTTTTAATATTACCCTGGTTGCGGTTAAATAAAGGCAGCGGCAGGCTTATTTGCAGGCCTACGTAGTTATTAGCATAGCTGCTGTGCTGGTCAAAGGCACTACCGATAGTAACATCGGGCACGGCCATCGCTTTTTGCAGGGCAATGGAATGTACATTCTGATCTAACAGATACTTGTTGGCCAGATAATCACCACGTGATGCCTTGGCCTGCTGTGCAAGGGCCGCGGCATCCAGTGGTGCATCAACATTGTTGAACGTTATTAGCGGGGCAATAAATTGGGTCTGGCTGGTGGCAAGCAATGTTTTTAACTCGGCTTGCAAATCATTTATCTGGCGATCTATCTCCACCAGGTCGTTCTTTAAACCAAAGTTGAGTGCCTTGAGCCGTATCACATCCTTAAGCGAGTTGTTACCTACCTCGTAAGATTTTTGGATGGCGTTAACCATATTGGTTGATGATGCTATCTCGAGCTGGTAAACTTTGCGCTGCTCTATCAGGTTGGCCAGCTGCGAAAAATCAAGCAGCAGGTTATAATGCAGGTTGCGCAGCAGATCATTGAACTGTGCCTGCTGGATGTTTACGCCATCATTAGCAATCTGGATTTGTTTACCGCGCTTGCCGGCTGTTTTTATCAGCTGACTGATCTGTACGAAAACCTGCCCGTTACCATTGCTGTGGTCGAAGAACTTTTTATTGGCATCAGTGATATTTTGATCAGTGCTGATAATAGGGTTATCCCAAAGCTTAGCCTGCTGGATGAGCGCTTTAGAAGCGTCGACATTATATTTGGATGCCAGTAAATCAAGGTTTTTATCCAGGAACGCCTTCTCGGCATCTTTAAAGCTGATTTGAAGCGTATCGGTTTGTGCATACGCGCCCTGTGCCGCCAATACAATTGCGAAAAGGGCTATAAAACGAATATATCTGCTGAACATGGGTACAATAGAATTTTGATATAACAAAACTATTGTAGCCGAATTAGAGACACATTAAAGGTGTATTAGAATAGCATTAGAAATGAGCGTGCGCTTTGATTATTTGGAACGCAGTAATATCACATCGCAAATTTAAACCTTCTCCAAAAAGCTTCCCTTCACAAACTCCACCACGAAGGTGCTGCCTTTGCCGGGTTCGGATATCACTTCGATAGTGCCTTTAAACAGTTCGATGATCTTACTGGTAATGTACAGGCCTATGCCGCTCCCGGCGATGGTTTTATCACGGTTAACGCGGTAAAACGGCCGGAAGATCTTCTCCGCATCGTTTGCGCTAATGCCGGGGCCTTCATCTGCAACGGAAATTCTGATATGGGTACTGGTAGCCTCAAAGTTGAGCACAACCGGATGCGGTGCCGAGTACTTAAAGGCATTATCAATCAAATTATTCAGGGCGATGTAGAGCATCGATTTATGCGCCGGGATGGTTAGCAGCTCTTCATCTTCGGGCAGGTTAGCCAGCTGGATGCGGAGCATACCAGGGCCTTTTTTATTGGTCCAGTACTCTTCCAGTTCCCATATCAGTTCATCAACTCTAACGGGGCTTAATATGGCCTGGGTGTAGTGCAGGTCTACCTGTGCCAGCTCCATCAGGCTGGTAATGGTTTCCTGCAGGCGCGCCCCATCATTGGCAATAGATCGCAGCACGCGCTCGTATTCGTCACGGTCACGGTTTTTGTCGAGCGCAACTTCAACCTCGCCCATAATACTGGTTAAAGGCGTGCGCAGCTCATGCGATGCATTGGCCACAAAGGTTTGCTGCAGCTCAAAAGCGTTTTGCAAGTGGGCCAGCAACTGGTTAAAATTGTCTATCAGCTGATAGATCTCGTCCTTACTTTTTACCTGCCCCACCCTGAGATGCAGGTTGCTCGAACGGATATTCCTGATCTCGGCAATGATCTTATCTACCGGCGAGAGCGCCTTTTGGGCAAACATGCGCCCGGCAAAGAACAGCCCGGTACCAAAAATAATAAACAGTATGCCCGTTATTTTGCCCAGCATGATCAGCCGCCGCGAGGAGTTTACATCTACCGCCGAAGCAAGGATCACAAAGTTGCCCTGGTTATCCTTGTATGATTTGCCCACCACCTTGCGGTTACCTTCCTCGTACTCCAGGTAGCCTTCCTTACGTACCTGGTTAATGATCTCCTGTGTCCAGTAGATGTTGTGCTTCATATCAAAAGCCGACAGGTTATTATCATCATAAATACGGATCACTTCATCGGGCAGCTTCTCCAGGTATTTCTGCTGAATCTGGATCATTGAATCGGCAGCAAGCTCATCGGCCTTCAGGTAAAGTTTCGATGCCAGGTTGGTTCTATCTGTTAAGCGGTTATAAAAATCGGCGGTAAAAAAAGAAAATACGGCAATGTACACCGCCACCAAAACCAGCAGCAACGCCCCCGAGCTGATCAGCGTAAAGTAAAGCGAAAGGCGGGTTTTTATTTTCATATTTACTGCAAGCCCTATTGTATCGGCACCACAAAGGGTATCGGGTAGGGGCTTTTTTAATCCTTTAAAATATAACCCATCCCGATAACGGTATGGATGAGCTTTTTATCGAACCCTTTTTGAATTTTGTTGCGCAGGTAGTTCACGTACACATCAACCATGTTGGTGCCGGTATCAAAGTTTATACCCCACACCTTTTCCATAATATACTCGCGCGATAGCAGCTTGGCCGGGTTTTTAATGAACAGCTCCAGCAGGCTGTATTCCTTTGCCGTAAGGGCAATCTGTTTACCCTCGCGCTCGGCGGTTTTGTCCCAGGTGTTCAGTTTTAACCCGCCAAAGCTCAGGATGTGGCTGTCGCCGTCTGCCAGTTTTTTGCGGCGCATTAAGGCCTCTATCCGGGCAAGCAGCTCATTAAAGTGAAAAGGCTTTACCAGGTAATCGTCAGAGCCGGAGTGCAGGCCGTTCACCTTATCGTCGATAGTGCCCAGGGCGCTCAGCATTAGCACAGGCAATTGCGGCTGGTGTTTACGCACCTGGCGGCACAGCTCAATACCATTCATACCGGGCAGCATCACATCCATTATCACCAGGTTATAATCCTTCTGCAAGATCATCTCCAGCGCGGCTTCGGCATTATCGGCCACATCCACATGGTAATCATGTTCATTAAGGCCCTTCTTAATAAACGATGATACTTTATCTTCATCCTCAACCAGGCAAATATTATCCATATCGGCAAAATAGGTTTATATAACGCGATGGTAAAGTTAGGGTTTATCGCGCTAAGGTTAGTACAGGTAGAAACGCCGTTTGTTAACAAGTTGTTTTTGAGTTAACACAGGGTTTATACTGCTTGCTTTCATTTGCTAATTAAACTATTAAAATTTATATGAAAAGATCTTTACTAAGTATCCTTGCCGTTGCGGCCATTAGTTTTACCGCCTGTAAAAAAAGTTCGCCTGTTATAGTTGATAACGTTACCTACCCGGATATGGCCGAAGCCAGCGATCCTGCCCTGCTTTTTACTACCACAACCGGTGTGAACGTTTATAACGGTGGTTTTGGATCGGCCATTGCAGCCGACCCTAAAGACCCGAATGTATTTTACTTAATGACAGACCGCGGGCCTAATGTTGCGGGCACTGCTCCTAACACGATCATACTGGGCAAGCAGGATTTTACCCCTGCCATTGGCAAGTTCCGTTTAAAAGATGGCAAGCTGGTGCTGGAGCAAACCATACCATTTAAAAACGCGGCCGGCGTATTATTGAACGGCCTGCCGAATCCGGACGGGCAAGGCTCTACAGGCGAAATTCCGTTAGACCTTAACCTTAAAGTATTACCTACCAGTGCAGATGGTATCGACTCTGAAGGCCTGGTACTGGCGTCTGACGGCACATTTTGGGTAAGCGACGAATACGGGCCACACATTGTACACTTTGATGCCACAGGCAAAACTATCGAGCGCATTAACCCATTTGGTAGTGGTACAGGCGGCCGCAAATTGCCGTTGGTATTTGCCAAACGCCGCGCCAACCGCGGTATGGAAGGCCTAACCATTACACCGGATGGTAAAACACTGGTAGGTTTAATGCAATCGCCAATGTACAACCCATCGTCGTCGGCAATCTCCGGCTCTACGGTGTTGCGCATCCTTACCTTTGATATTGCCAGCGGTGCAACCAAACAATACGCTTACGTAATGGACAATGCAACCCTTACCGGTTGCAGCGAGATCACGGCCATAACAGCTACCACCTTCCTGACCATTGAGCGCGACGGTTTATACGGTGGTAACACTACCAACCCGGCTGCTTTCAAAAAGATCTTTAAGATAGATATTAGTAACGCTACCGATATTTCTGACGCTGCCAACACTGCCAATGGTAAATTATTCGGCGGTAAAACAGTTGAGGAGTTGAAAGATGCCGCCGGCTTAACCACCGCAGGTATCACCCCGGTAACTAAAACTTTGGTGTTAGACCTGTTGAAAGACCTGCCAACCGTTTACCCGCATGATAAAGCCGAAGGGATTACCCTGCTGAAAGGCAACATCCTGGTAATTTCTAACGATGATGATTTTGGTGTGGTTGATAACGGCGCCAGCGGCTTTGCTCAAAAGATATTGCCGTTAACCAAATCGGTAGACCGTAACCGCATCTACTTCAAAAAGATCAACCTATAAGCACCTAATTGATCCATATATAAATGCCGAGCCGCCCGCCTTACAGCGGGCGGCTTTTTTGCTGCCGATAAGGCCCAAAAAAGTGTACAACTATTAACAAAGGTTTACACTTTTTCAGTCAAAAACGGGTTAAAATATTGACCAACAGTTACTTGTGAAAACAGTGGGTTAACACTCCTTTTAGGAATATTGGGTTTGTTGAACATTGTCTTGCGATGCGCCGGGAGGCGAGAGTTATCTTGTTTTAGGAAAGACGGCTATACTTCCTGCCATGGTCAAGTGGGAAGTTTCA
Source organism: Mucilaginibacter sp. (assembly GCF_964263795.1). GTDB lineage: Bacteria > Bacteroidota > Bacteroidia > Sphingobacteriales > Sphingobacteriaceae > Mucilaginibacter. Next base: position 22,559 of record NZ_CAXVWK010000015.1, read on the forward strand.
TGAGGTATAAGTTTAAGTTACGTTGCGCTTTACTTGGACCGATTAGTTAGTACCTGTGTCATCAGTTAAGAATAATCTAAGTAGTCCTATTAATTTCAAATTCTATATTAAGGTAAAATCTTAAGGTGCTTTCTGATTTTATTCTGATAAACTGTAGTTCTGAATCGGTGAATTTTGGTTTTATTGCATGTGTACCCCCTTGATATAAGCCAAT
>NZ_CAXVWK010000016.1:0-313471 GCF_964263795.1 Mucilaginibacter sp.
CGGTCATTTTATATGTTAAACGCTAAGCGCCTATTTTAATTAAACTGTATACCAAAATGGCAATTATACCTACCACCATCATAAATATGTAGAACCCTACGTTACCTGTTTGCAACAGGCGCAGGCCTTTACTCGTCTCGATTGTGCCTTTACCCAAGCCGTTCACAAATCCATCGATGCCCAATTGTTCCACAACTCTGTAAAAGAAAGTTGATAGTGCGTCAAGCGGCTTCCGGATGATCATGTCATACAATTCGTCAATATAAAACTTGTGGTATGACAGGTTTGATAATGCCGGGCGTTCTTCTTCATCACTTACCGGTACACTTGCCTTGCTTACGTATTTTGTGTATGCGTAAACCATTGCAATTAAAGCGATACCTACCGATCCACCCATCAATATCCATTCGGTATTGTGGCTTAGTTCATGCTCGCCTAACAATTTCAGTGATGGCTCAAATACCGGGGCCAGGAATGCTGCCAGTTCATGGTGGCCTCCCATTACGGCCGGTACACCTATCATACCGCCGATGGCTGATAGAATAGCCAACACAATCAACGGGATGGTCATGTTTGCAGGCGATTCATGTAAGTGGTGCTCCTGCTCGTGCGTTCCGCGGAACTTACCCCAAAAAGTAAGGTACATCATCCGGAACATATAAAACGATGTTAAACCGGCGGTAATAACGCCCACTACGTAGAATGTAGTACTATGAGCAAATGCCGCTGCAAGGATCTCGTCCTTAGAGAAGAACCCGGAGAAAGGTGGGATACCTGCAATAGCAATAGTACCTACCAGCATGGTGATAAATGTAACTTTGATCTTGCCCTTTAAGCCCCCCATTTTGCGCATATCCTGTTCTCCGCTCATCGCATGAATAACAGAACCCGCGCCCAGGAATAGCAGGGCTTTAAAGAACGCATGCGTTAAAACGTGAAAGAATGATCCGGTATAGGCGCCAACGCCCAAACCTAAAAACATGTAACCTAATTGGGATACCGTTGAATATGCCAGTACCTTTTTGATATCGGTTTGGGTTAATGCGATTAGCGCCGCAAAGAACGCTGTTGCTAATCCTACAACGGCGATTACCTCCATGGTATCCGGCGCCAGTGTAAATAAAATGTTAGAACGGGCTATCATATAAATGCCAGCCGTAACCATGGTTGCCGCGTGGATCAATGCAGATACAGGCGTTGGGCCGGCCATTGCATCGGGTAACCAGGTGAATAGCGGCAACTGTGCCGATTTACCAACTGCACCCACAAACAACAATAGCGTGATTAACACTACAGGAGCACCTGCTGCAACCGCTGCGGGCGCTTTCGGAAATATGTCTGCATAAGCAACACTGCCAAATGTATTTACTAACAAGAAAATGCCTAACAGGAAACCTAAATCACCAATACGGTTCATGATAAAGGCTTTCTTTGCAGCATCGGCATAACTTGGATTAGTATACCAGAAACCAATAAGCAGATACGAGCATAAGCCAACACCCTCCCAACCGATAAACATGATCACGTAGTTACTGCCCATTACCAGCAACAGCATAAAGAACACAAATAGGTTTAAATAAGCGAAAAACTTACCGAAACCAGCATCATCATGCATATAACCAATTGAGTAAAGGTGAATTAAGAAACCTACACCGGTGATGATCAGCAGCATGATTGAACTGAGCTGATCTACAAGGAAAGAAAATTGGATCTTAAAGTTGCCAACGGCAATCCAGTCGAAAAGGTTAAAATTGATAGGCGCCCCGGTAGATTTGATCTGGAAGAATGCGGCAACACTTAAGCCGAAAGCCACCAAAACCAATAAGCTGCCCAACGCACCAATGATACCTTTTGAAAGGGAATTGCGCCCCAATCCGTTAATAACAAAACCGGCTAAGGGTAGTACAGGAATAAGCCAGATCAATTTATCCATTTTTGTCTGTTAGACGTTTTACGTTATACGTATTGATTGGCAAGCCTTTACAATGACGCGTTTATTAGTTCTTGTATCGATTTGAAATTGAAGATTCAACTCGAAATTCATTACTTACTTTTCAGCCTGTTACCACTTCAACCTGTTCAATACGTTAATATCGATTGAATTTGTATTACGGTATATCATTACAATAATGGCCAGGCCTACTGCAACTTCGGCTGCGGCAAGTGCCATAATAAAAAAAACAAATACCTGCCCGGCCGCATCACCGCGATAAACCGAAAATGCGGTAAGCAACAGGTTAACCGAATTAAGCATCAGCTCAACCGACATGAAGATCACAATAGCATTACGGCGTAATAAAACACCCATAACCCCTATTGAGAATATTAAAGCGCTTAACATGATATAATGGTTAAGCGGCACCGCTTGAATGGTATTAGTTAAACTGTCCATCAGATGGTTGCTTTTGGTTCTTTAGGATCTTTTGTTGCGAGTAATACAGCACCTACCATTGCCGATAAAAGCAATACGGATGATACTTCGAATGGCAACAGGAATTCTTTGAATAACACTTTACCCAGGTTTTTTACCAGCCCCAGGTTAGGGTCTTTTAATACTACCGGGTCCGACGCGCCGGTGATCTTTAACGATGCTACAAGGGCCACCGCCAAGATACCACCGCCAAATACCGCCGCAAGCTTAACCATAAAAGGCTTAACCGGCTCCGATTCTTTGTTAAGGTTGATAAGCATCAGCGTATACAGGAACAGTACCAATATAGCACCCATGTAGACAATAAAGTTTACAATTGCTAAAAACTGTGCATTAAGTAAAATGTAGTGGATGGTAAAAGTAAAAAACGTAAGTATCAGGTACAGGATACTGTGCACCGGGTTTTTTGCAGAAATAACCAGTATAGAAAAGAATATGGATAAAAACGCGATGAAGTAAAATGTACTCATGTTTATATTTTACAATATACTTTTGGCCTGCTTTAAAGTTGGGCAAAGGTATAAAACTTCTGTTATTGATTTAAAGGTGCCTCTACTAATTTGTCCTTACCGTATATAAAATCTTTCCGCAGGTAATCTGATGGAACAATATCCCCATCCAAATAAATTGCTTCTTTAGGGCAAGCCTCTTCACAAAGACCACAAAAAATACAGCGCAGCATGTTAATTTCATATACAGCGGCATATTTTTCTTCGCGATACAAATGCTCCTCACCTTTCTGGCGCTCTGCAGCTGTCATAGTAATAGCTTCTGCAGGGCATGACAAGGCGCAAAGTCCACAAGCGGTGCATCGCTCAGCACCATTCTCATCGCGTTTAAGTGAGTGCAAACCACGATAGTTTTCAGAAAATTCACGTTTCTCATCCGGATAAGCAATGGTAACCGGCTTTTTGAAAAAGTGCTTCATGGTAATGCTTAAGCCCTGCACAATGGCAGGAAGGTAAGCACGCTCCAAAAAGTTAAGCGGTTTTACGGTTAATTGCTTCTTTTTATTACTTAACGATTCCATTAACTAATCCTTTATGAATTTAAAAAAGTAATAACAATCCCGGTAACCACAATGTTGGCAATTGCCAGTGGTATTAAAATCTTCCAGCCCAGGTCCATCAATTGATCGTAGCGGAAACGCGGGATTGTCCAGCGTACCCACATAAAGAAGAAGATGAACAGGAATATCTTGGTAAAGAAAACGGCTGTACCTAATAACGGGCCCCAAACAGGGCCTAACAGGTTGTTCATGAAATCCATACCTGGGTAGTTATAACCACCCCAGTAAAGGGTAGCCATCACAGCCGATGAGATGAACATGTTAATATATTCTGCAAAAAGGTAAAAGCCCAGTTTCATTGACGAATACTCGGTATGGTAACCACCAACCAACTCAGTTTCACACTCCGGTAAATCAAATGGCGTACGGTTAGTTTCGGCAAAGGCACAAACCAGGAAAAGGATAAACCCAACCGGCTGATAAATTACGTTCCAGTGCCAGCCGTGCTGCTGCTGTGCAATTTCGCCTAAGCTTAAAGTACCGGTAACCAGTAACAGGGCGATAATAGACAGCCCCATTGAAATTTCATAACTAATATTTTGAGATGCTGCACGGATAGCGCCTAACAAAGAATATTTATTGTTTGATGCCCAGCCACCAATCATCACGCCGTATACACCTAACGATACTACACCGAAGATGTACAAGATACCTACGTTAATATCCGTAACCTGCAGCGGAATCACTTTATCGCCAATGGTAATGTTTTGCCCCCAGGGAATAACTGCAGAACCAATACAGGCCGTTAAAATTGCTAAAGACGGGCCTACAATAAATAAAAATGGTGTTGCGTTAGTCGGGATGATTTCTTCCTTCATAAACATTTTGGCACCATCAGCCAAAGGCTGTAAAATACCAAACGGACCCGCACGGTTAGGGCCAACCCTATCCTGAAAAAATGCCGCTATCTTACGCTCGGCGTAGGTAGAGTACATGGCAATTACCAGGCTAATACCAAATATAATCGCAACCAGTGCGAACTTTATACCAATATCTACTAATTCCATTACAGGCGTGTCTCCCTTTCAAATTGTTGTTTATTCGCTTCCTGCAATACCAGGTTTTGTTTTACAACCGGAAGCGGTTTAAGCGTGTCATAGTGGTTTGAGCTGATAACAGATTTATGCGATACTTTACGCGGGCCTTCTATCACCCAATCACTGGTTTTCTTTTTATCAAAACGGCAGGTGTTGCAAATAAATTCTTCTGCTTCACCATACTCATCTTTACGTGCCGTTACACGGATCACGTCCTCGCCTTTATACCACAGGGTTACTTTGCCGCAGCATTTGGGGTTTTCGCATTCGCGATGCGCCTCAACCGGTTTGGTGAACCAAACACGGTTTTTGAAACGGAATGTCCTGTCGGTTAAAGCACCTACAGGGCAAACATCAATTACGTTACCGCTAAAGTCGTTATCTACTGCTTTTTGAATGTAAGTAGAGATCTCTGAATGATCGCCGCGATTTAATATACCGTGAATACGGTGATCGGTGATCTGGTCGGCAACAAACACGCAACGGTAGCAAAGTATGCAGCGCGTCATGTGCAGCTGAATCTTATCGCCAATATCAATTCTTTCGAACGTGCGGCGATCAAACTCATAACGCGTCTTGGCTGCTCCGTGTTCGTAACCTAAATCTTGTAAATGGCACTCTCCGGCTTGGTCGCAAACCGGGCAATCCAACGGGTGGTTGATCAATAACATCTCTACTACACCCTTACGTGCTTCAATAACTTCCGGCGACGTAATGTTTTTTACTTCCATACCGTCCATTACTGTGGTACGGCAGCTAGCCACCAGCTTAGGCATTGGCCGCGGATCTTTTTCAGAACCTTTGGTTACCTGCACCAAACAGGTACGGCACTTACCGCCGCTGCCTTCCAGTTTGGAGTAATAGCACATAGCCGGCGGAACGATATCGCCACCTATTAGCCTTGCAGCGTTTAGGATGGTTGTCCCGGCCTCTACTTCAATGGGAAATCCGTCTATTGTTACCTTCATTTTAGCCCCCTGTAATCTCCCCCGGTAAGGGAGACTTCAAAATTTCTTATTTCAAAAGCCCTCCCTACCGGGGAGGGTTGAGTGGGGCTTACGCCTCCAATTCTATTTTTGGCAACGGATCTGCATAATGAGCCAGCCCGTAATTGCGGGTTGTCGCTGTTTTTGCATCTGTTACGTGCCATTCAAACTCATCCCTAAAGTGGCGGATGGCACTGGCCACCGGCCATGCTGCTGCGTCGCCCAGCGGACAAATTGTATTTCCTTCTATTTTTTTAGATACATCAACCAGCAGGTCCATGTCGCTCATTTTACCGTGGCCGTATTCCAGCCGGTGTAATACCTTTTCCATCCAACCGGTACCTTCACGGCAGGGCGAACATTGTCCGCAGCTTTCGTGGTGATAGAACCGTGCAAAATTCCAGGTATTGCGTACAATACACTGGTCTTCGTCATAAGCGATAAAACCACCCGACCCCATCATGGTACCGCTCACAAAACCACCGTCTGCCAGCGACTCATAACTCATTAAGCGACCTTCGCCATTAATGGTTTTCATGAACAGGTTAGCCGGCAATATAGGCACCGATGAGCCACCCGCAACAACCGCTTTTAAACGCTTGCCATTAGCAATGCCACCGCAGTATTCATCACTGTATAAAAACTCTTCGACAGGTAATCCTAAGTCAATTTCGTAAACACCAGGTTTTTTCAGATTACCACCTGCCGAGATTAGTTTTGTCCCGGTGCTGCGCCCGATACCTAACTTTGCATACTCGTCGCCGCCTTCGTTGATTATCGGCACTACAGCTGCAATTGATTCTACGTTATTAACTACAGTTGGGCAGCCGTACAAGCCGGCAAGAGCCGGGAACGGTGGTTTTATCCTCGGGTTACCACGTTTACCTTCCAGTGATTCTAACAAAGCGGTTTCTTCACCACATATGTAAGCACCACCACCCGGTTGTACGTAAAGCTCCAGGTCGTAACCGGTGCCCAAAATATTTTTACCCAGGAATCCTTTAGCCTTTGCTTCGGCAATAGCGCGCTCCAGGATACGGATCTGCGGCATCATTTCGCCACGTACATATATAAAAGATGTTTTTGCACCCAGCGCAAAGCTGGCAACAATCATCCCCTCAATTAATAAGTGAGGGATATAGGTCATCAGATAGCGGTCTTTAAAAGTACCAGGCTCAGACTCATCAGCGTTGCAAACCAGGTAGCGCTCTACACCTTCCGGCTTTGCCAGAAAACTCCACTTCATCCCGGTTGGGAAACCAGCGCCTCCGCGGCCGCGTAAGCCCGATTTTTTAACCTCTTCAACGACTTCATCAGGCGTTAAAGTTTTCAGCGCTTTTTCAACAGCAGCATAGCCGCCTTTTGAGCGGTAAACATCAAAGGTGTTGATGCCGGGTACGTTAATATGTTCAAGTAAAAGTTTGCGTCCCATTACTACTAATATATTTTACCGGTTAATTTATAAGCGGCAATATGATTTTTTACACAGTTTGAAAGTATCATCACGGTAACCAAACCGATGATAAGGTTATAATGCTCAGGCACCTGCAGAAACAAGAACAAGATCACTCCTGTTACTAATGCTGCATCCCAGCTTATCAACCTATTACTTTCGTTCATTTTAGTTATTTGCCTTAGCGGTTAAATCGTTTATTAAAGTGTCAACCGACTCTGTCGTAAGCCTTTCATAAAAAGTATACTCCGGACCAATTTGCAATACAGGGCCAAAGCCGCAGGCAGCTAAACACTCTACGCCTCTCCAGCTAAATAAACCATCTTCAGTTACATCACCTTCCTTTACACCAAGTGTTTTTTCAATGTGCTCCATTATCAGTGTCGCGCCAACAATTTCACATGGGCCGGTACGGCAAACCTCTAACATGTATTTGCCCTGCGGTTTTAAAAAGTACATGGTATAAAACGATGCTACTTCATAAACCTCGATAGGCTGAATGTTTAGATATTCAGCAACTTTGTCCATAGCAGGTGCGCTTACCCATCCAAACTCGGCTTGTACCAGGTGCAAAACCGGCAACAAAGCCGACTTTTGTTTTCCTTCGGGATAACGGCTTACTACATCAGCAAATTTGCTGATCAGCTCCGGTGTAAAAGTTACCGGCATATCGGTGGTCTGTACACTAAGCATCTAACTCTCCGGCTATAACGTTTAAACTACTCATGTTGATAATCGCATCAGATAACAGCATGCCGCGGCTCATTGGTGCATACATCTGATAATTAATAAAGCTTGGCCTGCGGAAATGCAAACGGTACGGCGAGCGGCCACCATCGTTGACCAGGTAAAAGCCAAGTTCGCCATTGGCACCTTCAACTGCATGGTACACTTCGGCATTAGGTGTATCTACCTCGCCCATCACAATTTTAAAGTGATATATCAAAGCTTCCATGTTATTGTATACTTCCTCTTTTGGAGGCAGGTAAAACGCAGGTACATTCGCATGGAAAATATCCGTCGGTTCTTTCTCTATCTTATTCAGCGCCTGCTCAATAATGCGCAAGCTTTGCCACATTTCTTCGTTACGTACTAAAAAACGATTGTAAACGTCACCATTCTCCCCAACAGGTACTTCAAAATCAAAATCTTCATATGATGAGTATGGCTCCATGGCCCTAACATCATAATCGACACCAGTGGCACGTAAAATAGGGCCGCTCCAGCTGTAGCTGATCGCGTCTTCCTGGGTAACGGCTGCTACACCCTTTGTCCGATCTACAAAGATTCGGTTACGGTTAAACAGAGCCTCGAACTCTTTCAATACCGGTGGAAATTTCACCAGGAATTTGCGGATCTTGTTGAAAGCAATATTGTTAAAATTCCTTTCGAAACCACCTATACGGCCAATATTTGTTGTTAAACGCGAGCCGCAGATCTCTTCGTAAATCTCATAGATCTCTTCGCGGTACTCCATCATATAAAGGAAACCGGTAAAAGCACCTGTATCTACCCCTAATACACCATTACAGATAATGTGGTCTGCTATGCGGGCAAGCTCCATGATAATAACACGCATGTAATCCACACGCTTCGGCATCTGGATGTTTAACAGTTTCTCCACTGTCATGTGCCAACCCATGTTGTTGATCGGCGACGAGCAGTAATTTAACCTATCGGTAAGGGGTGTTATCTGGTAAAAAGGGCGATGCTCAGCTATTTTTTCAAACGCGCGGTGAATATAGCCTATGGTTGATACACCATTAACAATACGTTCGCCATCCATCTGCAAAACATTCTGGAACACACCATGCGTTGCAGGGTGTGTAGGCCCAAGGTTAAGCGTGGAATACTCGGTTTGCGGATCGTTGTCAGAATATACGGGGTGGTTCTGCATTTATATTATCTCCCGAAAAAGTAATCTTTTTTATCAATACGGTTGGGGTCTTCCAGCGGAAACTCTTTCCTCATCGGGAATACCGTCATGTCATCAACATTCAATATCCTTCGCAGGTCAGGGTGTCCGTCAAATATCACCCCGAAAAAATCATAAGTTTCACGCTCCATCCAATTGGCGCCGTCCCATAAGGTTGTGGCTGTAGGGATATGCAGATCTTCCAATGTCAGGAATACCTTTACCCGGATGCGTGTGTTAGTAGTCAAGCTGTGCAGATGGTAAATTACACCAATAGGTTTCTCTGACTCGGGATAATGTATAGCGGTTAAATCTGTCAAAAAGATAAATTGCAACGCTGCATCCGCTTTCAGGAACGAAAGCACATCTGTTATAACCTCTTTACCGGTCTCAATAGTAAGCAAACCAAAATCGGCACCGGTTTCAACAACCTGGCCCGGGAATTTATCGGTCAGCTTTTGTAAAAGTACGTCGTTAGCTATCTTACCCATTTTATTGTATACCGTATGAAGCAAGTAAGGCCTGATACTTAGGCTCTTCTCTGCGGCGAAGTGTTTCTGTCTGTACTAATTTCTGGATTGCCATAAAGCCATCGATAATTGCTTCAGGGCGGGGTGGGCAACCAGGAACGTAAACGTCTACCGGGATCACTTCATCAATACCCTGCAATACAGAATACGTATCAAATATACCCCCGCTTGATGCACAGGCACCAACGGCCATAACCCACCGAGGCTCGGCCATTTGCAGATAAACCTGGCGTAATACCGGGCCCATTTTTTTAGATATGGTACCCATTACCATCAACAAATCGGCCTGGCGCGGCGAAAAGCTTAAACGCTCGGCACCAAATCTGGACAAATCGTAATGTGAGCCCATAGTGGCCATAAACTCAATACCACAGCATGATGTTGCAAAAGGCAATGGCCATAAAGAGTGTGAGCGTGCCAAGCCAACGGCCTGATCAAGCTTGGTGGCGAAAAATCCTGACCCTTCTAATCCTGCAGGAGCCTCAACTATTTGAATATCACTCATGAATTATTATCAAATAAATTTAACCCATCAGCTAAGCTGATTTGCAAATTTAATTAAAATACTAATGTTTAAGGTACACTAAGAAAGGGTGGAGTATATTTAGAATAATTCTAAAGAACGTCTAAGATAAATGTCTGAATTAGGTTGTAAAATTTGATTAAGCCCGCAAACTAATCCCAATTCAGTGCGCCTTTTTTAATGATGTAAAAGAATCCGGCAAGTAAAGTACCCATAAAGATAAACATCTCTATCATACCATCTTTACCAAGATCGCGAAAGTTTACAGCCCAGGGGTACATAAAAATCACCTCAACATCAAATAGCACAAATAGTATTGCCACCAGGAAATACTTGATAGACATCGGGGTGCGGGCGTTACCAATAACTTCGATACCCGACTCAAAGGGAGTGAGTTTATCTTTAGTTACCCGCTTAGGGCCAATTTTGTGTGTTACAAACATGGTAGTCACAACAAAACCAATGGCCACTATCATTTGGAATATGATGGGCAGATAATTAACCGGCAAACTTTGTAATTCCATATGGCAAATATACAAATGAGCGGATAATAAAAAAGGCCTCTTTTTCAAGAGGCCTTTCAATATTTAATTTAAAGTTATTTGCCCTTTGCAGCTCCGCCCTTTTTAGAAAAGAAAGCAGCTGCTTGTTTGTTAGCAGGGTCTAATTCTCTCACTTTAGTGAAGTTCTCTGTGGCTTTAGCGTCGTCTTTTTCCTTATATTGGTAGAAAGCACCTAAATAGCTATAAGCTTCAACAAGTTGCGCTTTAGCTTTTTCATCAGCAGGCGGGGTTGATCCGGCTAACTGAATGTACTGTTCGTAATACGGTTTGGCATAACCCTTAATGTTATTACGGTCCGCATCTTTACTATCATTAACACGAGCCCTGAATAAAACAACCGCAGGGATAGGCTTACCAGATTTTTGACTGATATAACTAAAAGCTGAATCTGCTTTAGTTAAAAGTGTTGTGTCCGGCTTTTTAGCATCAAATGCGAAGTAGTAGCTTGTGCCCTCCCTTAAGTAATCATTTAAAGTACCCTTTCGCGATTTTGTTAAATACATACGGTAAGCATCACCTGCCTTTTCATACTTCTTTTGCGCATATAACGACTTGCCAATTTCGGCATAAACGTCAGCTTGGGTGGTATCCATTGTATAAGCGGTTTGCAACGACTTAATACCTAACGAATCCTTGCCAGAAGCAATTTGGATACGGCCTAAGTACAGGTAATCACGAGGTATAACACGTTTAGGCTCAGCTTTAGTAATCCAGGTATTCATCGCCGTTAAAGCGGTTGGATAATCTTTGTTCTCATAAGCTGCATAAGCCTGGTAACGGTAAACCCTTAAGTTACCATTTGACGATTTAGCTAACGCATTAGCTTCTTCCTGCAAAGCTTTGTAATCACCTGCATAAGCAAGGAAATCTGCATAACGTAAACGAGACTCTAAAGAGTTATCTGTTAACGAAATGTATTTGCGGTACTGCTCTACACCTTCTTTAACTTTAGCAGATGCCATTTTAGGATCGCGCAGTGACCAACGGATGTCGGTTTCTGCCCACTCGCGGTAAGCCGGTCCAAAGTTAGGGTCGATAGCTAACGCTTCTTTAAATAATCTTTCAGAATCTTCGTAATTATCGGCATATCTCCAAAGTACGCCTGTGGCAACTTTAGCAGTAGCCAGCTTAGGGTCAAGTTCTAAAGCGTTTTGGTAGTTACCCAACGCCTCGGTGCTTTTTAGCTGCGTACGATAAGCATCGCCTAATACAACCAACAGCTCAGCATCTTTAGCATTAAGCGCCTTACCTTTGTTAAGGATAGCGATAGCAGCGTTTGCGTCAGCAGCAGCTACTTTACCTTCAGTTGCGTTTAGCAAATAACCTTTACCAATGTAAACATATGGTTTACTATCCTTACCGGCCAAGGTAATTGCCTGATTAAAGTTAGTTGTTGCCGTGTTACGATCTTTGTCCACAAAAGCAGCAACGCCTAAACCTGCATAGTTAAGTGCCGATTTAGGATTAACAGCAATACCTTTTTGAAAAACTGTTTTTGCAGAGTCGCTATAGTCTTGCATAATATATACCCAACCCAGGTAAAAGAAATTTTCATCTTTAGTTGATTGAGTAACGGTTAAATTCTTAAGCATCGATTTAGCTTTCTGGTATTGCTCGGCATCAATTGCTTTTTTGGCGTCGGCCAAACTTTGAGCAAACACTGATGACCCAACTAATACAAGTGCTAATACTAACTTACTTATCTTACTGATCATTTTCATCTCTTAGTTTTGAATGTATATTTAATTTAGTGTGTTATGTTTATTTCCCTTGACGGGATAACCTCAGGTAGTAAGCCCGATTTTAATATAATCCGCTGTCCGCGCTCGCTGGCTAAAAATGAAGCAAATCCGGCTCCTAACCCCTTCTTTCCAGTGCAATCAACTAAGTACAACGATCTGCTAAGCGGATACGTTTTTTGGACTAGCGTTGACTGCGAAGGTTTAAAATATTCGCCCGGTGCGCTCTTGCTTTTCTCGTCGCGTACTCCTACAATTTTCACCTTGTCAACCGCATCAGCGTAATCTTTATCAGGGTCATTAAGCCAGCTAAATCCGGTAATACCAATTGCATCCGGGTGTGTACTAACGTATCTGATAACTTCTTTGTTTGATTTAAGCGAGTAGATATTCTTCTGCTTAAAATCTTTATTCCCTGATAGTTGCTTCAAATACCTTACCAAACTCGAGTTGGGGTTATCAAATACAATACTTTTATCAGTCTGCGATTGTCCGTTAAGCATTTTAACAATCTCGCTAACGGTAATGGTGGTATCGTTTGATGCCTGGTTAATTATCAGCGCCACCGCATCTGTGGCAAATTTTGTTATTACCGGCGGCAATGTGCGCCTTTTAAATATACCAACCTCGGCGGTATCAAGTTCACGAGCGAGTATAGCGACACGAACACTGTCGTTAATTAAGCTGTTTACTACTAACGCTTCGGGCTTGTATTTTATTATTGGATTAGCGTCAACATAAGCCGCTTTGAAAATGTATGCTTCCTCATCTATTATCGGTGAAAAAGAATCATCCGCTACAAAAGTGGCTGTACCCGCTAAAAATTTATCATCCTGAGATGTTTTTTTTTCGGCTTGCTTGCAGCTGCCAGATAAAGCAACTACCGCGCATGCCAGCAATAAATTTGTTAAGTTAAGCTTCATCAACTTCATCAGGGTCCTTTCTTAAATAGCGGGAAAACCGCAGTACTGCATAAATGAGTATTACACCGCCAAAAATCTTTCGCTGGGTAGGATCAGACCCCAGCGGAATGTCCTTCCAAAAGATCAGACCTAAGCCCAATATACAAAAGCAAATGAATGCGGCTACTCCTAAAATAAGCAAAAACCGCCTTTTGGGCGATTTTTGCTCTCTATTGTTATTTGATAACATTAGTTTTTGTTATTCCTGTGCCAGTGCAAACTGTACCGGTACGCTATATTGTACACGTACAGGACGGCCATTTTGAATACCCGGTTTCCACTTAGGCGATGCCTTAAGTGCACGTACGGCTTCCTCATCACAACCACTGCCAATACCTCTAACAACTTTAATATCAGTTAAAGATCCGTCTCTTTCTACAACGAATGTACAAATAACACGTCCCTGAACGTTGTTCTCTCTTGCGATTGCCGGGTAACGGATTGCTTTACTTAAGTAAGCACCAAACTTGGCATCACCACCAGGGAAACCTGGCGACTGCTCAACCGCAGTAAAAATCTGGTTAGGGTTTTCCTCAACCACTTGTTTAATGTCTGAGTTACCTACCGGCTCATCGATACGGATATCGGCGTTAGGGTCACCTTTCTGGTCTTTCTGTCCAGGGTCAGCTACTTCGAGCTCTTTAACGGTTGGCGGATCTTTCTCGCGAATCTCGTTATCCGGTTTTACAACCAGAGGAGGGAAACGCACTTGATCAACCTTTGGTTTAGGCGGCTCTGGTGGCGGTGGTGGTGGTTTCACTTTGTTGTCCATCGGCGGCGGTGGCAATACCATCTCGGTAATTTTCACCTTCTCATCAGCCTTTGGAATGAACCCTTCGAGCTTATTGATGATTGTTTTTAAGGAAATAATGAAAACGAATACTACTATACCTATAAGCAGGGCCCTGTTAGTGTGACGAGGGTTATCCTTTCTTAGTTCGTAAGCGCCATAAGCTTTATTACGTCCGGAAAAAACAACATCAATCCATTGCTGGTTTAATATGTCTAATTTTGATCCAAACATCTTTTAGGCATTAATATTAATAATGTTAATTTTTACTTTTTGATCTTAATAAAGACCATCTCTTTTCAACAATTCAACTTCACCAGGTGAAATATCACCAACTGCGAATGATTGAACGGCTGTGATCTTCATCTCGTCAAGCGCATCAACCAAATTTTTATAGTTTGATTTATCGCTTGGCTTAATAATAACGATCATATACTTACCGCTTTCAGCCTGGATCTTTTTACCATTCTCTGTCAACGCTTTACGGATACCATTTTTACCGTAAGTATCCTGAGTAGGCGGAGTTTTACCGGGCTCGCCAACAAACCACTCCATTTTGTTATTAGCACCTAATAACAATGTCATGGTACGTGAAGCAGGTACCGGCAACTGGTCGGTATTTTTCTCTTCCTTGTCAGGCATGGTAACGTCCATTGCCTTAGGCTTGGCCAGCGTAGTGGTAAGGATAAAGAAGGTTATCAGCAAAAACGCCAGATCCACCATTGCGGTTAAATCTATACGCGTCGAAGCTTTCTTACTTCTTACTTTCCCGCCTTTTTTCCCCCCGCCGGAGGAGGTGTCTAATTCTGCCATTGTCTATTATTTTTTAGGCGCAGCTCTAAGCGTCGTAATTAAACTAAATTTGTTAACTTTTTGTTTCTGCAGAACAGTGATCAGCTTTTTTATTGTTGGATACTCTTCTTTGTTGTCTCCTTTAATTGCTATGAACAAAGCTTTGTTATGCAAATTTGCAGCTACCTTTCTTGATTCTCTGATCCAGTCAGAAAGCTCATTATTAGAAGTGGTATCGTGCGGGATACCTGGTTGCTTGTAATTTTTACGCTGCTCGGCATCCAAAGCAAGGAATGGTTTCAACTGGCCAATCGGCACACCAAAAATGTTGGTTCCGATAAACCGTTTAACCTCTTCCGGGGTGAAAGAAATTTTATATTTCTCGCCCATTTGCGCTAAGGTTTGCTGGCGGATATCCGCACCATCAACAGTAAAAAATACTTTGCCCTGGCCAACTGTTAATAACAATACGTTATCATCTGCAATTGGCACTTCATAGCTCGAAGGTGGTATATCAACCGGAACCGGATCTTGCGGCCTTGGTTTAGCAGTTAAAATAAAGAAGGTAAGCAACAGGAAAGCTACGTCACACATAGCCGTCATGTCTATGTGGGTGCTCTTTCTGGGTACTTTTACTCTTGCCATTTTGTAAATTTAAAATTATTAGTGTGAAAAAACAAATAAAACCCAAATTATATTTTGTTATAACGTGGAAACAAGCACTAATATTTTATTACCTGATGTTTTTGTGAGAAGCAGCGAACGTCTGAACAATGCTGAAACCAGTTTCATCAATAGCGTAAGTCAATTTATCGATTTTTGATGTAAACACGTTGTACATTACAATTGAACAAGCTGAAGTACCAATACCTAATGCAGTGTTAACCAATGCTTCAGAGATACTGTTTGATAATGCAGTTGGGTTAGCAGCACCACCGGCACCAAGCTCACCAAAGGCCTTGATCATACCCACAACCGTACCTAACAAACCTGTTAAAGTACCGATAGATACTAATGTTGCAATGATGGTTAAGTTTTGCTCTAACATAGGCATTTCCAAAGCAGTTGCTTCTTCGATGTCTTTTTGGATAGCTAATGTTTTTTGATCAACATCCATTGTCTGATCTAATTCCATTTCGCTGTATTTTTTCAAACCAGATTTGATCACGTTAGCTACCGAACCTTTTTGTTTGTCGCACTCAGCGCTTGCTGCTGCAATGTTACCTGCGTTTAAGAAAGATTGGATCCTTTTTACAAAGGCTTCAACGTTACCTGTACCAGATGCTTTGCCAATTACTACCATTCTCTCAATAGAGAACACGATAACCATTAACACGTAAGACATGATCAGAGGTACAATAACACCACCTTTGTGTACAGTACCGAAAAGATCTGTAGGCTCGCCCGCTGTTGGGTCGCCGCCTTTGTAGTGACTTGGATCGCCCAGGATGAATATGAAAATACAAATAGCTACGGCTATGCAAATAGGAATGGTTAAAGATGCAAATGCGCCGGATGCACTTGAGCTTTCTTTGTTAACAGGAGTAGTTGGTTTTGTTGGTGCGTTTGCCATTACTTTTAATTTTTAGTTTTCGTTTTGTTTATAATATAAGTTAATAAAAATGTGTGCGTGTTAAGCGAATAACAAAAATAGAATTTAAATGAAATAAAAAAACTATTTCTGCAATTCTTTATAATAATTTAATATAAAACGGTACTGCTTGGTAAATTGGTAATAGATAACGTTATCAAGCAAAAAAATTGTCTTTCTGACAGACATTTTTTTACAATGAAACTTATTTTTTTTAATAATAGCAAGTTATAACTTATAAATTCTGTGTAACTAAACTGATATACTGGCGTCTAAATGTCCGCTTAGATTTTAATCAGGCAGCTAAGGTCACTCACCCCATAAGTGGAAACGTCTTAATAATTACAGTTAAGGCTAAGAAAATGGCTTGTTTAGATAATCCTTACGTTAGGAAAAACGGCAATTGGTACGCCGGGCTATGCCAGTTGACAATTTAAACAGCGGTAAGTGATAGTTAGCCACCGGCTTTTTTGGCTTTATAGCCGTCGGTTTGCAGCATGGCGAGCACTTTATCCCTAAAATCTCCCTGAAGCAGTATTTCAGAATCCTTTACCGAGCCACCAACGCCGCATTTGGTTTTCAGCTTTTTGCCTAGTGTTTCCAGGTCGTTGGTTAAGCCTATGAATCCGCTGATGCGGGTTACCAGTTTGTTGCCTTTTATCCGGTCTAAAAAAATTTTGACGTTTTGCTGTTGGGGCGGCAATGTGTCTATCTGTCCGGCACCATCTTCCTGATACTGAAAATCCGGATCGGTTGAGTACATGATTCCTGTGAAATTCTTCTTAGCCATGCTATTTATAGTATGATTCGCCAACAATTATGTTCAAAGCAGCCGGCATCACATCTATTGTAAGGTCGATATCTGCCTCACGCGGCTCACCATCTAAATGTATAGGTCCCGGCTGGGTACGCGTTATTTGAATGTGCTTACCCTTTATGATCTCTACATAGCTTGAGCTGTCTGCAGTTTTGGTAAACATACGGATACCCATCTCCGGGAACCTGTATAAAGGGAACGGTTTAATAATGCATACATCTAACAGACCATCTTGAACAGATGCTGTAGGCGAAATGTGCGCGTTATTACCATACTGTGAAGAGTTTGCCAGGCTGAGCATGAATGCCTCGCGTTGATACTGCACCCCATCTATATTTATAAGATAGGTTTGCGCTTTATACTTAGCTATCTCTGTGAGCGATGATTTTAAATAGCTCATAAAGCCCCGCTTTTCGCTTCCTTTAGCAAATACATGGCTGATGTGCGCATCAAACCCCATACCGGCCATATTAAAAAACCACTTGCCGTTCATTTTCCCGGCATCTATCCGCAGCGCTTTACCCGTATTAAGTAGTTTGATAGCGGCGCTGGCATTCATCGGCACCCCTAAAAAGCGCGACAGGCCGTTGCCCGATCCGTACGGGATGACCCCCAGTATAGTATCTGTACCGGCAATGGCCGATGCAACTTCATTGATAGTACCATCGCCGCCTACGGCAACAATCATATCAAATACCGGGGCCATCTCCCTGGCTACATCCCGGGCGTGTTTAACTCCGGTACTGTAAACCGTTTCATATTCTAAAATCGAATGATCAAGGTACTTACGTATAAACCCCGGCACATCATCCTTTTGCTTCCCTCCCGACACCGGGTTTATAATAAATAACGCTTTCCTTTTCAACTATATAGCTTTTCGTCGCCAAAAGTAAATGTATTTTCGGCTTTGTGAAAAATTGTTTTATTTTTGCCATCCGAAAGTGGACTGATTTATTGCCCTAAATAGTTAGGGCCGAATTGCAACCACGTAAAAAAGTGCTAAAAAATTGCTTCTTTTACAACGTTTCAAGATAAAATCTGTATCTTTTTCGATTAAACGTTTATAAATTATATGCCATACTTATTCACCTCAGAATCCGTGTCAGAAGGGCACCCGGATAAAGTAGCTGATCAAATATCAGATGCGTTAATTGATAACTTTTTAGCTTTTGACCCTGAGTCTAAAGTTGCCTGCGAAACATTAGTAACTACCGGTCAGGTTATTCTGGCCGGAGAGGTTAAGTCAAAAGCTTATTTAGATGTACAAAGAATTGCCCGTGAAGTGATCAATAAAATTGGTTATACCAAGGGTGAATATATGTTTGATGGTAGCTCATGTGGTGTGTTATCTGCAATTCACGAGCAATCGCCAGATATTAACCAGGGTGTCGACCGTCAGTCTAAAGAAGAGCAAGGGGCTGGTGACCAAGGGATGATGTTTGGTTACGCAACCAACGAAACTGATAACTACATGCCATTGGCATTAGATATTGCGCACGCATTACTTGTAGAACTTGCAGCTGTTCGCCGCGAAAGCACAGAGATCAACTACCTGCGCCCGGATGCAAAATCGCAGGTTACTTTAGAATACAGCGACAACAATCAGCCCACCCGTATCGACGCAATTGTTATATCAACCCAGCATGATGATTTTGACGAAGAAGCAGCGATGCTTAAAAAGATCAATGACGATATCATCAGTGTATTGATTCCGCGCGTTAAAGCTAAATACCCAAAATATGCACACCTGTTTAATGATGATATCAAATATCACATTAATCCTACAGGTAAATTTGTTATTGGTGGCCCGCACGGCGACACCGGCTTGACAGGCCGTAAAATTATTGTGGATACCTACGGTGGTAAAGGTGCCCACGGTGGTGGTGCATTTTCTGGCAAAGACCCGTCAAAGGTTGACCGCTCTGCTGCTTATGCTACCCGCCACATTGCAAAAAACCTGGTAGCTGCCGGCTTATGCGACGAGGTTTTAGTACAAGTATCTTACGCTATTGGTGTTGCACAGCCAATGGGTATTTATATCAATACTTATGGTACCAGCAAAGTAGCATTGAATGATGGCGAAATAGCTAAGAAGGTAGAGTCGATTTTTAACATGACTCCATACGCTATCGAAACCCGCTTAAAACTGCGTAACCCTATTTACAGCGAAACCGCTGCTTACGGCCACTTTGGCCGCCCGAGCGTAACTGTAAAAAAATCGTTCCTTGCACATGATGGCAGCACTATTGAGCGCGAAGTAGAACTGTTTACCTGGGAAAAATTAGATTATGTACATAAAGTAAAAACCGAATTTGGTTTATAGTAATAAATAAAAATGCATTACAAAAAGGCGCACCAGGTTGGTGCGCCTTTTTTGTGACCAAGATCATAACAAACATGACCGTCAAAAACCATTCACCTCTCCTCATCGCTTTTGCTTTCTTTAACATCTACCTTATATGGGGCTCTACTTACCTGGCAGTTGCGTTTGGTTTGCAAAGCTTTCCGCCGTTTATACTGGTAGGCCTGCGGTACCTGGCTGCCGGGCTAATCATGCTGAGCTGGTGTAAACTCAAAGGCGAGCGGTTGCCTCCGTTTGAATTTGCATGGAAACAAGCCTTAAGTGGCACGTTAATGCTGGTAGGCGGTACCGGTATGATATCATGGGCCGAACAATATATCAGTTCGGGGCAGGCAGCGGTATTGGTAGCTACTGAACCTTTAATGTTCTTACTTGTGGACCGTAAACGCTGGAGCGAATACTTCTCTAATAAATATATCATTGCAGGTTTACTCATTGGCTTTACCGGGATATTTTTATTTCTAAACTGGGCGTTGAAGTTACGCACCCATCGCCAATGGCAACCATAGCGAGCCTGGTTGTGCTGCTTAGCGCGCTATTATGGGTTTTTGGTTCGCTTATCACCAAAAGCAGCAAAGGCGAAAGCACCAGTGTGATGAATGCCAGTATCCAATTGTTAGCGGCGGGATTAGTTTGTGGTTTAATTTCGGTTATTAAAGGCGAATATATTGCCTTCTCATTTGCTGCGGTTAAATGGCAGGCCTGGGGCGGACTCATCTTCCTTATCGTGATGGGTAGTCTGGTAGCCTATCTTTCTTTTATATGGTTGCTAACTATATAACCACCTGCCATCATCAGCACCCATACTTACGTAAACCCGGTTGTGGCTGTATTCTTAGGCTGGCTGCTCATTAACGAAAGTGTGAACATTGCGCAGCTATTGAGTTTAATAGTGGTGCTTATGGGTATCCTGCTGGTAAATATGCCGGGATACATTAACAGGCGACAAGCCGTAGATTAGTTGGGGTTAGCGCCAATTGAGAATTGAATTAGGCCATCATATGCAGCGATAGCATTGTAAATTTTAAGTGTGCGTAATCTTTAAATCTTATCGATATACTACCTTTACTTTATGGAGCACCCCGAACAAAACCCCTGGCAGGTAACCTCAGTAACCGATAAGTATGATAACCCCTGGATAAACGTTACCGAATACCAGGTGATTAACCCGTCTGGCAATCCCGGTATTTATGGTAAAGTACATTTTAAAAACCTGGCTATCGGCATTTTGCCTTTGGATGATGACATGAATACTTACCTGGTAGGCCAGTACCGGTTTGTACTTAACGAATATAGCTGGGAAATTCCCGAGGGCGGCGGCACAATAGGCACCGACCCGTTAGAGGCTGCCAAACGGGAGCTGCTGGAAGAGACCGGATTAAAGGCTTCGCAATGGACAGAATTGCAGCGCATGCACTTGTCTAATTCCGTAAGCGACGAATTATGCATAGTTTACCTGGCCCGCGGCCTGGAGCAGCATGAAGCTGAACCGGAAGATACCGAGCAACTGATCGTAAAAAAGCTTCCGTTTGATGATTTGTACCAGATGGTGCGCAATGGCGAAATAACAGATTCTGTAACGGTTTGCGCGGTGCAAAAAGCGCGGTTAATGCAGCTGGAGAATACTTTATAAATCAACTTTTTAGCATTTTATCAAAAAAAGTTAAATTTGCGGCCTTGATGAAAAAGTTTTTAGGCTATATACTTTCACCAATTGCTATTTCCGCATTTTTCTTACTGCTGTGTATCTTCCATCCTATACAATGGATGTGTTACAATTGGGGCGGGTACAAGGCGCATAAGCGATCTGTAGATATATTAAATTTTTTTTTATTACACACTGCCTACCTTATTTTCGACCCGGTAACCTTTATCAACAAGCAAAGCTTGCCAGCCGGCAGGCCCGTGATCTTTATAGCTAATCACCAAAGTTTGTTTGATATTCCCCCGCTTATTTATTACCTGCGCAAGTACCATGTAAAGTTTATCTCAAAGGTGGAGTTAACTAAGGGCGTACCCTCTATCTCTTACAACCTGCGGGTTGGCGGCGGGGCAAATATCGACAGGAAAGACCCCAGGCAATCAATAACCGAGCTGGTAAAATTTGCCGGGAGAATGAAAGATAATAACTGGTCGGCGGCTATATTCCCGGAAGGTACACGCTCTAAAGATGGCAGCGTAAAGCCTTTCCAATCGGCAGGCGTTGCTACCTTGCTAAAAAAATGTCCCAATGCACTTTTGGTGCCTGTTGCCATAAAAGATTCGTGGAAGATGAGCCGGTATGGCTTTTACCCTCTTAACACTTTAACGCCCATGAGCTGGACAGTACTGGAGCCGCTGGAGCCTAACGGGAGGCCAGCCGACGAATTAGTACAAGAAGTTGAGGACAGGATAAGGGCTTCAATAGGGTAATTCAATATTACTCCAGATCGGCGGCGGCAAATGTGTTACCCTGCCTCAAGTCACCGGTTTCATACCCTTTTTTAAACCAGTACATTCGCTGGGCACTTGTACCATGGGTGAAACTATCTGGCGTAACACGGCCCTGATACTCTTTCTGCAGTCGGTCATCACCTATTTGGTGGGCCGCATTCAAAGCCTCTTCTATATCGCCGGGATCCAATACATTTTTTAAGTTCTTTTCATAGTAAGCCCATACCCCTGCATAAAAGTCGGCTTGAAGCTCCAGCTTTACAGACAATTTATTATATTCAGATTCGCTAAGCTGCTGCCTTGCCTGATCCATTTTAGCCGATACACCTAACAGGTCCTGTACGTGGTGACCAACTTCATGCGCTATCACATAAGCCTGTGCAAAATCGCCAGCCGCCTCGAAACGGTTTTGCAATTCATCAAAGAATGAAACATCTATATAAACTTTCTGATCGCCGGGGCAGTAAAAAGGGCCTGATTGGGATGTGGCGTCACCGCAAGCTGTTGATACGCCGTTGGTAAAAAACACCATTTTGGGATTCTGGTAACTCTTGCCCATGTCTTTAAATAATTTGCCCCAAACATCTTCTGTATCTGCAAGTACAACTTTTGCAAATTTCTTTTGAGGAGTATCCTCCACACCGCTCCCGCCAGGGCGTGTGTCAATTTGTTCGGTTTGTGCAGAACCGCTATCCTGGCTTTGATTAAGTATTGCAGATGGGTCCACACCAGTGAAAAAGTATATAGCCGCTGCTATAATGCCAATTATACCACCGCCAAAAGCTATACCACGGCCACCGCCGCCGCTACCGCCCTCTTCTGTATTACTGCTTTCGCGTCTGCCCATCCATTGCATAATATTCCCAATTTAATGTAGTTGCTAAACAGCAAAGGCCCAAACAATGTTTGAGCCTTTGCACGGTGTTATTATGATATAGTTATCTATCCAGCTTAGCCACCCTTGTCGGCGTGTCTTTACCGGCTATGATACTGCGCGAACCTAATGCAAGCGCCTTAATAGTTGCTACAATATTTTTGGTATCGAGGCTGGCAAATTCATCGCCAACCGAGTGGTATAATTTATCCGTATCGATTTGATCTGTGGAGATGCTGTGCGCAGGCACGCCTAAACGCGCAAGCGTAGCATTATCACTGCGGTAAAACAGGTTTTGCTGCGGATATGGATCCGGATAAAATTTAAATGCCGTGCCTTCCAGGTTCTTCTGTAGTATCGGGCCGAAATCCGAACGCTCAAAACCTGTAATGAAAGCGGTGTTAGGACCAAATTTAGAGTCCTTACCTATCATCTCGATATTGAACATCGCCATTACCTGATCGGCATTTAGCTGTTTAGAAAAGTACTGCGAACCAAAACCGCCTATCTCTTCGGCAGTAAAGGCAACAAAGATCAGCGTACGTTCGTTACCACCTGCCTTTTTGAAAAATTTGGCCAAACTGATCACCGCGGTAGTCCCCGAAGCGTCATCATCCGCACCGTTGGCAATACTATCACCATTCATAGCTTTAACTATACCCAGGTGATCGTAATGACCCGAAAACACCACATATTCGTTAGGCTTTGACTTGCCGGGGATCATACCCGCAACGTTAAAAAGTGGTTTTTCAACCGCTTTGGTTTCAAAGACTACGGTGGCCGATTTTACATCATCTAAAGGGCCTAATACGAATACTTTAGGGTTATCTGCATTTGCGCCTTTAAAGGAAGTACCGCCGCGCTTTGCACGGGCAACAATGTTTTTAAACACAGCAGAGTAGCTTGTATCTACCAACACCAACGCCTTTTTATCGGCAGATGCAATGGCTGTGTATTCATTACGAAAGTTTTTGCCGGCAGGAATCTTCACCACTTCTACACCTGTAAGGTTAGCCCAGTTGAAAGAGGCGGCAGCGGTGACAGCCATATTATCAGCTGGCACTTCGGCACCGTTCAATGTAACTTTAGCACTAACCGGTTTGGTTTGCACCATACTAAAACTTTGCCTGAAACCTGCATTGCCTGATAAGGGTTGTAAACCTGCTTGCTTAAATTCGCCTTCAATAAAGGTAGCGGCTTTGTAAATCCCCGGTGTAAAGGTACCGCGGCCCTGCATATCATCAGCGCTCAACGTTTTGATAATGCGTTCTACATCATCAGATTTGATTAGTTTATCCACATTTTTTGTGAAGGCATCCTGCGCTTTTACAAACGCCGGTGCTATGGCAATGGCGGCGATAGCCGCGTATAATTTTAATTTCATGTTTATGATTTAACTTTTGTTGATAACCAGCTGTTGCGGAAATCCTGTTGCTGTTTAGTTAGTTCGCGGCCTGCCTTTTCAAAGGTGACCACCTCAACCGTTGGGTTCTCTTCTAACACCAATGTGGTCTCGTGCTCGCCGGTACGGTTTTTATATTTTATGCTGATCTTGTCTCCTGGACTTTTAGCGGCAACCGCTGCTGTCAGTCCTGCAGCGTCGATATCTTTGCCATCGGCTTGCAAAATCACATCACCCGCATCCAACCCTGCCTTGTAAAGCGGGGTATCTTTAATGGCTGGTGAGGTGATCGGAACACCGCCGCCAGCGGCCGCATTGCTTTCGCCCGATGAACCACGGCGCGGTACCGCACCAATGCGGCCTGCCCAGGCTTTCCCTGCCTGTGTTTTGCGCAGCATTAGCCCGGCTTTGGCTAACAATTGCTGATAGTCATTTTTCTCAACGCCATTGATGTAGCGTTTAAAGAAATCTGCCGCGAAGGTGGGGCTTGTTACTTTCGCTAACACCGCTTGCAGATCTGCTACGTTATAAGCCTTCTCTGTTTTGCCGTGAGTTAACCAAACCTGGCGCATAAAATCGTCAAGGGTAAGGTTGAATTCGCTGCGCAGGCGCAGATCTAATGCCAATGCGGTTGCGCCGCCGTAGGTATAGTAACTGGTGAAAATATTATTGGTGTTGAGTTGATCTACCGATACACCTGCATCAGCAAACACCGCGTAACGGCTTGCCTGCAACGGCGAAAAATATTTAGCGCCAGGTGTATTGTAAACCTGATTTACCAGGCCGCCAATGGTGCGGGTATAATCTTCTATTGATTTGATGCCGGCACGGGTAATCACCAGTTCGCCGTAATATTGGGTAAACCCTTCGGCACACCAAAGCTCATTGCTCATGTTAGCGTGTTCAAAGTTGAACGGTTCTAAAGTTTTTGGCCGGATACGCTCCACATTCCAGCTGTGGAAGTACTCATGAGCAAATGTTCCTATCAGGTTTATTTCTAAACCAGCAACCCTGGGTGCCGGATGCACAATAACGGTAGAATTACGATGTTCCATCCCATCGCCCGCGGTACTTGGGTGCACGTCATGTAAAAAAACGTAAGTACCGTAATCGTAGGCTGGCAGTTCGCCAAAAACGGCCTGCTCCTCTAAAACTACTTTTTTAACCATATCTGTAAGCGTACTTAGCGCAGCCGGGGCATCATCTGAGTGGGTGCTTATTTTAATGGTTTGCTCTTTACCATTGGCGTTTTTTACAGTCCACTGGTCTATATTGTTGGCAGATAACTCTACAGGGCTATCCATCATATATTGCAAATTAGGTGCGCTATAAACATTATCCCCTTCCGGCTTCAACTGTGTTGCCACTTTCCAGCCGTATTTCTCCAAATCGTTAAACTGGAATTTTACCGCTCTTTTATCCAGGCCCAATACCCACATAAACGAGGCCGGCATATTTAAATGCGCATGGCTTGCATCAATACTGGCGTAAGTTCCATCCGTCCAGTTACCAAATAGGGTATAACTTATTTTTACGACATCGGGGTGGTTGGCAATCTCATAAACGTCGCCCTCTATTTGCTTAACTATTAGTTCGCTGCCTGCAACGTCTGTTGCTTTGACGTTATAAACATTTTTGCCAAATTCATGGGTGGCATAGCGGCCGGGAGATGAACGACTCATCCTGAACCGAATGGTCCCTCCCGGAGCATCAGGTATGGTCATTACTATCTGTGCTTCATGGTGCACGGCGTTAGGAAACGAAACATTATAAAAAATATCAGTCCGTGTCTTTACCTGCCCAAAAGATAGCAAGGCAACAAAGCAGGCAGCGCCGGTAAGTAATAGTTTTTTCATTACGATATGTTATGGCGATGAAATTACTATTTAATCAGGATATGTTCCCTATCAATTTTATTACAGCTACCGGATATTACATTCGTTGTAGCTAAGAATGTTTAAGCTTAATCGTAACTATGCCTACTCAGGTCATATTCCGATTGTGTAGTGATAATCTGTTTCCGGCGGGCGATGTCGGCATCCAGGTTATGGTCATAGGTGTTGTCGGTTACAGCTATGTCCCTGGCTTTATCTTTTTCGGCAAAGTGGATATTGGCTTCACTTAATTTGGCAACCGCAGTATCGTAAGGTCCTTTGGGCGACATCAGTTTTACAAAGACGGGCAAACACTCAAACAGTATGAACAGGTAACCAATAAAGGCGATGGCCAGATAAGTATCCAGATCGCGGGTACCTTTTTCAGTGTAAGAAAGCTGACCCAGGGCCCAGTTACGGTCGGCAAAGCCTGCAACATTGGCCAGGCTATCCAACTGGTGTTCGCTAAATAAGCGTAGCCCATTTACGCCTTCAAATTCTTTGCGGCGGCTCAGATATTGATCCATCTGCCCCAGGTTATCCGTTACGGTTTTAAGCCGCTCCTGCTTTTCCTGCAGCACTGTAGCTTTTTGTTTGGCGTAAGTGCCATAGCCAGTGATGCCGGATGTTTGGTTGGTTTTATCGCCAAATACCTCCTGGTTTAATTCAAAACGTGAACGGTTGATATCACGCTCCAATGAATCTTTCTCCTTCTTCAGATCATTGTTTTTGCCCAGTTCCTGCGCATATTTTTGATTGTACGTACGCTGCAGTGTATCTATTTTGCTGTGTTGCCCTTTCAGGTAAGCAGTTTTTAATTTTTGGCGGATCTCTTTATCAAAGATCTTCAGCTCCAGCGGGCGGGAGATCACTACACCGATCATTATCGCCAGTAGTATACGCGGCGACGCCAGCAAAATTTGCTGATTGGTGCTGCCTTCCTTATTGATGCTGGATACAATGTACCTGTCCATATTAAAAATAGCAGTGCCCCATATCAACCCAAACAATATGGCAAACCCAACTGCGAACGCGTTGCCGCTAAATACAAAATACATAGCATACCCGCCAGACATAGCTGCGAACAATGCCGTAAAAAATATGGTAGCCCCAATGCCCACGTATTTATTATGCTCGATAGGGTATTTTTTGAGTGTATCTATATGCGCACCGGAACAGGACCAGAAAAACCGGGTTATTTTCTTCATTTAACGTGTTTATCCGTAATATTTTACAGCCTGTATATAAAACGCACTCGACTACTGTTTGTTACAGCATGCCAGTAAATATTTGAGGTAGAAAAAACCTACCTTTGGCCTACAAATACATTTGATATGAAAGAAGTAAGCGTACAGGAACTAAAAGAGAAATTAGATAGCGGCGAAGATTTTCAACTGATAGATGTTCGGGAAGATTTTGAATACGAAACATCAAACATCGGCGGGCAGCTGATTCCCTTGGGTGGCATCCTGATAGAGACGGAAAAAATAAGTAAAGACAAGCCTGTTGTAGTGATGTGCCGTAGCGGCAAACGCAGCGCGGCAGCCATTATGCAATTAGAAGCCCAGGGTTATACCAACCTAAGCAATTTAAAAGGTGGCATTTTAGCGTGGCAGGCTGAAATCGACCCGAACATTAACGTTTACTAATTGCAATGGGTAAAAAGGTAGCGTTAAATGTGTTTTATAACCTGGTGATATTTGTATGTATCCTGGTTATTTATTCGGCATTTGAGCATGGCCGGTACGAATATATATTGGCCTGTGCTTTTATTGCGGGAATCATTATTACTTTAAAGATCCGGCTGATCAAAGAGATTAAGAATACGCAAAGACCGTAGCAGACAGGTAAACCAATATAATTATCACGATTGATCTTTGAGGTTTACTGCCCGTTAAACTAATCCGGCTATCCGTAACATTTGGGTAGTGTTAGTACTCTAACTCTTACATTAAACATAAACAAATGTTCATAGCAATTATTGGTATCATTTTGCTTATTGCAGGCACAATGGTAAAACGTTCGCCTGAACCGGGGAGCCGCTTTGGTGGCATCATCAGGCTTATTGGTGCTGTAGTAGTCGTATTAGGTTTGCTGTTCTCTGTTTTTAAGGTGATAGAGCCGGGCAAGGTAGGCGTACAGGTGTTATTTGGTAAAGTGCAGCCGGATGTTTTGGAGAGCGGCCTGCACGTCATCAACCCGATGGTTGATGTAACGCTGTTCAACATCCAAACGCAAAACTACACCATGAGCGCCGTGCATAGCGAAGGCGAGGTACAGGGAGATGACGCTATCCGCGTACTTTCATCAGACGGGTTAGAGGTTACAGCCGATTTGACCGTTCTTTATAAAGTAGATGCTGCAAAAGCACCTTTCATTATGCAAAATATCGGTTTGGATTACGTGGACAAGATTGTCCGCACGGTTTCGCGTACTGCGATCAGGGATAACGCGGTTAATTACGCCGCGGTTGACCTGTATTCAACTAAAAGGCAGGAATTTCAGGATAAGATAAACCGCACCATAGCATTAAGCTTTGCCAAGCGCGGATTGGAGCTGCAGCAGATCCTGATCCGTAACATTTCACTGCCGGCATCGGTAAGGGCAAGTATCGAATCAAAGATCAACGCTGAGCAGGAAGCCCAGAAAATGCAGTTTGTGCTGCAGAAAGAGCGCCAGGAAGCCGACCGTAAACGTGTAGAAGCGCAGGGTATTGCTGATTACCAGAAGATCCTATCGACCGGCTTATCAGACAAACAACTACAATACGAAACTATAAAAGCGCAAAAAGAAATTGCGCTATCGCCAAACACCAAGGTGATCATTATGGGCAACAGCAAAGGCGCCCCGATCATGATAAGCGATAAATAATTTTAAGGGGCACAAGCTGGTAAAGTTTGTGCCCCTTTTTTACTAGTTACTTTGCCGGTACCTTTAATCCTAATGCCTCCATATAACCCTTATTAGGCGTGCAGTTTACAAACCTACTGTTCTCTAAAAAATCATATAGCGCCTTTTTTAATTCTTCGCGATTAGCGGGGGCCGCCTTTCGGATATTCTCGAAGCTCGACCGGTCTTTCTCGGTATAGTCAATAATTTTATCGTAGTTGGCCGGTACGTGAAAGCTCATAAAGCCCCTGGTATTATCCAGCTTTTTGTATGGCCAATAGTGCCATCCAATATTGTTTTTTTCACATACTATCCGAAAATCCCTTACCCATTCATCTGTGTTCTCGCCCGTTTCGCCCACATAAATTGGCACGTTGTACTTATTGCGAAAATCAACATACTCCTGTATTACTTTCTCGGTCGGGTCTGTCCAGTACTTATGAAAGGTGTAAACCAGCTTCGGGTCGAACGGCGCACCAAACGGTTTAAAGTTACTGTCCCACTGGGCGCCGCCAATAAACAGGATGTGATTTTTATCAACCGTGCGGATGGCTGCTGTAATTTCCTTGTAGGTAGGCTCCAGGTGCGGGTTCAGGTCATTTACATCAAAGTAGTGCGCAATAGGTTCATTGAGTAAATCGTATCCTAAAATAATGCTTTCGTTGGCGTAACGGGCGGCGATCTTTTTCCAGATCTCGGCTGTTTGCTTACGGCTGGCGGCACTTTTAAACAAGAAAGGATAACCATTGCCGTCGTCTATATTATCGCCCGTTTGCCCGCCTGGCGCGCAGTGCATATCCAGCATTACATACAGGTTTTCCTTTTTGCACCAGCCTATCACCCTGTCCAGAAGTTCGAACCCGCGATTAGGATTGTTCTGGCCCATATAATCTTCGCTGGTAAATAGCTTGTAATTAAACGGGATCCGGATGGAATTGCTGCCTGTTGCTTTCAGGAAGTGAATATCGGCCTCGGTGATGTAAGTATCCTGAAACTTGCGCCAAAAGAGTTTCATTTCTTCCGGGCCAACAAGTTCTGTCAGGGCTTCGTTGATAAGCCTTTGCGAATTCACCTTTTTAAATTTAAACATGTAACCTTCGGGCACCAGCCAGTTACCCAGGTTAGTGCCTTTAATTAAAAACGGCTTGCCATCGGGCCCTATAACATCTTTACCCTTAGTACTTATAAACTTTGCTGTTTGTGCCTCGGTATTAAAGCAGGTTGCTACCGCAATCAGTAATACAATTAACTTTTTCATAAATTATAACAAGGATTATTTTTCAATCATTTTGTAAAAGCGAACATAGTCAACATCCATAGCGGCAGGGAAGATGGTATTATCCACACCCTTTTGTCCACCCCAGCTACCGCCGACAGCCACATTAAGGATCAGGAAAAAATTTTGATCGTACGGATACACAGCAGAACCGCCGCCGTTATTAGCATAGGTGTAAATGAGTTCTCCGTCTACATAACCACGGAGTGCATACGGTGTCCAGTCAACCCGGTACACATGGTAATCGGTATTAAAGCTGCTTACTACCTTACCACCGCCCTGCCCGTTTGCACCAAAATAAGTTTTATTATGTACTGTAAAATGGATATTGCCGGGATCGAAGCCAACCATTTCCATAATATCGATCTCGCCCGACTTAGGCCAGTTGCCGTATTTGCTGTCTTGCGGCATCATCCAGATGGCCGGCCAGATGCCTGTACCTTTTGGCAGGCGCGCTTTAACCTCTATCCGACCGAACCTGGCCAGTTGCAGTCCTTTAGATACCAAACGGGTTGATGTGTAATCCATACCGCCCATCGCCTCTTTCTTTGCGGTGATAGTAAGTTTGCCATCTGCAACTACCGCGTTGGCTGGTGTATAATATTCAAGCTCGCTGTTGCCCCAACCGCCGCCACCATTCTCATAGGCCCAATTGGCAGCATTAGGTACACCGTTTACATTAAACTCGTCGGCAAAGTAGGGCATGCTTTCAAATGCCCATGCTTTATCTTCAGGCAATACAGGTGCTATAACAACCGGTGCAGCATTATCGGCACCTTTTTTAGAGCAGGCCGATAAACTTATCGCAAGAAAAAGTATTGCCAAAGCATTCAGCGTGTATTTCATAAAACGGTAATTGGTTTGCCTGCTGCATATTGGTACACAGCCAACACAAATGTAAACTATTCAGCAATATAATTTTTACCGGGAGCGTGCAGGCAGCACAAAAGGGATGCTGCTAAAGCCAAAAAAAACGTAACAAAGGTTAACAAAGGTTAACAAAGGTTTACACTTTTTAGTAAAAAATAGCTTAAATAATTGACAATAAGGAATTTAAAAAACAGTGGGTTAACATGATTTTTAACGCTTCAGTACTTATATTTTATGGGTTTTACTTGGCGTGCGTCCATTAATATCCTTAATTTGTATAACGCCTTTTACCTGTTATGAACGTACCGGTCAATAAGTTTATCATTACCTGCTTCTTTGTCTTTTGCTTTGCCTTACAGCATACCGCCGTAAGCGGTCAAACCCTAAAAGTTGCCATCGCAGCTAACCTGCAGCCGGTGATCAAAGCCCTGCAAGCTGATTTTAAAACTAAAACACGCATCAGTACTGATGCCATATCTGGTGCATCAGGCAAGCTAACCGCACAAATTAAAAACGGGGCTCCGTTTGATGTTTTCCTGTCTGCGGATGTGGCGTTCCCGGCCGACTTATTTAAAACCGGTTTTGCCACAAAAGCCCCGGTTGTTTATGCCGACGGCGTGCTGATCATGTGCAGTACCCGCAAATTAGGCGCACAGCCCTGGGCACGCCTTCTTACATCGCCAGGGGTAAAACGTGTAGCTATTGCCAATCCGTCGATAGCCCCCTATGGCAAGGCCGCGGCAGAGGCGCTTACACATGAGGGTATCTTAAAAAAGATGAACGGTAAACTCGTAACCGGCGAAAGCATTAGCCAGGTGAATACTTACATATCTACCGGGGTAGTTGATGCAGGGTTTACTACGTTATCTTTTTACAAAGAAAACAGCGGCAAGCAGCAGTTGAATATGTGGACCATCAACCCAAAAACCTACTCGCCCATACAACAAGGCATGATTATACTTAAACACGGGGCCGGTAAGGCTGCTGCACAGCAATTTTACAAGTACATTTTAAGCCCGGCAGCCAAAAAAATCTTTATTAAATATGGCTATCATGTACAATAAACGCAATAGTAACTGATGGATCTGTCGCCGGTTTGGCTTAGCCTAAAATTAGCAGCTATCACCACAATACTGCTGCTGCTTATTGGTTTGCCGCTGGCCTGGTGGTTATCAAAAAAGCGCAGCTACTTAAAGCTTGTCATCGAGGCGTTAATTACTATGCCGCTGGTATTGCCCCCATCTGTACTGGGTTTTTATTTATTGCTTGCTTTTAGTCCGCAGCGGGGGTTAGGCAAATGGCTCAATGAGATTTTTAATTTACAACTTGTATTCTCTTTCCAGGGGCTGGTGCTGGCATCGGTTATTTATAGTATGCCGTTTATGATAAGCCCCGTAAAATCCGCATTTCAGCAATTGCCGCTCTCACTTTCGCAGGCATCATATACCCTTGGGAAAACGCAATGGCAAACTTTACGTTATGTGCTGCTACCTAACATCAAACCTTCATTATTAACAGCAACCATACTCACTTTTGCACATACGCTGGGCGAATTTGGCGTAGTGCTGATGATTGGCGGCAATATTCCCGGCGTTACGCGGGTGGCATCAATTGCCGTTTATGATTCTGTTGAACAAATGGATTATGCAGCTGCAAACAACTATTCGTTCATACTATTTGCCATAACCTTTGTGCTGGTAATGGGTATTTTTATTTATAACAAGTACCAGGTAAAAAGCCCATTAGAATGATAACGGTAAACGTCACAAAAAAATTAAGGGCTTACAACGGGCTGCAAAATTTGCAGATAGATAAAAAATTTGCACCCGGCTGCATTACGCGGATAACCGGGCCATCGGGTGCGGGCAAAACAACGTTACTTAAAATGATTGCAGGATTAACTGACCCTGATAGCGGGATCATTAAAGCCGGTGAGGTTTGGTTTGATGCTGATAAGCATGTTAACTACCCGCCTCAGCAGCGACGGGTCGGCTTTGTTTTTCAGGATTATGCGCTGTTCCCTAACATGACTGTAAGAGAGCATTTAGCATACGCCTCGGAAGATAAGGCGTGGATTGCACGCTTACTGGAACTTGGCCAGTTGACTGCATTTGCAGATCAAAAACCTTTGCACTTATCCGGCGGGCAGCAACAGCGGCTGGCAATACTCAGGGCGTTAGCTATCAAACCACAAATATTATTGATGGATGAGCCTTTTTCCGCGCTCGATATCAGGATGAAGACCGGGTTGATCGCAAACTTACAGGCGCTTTTTAAAGAGTTACAGGCAACGGTACTTATTGTAAGCCATAACCCCTATGAATTAGACGGCATAAGTGATGATGAACTGGTAATAGGCGAAGAAGTTTAGCGCTTAGAACGGAGCTAAATAACGAGAATTTCAAACAAGCGACAGCGAGAAATATCATATCTGTCCATGGAAATTATATTTAATCTTAATCTGCCTTTTATTGCACTTGCGCAACAACAATCTTATCCAGATTGTGCAGGTACCTGCGGCCCGTTTTAAAATCATTGGCAGATGTCATCTGGATACTTTCGGGCATCTTCTCTATCTTAACACCGTTCTTTTCCATTATGATAAAAACATGATCGCCTACAACCGTATTGTAAATTTCGTTCCAGGAGTATACCACCTTGTAGCCGTCGGCACCGGTGCAAACAAAGTAAAAGCGGCTTAATAACTTAGGGCTGGTCGTTTTAAATTTGGTGTGCGATAAAACATCCTTTAATAAAACACCTTTCAGCGCATCATCCTGGTGTTTAAACGCACCGGTATGGTCGGTAACCTTAACATCGCCGATTGGCTTTACGGTGTATTGTTTAAGAGAGTCGAGTGTAATTACCGACTCCTTTTCAACATCGCCGGTTATAGCAAATCTTTGAGTTGGTTGATTCTTTTCCTGTGCGAAGGCAGCGGATGAAGATATAAGCAATAGCAGTAAAAGTTTTTTCATGGTTAATTTATATACCCGGATAATCCTTAACGTAAGGTTGAGCAAATTACAAAAAATACCAGTCCGGAAAAGTTCGAGACGCAATTAAAGTACAGCCAAAATATCTTTAACAGAAGCACGCTTACTGTAATCCTTGTCAAAATGTGCAAATACAATTTTACCCCGGCTGTTTATCACATAAGTAGCAGGTACAGGTAAACATTATCGGTGTTGCCGTTGGCTTTTGCCATATCTAACCCAAAATCCTTATACCTGGTTACCGTTTTCTCGTCCATTACATAATTAACCCCGTAACTTTTCATGATGCTGTACCCTTTATCCTGCACAATAGTATAGGTAGCTTTGGTTTTGGCAACCGTTTGGCCAATCCCTTCGGTAGTTCAGGAGTTATGCCTATAACATACGCTCCCTTGCTATTTAACAGCTGCAACGAATCTTGGATATGCGCCATTTGCTTATTACAGTATGGGCACCATTGCCCACGGTAAAAGAATAACACTACTGCCTTGTGCTGCTTCAATAATGCTTTAAGATCGGCCTTTTTGCCATTGTTGTCTGTTGCTTTAAAAGCAGGCGCTTCTGCGCCTATTTTTAACCCGGTTTGCGCCGTAACCCTTACAGATAGCAGCAGGGCGGCTACTGCAACCAAAGTTTTTAGTGTAAAATTTTTCATCTCTTATAAAGTAAGTTTAACTAAAGAAAGAGGGGGATATACATCCCCCATCTTCAAAACAAAAAACAACCTCCCAATTATTTATTGTTTTTAGGCCATTACATCTTACCGGCAGTATCCATAGCCATTTTATCTACCTTTGCTTTTTTGGCTTTCATTTTAGCGGCCGGTTTTTTCTTGTCGGCCATTTTGGGTTTGGCGGGCTGCATTTTGCTTTCTGCCGGTTTCATTTTGTCTTGCAGCGGTGTGGCAAAAACATTCATACTACTGCACAAGGCAATTACTCCTGTTAAGATAATGGTTGATAGAAACTTTCTGTTGTTAGTTTTCATGATCTGTTTAATTTATTTTCCTGCTTAGTCGGCAGGATTGTTTAAACCTTACAATAATTAATTTTTACTCAGCCGGTCTATCTTCAGTTGCAAATTCTGCTTGTATTCATCATCAAGCCGGATACCCACGCCGGCCCTGCTTTTCAATAACGACTGTATCATATTATTGATCTTTGCGCTTTGCTTCATATAAATGCCGCACACATCGCAGCCAATTAAATGGATACGCAATTCTACCGTTTCGCGGAAGGTGATTTTGCCTGCCAGTCTTTTATCAATCAGGTAGGTGGCCTTGCGGCAGTTGTAAATTATTTTTTTCAATCCGTTCATAGCTCAGATCCAGTTTTTTTGAAGGCAGGCCCTCAGGTTAAGTTTAGCCCGGTGAATAATTACCCAATAATTGGCTGCACTGATCCGCAGTGAGGTGCAAACGGTTTCAGTAGGCTCATCATCCAGGTGCTTCATTGTAAAAACCGACAGCCACAGTTGAGGTAGTTTGTCCATGCATTTTTGCAGGATCTGGTTAAACTCCTTTTGATTTAAAGGATCGGTATCATCCATGCCAAAATGCTGCGGCCAGTAGTCTTTTTTCCAATGCCCCCCGGGTTCAAAAAAATCTGTTTCGGTTAATTCACCATTACCGATGTCTTCCGTTTTTAACCCCGATGCTTTTTTTCGATATATATCGATTATTTTATTTTTTAATATCGCTGTCAACCAGGTACGTTCAGAACTTTTACCGGCAAAATTATGCCGGCTTTGCAGCGCTGCCAAAAAAACGTCCTGCACCAGGTCGCGGGCCTGCTCATCATTACTTATCCGGGCAGCGGCATAGGCGTACAGATAGTCGGCATATGCGCGCACCCAGTTTTGCGGGTCGAGCTGATGATCTTTGGGAGGGTTTATCATACGATCGATTGAATAACGAATGCTTAGTCGTGTAATAGAACTAATCCTTACAACTATTGTACATTTTGTAATTTACGTACGTTGTACAAGATGTAACCGATTAAAATGTAAATTTATTTGTAAGGATATACGCCCGTTACCGACCAACCATTAAAACAAAGATCATGAAAGCCCTAAAAATATTTGCGTTTGCTTTGCTGCTGGCTGTCGGTGTACTGGTAGCGGCCGCCTTCACCGGGTCAAAAAAAACATCACCGTCCACTAACGGCTCCGGTGAAAACACGGGCTTTGCGGTTGTTGAGCTGTTCACTTCAGAAGGTTGCTCCAGTTGCCCCGCAGCAGATGCGGTTGTAGCTAAAATTGAAAAGGAATATAAGGGCAAATCCGTGTACATATTGGCTTACCATGTTGATTACTGGAACCGCCTGGGATGGAAAGATGTGTTTAGCAGCGCAGATTATTCGCACAGGCAAAGTACTTATGCCTCATGGTTAAAACTCAGCTCGGTGTATACTCCACAGGTTATTGTAAACGGCCGTAAAGAATTTGTAGGCTCGCAGGAGGGCACCCTGCGCAACGCCATCCGTGCGGGGCTGGATCAACCCGCTATAAAAGCGCTGAAGCTGGTTGATATAAAAACCGGCAATAGCCAACCCACTATTAGTTATACATCAGAAAGCGCTACCGGAAATTCGCTGGTGCTTGCTTTGGTAAAAAAGAACGCCACCACGATTGTAAAACGGGGCGAAAATAGCGGCCGCACTTTATCGCACGTACAAATTGTAACGCAGTTAAAAAGTTCGGCAATAACTGCTAACAAGGGCAACGTGCAATTGGCATTACCATCAGGCTTTAAAGCGAGTGAATATGAGGTGATAGCCTTTGTACAAAACCCCGCCAACGGCAATATTATAGCCGCGGCCCGTTTTGCGTTACCTACTACTTATAGTGCGGCTAACTAAATTAAAACAGCTAATTTTACCAATCGCAATGCCCCCGATAAAATGAAAGTAATCAAAGAGAAACATTCGCTTTTAATGCGATGGACGCACTGGGTAAATTTCCCGCTGCTGGCCATTATGATATGGAGCGGGATGCTCATTTACTGGGCGAGCGATACCTATTCTATCACGCTGTTCGGGCATACGTATTACAAGTTTTTTCCGCAGGGCTTTTACGATGCATTAAACATACCGCGCAGGCTGGCCGAGGGCATGGCCTTTCATTTCCTGTTTATGTGGTTATTTGCGTTAAACGGTATCATTTACGTACTATATACAATCATTTCGGGATCATGGCGCGAATTGGTACCCCAGCGCAGATCATTTAAAGAGGCGTGGCTGGTGTTACTGCATGACCTGCACATTCGTAAAATGGCGCCCACACAAAATAAATATAATGCCGCACAGCGCATTGCCTATACGGCAGTCATTGTAATGGGGTTCGGATCATTAATAACCGGCCTGGCCATTTATAAACCGGTACAATTTAATACGCTTACCTGGCTTTGCGGAGGTTATCACGCCGCACGTATCGAGCATTTTGTGCTGACTATAGGTTATGTGCTTTTTTTTGTGATACACGTTGTACAGGTAATATTAGCCGGCTGGAACAATTTCCGCTCGGTTGTATCCGGATTTGAGATCGTAAACAAACAGCCTGAGCCTGTTGTAAAGCCCGAAGAAGATGGAAAATAAAAAGCCAAACAAAGAGCTGACTGTAGATGAGAAGATCAACCGGCGTAACTTTATTTCATTCGGGGTATTTGCATTGATGGGTGCGGCTTTTTATAAGGGCTGGCAATGGCTATACCATACGCCAAAAGAAGCCCCGGGGATAACCGCAGGTGCCAAAGTGCCCCTGCGCCGTGCCTTGAACAAAACCGAGCTGGCCTTCCGTAATTTCTTTAGCAATAACAATTTAGTAAAAACTTATCCAAAATCAATGGCTGCTAAAAATGTGCGTGTTAACAGCACCATTGGTATGGGCGGTAAATTTGTGGTTGATGACTGGAAGTTGAAGGTAACAAAAGCTAATGGCCAGACGATGGATATTACTATCGACCAGATCAAAGCCCTGCCTAAAACAGAGATTGTATTTGATTTTAAATGTGTGGAGGGCTGGGACCAGATCCAGTACTGGGGCGGCCTGAAACTGATAGATTTTATCAATCACTTTAACCTTGCCGACCAGACTCAGCTAGGCTATGTAGGCATGATGACACCTGACAAGGGTTACCAGGTGGGGCTGGATATGCCAAGTGCCATCCATCCGCAAACTATACTGGCTTATGAAATGAATGGCCAGCCGCTGCCTATGAACCACGGCGCACCGTTAAGGTTGATCATCCCGGTTAAATATGGCATCAAAAACCTTAAACGTATAGGCAGTATTACGTTTAGCGATACCCGCCCGCCTGATTATTGGGCCCGCATAGGGTACGATTATTATTCAGGACTATAAGATCACAGGTATTGGTGTGGCCGCCAACGTAATTATTTTGCCCGTAAAAGGTAAGATCGGTAGTTGGGTGAAGGAAATGCCCCAACCCATACCGGCAATCAGTACCTATGATAGCTGTTTTTTAATATTATTTGGTTACGGTATGTATAAACCGCTCAACAACGTAGGTAGATAGCTGGCCGCCCGGGCCATTCAAATTATAATCAAACCCGTGGGTAGCCCAGGGTAATTGCAAACAAAAGTGTTTAATGTTATTGGCCTTTAGTCTGGCGCTAAGCTTTTGGCTGTGAACTGGCGATACCAGCACATCGTTATCGCCATGGATAAGCAGCGTTGGTACAGTTTGCCGGTTAACAAATTCGATTGGCGAACTTGCTGCAAACTTATCCGGCACAGCCTCATACGAGCCGCCGATATAGTTACGCATTACCAGCCGCGAATCCATTACCAACGGGTTGGATGGTAGCGAATAGCCCCAAACCATGTCTGCGGGGCCGTAAAAATCAACAACTCCCTTAAGGCCCGGTTCGGGTTTGGTATAGGCAGATAGTAATGCTATCTGCGCCCCTGCAGAACGCCCAAGCAATACAAAATTACCGGTGTCTATCTGCAGCTCATCTGCATGGCTCTTTAAGTATTTAAAAACCTGGCTAATATCCTCTACAGGGGCCGGTGTTTTGTACTTAGGTGCCATACGGTAATTAACAGCCGCTACATTATAACCTTCCGTAGCCAGGTAGGCATTCAGCTCAGGCAGCTGCCTGCTATCGCCGCTGCTCCACGAGCCACCATGTACCACAATTACACAGGGCCTTTTACCACCGGTAAACGATTTGTAAAAATCCAGGGTTAAAGGCACATCCTTATCGGTATTGTAAACAAACGTTTTAAACGATCCGCTGGGCTGGTCGCCAAATATGCGGAAAATGTTGAACGGCAACTTTGTGCTATCGCCTTTTACATTGGCACTGCCTGGGCCAAACGCCGCTACAAAATTTTGTTTCAATGTGGCCGAAACGACATAGGCCCTTACAATTGGTGATAATAAAAGTAACAGGGCCAACCCGCCGAAAACATTACAAGCCAGCTGATATTTGTGCAGCCAGATGCCGGCGATGAGTAAAATACCTGTTATAGCCATAAACACCATCGGGAATTCTGTTACGCCAATAGCCAGCAGCCACAGGTAATAGGCCGGTGCCCTAAATACCGTAAGTAATGAGATTAAAAAGATCAGTATTAATAATATCAGGCGGATCATGCTCCCTTTCTGTGAAATAAGTAGTGGCTTACCGTCCATTCGTTGCCGTTGTTATAATTCCAAAGTTCGGCACAAGCTAAGTAAAATAAACTCCAGTACACCCACCACCTTGCCGCTTTTGCCTTACCGTAAGTTTGTTCAGATAAGGGCATTATTCGACTTTATGGGCATCCATATTTTTTAATCACGCTTCGGATGTCTTGGCGTGATGAGTCTAATTTTTAGCAGTCCTGATAAATTTAAGGGCGTCGTCGGCATGCTCTTTGCCTTGCAGCATGGCTGCGTGGGCATAAACAACTTTACCTTTTTTGTCAACCACAAATGTTTCGCGGCCGCTCATAAACATCTTCTTTTTTACGCCAAATAAATTGTAAACCTTGTTATCCGGATCGCTTAGCAGTGTAAACGGCAGCTTGTAATGATCAACAAATGCTTTATGGCTGGCAACCGTACCCGAGTTGATACCGATAACCTTAGCCCCGGCTTTGGTAAAATCATCAAAGCTGTCGCGAAACGCGCAAGCCTCTTTTGTACAAACCATACTTTCGTCCTTTGGGTAAAAATAGATGACCAGCGTGTGCTTGCCTACTTCATCGGCCATGTTAAATACCTTTCCCTTTTGGTCGTATAATGAAAATACCGGGGCCTTTTCACCTGCTTCCACATGCTTTTGTGCCTGAGCGGTACATGCAAATAAAAAAGACACCCCTAAAATTATCAGCAAATATTTAATCATTTTTATGTTCATCTCTTTCATATACGTGGTATTGTGCGGCTGCGATTTTTCCATCATCAATTATTAAAGTGAGTACGTAACATTGTATAGCTTTGTTGTACGCACCATTTCTATGAAAAAACTAAAGCAGATAGTCAGCCAGGTAAGGGAACTGGGCCGGCAACCCACCACGCCCCAACTAATAGAAATGCTTTGGCGGCTTATTTGTTATCCGCCAAAAATGCCTTTAAGGCTGCACCAGGAGCAACTGTTAAGCCAAGCCGAAAAATTTACGGTAGGCGTTCATGATCAATATTTTACAAATGGATTGTTGACCGTTAACGGCTTTAAGTGGGGCAGCGGAAAAAATAGCATATTGATCACCCACGGATGGGGTTCAAAAGCAGCAGATTTTGCCGAAATGATAACCGCGCTTTTGGAACTTGAAGATGTGGAGATTATTGCTTTTGATGCGCCCGCCTGCGGCAGTTCAGAAGGAGAGCTATCCAACATCCTGCTGTTTGTTGCTGCGGCTAAGGCCGTCATCCAAAAATTTGGCCCGCCTTATGTGGTAATTGGCCACTCGGCAGGTGGGCTTGCCAACGTGGTAACCTTGAATGAATTAGCTATAACCCCTAAGTTGCTCATCAGCATAACCCCGATCATCCTGCTTCATGAGAATTTTTTGAAGACCATGGAAAATGCCGGCGTAGCTGAGCACAGCCGCAAAGCATTTTTGGACAGCTTTGAAGAACGTTATGGCCGGCCGCATCAGCGTTTAACATGCACGACTTATACCAATTCGGCCCGAAGCTTAACCACTGGCTGGCTTATGACGAACATGATATGACACTACCGCATGAATACCTGCAGCAATTTTTGAAAGAACACCCGGAGATCCGAACCTGCAACTATGACAACGCAGGGCATGCTGCGATAATTAAAAATCCAGGTATGATAGCAGATCTGGTGAGTGAAATAAATAAGATTTAGCCAGCAATTATGTTGATAGACCAATTAGCCTACGAAGACCATCTGTTTGAAAAAGAAAACTTTACCGATATATCTGTACGCGGCAAAGAATTTCAAAGCTGCACGTTCCGCAACTGCGATTTTGCGAACAGCAGTTTTACTGCCAATAAGTTTTTGGAGTGCAGTTTCGATAGCTGCAACCTATCAATGATGAAGCTTGACCAGAGCACCCTTAACGATGCTACATTTAAAAACTGCAAGGTGCTGGGTGTAAACTTCAGTAAATGCGCAGACTTTTTATTTAGTGTTGAATTTGATAATTGCCTGCTCGATTATAGCTCTTTTTTAGGTAAAAAGATGGTAAAAACTAAGTTTAGCAAATGCAACCTTAAAGAAGTAACCTTTGCCGATGCGGTTTTAACCAACTCTACCTTTAGCGAGTGCGACTTGACCAACGCTGTATTTAGCCAAACCGACCTTAGCAGTGTAAACTTCACAACTGCATATAACTTTGATATCGATCCGGAAATAAATAAGCTAAAAAAAGCGGTATTTTCTATGCAGGGCTTAGCAGGCTTATTAACCAAGCACCAGTTAAAAGTTGTTTAACAGCTTTAAGTAGTAGTAGTCCGGCTCAGGCATAGACGTAAAAGCCGCGCATTTTGCAATGCACGGCTTTTAATATCTGACCACTACTTATACCAGGTTTTGTTTAATATAGCTGTAGCTTTTAGTAATGCTATCAAAAGGGTCGCCAGGGCAAATGTCCTGCTCATTAAAGAAATAATTTAACCCTGCCTTACCTGCATGCTTAAAGATGTCTTTAAACGGAATTACGCCGTTACCAACTTCGGTAAACATTTGTTTAGGGGTGTTATCCATATCCTTTACGTGCCAAAGTGGGAAACGGCCCGGATAGCGGTTAAACATGGCAATAGGGTCTTGCTTGGCGCGGTACATCCAGTAAATGTCCATTTCCATTTTTACCAGTTTAGGATCGGTAAAGTTTAGCAAGGCTTCGTATGGCAGTTTGCCATCCTGTTTAATAAATTCAAAGTCGTGGTTATGGTAGCAAAGCTGGATGCCTGCCTTTTTACATACCTCACCGGCCTTGTTCAATTTGTCAGCAGTTTGCTTGTAATGGGTTAAAGTACCGCGTTCGCTGTCTAATAAGTAAGCGCAAACCATATATTTAATGCCAACTGCTGCTGCATCGTCAACCGCTTTTTGCCATTCGTTAATTATAGTGCCTTTTGTAGCACCCATACCTTCGCCCAGCATATAGTGGCCGCTCGGGCTTATCAGTCCGTTATCTTTTAAAAGCTTGGCATAATCTGCCGCTTCCATCCCATAAAACTTCTGGGTGCCGGTATAAGTGGCGTTCTCAACAGAATTAAAGCCTACCTGTGCCACTTTTGCAAGTGTACCGGCCGGGTCTTTCGCCATAGCATCGCGCACGGTGTACAGTTGTAAGCCAATGTATTTTTTGTTTCGTGCAAACAAATTAGGCGCTACCAACAGCCCTGCAGATAGCATGGAAGTGGTTTTCAGGAACGAACGTCTGGTTGTCATTATCTGGTTATTTAATTTGGTTTGTGTAAAAGTAACGCATTGACTAATACAAACAAATAGACCACATAATTTTTACAAGGTTTAATTTGTTGCCGGGCGCGGTTTATTTCCCTTGTATCTGTTAGGCTTGCGTTTGCTGTCTGTACGCGGGCCGCCATGCGGGCGCTCTTCTTTAACCGGCTCAATCGCCCTTAATTCTTCAGGCAGTTCCTTTACATTTATCGGCTTGTCAATAAGCTGTTCAATGCTTTTTAGGCGCTTAAGGTCACGGTCGTTCACAAAGGTTATGGCAGTACCCGTTGTTGCGGCGCGGGCTGTACGGCCAATGCGGTGCACATAATCCTCCGGGTCGCCGGGCACATCGTAATTCACTACAAGATCTATCCCTTCTACATCAATACCACGTGATAACGCATCGGTGCCGATGATAACAGGCAGTTTTTTATTTTTAAAACGCAACAAGATCTCTTCGCGCTCGCCTTGCTGCAGGTCTGAGTGAAAGGCCGCGGCATCAATATGTGCGTGCTTTAATTCTTTATAAAGCGATTTTACTATTTCCTTTCGCGATGCAAATATAATAGAGCTGGTATAGCTGGCATCCTTAAGCAACATCTTAAGCAAAGGCGTTTTCTGCTGGTCGTGCAGGCGATAGATCTGCTGATCGATGCCTGCTGCCGGCTGGGAAATGGCGATATTGATCTGCTGCGGATCGGTAAGGATATTTTTAGCCAACGTGCGGATCCTGCCCGGCATTGTTGCTGAAAATAAAAGCGTTTGCCGTTTTTTGGGCAGATAGCCTACAATACGCATAATATCATCATAAAAGCCCATATCAAGCATGCGGTCGGCCTCGTCCAGCACCAGGTGTGTGATGTCATTAAACTTTAAGACACCTGATGTTAAATGGGCAATTAACCTGCCCGGCGTAGCTATAATAATGTTTACATTATTTTGGATACCGCGGCGCTGCTGTTCGTAAGCCATACCATCGCCGCCGCCAAATACGGCCTGCGAGCTGATGCCGGTAAAATAGGCAAGCCCTTCTACCTGCTGGTCTATCTGTTGTGCAAGCTCGCGCGTTGGCGCAAGCACCAGGGCGGTAGTTTGATGTTTATGTGTATTGCTGATGTAGTTTAATACCGGCAGCAGGTATGAAGCTGTTTTGCCGGTGCCGGTTTGGGCACAGGCTATAAGGTCGTCGCCATTTAAAATAACCGGGATGGCCATTTGCTGAATGGGTGTTGGGGTATTATAACCCATACTAAGTACGCCTTCGAGTAGTTGGTCGTTAAAATTGAAATCCTGAAAAGTCACTATTCTGTTAAAAATTGATCTGCAAGATAGGCATTTAGTTATGTAAAACGATGTTTACTGTGTAATGACATGGTAAACTATACATTTGGTTGTACAAAACACTGCCGCTGTTACAAACAATACAGTTTTATGCCTGTACTATAACAAATTTCAGCCCCCTAATTTCCTTATATACGATGATCAAACTCTTACTTCGCTTATTTACCTTATATATTGTCCTTCTTTTTACACTCCCGTTTACAAGCCATGCGGCTGAGGCAACTGCCGATTCTGCCCGTTACCTAAGGGATAGCACTAATAAAGCTACTATCGCCAAACGCATCCTTAACC
This sequence comes from Mucilaginibacter sp., assembly GCF_964263795.1. Lineage (GTDB taxonomy): Bacteria > Bacteroidota > Bacteroidia > Sphingobacteriales > Sphingobacteriaceae > Mucilaginibacter. Next base: position 44,698 of record NZ_CAXVWK010000016.1, read on the forward strand.
GGGATTTTAACAGCATTTACCAGCAAAACTTAAAAACATCTTTTTTCGGCCAAGAATTTTTCCAGCCTCAAAAAACGCAGTTAGTTGCCGATGTGGTGGCCAACTTTGTAGTTTTTAATACGCCTAAGTCGCGGTTTTTCTTTAACGCTTTTACCCGGATCAAGATCAGGCTGCTGGCTACCCGGGGTGCTCCCGTCAAATCGCCCAGTTATATGCCGGGCGGTATGCTTTACAGCAGGTTAAATAATGACCCATTTAACCCGAAGTTTTTATCGCTGGGCTATACCCACCACTCTAATGGGGTACGTGGGCCAACTGTATTGCCCGATGGGCGCTTTAATGTGGATAGCGGTAAATTTTCAACCAATTTTTATTCGCTTAATTACACATCCGGCCACCGGACGGATAAAACCGACCGTATTATAAACCGTTACGCCACAGTAGGGTTAGAGGTACACTCCGGTTTGTTTGGCACCGGCGCTGCCGAAGGGCTAGATGGCCATTATGGATTTGTGCGTGTAAACGGAACCTTTTTATACAACCTTGCCAAACGTGTTGCCGACCCAATAAAGCCCGACACCTACTTATTTGATAACTGGCAGCGCATCCAGTTCGATTTTACTTATATAGCTGACAAATACAATAATTACGGCGCTTTCGACATCAAGAAACGCGTTAATGTTGCCCTTAAATATTATTACCATCTGCCCTTCCTGAAGGATGTATCAATAATGGCCGGGGGCGGTTACCGTGGTCAGGACGATTATAATTTTTCGTTCCAGCAAAGCTACGGTTATGCAACCGTGGGCGTATCTTCGGGCCTCTCCTTCCTTATCAACCGATAATAAGCAACTGATTAAAGCTTGATTATCTGTAAGCCGGGGACAATATATTTCGCCTGAATGTTGGCTGTACACCTATCCGGGATGCCTACCAATCCGTTTATTGGCATCGTTTTGCTTTAGCAATAAATGTAAAAACCATCGCTATATTCAATAAATCCCTTCCGTAATTTTTTCGATTGATAACTTCACGTTTATATCATCATTCAAAAATAATCCTACATTTACTATTCTAATTTATAATCTATGGCAGCATCCCAACGCTGTTAAAACTTTACATGCTATGAAAAAATTATTGTTAAGCGCCTTAGCACTTACCGCTTTAGGCTTGTCGGCTTCGGCACAAAAAACACAACCGCTGTTTGATGGCAAAACTACCAAAGGATGGCACAGCTACCTGCATACCGATGCCGGCCCATGGAGCGTAGTTGACGGTGCACTTACCTTAGACCCTAAAGCGCCAAACCAGGCCGACCTGATCACCGATGCGGAGTACGAAAACTACGAGCTATCTCTTGAGTGGAAAATTGCCGAGGGTGGTAACAGCGGTGTCATCTTTGGCGTGCACGAAGACCCTGCTTTAGGTGCAACTTACCTGAGCGGTATTGAAATGCAGGTTTTAGATAACCAAAAGGCCGAGGATAATAAAAAGGCCAATCACCTTGCCGGTTCATTATATGATATGAAAGCGGCCCCGGCCGATGCAGCAAAACCTGCCGGCCAGTGGAATACTGTTAAACTGCGTAACGACAAAGGCCACCTGGTATTTTGGCTAAATGGCAAAGAAGTGATAAACGTGCAGATGGGCAGCCCCGAGTGGACAGAACTGATCAATAACAGCAAATTTAAAACCTGGAAAGATTTTGGCAAATACCCAAAAGGCCACATCGCTTTACAGCAGCATGGCGCTGTTGTAGCTTACAAAAACATCAAGCTTAAACAACTGTAAGCCAACCAATTCAAAACATTATAGTTCGACATATAATTTATTAAATGGAAGATTTACAGATTAAAAAATCCACCGCCACTTATGATGTGGTCGTAGTAGGCTCGGGCGCGGGCGGTGGTATGGCCGGCTATGTACTGGCCAACGCAGGTGTAAAAGTGCTCATGCTGGAAGCCGGGGCATTTTTTGACCCCAAGACCGATTCGCACCAACTAAAGTGGGCCTGGGAATCGGCCCGCCGTGGTGCAGGTACTACCCGTCCGTTTGGCGACTTCGACGCAGCCTATGGCGGATGGGAGCTGGAAGGCGAACCTTACACTACCAAAGATAAAACTGAATTTTCATGGTTTCGTGCAAGGATGCTGGGCGGCCGTACCAATCACTGGGGCCGTATCTCGCTGCGAATGGGCCCGGACGATTTTAAGCCTAAAGACGGACTGACCGACCCATGGCCAATCACCTACGATGAGCTGAAGCCCTATTACGATAAGGTAGACAGGATGATAGGCATCTACGGCACTAAGGAGAATATTGAAAGTGAGCCGGATGGCATTTTCCTGCCCCCGCCAAAACCGCGTTTAAACGAACTGTTTATTAAACAAAGCGCTACCAAGGCCGGCGTAAAGGTAATTACCGGCCGTGGCTCGGTTTTAACCGAAGCATTGCCAAACAACAAAGACCGTGGCGCATGCTTCTTCTGCGGGCAGTGTGGCCGCAGTTGCAAAGTTTACGGCGATTTTTCGGCGTCATCATGCCTGGTTATTCCGGCTATGAAAACCGGTAACCTAAAAGTGATCACCAATGCAATGGTACGCGAAGTGCTTACCGACAAAAACGGTTTGGCAACAGGCGTATCATACGTTAACAAGGATGATATGCAGGAGTACCAGGTGAACGCCAAAATGGTAATATTAGGTGCAAGCGCCGGCGAAAGCGCGCGTTTACTGCTTAATTCTAAATCGGCCGCCCATCCGGGTGGTTTGGCAAATGCAAGCGGGGTTGTGGGTAAATATCTGCACGATTCCACCGGATCCGGCGCAGGAGGTTTCCTGCCGCAGCTAATGGACCGCAAGCGTTATAATGAAGACGGCGTAGGCAGCGTGCATATTTATTCGCCCTGGTGGCTGGATAACAAAAAATTGAATTTTCCACGCGGTTATCACATTGAGTATGGTGGCGGTATGCACATGCCCAGCTACGGTTTTGGTGGCGGCATACAAGACATGAACGGTGCCGTACCGGGGCGCGATGGTAAGAAAAAAGATGGCGGCGGTTACGGCGTTGGGCTGAAAGACGATTACCGCCGCTTTTATGGCACCCAGGTAGGCATGGCCGGCCGTGGTACCGCTATTGCCCGTGCTGATAACTATTGTGAAATTGACCCTAACGTTGTTGATAAATATGGTATCCCGGTGTTGCGCTTTCATTACAAATGGACCAATGACGAGATTAACCAGGCTAAACATATGCAGGATACTTTTGAAGAAATTTTACATGGCATGGGCGCTATTTACGGCACTAAGCAAGGGCCGGAGACCAATTATGGTTTGGAGGCACCAGGTAAAATTATTCACGAAGTTGGCACTGTACGTATGGGCGACGATCCTAAAAAATCGGCGCTAAACAAATGGTGCCAGGCGCACGACTGTAAAAACCTTTTTGTGGTTGATGCTGCGCCGTTTGTGCAACAGGGCGATAAAAACGCCACCTGGACCATCCTTGCGCTGAGTATGCGCACGGCCGAGTATATCTTACAACAACGTAAACAACTTAATGTATAACTCATCATGAACAGACGCGACACACTTAAAGCCATAGGGTTAGGCACCGTATCAACAGGCTTGCTGCTTGGCGGCTGTAAACCCGGTGAAAAAAACCAAACCGAAACACCATCGGGCAAAGAAGCAGCTGTACCCGGCCGCACCGCCGACGAGGTTGAACGGGAAAAGAAAATAAAGGACGAAAAATATTTTGATGATCACGAAATGGCCACCATTACCCTGCTGGCAGATATTATTATCCCAAAGGATGATAAATCGGGCAGCGCAAGTGATGCCAAAGTACCCGAGTTTATTGAATTTATTGTTAAGGATATCCCGAGCCATAAGTTGCCAATGCGCGGCGGGTTAAAATGGCTGGATCTGTACTGCCTTAACCACTACGGCAAAACATTTATTGCCAGCACCAAAGCACAGCAAACAGAACTGCTCGACCAGATCGCTTACCCTTACAAGGCCAAAGCAGAAATGGCACAGGGCGTTGCTTTTTTTAACCGCATGCGTGATTTAACGGCATCCGGATTTTGGAGCAGCGAAATGGGCACCAAAGATATCGGCTACGCCGGTAACGCCCCCAATAAATGGGAAGGCGTACCGCTTGATGTATTGAAGCAATACGGAATGGAAAATGTTAAGATCTGATTTGAACTGAGTCAGATAAGCAAAGCCACCTGTAAAGGGTGGCTTTTTTTGTTAGCGATTTTGTTGGAAAAAAGCGCCCTTACGACTGCACGTTAGCAACAAGAAATCCTTCCGGAGCAAATTAGTATGGATTCAGCCACATGCAACCTCACCTTTATTTGCAACTGGAGCTCCGAAATATAAGCCAGTTGCACCCGCTAATAAAAAAAAGCGCTAAATTGTACCGCACTTATAAACCGTATGTATTTCATCCTTTCTAAACTGCTGGTAATTTTTATATACCCGTTCACATGGGCATTAGCAGTGCTTATATATGCGGTATTTTGCAAAAATACCAGGCGCAAACAACGGTTGCTGATTAAGGGGGTAACTTTACTTTACCTGTTTGGCAATACGGCACTTATTAAAATATTTGCACGTGAATGGGATGTAAGCACCTACCCGCCTACCGGCAAAATTTACAGCAGCGTAATTTTGTTGGGCGGCTTTGTATCTGAAGGCGACGACAAAAAGGGCATCTTTAATCAAAGTGCCGACAGGTTTATTCAGGCTACCAAATTACTGGCTACACACCGGGCAACACATTTGCTTTTTACCGGCGGCAATGCCGATATCAAACCCGGCAAATTTCGCGAAGGCGATTTTGTGAATAATGAGTTACATAAAATGCATTATGCCGATAGCGCCATCCTGATAGATAACCAGGCGCGGAATACAATTGAAAACGCTTTGTTCGCCAAAAAGATTCTGCAGAAGGCCCGGCTTAAGCCACCATTCTTATTGGTGACATCAGCCTTTCACATGCGCCGCGCTTTGTTGATCTTTAAAAAAGCAGGACTGGACGTGACTCCCTTCCCTGCAGATTTTATTGTAAAGGGCGACCTGGAATGGAGCGACCTTTTACCAAGTGCTGATGCATTTGGAACGTGGGGCCGCTACACCAAAGAGATAGTTGGCTATATAGTTACTTATTTTAAACACATCTGATCATGAAAAAAGCAACGCTGATATTTACATTCCTCATCGGCATTACTGCGTACAGCGCAGGGGCCCAAACCAAAAAAACATCCGGCAATCCTATTTTCCAGGGATGGTATGCTGATCCGGAGGCAACTATCTTTGGCAAGCAATACTGGGTTTACCCAACCTACTCAGACAAGTACAATAAACAAGTGCATTTCGATGCCTTTTCCTCGCCAGATCTGGTGAACTGGACCAAACACGATAACGTGCTCGATTCCTCAAATGTGAAATGGGCAAAACGCGCCATGTGGGCGCCGGCACTGGTTAAAAAAGATAACAAGTACTACTTCTTCTTTGGTGCGAATGATATCCAGAACGACCAGACTGTTGGGGGCATAGGCATAGCCGTTGCCGATAAACCCGAGGGGCCGTTTAAGGATTACCTGGGCAAACCGCTTATTGACAAGATCATCAACGGTGCGCAGCCTATAGACCAGTTTGTTTTTAAAGACAAAGACAGCCAGTACTACATTATTTACGGCGGATGGGGCCACTGCAATATCGCGAAGCTGAAAAACGACTTTACCGGCCTTGTTCCGTTTAGCGACGGTACTACATACCGCTCTATAACGCCCGAAGGTTATGTAGAGGGGCCGATAATGTTTATCCGCAAGGGCAAATACTACTTTATGTGGAGCGAAGGCGGCTGGACAGGCCCGGATTACCGCGTGGCATATGCGGTGGGCGATAACATTAATGGACCGTTTAAAAAGATTGGCACCGTATTGCAGCAGGATGCAGCGGTAGCAACCGGTGCGGGCCACCATTCGGTAGTACAGGTGCCGGGTAAAGATGAATGGTATATAATTTACCACCGCCGCCCGTTGACCGAAACTGATGGGAACCACCGCGTAACTTGTGTAGATAAGATGGAGTTTGATGCCAACGGATTGATCAAACCGGTAAAGATCACCAATGAGGGCGTTACCGCAGCTAAGATAAAATAACCAGCGTGGGCTTGTGAAACGGCTATATCAAATTGTTTGCTATCTGATTGCCTTATCAGCGGTGAACAATAGTTACGCCCAATCGCCAAAGTTCCGTGATTTACCACCGCAAAACTATCGGGTTAGTGTTCCTATTACGCCTTTAACGCCCATACCCAGGGCTGGCAGCGGTACTGTTCCGGCTAACAATTATGGCGAGGTAACAACATTTGCAGGCAATGGCAGCGAAGGTGCCGCGAACGGCACAGGCAACCTGGCCACTTTTAAAGGTCCGCTTGACATCAAACAGGATGCCGCCGGGAATTTTTTTGTAGCCGATGCAGATAATAACGTTATCCGCAAAATAACCCCGGCAGGTGTAGTAAGCACATTTGCAGGTGATGGTACAGCAGGTTACCAGGATGGCAACGGAACAGCTGCCCGGTTCTCGCACCCTATAGGGATGGTGTTTGATCCGGCTGGCAACTTATTTGTTGTAGACCAGGGCAATCAACTTATTCGTAAAATAACTCCTGCCGGCGATGTAACCGTTTTTGCCGGCGTGCCGGGTACGGTTGGCCTTACCAATAACACGTTCAACAACCCAACAGGCATAACTATCGATGCTTATGGCAATTTCTATATTACGGATACCAACAATGCCAGGATACGGCAGGTGCCCCCAACGGGTGGGTACGTTGTGCCTTTTGCCGGCGGCGGTACAGGCAATTCCGCCAGTAATATTAACGGCCCGGGCGTAACTGCTGCTTTCTACGGGTTGGCACACCTTATTACCGGCCCCGAAGGAAATTTGTATGTGGTAAACGCCGAGATCATCCGCCGGGTAACCCCTTCGGCAATTGTGAGTACGGTTGCCGGCGTAGTCCATTCTTACGGCCCATATGACGGTGACTCTAAAACAGCTGTTTTCCAACGCCCTTACGGGATTACGATAGATCAGGCTAACACGATGTTCATAGCTGATATGGGCAACCACCTTATTCGCAGGTTTGGCCGTCAGGAGGATTTTATTTCTAAACTCGCTGGCACGCCGGAAACGGCAGGGTTCATTGATGGTATTGGCCTTAAAGCAGCATTTAACCGGCCGGCAGGTGTAACGCTTGATGCCAACGGATTTTTATATGTAGCTGATGCCGGCAACAACGCAATCCGAAGGGTTTCAACAACCGGCTACCAGATCTTTCCGGAACTACCCCCCGGCCTCATTTTCGACGGCACCACCGGGATCATCAGCGGTACGCCGACTGCGCCGTCGCCGGCAAAAGATTACACTATTATTGGCTACAACACACAGGGTAAAGGCGTTTACGTGGTTAATATCCAGGTAAACGTTTTTACACCACAAACCCAAACTATCACGTTTGGGCCGCTGCCACCAAAAAAAGAAACCGACCTCGATTTTCCGCTGGTGGCCAACAGCTCCAACCCTAATTTACCGATAACTTTTGAGAGCAGCGACATCAGCGTGGCGTCGATATCCGATGGTAAGATCCATATTTTGGGGCCGGGAACCGTTACCATAACTGCCTATCAAAAAGGCGACCCTAATTTTGCCGATGCCACACCGGTTTCGCAAACGCTTGTTGTGAGTGCTGTACCCATTGTTTACCAATATCCAACGGTTACCCCTAAGGGTAACCCCGTTATCATTCCTGTTGATGAAACCGGAAAGGTAACTGTAACTACAGATAAGGTGGCCGATATTGCCATTGATGCTACCCAGCCCGAAGCAGAGATCAAACTTGAAACATCTCTTTACGATTGTACCAGCATTGGCCCCCAAACGGTTAGTATTACCGCCGGCTATGGTGCGGACCCGGCCGACCCCCTCAGTGCAAGATTTGACCATCCCACCAACCTGGTTTATGACCAAACCACCGGTAACGTTTACATTGCTGACAGGGGCAACTATAAAATTAGAAAAATTGGTACCGATACCCGTGTTACCACACTGGCCGGCAGCGGTTCGCCGGGGCGGGTAGACGGACAGCCCAAAGTATCATCTTTTAGCCGGAACCTCCTCAGCATCGCGACTGATGCCGACGGTAATACCTATGTGTGTGATGTGGAAAATGCATTGATCCGTAAGATAACGCCGGCTGGTGTGGTAAGTACATTTGCCGATGATGCCTTGCGGGTTTTTAACGACCTGGACCCGATGATGGCCGTGGCTATTGCGGTTGATCGGGCAGGTTTCATTTACGTATCTGATGGGTACCGCATTTATAAAGTTACGCATGATGGCAGTTCGGCAACGGTATTTGCCGGGAGCGGGTTAAAATACACCGGGAATAATTTAGAGAATAACACTGATGGGGTTGGTGCCGCCGCTGCCTTTAACGGCATTACCGGCCTCTTCTTTGGTCCTAACGGCGATTTGTTTGTCAGTTCGTCAGCGCTGAATGATCAGAACACTATACGTAAAGTTACACCGGCAGGTGTGGTGAGTACCATTTACTATAAAAGCGACCCTTTGCTGCGCTTTACCCGTTTAGTGGTGAACAGCCAGGGCGATATATTTGTAGCCTCGTCAGAACCAAAGATCTATAAGATTACCCCGGCTGGCCAGCTAACCGTTTTTGCCGGCAGTACCGAAGTGGGTGCCATCGGTTCGGCAGACGGTACAGGGCAAGCAGCGCGGTTCTCTAACCCGCAGGGCATTGCTATCGACCCGTCAGACAACCTTTATATTGCTGATACGGATAACCACATGATCCGTAAGATCACGCCGGGCGGGGTGGTCACCACTATTGCCGGGAGCACTACCGCGGGTTTTTTAGATAACACCAGCACATCCAACAAAAAAACAACAGATATACCGGTGATCATCACCAGCCCTATTACCATCACATCTACCTACCAGCCGGTAACTATTCCCTACCTGGCCGTTTGCCCAGCTGTAGTCCCCGATTATACAGCTACTGCTACTGCAAAAAGCAGCTGCACAACCAACATCCGGTTTACACAAACGCCTGCAGCCGGGACAGTTTTAAGCGATGGCCAAACAGTTGATGTAGTACTTACTGCTAATGATGATTTGAGCCCGTATGACAAAGCCACAGTTACCTTTAAAGTAACGGCCAGCCAACTTCCATCCCCGGCAGTAATTGTAACCCCTGCTTTGGCAAGCGCTTGCGAGGGTGTAGCGGTTACTTACACAGCCACGGTTACAAATGGGGGCACTGCGCCCACGTATAACTGGCTGGTTAACGGCGTTTCCGTTTATACCGCCTCGGCCGAGTTTACATCATCTACCTTAAAAACCGGCGATAAAATCACCTGCGTAGTAACCAACAGCGATGGCTGTGCACCTGTTCAATCCGCCCCATCTAACGAGGCATCCATCACCGCCGATCCTGCGGTTGATGCGATTTTTACCGTTATAACATCTGTAGCCGGCCCAATATGCCCGGGCAGTACCATTGATTTTATTGTAGTTGCATCGGGTACACCAGTGAGCAGCAGCGGCTTGTCTTATCAATGGCAGGTTAACGGTGTAAATGCTGGCCAAAACAGCACATCCTATACCACTAACAACCTAATGAACGGCGATGCAGTAACTTGCGTAGTTACCGTTGCCGCGACATGCGCGGTAAGCCCTATAGTAACATCAGATAGTTATACTGCGGTAGTACGTACCGAAGATGACTGCCAGATTGCCTTGCCCAATACATTTACGCCTAATGGCGATGGTATAAACGACCGTTGGGAGATCCCGGTGTTACAGAACTATCCGGACTGCCGGGTATCTGTCTTTAACCGTTATGGGGCGCTGATCTTCCAATCGGTAGGGTACAGCAAACCTTGGGACGGCAATTACCAGGGGCGCGTTTTATCTGCCGGAACTTATTACTATATTGTTGACACCAAAACCGGCAAGAAACCACTTACCGGCTCGGTAACCATTATACGCTGATTATATTTATAAACCACCTGGCAATATTCAGGTAATTACATTTTAACCCGTTTGTGAATTGGACCCGGTGCTGCCTGTTGTTTTTCGTTGCCATTTTGGCGGCCTGCAATTGCTACGCGCAAGCGCCGGATATCACATATGATTCGCCTAAGTCGTTTACCGTTGGTGTGCCGATCACGCCCTTCGGCCCAGCTAATGCGGGCGGTGCTGTGCCGGCTACGGTTTTTTCTGAAGTAGCAACTTTTGCAGGCACGGGTGCGGCCGGCGCGGCCGACGGCCCAAAAGCATCCGCCACCTTTAACTCACCAACAGGCATTGCCATAGATGCGGCCGGTAATCTTTATGTGGCCGATGCGGGCAATAACGTGATCCGTAAGATAACGCCCGGCGGATTGGTAATCACTTTTGCAGGCAGTGGTGCCGACGGCACTGCAGACGGGTTGGGCATCCTGGCCAGTTTTTCTGCACCTACCGGGATGACCATTGATAAGGCGGGCAACCTATATGTAACTGATAAAAAAGGAAACACTATACGTAAAATAACACCGGCCGGGCTGGTAACAACAGTTGCAGGCAAAGGTGGCTTTGCCGGGGTTACGAATGCACAGGGCGAAGCGGCAAGGTTTAACAATCCTACCGGTATAGCGGTAGATGATGCCGGCTTTTTATATGTAGCTGACTACGGTAACAATATGATAAGGGGCATTGCACCTGATGGCAGCGTACGCACCATCGCTGGCAGCACCAATCCCGGCAGAGGCGTATCATCCGACGCGGATCAGCAGGGTACGGCGGCCACCTTCAGGGGGCCAAGTGCGATAGCTGTTACACCTGATGGTAAAAAGATCTTTGTGGGCGAACTTTCTATGATGCGGACAATAGACGAGGATGGGAATGTGCTTACCGTAGTAGGGAACGCCCTGCCTGGCGACTACGATGGCACTTATAAGGGGGCAAGGGTAAGCCAACCCTCGGGCATGGTGCTTGATGCGATGAAAACGCTATACTTTTTCGACGGAAACAGTAAGATCCGCCGTTTCGACTCGGAAGGATCGGTAACTACATTAGGCGGTTATATAGCGGGCTATGCCAATGGCATTGGCCAGGCGGCACGTTTTAACGGCAGCGGCGGCGTTACCGTAGCACCAAATGGTGACGTGTATGTAGCGGATCCGGTAAATAACCGCATCCGCAAGGTAGTGACAACAGGCTACTACATTGAGCCTAATTTACCGCCGGGACTTAGCTTTGACCCTACAACAGGAATTATAAGCGGTACACCGACAGAAAAATTGCAGGCAAGCCAATTTTCGGTATTTGCCTATAACACAACAGGCAAAAATGCGACTAGTGTAGTGATCGAGATCCGGCTGCCGGGCCTGATCAGGCAAACCATCACCTTCCCAACGCTACCCGGCAAAAAAGAGCGCGACCTGGATTTTGATGCCGGCGCTGTTAGCAGTAACAACACTATACCGTTTACCTATACAAGTAGTGACGCCCAGGTGGCCACTATTACTGATGGAAAGATCCATGTGGTGGGGCCGGGTACCACAACTATAACCGCCTTTCAGGCAGGCAGTACAGATTATGAAGAGGCAGTACCTGTTTCGCAGGAATTTACAGTAGCTGCCGATCCGCTGCCAATCAAATATCCAACAGTAAATCCAAAAGGGCCGCCAATAACGTTGCCGTTGAATACAGGCGGATCATACAAAACAAAATTTGCTGATATTGCTACCATAACCGCCGACCCGGCAGAGCAGCCGCCCGTTATCGTATTAGGTAATGGTAATTTTAATTGCAGCAGCGTTGGCCCGCAAACAATAAATGTTACCGCCGGGTACGGGCCCGACCCTGCAAACCCGCTCAATGCGGAATTTAACGCACCGTCAAACCTGGCTATAGATGGCCAGGGCAACATTTTTATTGCGGATCCGGGTAATTACATGATCAGGGAGCTAAGCGCTGCCGGCCGCGTAACTACTTTTGCAGGCAGTGGATCTGTAGGCAGCCAGGATGGGAAAAATACGGTGGCACGTTTTAGCCGCGGCTTATCTTCCATCGTTACCGACCCATTGGGCAACGTTTACATTTGTGATTTTTTGAACTTGCTGGTCCGCAAAATATCACCTAAAGGCGATGTAAGCGCATTTGCCACTGCGGCGCTAAAAGCAGCTAATGGCAATAATCCTGTTGACGCAGAAGCTATTGCAATAGACGCTGCCGGCCGGATCTTTATTGCAGATAAGGCCCGCATTTACCAGGTAAGTAACGATGGCACTATAGCAACCGTATTTGCCGGCAACGCAGTACAGGCTAATGCCGATGGTGTAGGCACTGCCGCCGGTTTTAGCGGTATTGTTGGTTTAACCTTTGATGCAGACGGCAATATGTATGTATCTACCAGTGATAACAATTATGTGAACTCGGTAAAAAAAGTATCACCGGATGGTACGGTGAAAACGCTTGTGGCAGTTATTGCGCCTTCTGTGCACTTTAAGCGGTTGGTTATAGACAGCAAGGGTACAATATACGTGGCGTCTGCAGATAATAAGATCTACAAAGTTGTTAACGGCCAGTTTTCTATTTACGCCGGCAGCGTTGCCGGAGATGCGGAGGGACAGCTTAACGAATCGCTGTTTAGCAACCCGGAAGGCATAGCAATTGACGCTGCCGACAACATCTATATCGCCGACGGTGACAATCACAAAATTAAGAAGATCACTCCGGGCGGCGTAGTAACAACCATTGCCGGCAACGGGAATCCCGGCCATGTGGATAATACCAGCGTAAGTAACGCCCGCATTACGCCGGTTAATGTAAATGTGACCAGCCCGGTTCAGTTTACCTCTACATTTGCAGATATCAGCACCCCGGTTTCATCGTCATGCGCGGCTACCATGCCTGACTATGTAGCTGCTTCGAAAGCCATTAGCTATTGCACTGCTAACGTTACCATAACACAATCGCCCGCAGCTGGTACACCCATCGCCATTGGCGTGCCGGTTACAGTTACACTTACTGCGAGTGATGACCTAAGCATACTGGACAATGCAACTGCAACATTTAAGGTAACGGCCGTTTCGTCATCGGCACCTGCGGTAAAAATAAACCCTGAGGGTGGCGTAGGCGGCTGCATCGGCATGCCGGTAACCTTTACCGTAACTTATACTAACGGCGGTACTGCACCCACGTTTCAGTGGAATATTAACGGCTCTGCGGTTGCAGGGGCCACATTAAATACTTTCACTAGTGCAGCACTGGCCAACGGCGATAAAGTAAGCTGTACCGTTACCAATATTGATGGTTGTGCCCCTTTATCAGCAACATCTGCAGCAACTAGTTTGCTACTAAGCGAAATTGTGACTACCGGTATTACCATTGCGCCGTCTGTTACCGATGCGGTTTGCCCGGGCAGTACGGTTACCTTTACGGCAACCACAACCAATGTAGGGCCTGGCGACAATGCGGCTTACGAGTGGCGCATAAATGGCAACATAGCAGGAGCTAACAGCCCAACTTTCTCCACTACCGCCCTCGCTAATGGCGATGTAGTAACTTGCACCCTGGCCAGTGGCGGTGCTTGCCTGTTGAACCCCGTAATTCAATCGGCTGGGTTTACGGCTAAGGTTAAAACCGAAACAGAATGTACCATTGTCATTAATAATACTTTTACCCCCAACGGCGACGGTGTGAATGACTTTTGGGACCTGCCCGTTTTGCAGAGTTACCCTAATTGCACCGTAGCGGTTTACAACCGGTTCGGCAAGCAGATCTTCCAGTCGATTGGATACAGCAAACCCTGGGATGGCGAGTACCAGGGTAAATTGCTGACAGCTGGTACCTATTTTTATATGATCGATATCAAAACAGGTACAGCGCCTTTTTCGGGTTCGGTAACCATCCTCAGATAAAAAGCCCTGCAAGCTGTCGCATACAGGGCCTAAAATTAAATCAAAAGTTCAGGTTTAAACGATCTTCATATTCGCCGGATCCCAGTTGATTACCTTGTTGTTAAAGTAGCTGTCGTTACAAAGCAAGGCTGGGGCTGCCGCGCGGAAACCAAATACGGCATCCTCAACCACTGGTGTGCCGTTCCTTACAGCATCCATAAAGTTGGCAAAGTGCTCGTTAGATGCGTTGTATCCCTGTGGTGCACGGTAGGTTATCGGTTCGAATTTAGGGCGCATGCGCTGCGTTTCGTTCCAGCGTTTATTATAATCGTCCATCAGTTGTTTTTGCTGCGCTTCGGTATAAGTAAAAAACGAATCCCAGCCGCCAATACCCGGCGCTTCGGCCATTTTGCTGTTGCGGATGGTAAAGCTGTCACCTTCGCCGCCCAGATCCATCACCCCCTCCGAACCTACAATTTTAGTAACAGTACGGTCGCCCTCGCCGCTGATAAAATTAACCCTTAAAGTTACCTGGAATGCAGGGTGTTCTTTGGTTTCGCCATAATGTACAACGGCGCTCATCACATCCGGCACGTTACGGCCATCCTTCCAATATGCCAGGTCGCCAATGGAATAGATGCGCTCGGGCCCTTTAGACCCTGTAATGTAATGGATACCGGTTAGCAAATGCACAAAAAGGTCGCCGGCAACGCCGGTACCGTACTCGCGGTAATTCCTCCAGCGGAAAAAGCGCTTCTGATCAAAATCGTGCTTAACTTTTGCGTTTGCCTGAAAACGCGACCAATCTACATTCTGGATATTACCATCTGTAGGGATAGTATATTGCCATGCGCCCAAAGCATCCTGGCGGTTAAACGATGCTTCGATAGAGTTGATCTTACCAATAGCACCTGCATCGTACATTTCTTTAGCTTTTTTATACGCAATACTGCTAATGCGCTGACTGCCTACCTGGAAAACCATCTTCGTTTCTTTTTGCACCTGTATCTCTCCAAGTCCCTGGCTTATCTGGTGCACCATTGGCTTTTCGCTATATACGGCTTTCCCTTTGTGCATGGCATCGATCGAGATCTGGCTGTGCCAATTGTCGCTGGTAGCAATAATTACGGCATCTACATCCTTACGCTCCAGTATATCGCGGTAATCCATTGTAGTAAAAAGGTTTGCGCCATACACTTCTTTAGCGCGGTCTAACCGGCCTTTATACAGATCGCAGGCGGCAACAAGCTCAACACCCGGAACGCTCAAGGCAGCACGTGTATCATTAAAGCCCATAATACCCATGCCAATGGTAGCAATACGGATCTTATCGTTAGGGCCAACGCGCTTTTGTGCACTTAGGGTCCTAATTTCATGTTCTTCTTTGGCGGCCAGGCTGGTGAGCGAAGCAGAACTGAGCAACACAGAAGTGCCCAGGTGTTTTAAAAATTTCCTACGGTCGGTTGACATGGTTAAATTAATTAAGCTTTAAAATTGGTTTGTGCAGCAGGTGCCGCAAGAGGTTTGTGATGGCAATTTAATTAAAAAAACAAAAAGAAAATATTTTTCTTAACATTAATAGCCAGCGCTTTACATAAGTAGCTTTTTAAGTATAAAAAACTTTTTAATATTATTTAAAAAGTTATAAATTGCATGCTGTAAGCCATTTTATAAACCAATCAAATCGTTCTGTCAAATGAAAAAATTATCCTTATTGATGTGCGGCTGCCTGTTATCTGCCCTGGCCTATAGCCAGGCAACCAGCATAGCCATAATTCCTGAACCGGTAAAGATCACTACGCACACCGGCCAGTACACCTTGCCTACTGCAATTACCGTACAAGCGGCCAGTACACCTGAAATGAACAACGTGCTGGACGTTATTAAGAATAAATTTTCGACCGCTACAGGTAAAATGGTTATCGTTAAAGCGGTAGCGCCTGCAGCCGTTATCAAGCTTAACCTTAACAAGAACAACGATGCCGTTATTGGCAAAGAAGGTTATTACCTAAGTGTAAAACCTAAAGGCATTTCTATAACAGCCAATACCGCGCAGGGATTATACTACGGTGTACAATCGATGTTGCAGCTGTTGCCGAAAGAAATTGAGGGCAAAGTAGTTGCCCGGAATGTAAAATGGACCATGCCGGTTGTTGACGTTACCGATTACCCAAGGTTTGGCTGGAGGGGACTAATGTTTGATGTATCGCGCCACTTCTTTACCAAAAAAGAGGTGATGAGCTACATTGACCACATGGCTATGTACAAATTCAACTTGCTTCACCTGCACCTTGTGGATGATGAAGGCTGGCGCATAGAAATAAAAAGCCTGCCAAAACTAACCACCGTTGGCGCCTATAACGTAAAACGCGAAGGCAGCTTTGGCAACTTTACCCAGCCAACCGCTGATGAGCCCCGTAATTACGGTGGCTTTTACACGCAGGACGATATCCGCGAGCTGGTAAAGTATGCTAAGTACCGTTTTGTTGATATTATGCCGGAGATTGATGTACCCGGCCACAGCCTTGCTGCGGTTGCATCGTATCCCGAACTTTCGGCTACCCCTGGTGCCGATAAATACGTTGTACGCTCAGGCGAGCAGATCATGGACTGGTCTAAACCAGGCCACCCGGCGTTGGTTGACAACACCCTAAACCCTGCTGGCGAATATACCTACCAGTTTTTGGATAAAGTGATCGGCGAGGTTGCCAGCCTGTTCCCGTTCCAGTACATCCATATGGGTGGCGATGAGTGCGCTAAAAACTTTTGGGAACAAAGTGCCGAGGTAAAAGCCCTGATGGCCAAAGAAAACCTCAAGAACATGGAAGAGGTGCAAAGCTACTTTGAAAAACGGGTAGAAAAAATCGTAGAATCGAAAGGTAAAAAATTCATGGGCTGGGATGAAATACTGGAAGGCGGCATTGGTCCTAACGCGGCTTTAATGAGCTGGAGAGGCATTCAATATGGCGTTGAAGCAAGTAAATCAGGCCACGAAGTGGTGATGAGCCCAACCGCCTACGTTTACCTGGACTATATGCAAAGCGACAGGATAATGGAGCCGGTGGTTTATGCAACGTTACGCTTAAGCAAAACTTACGAATTTGAGCCTGTACCAGAAGGCGCCGTTGCTAAATATATCAAAGGTGGGCAAGCTAATCTTTGGACCGAACAAGTGTACAATATTCGCCAGGCTGAATACATGACCTGGCCACGTGGGTTTGCCGTTGCAGAATCGGTATGGTCACCTAAAGAGAAAAAGAATTTTCAGACATTTTTTACCAAGGTTGAAAAACATTTCGACAGGTTTAACGAAGCACAGATCAAATATGCGCCAAGCGTATACGACCCGATCTTTAAGGCCAGCCGCGCTGCTGATAAACGCCTGAATGTTGAATTAACCACCGAAGTACCGGGACTTGACATCTATTACAGCTTTGACAACTCTTATCCGGATAATTTTTATCCAAAATACACCGGCATTTTAACGGTGCCTGTTGATGCAACCCAGTTCAGGGTAATCACCTACAAAAACGGCAAACCTATCGGGCGCATGGTAACCATGCCGGTTGCCGAACTAAACAAAAGAGCCGGGAATCCAAATATGCAATAAGCAGTTTGCTACTATAAGCCGCGCCGTAAGGTGCGGCTTTTTTGTTGTTATGGATTTAAGCTGATATGTCGCCGCGATTCATCTATTCCACCTTCTTCATTCTCGAAAACGGAAACCCGTTACAACCTTTTTTGGGGTTTTGCCGATCAGCTTTGGCTGTAGCTTCGGCAATGGCATCCGTTTTGGCATCGTAGGCGGTGAGGCAAAAGCCCCAGCGCCATGGTTCCATACCCGTGAATTGCATAAAATCTATACGTGTGTAAAGGCCGCCTTCACCGGGGTTACCATCGTCGTTACGGGCTATTAGATACTGATCTTTAATGTTCCACTTAATAATGTGAAACCGGCTGCGTGGGTGCTGTATCCAAAGGGTATCGTTTATGGTATACTTAATGCCATAGTCGTCGGTAAAGCTGCCTTTTAAAAAGGCCGGGACAGGTTCTGCAGCATTGTGTTTGACATGATGACGCCTTGCCGGACCAGTTGACAAAAGAGAAAGGAAAATAACAAAAAAAGCTAATTTTTGCATAGTTTAAAGATATTAATAACAACAACCCAAACTTAAACACAAACGGCGCAAAGACATCTTTGCGCCGTTTAAATATCAGGATGTTACATATTATTTAACCGCGAATATAGGAGCGTAATTTTTACGGTAATAATAGGCCATAAACAAATTAAATACAAGCAAAATTATGCTGCCGCCGATATTAGCCGGATCAGCATAGATGTGCAGCAACAGGATGTTTACAGTGATAGGAAATATAACAACAGTAGCCAGCGCCGCAAATCTGCCTATAACCAACAGTAGCCCGCAAATCAATTCAATGCCTTTAACAATTGGCATTAAATGAACTACTGCCAATCCGTTCATGTAGGTCACGGTTGCCGGCGGTGGAGGCGTGGTTGGCTTTACCAGGTTAAAGAAATAACTTATCGAGGCAAAAAGTAGGAAAAGCCCCATAAGAGTTCGGACGATAATCATTGCGATTTTCATAATTATTTGTTTAAGGTTTAGAGTATTTAGCTAATATTGATATTCTACAAAAAGCTGTCAGTGTTAAAGTTACAAATTTAAAGTTTCTCTACCACACGTTTCAGATTGGCCAGGCTTTCGTTCATATCGGCACCCAACATTTTTTCCATGTTGATAAACAGCAGCATCATATTCATCGGATACGGCATTTTGCTGTCGAAATTCCAGGTTACAGATGTGGTATTGTCGGTTACGGGCGTAGTAGCTATGTAAGTATCGGCCGCGCCGGCAAAAGGTTTTATAAAAACAACGCGTATATCAATCCGCTCTCCATCTACAATGTTTTCAATCGTCTGTACGCCCTTGCCTGCCTGTTTCACATCGCTGTCCCAGGCGCTGCTGTAACCACAGGTGCCGTCGGTACCATTATAGGTCATACGTTTGTTTGGGTCGGTCATTACCCATTTACTATAGTTATCCTGGTTGCGCAGGTATTTAACATATTCAAAAACCTGCTGGCATGGCTTATCAATAACTACGCTGCGCTGCACGCTATAAGCTTTAGGAGCCACAGCAGCAAGTATTGCTACCACTACTACAATACCAACGATGATGCCCAATATAGTAAGTAATGTATCCATGATCTATGTGGTTTTTAGGGATTCGTATCTCTTCCAGAAATAATACACCACAAACATCACCGACAGCATAACAAGGGGTAATATCAGTAAGCTTAATTCATCGCCAACAAAAGCCCTCGAAGCAAATGCCCCTACAAAGTTGATAAAGAAACCGGCGAAGGCCCATTCCTTTATAGTTTTCAAACTATTTTGCGCAATAGCTATTGCACCTAATACTTTAAAAATGCCTGTTATAATCATTACATAAACGGGATAACCAAGATGCTTCATAACATCCTGCCCGGTTTTTTCACGAGCTATACCCGCACCACCGTCCATGGCCATAAAAAGCACAAATAAGATGGTTAAAACCCAGTAAATAATCCTTACGGCTTTTGGTTGCATGACAGGCTGGTTTGGCGATGTTAAGTTAGTTATTTCTCGTCAGTAAATACACCCCATCGGATACCGAATCTGTCTACCACATTACCCATAGTGCCTGCAAAAAATGTAGATGGCTCATGCGTTACAGATCCGCGTTCGGCAAGCTTGCTGAATACTTCCTGCATTTCGGCCTTGCTGCCAACGGTAAGAGTTAGTGATACCTGCCCACCGGTTTTTTCTTTCACGCTGGTATCCTGCATATCTGATCCAAGCAGGTTAAACTCGCCTAACTTCAGGTCGGCGTGCAAAATCGTATCCTGAACTGACTCCGGGAACATCGATGCCATTGGCGACTCTTTTACTACAATCAGACTAAGATCGCCGCCAAGGCATTCTTTATAAAAGGTCATAGCCTCACGGCAGTTGTTATTGTTAAAATTGATGTACGCGCTGATCTTTTTCATGATTATTTAGTGATTAGTTTAAAATTTCGCAATGGTGTCCGTTCAATTTAAGTAGTTCAATGATGCGGTTGGTACAAAAATCATTACCTTCTATCCTTAACACTCTATCGCAATCTTCAAGGTCAAAATTGATACGGCATACGGGCCAGTTTTGGTTAAGCAGATTAATGATCTTTTTAGCGGCACGCTGTCCTTTAACATTCGTTTTGAAAACCTCTACCATAATCATAAACACTTTACTTATTAGCCGGCATACAAAGTTGCAGCCTTTTATATATTTTTCAGGGTGTAATTACGACAATCTAAGGGGTTGATTGCGACCGTATTCCGCGTTAAATTTACAACTATGAAACACATATCTATTTTGATACCTGAAGGCGAAACCAGTTTAAGTAATATTGAAGCTGCCCACAAAATGTTTTCAAAGGTAAACGAGGCGTTGGAACGGGTACAGCGGCCGCCTCTGTTTAAAATTCAGCTGGTAGGCTTGCGTAACGAAACCACGCTTAGCAATGGCTTGTTCTCTATAAAACCTGATCATACCCTGCAAGGTGTTTTTAAAAGCGACCTGATCATCATCCCGGCCGTACATGGCGACCCAAACAAAGTTTTGGCCGCCAATGCTGCTTTTTTGCCATGGATAGTTAAACAATATAAAGGCGGTGCCGAAGTAGTATCACTTTGCATCGGCGCGTTTTTGCTTGCGGCTACCGGCTTGCTTAAAGGCCGCAGCTGTACCACTCACTGGCTGGCTGCAGATGACTTCAGGAAGATGTACCCCGATGTTAACCTGATGCCTTACAAGATCATTACAGACGAAGGCGGCATCTACACCAGCGGCGGCGCATATTCTTCATTAAACCTGCTGCTATACTTGGTTGAGAAATTTGCGGGCCGGGATGCGGCTATCAAATCCTCAAAAATGTTCGAGATAGATATAGAGCGCAATAGCCAGTCGCCCTTTATTATTTTCCAGGGTCAAAAAGATCATGAGGACACGGTGATCAAAAAGGCGCAGGAGTTTATTGAGAGCAACTATGCGGACAAGATAACGGTAGATGCCCTAGCATCTATGCTGGCCTTAAGCCGCCGCCACCTGGAACGGCGTTTTAAAAAGGCAACCTCGAACACCGTTGTAGAGTACATGCAGCGCGTACGTATCGAAGCCGCTAAAATGAGCCTGGAAACTATTCGCGAAAACGTTAACGAAGTGATGTACAACGTTGGATATACTGATACGAAAGCCTTTAGGATGATCTTCAAAAAAATTACCGGTTTATCGCCTGTGGAGTACCGTAACAAATATAATAAGGATGCCGTTGCGGCAGCGTAATCATGAAATCTTTAACAATAATATTTATTCTTTTTTTTATGACAACATTAAACACACAGGCTCAAACAAACGGCAAATATACGCAGGTTAACGGTATCAAAATGTATTACGAAGTACATGGCAGCGGCAGCCCGCTTGTGTTAATACATGGCGGCGGATCGACCATTAAAACAAATTTTAGCCGCATTATGCCCCAGTTTGCAAAAACGCATCAGGTAATTGCAGTTGAGCTGCAGGCACATGGCCACACCGGCGACCGCAACGCACCTGAAACCTTTACTCAGGATGCAGATGATATTGCCGAACTGCTTACACAATTAAAAATCAACACGGCTGACTTTCTAGGCTTCAGCAATGGCGGGCAAACCTGTATCGAACTGGGTTTACGCCATGCGAATAAAGTGCGCAAGTTAGTTATTGCTTCAGCATTTTACAGTCGGGACGCGGTATCGCCCGAATTTTGGAAAGGCTTTGAGCAACCCGATTTTAAGTATATGCCACAGGTTTATAAAGATGAATATTTAAAGATAGGCACTGCCGAGGGCTTAATGAACATGTTCAATAAGGATGTGGAGCGCATGCATAATTTTACGGGCTGGACGGATGAGCAACTCAAGTCTATCACAGCGCCAACTTTTGTAGTAATTGGCAACCAGGACTTGCCCACGCCGGAGCATGCTGCAAAAATGAGCCGTCTTTTCCCGAAAGGGCAGATGGCAGTGCTGCCCGGTACACATGGAAGCTACATTGGCGAAGCGTACCTGCCTAAACCAGAAAGTAAAATACCAGATTTATTTGTGGACATGGTGAATGAATTTTTAATTGACTAACTTCCGGCTAACTTCTTGAGGTCTCTAAGATCTATTAATCATGAATCGAACTCATCTTTTCCATAATCCTTTTCATCGCTGCGGTCGAGCATCACCAGCCAAATTATAAGGCCAAGAAACAGCAGCAAGCCTATGCCCAATACTAAATAATTGATGTTCTACAACATAAGCTCCGCAAGTAGCATGCTTGCTTCCAAAAAACAGCTTGTAAAAGCACTTTCAATAATATTTAATATTGGATAATTACTGCTGACATACTGTTGTCATTGCTGCATATTTTCTTTGTATCAACAAACAAAAAACTATATACCATCACAAGCACAACCGCAACAACCGCACAAACCGAATTAATTACCCCCGAATATTTTTTAAGTCACTGGCAAAGCCACCGCACCTTAGGCCGTAAAGTTTTGGCCGCCTTTCCCGAGCAAGAACTTTTTAGCTTCAGTGTGGGCGGAATGCGCCCCTACAGTGAGCTTGCGGGCGAAATGATAGGCCTGGCAAGTGCCGGGATCAAAGGGTTAGCTACAGGCGACTGGGAAACAACCCCGCTACTTAACCACTTTAACAAAGAGGTAAAGATGACCACCAAACAGCAGATGCTGGATTCCTGGGATGAGGCGACAGGGCAGATAAACAGCTGCTTCCCGCAGATAGATGCGACTACATTTGACAATAAGATAATGGCTTTTGGCATGTATGAGAGTACCGTACGGGATATGCTCTTTTACCTGATAGATAACGACATCCATCACCGTGGCCAGGGTTACGTTTATCTGCGCGCGCTGGGTATAGAGCCGCCTGCATTTTGGGACAGGTACTAAAGATACATTATATTAGCGCTGTGTCCCGCACAGGTACACAGCGCTGTTCAAACCAACCGGCGTCCGTTTATTTTTCAATAAATGTCCAGGCAAGGATGCGGCTGGTTTTCTGGCCCTGCATCATGGTGATAGTTTTCACCTCCTTAGCCTTAAAGTAGTCGAGCGATTTGTAACAACCGGCAAGAGTTTCTTTTTTGGAGATCAACGACGAGAACCATCCTACAGATTGGGCATATTGCACGCTCTCGCTAATCATTTTGTTTAGGAAACGGGCTTCCCCGCCTTCGCACCATAATTCGTTGTTGCGGCCTCCAAAATTCAGGTCGCTTTTTTCGGCGGCACCCAGATTATTCCATTTACGGCGGCTGCCGGCTGCGGCCTCTTTCCACGAGGCATGGAATGGCGGGTTACACATAGTAAAATCGAAGTGTTCGCCCGGCTTAATTATTCCTGTAAAGATCTCTGAAGGTGAATTTTGCTTGCAGATCTCAATATCGTTCTGCAACTTATTATCATCAACGATCTTTCTGGCAGATCGTACGGCCGCGTCATCAGCATCCGATCCAACAAAAGACCAGCCATAGGTTTTGTTACCTATCAGCGGATAAATACAATTAGCGCCTACGCCAATATCCAGTACTTTTACCTTAGTGCCCTTAGGCACTTTGCCGCTGTTCCCTAACGCCAGCACGTCGGCCATGTAATGGATATAATCTGCCCGGCCGGGAATAGGCGGACATAGAAACCCTTCCGGAATGTCCCAATGGTCAATGCCATAATGCAGTTTAAGCAATGCCTTGTTTAAGGCCTTTATCGCTTCAGGATCTTTAAAATCGATAGAAAGATCTTGAAACTTGTTTTCGGCCACATACTCGCGGAGTGATGGCATGGCTTTTACAAGAGCAGTAAAGTTGTACCTGCTGCGGTGCGCATTGCGTGGATGCAATGTAGCTTTATCGTCGGGTGGCTGGTTAAGAATATCTGGCATATGATGTACAAAGTTACCGTATCTTGATCCTTAATTACGGACATTTAAACCAAATTTTTAAAGTCTTGTCATTTGGGTTTCGTTAAAGCCTCGCGTATAGATGGCTTCTATAATTCCCTAAAAAAACTGTTGCCCAATCTAACCCGTCTTTACGCTTACAAAGATCTCTAAAAACTGCCCGTCTATACCCAGTTGCCGGTTCTTCTCTAGATAGATGGTGGTATACAACCCGCTGGCTTTGTAAATAATATCACAAAAGTCGCGGACCCAGTCAGTAGTAACCAATGATCCTTCTTCGCTGATAGGGTTGCCATGATAAACCGGCTCCTGCAAGTTTTCAATCTTGCCATTAGCCATTCGCGCACGGGCTACGCTAGTTGTCTGTTGCGGGTACCAGGGCATCGAAAAAATATGCGCCCCACCCTGTTTCAATACACGGGCAATTTGTGCGAAAGCCTGCTCCGGGGCTATTACATGTTCAAATACATCAGATGATACAAACAGGTCGAGGCTGTTATCCTCAAGGGTTAATGCCGAGATATCTTCAGACCTGTAACCGTCTTTAAATTCCCCCCGTGGCACATCATCATAATAATGGGATGCTGTGTAGTTAGGATTGCTCTTTTTCAAAAAATCCGACAATGGGCCGCCGGGCGATGATTCATGTAATTTAGCTGTCCTCCATGCGGGGTAAAATATATTCAGGCATTGCACAAGCGCCCTGTTACGCGGTATAGAGTAACAACTGTTGCAAAGGTACTGGTCGCGCAGCCATGGGCCGGCCTCATAAAATACCACTTGCTTTTCGCAAATGTTGCAATACCCTTTGTTGTGGGGATATTTTAAGTGCATTAGTTGCCTAATGCCGGAGTTTAGCAAACTCCGGATTTGCCTCTTTAAAGGCAGGGTAGATGTTTTCATGATACGGGGGCTAAGAATAGCACATGAACACTATTCAGCCGAAAGATACAAAACAAATGCATAGGCGGCAAACTGCTCAAATTCAGTGCTGCAAACTATTAAAACCTCAAG
This sequence comes from Mucilaginibacter sp., assembly GCF_964263795.1. Lineage (GTDB taxonomy): Bacteria > Bacteroidota > Bacteroidia > Sphingobacteriales > Sphingobacteriaceae > Mucilaginibacter. The sequence continues at coordinate 69,749 of NZ_CAXVWK010000016.1, forward strand.
GTTTGATATTTGATTAATGATTTATATCTTCACGCTCAACCCAACTTACTGCAAACCGTTTTTTGTATCATGAACATACTCAAATATTTAACCCGCCAGTTTAACCGGTTTAAGATTGACATACTTACGCAGCGCAAATTTTTGGCCGGGCAAATAGCCAGTATAGACAATGATCACATTATTAAAACGGTGAGCACTAATTACGAGGAGCTCGAGATCATGTTTTTTGAGCACCTTACCATTAAACCCGATGATGTTATCATTGATGTTGGCTGCGGCAAGGGCCGGGTGTTTAGTTATTTGCTTTATAAAGGCCTAAAAAATAAAATGATAGGATATGAAATTAATCCTGTTGTTGGTGAAGAGACCAAGAAGCGTTTGGCCAAATACAAAAATATCGAGATAACCTGTATTAACATCTTCGATGAATTCCCTAAAGAGGGCAACATTTTTTACCTGTACAACCCTTTTAAAGAAGACATGATGAGCCAATTCATTACCGATATTTTGAAGGTTACAGACCGCGACCCGGTGATCATTTACAACAACCCAATCCACCTGTCGTTATTTGACAATGGCAAGTTTACCTACGAGTACATCGATAAGCCGATACCGGCTTACGATTACAATTTCCAATTCGCCATCATCAAAATAAAAAAAGACTGATGAATAGGTAGGCGCCTTATGAGTCTTAAGGACAGCAACATCTGTTATATTAATAATCTTTAAAGAGGTTGACAGCAAAAATCCTCCAGATTTTCATCTGAAGGATTTATTTTTGAGTGGTCCTGACGAGAATCGAACTCATATCTAAAGTTTAGGAAACTTCTATTCTATCCGTTGAACTACAGGACCATTCTATTTTAGATTGACGATTTACAAATTTAAATTCCGTTTCTGTCAATTGCTGCAAAGGTGCAAATTTTGAATGAGTTAGTCAAACCAATTTGAATCTATCGGATTACGCTCCCGTTTGGCATATCGTTGGCAGGGGCTACAAAACTTAACTTTCCCTCGGCATTCTCCGCCATCAGGATCATGCCCTGGCTCATAATACCCTTGATCTCGCGCGGTTCCAGGTTCACTAAAATACTTACCTGTTGGCCAATGATGGCCTCCGGTTCGTAATGCTCCGCAATACCCGATACTACGGTACGTTCATCTATGCCGGTATCAATGGTAAGCTTCAGCAGCTTTTTGGTCTTAGCAACCTTTTCTGCGGTTAATATAGTTCCTGTACGGATATCCATCCTCACAAAATCGTCAAAAGTAATGTTTGCCTTAGCAGGCGCAACAACCGGCTTTACCGATGCGGCCGATGCTGCTTTTTTATCAGCGAGTTTTTGGATCTGGGCATCTATAGCATCGTCTTCCACCTTTTCAAATAAGAGCGCGGCAGGATTAAGCTGATGTCCGTTGGTAAATTCCAATTTCTGGTCAAATGCAACTGCATCCACGTTTAGCATCCCGAAGATCCTGGCCGCCGTTGCAGGCAGAAATGGTTGCAAGCAGGTAGCCAAATGGCCTATCAGTATTAAATTGTTATGTAGAGCAGTTTTGGCAGCTGCAGGGTCGTTTTTGATGGCTTTCCATGGCTCCTGCTCGGTCAGGTAACGATTGCCCAAGCGGGCTATATCCATCACGTTCTGCATTGCCGCACGGAAACGATAACTCTCCAGGTTTTTACCCAAATCGTCATAATGGCTGCCCAATTCAGTATCTATTTTGGTATCGGTAAGCTTTATAGATGCGGTATCACTTTCTACTTTGCCGCCGTAATACTTATGCATTAGTATCATTACGCGGTTTACGTAGTTACCCAAAATAGCCACCAGTTCGTTATTAACACGTGCCTGGTAATCTTTCCAGGTAAATTCGCTGTCGCTTGTTTCTGGCAGTATCGAAGTAAGTACATAACGCAGTTCATCCTGCTTACCCGGAAATTCTTTCAGGTATTCGTGCAACCAAACTGCATGATTACGCGATGTGGAAAGCTTATCACCTTCCAAATTTAAGAATTCGTTTGCAGGCACATTTTGCGGAAGTATGTAGTCGCCATGCGCTTTTAATATCGCAGGGAATATAATACAGTGAAACACAATGTTATCCTTACCAATAAAGTGCATCAGGCAGGCATCGTCTTCGGTATTGGCTTGTTTCTTCCAATATTGCTGCCAATCCTTACCGTTATCAATGGCCCATTGCTTAGTGGCAGATATATAACCAATTGGGGCATCCATCCAAACGTATAGCTTTTTTCCTTTTGCTTCTTCTAAAGGTACATCTATACCCCAGTCCAGGTCGCGGGTCATAGAGCGTGGCTGCAAGCCCGATTTTAACCACGAACGGCATTGCCCAAACACGTTTACTTTCCATTCGCCCTCTTTCTCATCTATCCATTTCTCTAACCACGGCTGATACTTGTCTAATGGCAAATACCAGTGTTTTGTAGGTTTTAACACCGGCTTCTTTTGGCTCAGTGTTGATATCGGATCAATAAGGTCTGTTGGGTTTAAAGATGTGCCACAGTTTTCGCACTGGTCGCCATATGCCTTATCATAACTGCACACCGGGCAGGTACCGGTAATGTACCTGTCGGCTAAAAACTGGTCAAAATCTTCATCGTAATATTGCTCGGAATACTTCTCAATAAATTCGCCCTTTTCATACAAGTTCAGGAAGAACTCCTGAGACAGATCATGATGTATTACTGATGATGTACGATGGTAAATATCGAATGAAATGCCGAATTCTTCGAAACTGCCTTTTATCTGGTTATGGTACTTGTCAATGATCGCCTGAGGTGTTGTACCCTCTTTTTTTGCCTTTATAGTAATGGCTGCACCGTGCTCGTCTGAACCGCAAATGTACACTACATCCTTTTTCATCAGCCGCAAATACCTTACAAAAATATCTGCAGGCAGGTAAGCGCCTGCCAAATGGCCAATGTGCAGCGGCCCGTTTGCATACGGAAGCGCCGATGTGATGGTGTATCTTTTATATTTGTTAAGTTGCGACATTAAACAGCGATGTTTATTAATTTGCAAAGATAAGTTTTTAGTTGTGAGTCGGAAAGTCAGAAAAGACGGAAAGACCGGAAGTTAGCTTATCAAATAATTATTCACGATCTTAAATCTTTCGAACCTATGCCGACTTCCGGACTTTCGGATATTTTAATACCACCCTACTTAAAAAAAGGTGATAAGGTTGCCATAACCTGCCCGGCAAAAAAGCTGCCTTTCCCGATGACAGATGCTGTAAATTTGCTTACCACCTGGGGATTGGAAGTTGTACTTGGCGATACGGTAAACGCGTCTTATCACCAGTTTGCCGGGGATGACGACCTTCGTGCCAACGACCTGCAAAAATTCATCAACGACGACAGTATTAAAGCCATTTTTGCCGCACGGGGTGGGTATGGCACTATACGGATAGTGGATAAAGTTGATTTTTCGCCGCTTGCTCAAAACCCGAAGTGGCTGATAGGCTTTAGCGATATTACCCTGCTACACGCTCATCTGCTGGCTAATTTAGCTTTACCCTGCATCCACGGGCAAATGCCACTCAATATACCTGATGCATCTGCTTATTCGTTAGAAACGCTCAGGATGGCCCTATTTGGCGATCCGCTTGCCTACCAGATCGAACCAAATTCATTAAACCGTTTGGGTGACGGGGAAGGGATCCTGATAGGCGGCAATTTGTCGTTGCTCATCGCCATCAACGGCTCGGTATCTGACATGGATTATGCCGGCAAAGTGCTTTTTTTAGAAGACGTTGGCGAATATCTGTACGCGGTAGACAGAATGCTCCGCAGCCTGAAAAGAGCTAATAAGCTCAAAGATCTGGCGGGGCTGATTATTGGTGGCTTTACCGATTTGAAAGACAACGAGATCCCGTTTGGCCAAACGCTGCCACAAATGGTAATGGATGTGGTGGGAGATTATTCGTACCCAGTGTGTTTCGACTTTCCCGCGGGGCACTTGCCTAACAACTGCAGCCTGGTATTAGGCAAAAAAATAAAGCTGTCTGTTAAAACTCAACAGGTTAACATTAGTTATTAGTAAACACTAACAAAAATCAATATGGCATACTTAGGCAAATTAGGCAATCACCGCAATTTTGGGTTGCTTTTCATCAGGGTTGGTTTAGGTGCAATGTTTATGTATCACGGTTTCCCTAAACTGATGGGCGGGCCCGAGGGTTGGGCAGGCCTGGGTGCATCAACAAAATACGTTGGCATCACTTTTTTACCGGTAATGTGGGGCTTTTTGGCCGCGGTGGTCGAAACGCTTGGTGGCTTGCTTATCGCACTTGGCTTAATCTTCCGGCCAGTATGCCTGTTGCTGGTGATAAACCTTATTGTAGCCGCGGCTATGCACCTGGGCAAAGGGGATGGCATCAGCGGCGCAGCCCATGCAATTGAAGATGCTATTATGTTTGCCGGTTTATTTTTTGTTGGGCCTGGCAGTTATAGTTTGGATAAGAAATAAAAAAGCCGTTATAAAACACGGATATTAACCGACCCGTATCTATTTATTCAACTGCTCACCCAAACCGGCAAGGTAAGTTTCATCTATTTCACCGGTTTGCGCATCCATATATTCTTGTACTCGTTGCGCATCAGCAGCAAGCGCGCTTTTAATTGATTTTTTACGTAAAGAAATCCTTTGTGGTTGTCCTCCTGCTTTCGCTATATAATAAGTGTTTTCATCTACATATTCATCATAGTTGTTACCAGATGACGTAATACCATTTGTTACATAATTGGCTTTTATAAATCGTGTGCTAAGGTCTTTATAAATTGAATATTTATTACCAGATGTAATAACTGCAACAAACTTGTTAGAATTAATAGCCGCGTTATAAGCATAAGTGTAACTTTTACCCCCGTCATCAACCAGTGTAAAACTTTTTATTTGATTCTTATCAGCCAATAAAGCGTCACGGGTATTTCGACTAAATAAAAGACTCCCATCAATTTTATCATAGTTGCATAAGTAATCATTACTCTGTATAATAGAATCACTTTTTGTAATGGCAAAACCATGTACCCAAGAAACGAACAGGTAACGGCTACCCTTAACTGATTCAACCTGCTGCGTTCTGATACTTACGTTACCTAAGCTTGACGTGAAAAAACCAGATTGCTGCTTAGATTCGTCCGATATCATTTTTGACCCTACCATGGTTGTTTTAATCGTGTCCGCAGAGGCCATTGTTAAATCGATAGTTGAATTATTATCAATCTTTACAGCCTTATCTTTATGGTTCAAAGCACTTGCCAGTAGGATAGATGTTGGGTCGGCCTGTAAGGAATAAAAACCATTGAGATTGCTATAAGTGCCATAACTATGTTTCACATCACGTACAAATGCCATCGGTATTCCATTACCCTGTTGATCTTTAATGATACCGCTTATCACAGTTGTTTGGCCTAACGCAACACTACTCATTAATGCCATACACACGGCTACGCAAATTTTCCTCATAATTATCTGATTGAAAACGTAAGTTAACTATAGTTTAAAACGATAGCAACCTCTATGTAAATTAATAACAAAATTGTTACCGTTCTTAAATACAACGTAAAATTAATCTGTACGCATGATCCGAAAATTAAAAAACCGCCGATAGCTAACGCTCGGCGGTTTTTTAATTATATAAGTAAGGATTAATCTACATCCCAAAATATCCTTGTATCAAATATGTTCGCGATAGCCGGAACGTTTGATGGATTGGCATTAAGCTCATTTTGAGGATAAGGCAACCTGACAGGACGTTTGCCTGGACCAGCCTGACTATTCGTTGGGATAGGATTTCCTGTAGGATATCCAGTCCTTCTATATTCATTCCAAGCTTCAATACCGTTGATACCATTTAGCGACAACCATTTTTGCGTACCAATAGCAGCAAGTTTGTCATTAGTGCTAGTTGCAAGGCTAAAGTTAATCAGTGGATTAGTACTTGTTGAATAGTATGCTTGTGCTTGCGCTGCAGTTAAACCTAATACTTTAAACGATTCTTCAATACCCGCGTTGTATAACGCTTGAGCATTCCCAGTTGTATAACCTCTCACAACTGCTTCAGCTTGTAAGAAATAACTTTCTGATGCGGATATTAAATATGCCGGTGTGGCGAAACCTGAGTTTGCTGACGTTTTCAATATACCAGGGCCAACCGGAGACAAATCGTTTGACCGGTTGCCCGTTGATGCTGTTGAACCTGCCACAACTCCCTTATATACAGTAGGGATATTTGGAGTAGGTCGGTACAGTTGGGCCAGACGTGGATCGTTAGTTGTAGTTAAGAAATTAATCGCAAAAGCGGTACCTCTTGTAGCCTGATAATTACTTGTTGTAGCTCCAGTAGCAGAAAACCCAATAGAGGCATAGATAGGGCTAAACTCACCTGACTGATTGAAATAACCCGGGTTAGCTGCAGCATTCTGGCCTGCACCTAGATATGCTGCACCGTTTAAAGATGTAAAACCTGAGGTTACTTGTGATGCCCTTGAAGATACACGTGACTGACGAATCAAAACCCGTAATTTAAGTGTATTTGCAAAACGCTTCCAGTTATCCATTTCTGTTGCTGTAGATGACCCAAAAACGATATCATTTGCTCCTGGTTTGATGGCATTGTTGTCAATAGATGCTATACCATCATCGATTAACTTAATCACATTATCATAAACAGTAGTTGCCGGGTCGTACTTCGGATTTAATACAGCTGTACCTTTCAATGCATCAGTAAATGGAACATCGCCCCAAAGATCTACCAGCAACTGGAAATCATATGCTTGCATAATTTTTCCTATAGCCACATAGTTCTTTAAAGTAGGATCGCTATTGGCTGTAAGATATTGCAAGTTCTTTAATGAATTTGCATATAAATTGGTCCAAACAGCGTCATAAGTTCCTGGGGTAATGGTGTAGGTTTCCTGAGGAATATAGAATAAAAAGTCTGGCGCTTGACCCCAGTTGCCGCTAAGTAAGTTACCTAAAACGTTAAGTGTGCCATTTACTTGTGTGCCAGCGACATTGATCGCATTAGGCAGTATTAAAGCCGGCGTACTTGTTGTTGGGTTGTTGGGACTTGTATTGACATTTAAGAAGTCCTTTTCACAACTTGAGGTAAAAGTAGCAATAGCTGCTACAAGTAATCCTCTAAATATATATTTATTTTTCATTTCAATTTAAATAATGGGTTAAAACGTTGCTTTAAGATTGATACCAAAAGTCCTCGTAGAAGGTGTGTTGATATACTCGCGGCCTTGATTTCCACTTCCGAAGATGCTTGCATCCGGGTCAATGAACTGGTTTGATTTTGGCGTCCAAAGTAAAATGTTTGAACCAGATAATGCGATAGAAGCATTTCCAAATGGCGTATGATCTAACAAGTTCTTAGGCAATTGGTATTCTAAATAAATTTGTCTTAATTTCAGGTAAGCAGCATCAATTACACTGGTTGATGCAACCTGGTTGTAAACACTATACCAGAAATCAAATCCACCATCTGCAGTTTTTAATGTAGTGTTTGGTGTAAAACTTCCATCAGCATTTTTGATTACTGAATTAGGGAATACAAACGGCTCTCTGTTATACTGAGTAGTAACCGGTGTTGAACCCGTAAAGATCATATTATTGGCAGTACCAGAATAAATTACGTTACCTGTACGATAGTCAAGTACCGTGTTTAAAGAAAAGCCTTTGTATGAAAACGTGTTAGAAAAACCAAAAATGTGTTTAGGGTTAACCTGTCCTAAAAATTGGTTTTGAGTACTGTTTTTCAATGGATTACCATTAGCACCAACTATAACGCGTCCTTTTTCATCTCTTTGCCAGTCAGAACCATATAAAGTAGGGAATTGCTGACCTACGTAAGCAACCGGAACTGGATCGCCAGAACCTAACGCAAACAATTTGTTATCTTGGTATAAAGATTTAACCTTGCTATCGTTATGGCTATAGCTCAACGTGAAATTCCATCCAAATCCATTACGGTTACTAAATGGTTTACCCCGCAAAGCAACCTCAATACCTTTGTTCTCAATTTCACCGGCGTTTAATGTAGCACCCGTGTAACCTGTTGAAGTTGCGGTAGTTACAGTAACAATTTGATTTGTACTGTTAGTTTGGTAACCTGTTACCTCCAACCCAATCCTGTCGTTGAAGAAGGCCAGTTCAGTACCAACTTCATACGATGTGGTAAATTCAGGAGCTAAGTCTGGATTCGGGAATGTGTTCCCTAAACCAAATGAAGCTAATGAACCATAAGGAAAACCGCCTCCTCTACCAAATGTTGGCACTAATGAGTAAGGATTAGCGTTCTGTCCTACCCGTGCATAGCTACCTCTAATTTTGGCAAACGACAATATATCGTTGTTCTTTAAAGAAGGGATAGACTCTGTTAACAAGTAACTTAAGCTAACTGATGGGTAAAAATAAGACCTTTTGCTAACTGGAAGGGTTGATGATCTGTCGTTTCTTAAAGTAGCATTTAAAAATAAATATTTCCTAAAGTCGACGGTTAGATCTCCGGCAAATGAATACCTCCGTTGTAATGTATAGTTTTCAAAACCACCTAATTGACCAACAGCGTTGTTTAAGTTGAAGAATCCTGGGATAGCTATTGCCGATGCAGAGGTTTCTAAGTTACGAACGCTTGTTTGATAAACGTTGTTTAACAAAATTAACGTTGTTGAGAAATCTTTATTGATATCTTTTTTGAATGTCAATAACAGGTCGGAGTTTAACACCCTTTCGCTGATGTTATCTTCAATTATAGAACCAGTAGTAGAAGTTGGGCGCTGCGTAGGATTAATTACGTTTAATCCATAAGTAGTTCTTTCAAACGTTTGCTTCCTGTTATCAGATGATATATCGGTACCCAAACGGTAAGTTATATTTAACCATTTGAAAGGATCGTAACCAGCCTGGAATGTTCCGATTACACGGTCAAGCGAACTATTGAACCTGTTATTTTCTAAAGCGTAGTAAGGGTTAGGGTAATAGCCATCAAAAAAACCATCAGGCGATGCGAATGGATTATTTCTCCAGTCTTTGTAGTTTTCTAACGGAATTTGACGGCTAACGTTCAATACTGCCTGGTAAGCACTTGATGCACCACCTGTACCCTGAAAAGAAGTGTTAGTGATGTTACGGTTGTATTTAATACTACCGCCTACATTAAACTTATTTGATAACTGGGCGCTACCATTAATGCTTACTGTATTACGACGGAACTTATCCAAGGGAATAACACCTTTTTGCTCCACATCAGAGAATGATCCGTAAAACGATGTTTTATCAGTACCACTTGCAAATGAGATGGAATTTTGGAAATTCTGTCCTTTGTTAAAAAAGTCTTTCGCATTATTTGGCTGAGCTTTATAATCAATGGTGTTTGTCAAACCATTGATTACTGGGCCTGACTGTACTTTTGTATTACCAGTAGGGTCTAATCTTGGGCCCCAGTTGGTATTTTCAATTGGGTCGTACTCGCCGTTGTAACCAGAACCAAAATCATTTTGTAAAGTTGGTAATTTTTGAACTTGGTCAACAAGGTAAGATGATGAAAAATTTATTTCAGTCTTCTTTTTACGGTTTTTACCGTTTTTAGTAGTAATAACAATTGCACCGTTAACACCTAATGTACCATATAATGCAGCGGCGTTGGGGCCAGGCAATACAGTAGCCGACTCGATATCGTCTACGTTGATGTCACCAATACGGCTACCAACATCAACAGTGTTAGATGTATTGTTAGATGGCAAATTGTTAGAGTTGCTAACAGGGATACCATCAACAACAAATAAAGGCTGAGCATCTTTACTAAAAGAACGCTGCCCACGTAACGTAACGCGTACTGCAGAGTTTACACCACCCGATGAGCGGACAATCTGTAAGCCTGGTGCTTTTGACGTTAAACCGTTAAGTAAGTTAGAGCTGTGAGTAGCGGCAATATCATTACCAGAAACTGTAGCTGTTGCAGCACCTAATGATGCAGGCGCACGAGTAATACCAGCAGTTGTTACCACAACTTCCTCTAATTGTCTTGCTGAAGTGTTCAAAACAATGTTAATTACAGATGATTCTCCAACAGAACGCTCAGCAGTTGTAAAACCAATTGATGCGAATACTAATGTTGAACCACTTGGCACGCTTAAGGTATAAGCGCCTTGTGCGTTGGTTTGGGTACCGATTGTTGTACCCTTCACCCGTACTGTTACTCCGGGGATAGTCAAACCATCATCTTTGGCTGTGACTGTACCGGTAACTGTACGATTTTGTGCATAAACCTGGGTTATGCATAACACCAGGAAACACAAACTTACGAGTAGAAGTTTTTTCATGTTTGTTAATAATAAGATCAGTTAATAGTTAATTAATCATAAAAGTAATGTTTGGTTATTAACAAATCAAATAATTTCAAAAAAAATCCACCTTTTTATTAAAAATATTTCATTTATAAACAAAAAATGAAATTATTTAGTACTATGTATTGCATAATACATTTTTAAACACATATCTTTGCATTATGATTGTTGAAAACACACAAACCCAAATGAGGAAAGGCATACTGGAGTATTGCATTCTTTCTGTAATTGCAAAGGGCGAGATATATGCTTCAGACATAATTGCTGAATTAAAGAAAGCTCGTTTGCTTGTTGTTGAGGGTACGTTATACCCGCTATTGACCCGATTGAAGAACAACGGCTTGCTTGCCTACAACTGGGTAGAGTCGACGTCCGGCCCGCCGCGGAAATATTATGTATTGAGTGACGAAGGCCGTAAAGTGCTGGAGCAGCTGGACGGTACCTGGGAAGAGCTCTCATTTGCCGTTCAAACCGCAATTGGCCACAGAAAAAATTAACGATACCTAAAAATTTACCACCATCATGAATAAAACTATCATCATAAATATGAACGGCATCATTTTCCACATTGAAGAGGATGCCTACGAGATACTAAAAGCGTATATGACCGAAGTGAAACGCCACTTCATGAACTCGGCCGATAGCCTGGAAATCACCACGGATATTGAGAACCGTATAGCCGAAATGTTCAACGATATGCTGCTGCGCGAAGGCAAGCAGGTAATTATTGAACAGGACGTTAAAACTGTTGTTGAACAGATGGGTTCAGTTAAAGATTTTGAGGTTGATGACGAAGGTACAAGCGCCGCCGCAGACCCGGGGTTGAATTACTCATCATCAAGCCGTAGGCTGTTCCGCGATCCGGATGACCACCTTATTGCAGGTGTATGTTCGGGCATAGCAAACTACTTTGATTTTAGTCCGATTTGGGTGCGTTTGCTTTTCGCGCTTTTTGTTGCCATAGGCGGGTCGGGTTTGATACTATATATTATACTGTGGATAGTTGTGCCTAAGGCTATTACGCGTGCTGACCGGATGGCTATGAAAGGCCAGAAGTTGAATTTGCAGGGGTTCAAAAGTAACTTTGAAGAAGAGTTGAGCGCGGTTCATGGCAAACTATCGGATTTTGGCAATGAAGCACGGCCCCTGGTGTACAAAACCCGCGATTTTGCAGGCGATTTTGCCAACCATCTGGGCAAGTTTTTGGGCAGCACGGGAAAGGTGGTCGGCAAACTTGTCGCCATACTTATCTTGATAGCGTGTTTTGGTAGCATCATAGCCATGATCATTGGTATAGTAATGGCCTTTGCCTTTAATGATATTGGCATCTACAACATATTTCCATTTAATATAACCAGTTACGAGGTAAACAAGATTTTCTTTGTGTGTCTTATTCTGTTGGTGATCATTCCGCTGCTGGCTATTATATTCACCATTTTGCGTTTAGTATTTAACTCCAGAAGTATCTCGCGTACTATCGGATCAACTTTATTGCTAAGCTGGATTGTTGCGTTAAGCGTTGTAATCTATTATGCAGCGAAGATCTCGTCTGAATTTAGAGTTGGCGCCGGTTTTAGCCAGACTGTGACCCTGAAACCGGTGGCAGACAGCACTTATCATTTAAAGCTTAACGATCTGAAATATTTAAGCGCAGATGACAGTGTGCGCCTGCAAATCAAAGAGAGCTTTAAAGGCCGGATAATTTTAGACGATGATGACGATAATAATTCAAACATGCCGGATAAAAACATTGATATTCTTATTGAAAGAAGTGATGTTGCACAGCCTGTATTAGTTGAATCGTTCACTGCTCGTGGCCGAGATTATGAAGACGCCTTATCTAACGCCCGTAACATCACTTATCATTTTGAGCAAGACGGAGCTTCACTTAAATTTAATCGCAGGTTAGAAAGGTCAGACAAAAGGTATTGGCGTGCTCCGGGTTTAAAGCTAACGCTAAAAATCCCCATGAATTACAAGGTTGTGATTGAAGATGGCGTAGACCGCTTTGTACGTGATATTGATACCTGGAATTGCAAAGATGACAATCATACAGACGACTTAAGCAAAGTGAAATTCATTATGACCAACAACGGATTACAATGCAAAATTGACACACTTGTGTTACCCAAATCAAATAAGCCGCTTGCCAAAGACAGCGTTGTAACAGAAGAATAATAACACAACTACTGACTAGTATAAGCCTGCTGATGATCAGCAGGCTTATACTAGCGGTTTGCCACGGACGGTTTAAAAGCTTAGCACCACCAATACCCCCGCAATGCAAACTTAGACGAAGGGTTATATTCATGAAACATTTAAATTATAGCTTTTCGTGTAGCTGCAAGTGGTTATTTAGTATTAATTTTTAAAGTCGGTGTAACCTTTGCAGGGGTTACTGCATCTTATCAATATAATAACTGCCTCGGCAAACATATACACACTACTAAAAGATACAGGGTATGCATAAATCCATCCACATCTAAAAATTAGCCGGCCGGTTTCCACCGGTAATTATTAACAATTTTACAGGTCTTAAAAAACGAAGGGTAACCTTCCATGGCCTTTTATTGCCTAAACCATACATCACATGAAACTCCTTAACACAAAAATACCCGCCTTCCTGCTCCTCGTTCTTATGATACTAACAGCATCAACATTTGCCCAGGCCCCAAAAGGTAACACTACGGTAAGCGGGACACTGCAAACCGACGCCGGTAAACCGCTTGATTACGCAACCGTTACTTTGCTTCGCGCTAAAGACTCATCGGTAGTTAAAGGCACTTTAAGTAACGATGCCGGACGCTACATCCTGGATCATATTCCCGCAGGCAGATACATTATTGCAGCAACAAACATGGGCTATCAAAAAAGCAGTAGCAGCGCTTTTGACGTTAATGCTACACAAGGCACCATTACCATACCTGCCATAAAAATGGTTGCCGCCAGCCGCAACTTGCAGGCCGTAACCATCACCGCTGCAAGGCCATTGATAGAGCGTAAGCTGGACCGCACCGTAATGAATGTGGAGAACAGCGTTTTAGCTGCTGGCAATTCAGCATTGGAGATTCTGGAACGTGCGCCGGGTGTAACCATAGATAAAGATGACAACATCAGCCTGAAAGGCAAACAGGGGGTTACAGTGATGATAAACGATAAACTTACCTATATGTCCGCATCGCAGCTGGCTACTATGCTGAAATCTACCGATGGCTCAACAATTCAATCTATAGAGATCATTACTAACCCATCTGCAAAATATGATGCATCGGGCAACTCGGGCATTATCAACATTAAGCTAAAGAAAAACAAGATGAGCGGCACAAACGGCAGTGTCACAGCAAATGCATCATACGGCAAAAACTTCAGGGACAATACCAGCCTTACGCTAAACCATAAGCAAGGTAACTTGAATGTGTTTGGAACGTTGAGTCGCGGCGATATTAACCGCGAAAACAACATCGATATTGACAGGGTGATAGACAGCGCTGCAAGCAAAACCTATTTTAAGCAAAACACCTCTATGCTTAATCACGTCCATTATAATAACTATCGGGTTGGGGCTGATTATAACACCTCTAAAATAAATACAGTAGGCTTTGTGGTAAACGGCGATTACACCAACGAATACAATGATAACAAGAGCACTACCTTTTTAGGCAAAACGCCGGCCGCTAATGATGCCTATCAAAATACATTTACAGATATGCTGCAAACCTACGGCAGTGTTTCTGCAAACCTTAACGACAAATGGCAAATAGATACTGCGGGGCAAGAGTTAAGTGTTGACCTTGATTATTCTAAGTTTAAAAACAATTCAAACGCCAAATACGACACCTATTTTTACCGCCCCGATGGCAGTAACCTAATGGCACCATTATTTTTACGCAACCAAACGCCTTCCAATATTACCATATACACTCAGAAAGCCGATTACGCATTGCCATTAAGCAAAACGGTTAAATTTGAGACTGGTGTGAAATTCAGTTCGGTTAAAACAGATAATGACCTGCAGGCACAGATCAACAACGGAACCACTTTTGTTAATGACACCAGCCGAACCAACCGCTTCATTTATGACGAACGGGTTAGTGCAGGCTATATTAACCTGAGCAAAACGTTCAAAAACACATCCATACAGGCCGGCTTGCGTGCGGAGCGCACTTCATCTACAGGGAATTTGATTACGCAAAGCCAGGTTGTGAAACGTTCTTACCTTGATTTCTTTCCAAGTGTGTTTATCAACCACACCCTGTCAGATAAGCATGAGGTTGGCGTAAGCTACAGCCGCCGTATAGACAGGCCGAATTATGACAACCTTAACCCATTCCGCTACTATCTTGACCAGTACACCTATGAGCAGGGCAACCCGTTTTTAAAACCGCAGTATACCAATACCTTTGAATTAAGTTATACATATAATAAAACCATTAACGTGACATTGGGATACAGCCGCACTACCGATGTAAGTGTCGAGGTATTGTTAACCGATTCTATTTCTAAAGCTACTTACCAAACACGGGCAAACCTGCAAAAACAAGATTCATACAACATCAATATCAACTCGCCTTATACCATTGCTAAATGGTGGACAGGTAACATAAACTTTAACGGTTTTTACAATGCGTTTAAATCCGACTCGCTGTTAGGTGGCACACTCGATAACAGCCAGATAGCCTTTAACGTAAGGGCAACCCAAACTTTTCTGTTTGGCAAAGGCTATAAGGCCGAGCTAAGCGCTAATTACCAATCGCCCCAGGCTTACAGCATCTTTAAATTAAGGCAGCAATACTCTGCAGATGCAGGGATAAGCCATTCCTATTTAAATAAAAAGCTAAATATTAAACTGTCCGTTACCGATATCTTTAACACCCGTCGTAACAATCTGAGTACGCGTTTTCAAAGTGTTAACCTGGATATCAGGCAAAAGAATGAAACCCGTTTGGGCCGATTAACTTTAACCTACAATTTTGGCAACAACAAGATCAAAGCCCGCCAGCACCAAACTGGTGCCGATGATGAAAAAGGCCGTGTAAAAAGCGGGGGATAAAAGCTTTCTATAAGTCTCCCCTCTGTCTGCTGGGGAGACTTTTGAGCACTTCTTAGCGGGAATTTGACAGCGGCTTACTGCCCAACCATAAACACCGCGTTACTAAACAGCAGCTTTCCGTTTTCCCAAAAGCTGCGGAATAACGGGTCATCTGTAAGATAAACAACCTGGCCACGGCCTATATTCTGTACGCCCAGTAGCATACCATTGGCTATTTTTTGCTTCGACCGGTAACCCGCGAAGCCCGATACGTAGCTGTCTTTTTTTACAGTGCCAACATTCCAATCGTCATCGCCCAACAGCTCGTAAATATCATCGCTTAATTTAAGTGAGTAATAATAATCTGGCAGGCCAAATGCAAGCGGATGGGTATTATCAATATTCAACTTGAAGATGGCGCCCGGAATACTGCCCGATATGGCATCACGCTCCCTGTCCCCGTATTTTTTAACAGTGAAGGCTTTTTCCTTAGCATCGTCCTTCTTGTCTTTATCTTCCTTATTTTTTAGAAACATACCTTTCTTTTCTGCCAGCAAAG
This sequence comes from Mucilaginibacter sp., assembly GCF_964263795.1. Lineage (GTDB taxonomy): Bacteria > Bacteroidota > Bacteroidia > Sphingobacteriales > Sphingobacteriaceae > Mucilaginibacter. The sequence continues at coordinate 85,718 of NZ_CAXVWK010000016.1, forward strand.
AAACCGCGTTGTCAATGGCGATAAGCCGGCCGCCGTCGCGGATCCAGCTCTGCAGCTTTTCCGACGGGAAATCCTGATAGCGCCCGTCTGGGAAAATAGCAACATCAAAATCAGAAAGCTTGCCGCGGCCCATGTCCTGGTATCGCATTAAAGTTATAGGGTAATTAATTTGCTGTTCAAATAGATGCCAAACCTCGCCCATTGCTTCGGAGTTTACGCCATCGCCGGCAATTAATAAAACGCGCGGCTGCTTGATGAGATGGATAACATCCGACCCTATATCATTGCCCTTATCTACAAAGCCGGATGAAAGCGGCGTTAACTCATGCCCCATTTCGGCAGCGGTTTGGGTGACAATATGATCAAAGTCGACCCCGGTATTGCTCATCCGGGTAATAACCAATGACCCTGCGGTAAACTTCTTGCCGGCAGCCTCGAAGGGTTTATCAGTATAACGCACCTTAACGCCCTTTTTTAGCAAGGCGGCCAGGAAACGCACATCCGCAACAGACTGCCATGCCGAAACATAGGCATACGCCGATGTATTGGTAAGCACTTGTGGTTTGGCAATAGTCCAGCTGGTGCTTTGGGGTTTGTATGATTCTTTTAAGCCGTAGGTTTTAAGCCCGTATGCGAAGGGTAAGGCCCATGCAGTGATATCGTAAGTGGCCGAATCGGGAATGAAGGTGCGGGGCTCCATTAACACATGCAGCAATACTGACTTAGGCTGATAAGCGTTGATCACCAAATCATTCGGGCCAACGGTATACGCTTCTGTTTTACCGTTAAAATAATTATATCCTGTTACCGATCTTTTACCCAGGCCAAACCCATACTGTATGCCGTTACGGGCAAGCATTTTTGCCAGTAGATCTGTCTTTTCGTTATTGTCGTTCTTAACCACATAGGTTTTGTAATCGCCCGGTGGGTTTGTACGGCTGTTATCGTAAAACTTTTTAAACTCCTCTTTTAACCGATTAGCGTTTTCTGATGCAGTTTCGATAGTGCTGATACCGGTTGAGTGGTGATGCGCCACGCGTTGAACCAGTGTCAGCGTATCGCCGTTACGGGTTACCACCGCAAGGCCTCCGCTTATGCCACCCTGCTCATAGGTCATCCCGATAGAACCGCTATATAAAGGATAAGTGTCGCCGTATGACGGGTATAGCAGATCAAACTCCTGCTTGGTAAAATACATCCAGCCGTTCTTATCAAAATCTTTAGCGTTGTTTTTACCAATGGTCACCTGAATATCGCGCTGCCATTGGGTAATGTCTTTGTGGTAGGGCTCAGCAGCAGGTGCAAAGTAATAAGGCGCGTTAATGCCCTGCTCATGAAAATCGACATGTACCTGTGGCAGCCATTGGTTGTACAGGCCAACACGTGCCTGTGTTTCCTTTTGCGACTGCCACGCCCAATCGCGGTTCAGGTCAAAGTAATAATGGTTTACACGACCGCCCGGCCATGGCTCAGCGTGTTCCCTGGCGTACAGATTTACATCTGGCGCAATGCCTTTAACAGAGTTGTAAAAGTTTACGTAGCGGTCGCGGCCATCGGGGTTTAAACAGGGGTCTATCACCACCAGCGTATTTTTTAACCAGGCTTTGGTGCGGGTGTTAGCCGGGTCTACCATATCAAACAGCACCCACATTGCGGCCTCGCTTGATGCCGGCTCGTTGCCATGCACATTGTAGCTTAGCCAGGTAATTTCAGGCGCATTGGTCAGTGCAGGGCCGCTCTCTATCCCTGCTAAACGCAGGTTATTGTGGCGTATCTCTTCCAGTCGCCCAATGTTCTCGTCCGAGCCGATGAACATAGCCAGCAACGGCCTGCCCTCGTTAGTAGTGCCAAACTGTTGCAGCCGGGTGCTTTTTGCTGTTGCAGCTATATATTTAAAGTACTCGACAATTTTATGGTGCGGGGTATACTGCTCACCCGGTTTGTAGCCCAAAAATTGCTCGGGCGATTGGATGCTTTGCGCCATAGCAACGGAAGCAAAAAGAGATAAGATAAACAGAGCGCGTAATTTTTTTAACATACACAAACAGGTTGGCGGTAGTAAAAGCTAATATGCTCATTTTTTTTTGAATCTGCGGGCCGGTGATTCATGGCAGCTATAGCTTATATAAAATAAAAATATAATTTGGCTTAACAAAGGTTTACACTTTTTTACGGAAAAACGACTTAAATATTTGACCATCAAAAGGCTATGAAAAAGGTGGGTTAAGATGATTTGCCGCTGGTTGGGGCTATATTTACTCCCGGTCATAATTCCGCTATCATAATTTGTAATTTGCACACTTTAACCTGACCGCTATCGCGACGGCACATTATGACACCACTACAGGCACTTCAAAAATATTTCGGTTACAGCAAATTCCGGCATACTCAGGAAGCCATTATCCAGCACATACTTGATAAGCAGGACGTAATGGTACTGATGCCCACCGGCGGCGGCAAATCGCTTTGCTACCAGCTGCCCGCAGTGCTGCTGGATGGATTAACCATCGTAATCTCACCGTTGATCGCGCTGATGAAAGACCAGGTAGACAGCCTTAACCTAAACGGCATCCCGGCTGCCTTTTTAAACTCGAGCCAAAACCCGGATGAGCAAAAAGATATTGCCCTCCAACTGAAGAATAATCAGCTGCGCTTGCTATACATTGCCCCCGAGCGCCTTTTCGGTAAGGACGACCGGTTAATGACCTTTTTACGTGCTTTGAAAATTGTGCAGATAGCTATTGACGAGGCGCATTGCATCTCGCAATGGGGGCATGATTTCCGACCCGAATATCTGATGCTTGCCGGGCTTAAAAACCAATTTCCAAATGTGCCGGTAATTGCGCTTACCGCTACTGCCGATAAATTGACACAAAAGGATATTTTAGAAAAACTTAACCTGCACCAACCTGCGGTATTTATATCATCTTTTAACCGCGAAAATATTGCTTACCGGGTGCAGCCCAAAAAGAAAAGCTTCGACCAGTTGCTTACCTTCCTGAGGGAGCGTAAAGATGATTCGGGCATTATTTACTGCCTGTCGCGCAAATCAACAGAAGCCCTGGCCGGGGACCTGAAAGCCGAGGGCTATGCGGCCGAGGCCTATCACGCCGGACTAACCAGTGATGTAAAAGCCCGTAATCAGGAAGCCTTTTTGAAAGATCATGTGAAGATAATGGTAGCCACCATTGCCTTTGGTATGGGAATCAATAAATCGAATGTACGGTACGTAGTTCACATCGACCTGCCAAAGAATATTGAAGGTTACTACCAGGAAACGGGCCGGGCCGGGCGCGATGGCTTACCCAGCGATGCGCTTCTATTGTACTCGCCCGGTGATGCCATTAAGCTTAAAAGCTTTGCTATGGTTGAAAACAATGCCGAACAAAGTGCCATAATGCTTAAAAAACTGGATGATATGGTAAATTATTGCCAACTGCACGCCTGCCGGCGCCAGTATTTGATGCAATATTTTGATGAACCGTTCCCGGATAACTGCGGATCTTGCGATTTTTGTCTGAGTGAGTTTACTAAGTTCGACGGTACACTTATCGCCCAGAAGGTGCTGTCTGCAGTAGCACGCTTAAAGGAACGGTTTGGGGCAAACTACATTATCGACTTTTTACGCGGATCGCGCAGTGGAAAAATTTGGGCAGATCATAAGCAGCTTAAAACATATGGCGCCGGGGCAGACATCAGCAAGGCCGACTGGCAGCGCTACCTGCGTGAATTACTTGCAATGGGCTATTTAAAGATAAGCGAAGACGGCTACTCGGCACTGCAGCTAACATCTACAAGCGATAGTGTCTTAAAAGGTGACGCCAGGATTGAACTAATAGCATCACAAATTATTGAGGATGCACAGGCAACAGAGCTCGCTTACGATGCCGGTTTAATGGCCTTGTTGCGCAAACAACTTCATGAAATTGCGGCTACCGAAAATCTGCCGGCTTACATTATATTATCAGAGGCCACTTTACTGGAAATTGCCACGTACCTGCCGCAAAAAATGGAAGAACTGCGGCTGATATCCGGCTTTGGCGATGTTAAGCTGGCACGATACGGCCGCGAATTTCTGGCAACCATTAATAATTACAGCGAGCAGTATGGCCTCACGTCAAAAATTGAGCAAAAGGCAAAAAAAAGTGTTAGAAAAAATAAGCGCCCGGCAAGGGTTTCAGATACTTTTAACGCTACTTACACCCTTTATAAAGAAGGTAAGACCGTTGCCCAAATAGCGCAGGAACGTGGCCTGTCGCCAACCACCATTGAGGGACACCTGAGCACCTTTGTTGAAAATGGGACACTGGACGTATCTGCATTTGTTACCGAAGATAAAATACCAGCGATAAAAGATGCTGTTGAAAGCTATGGCACCGAACGCCTGGCACCGCTCAAAGAAATTTTGGGAGAAAATTACAGCTATGCAGAGATCAAAGCGGTAATAGCCTGGTTAAATTATCAACAGAAGCAGAAAATTAACGTACAACATTAAAAGCTATTATATTTAAGCGTTTAAAGCCATACATCACCATGATTACTATTGAGCAACTTTATCAGCTGTATGTTCAACATCCTATCATCAGTACCGATACCCGTAAAATTGCTTCGGGAAGCATTTTCTTTGCGTTAAAAGGTGATAAGTTCGATGCTAACACATTTGCAGCACAAGCGGTCGAAGCCGGTGCAGCTTACGCTGTTGTAGATAACCCGGATGTTGCTACAGGTGATAGGTTTGTTTTGGTAGATGACGTTTTGACATCTCTGCAACACCTGGCAGCATACCATCGCCGGCAGTTGCAGATCCCCGTGATTGGCCTTACCGGCACCAATGGTAAAACCACCACCAAAGAATTGATCAACGCTGTGCTATCGCAAAAGTTCAATACGCTGGCTACACAGGGCAACCTTAACAATCATATCGGCGTACCTTTAACAATATTGGCTATTAGGGCACAACATCAAATGGCGGTAATAGAAATGGGTGCCAACCATCAAAAAGAAATTGAGTTTTTGTGCACTATTGCGCAACCATCGCACGGCCTTATTACTAACGTTGGCAAAGCACATTTAGAAGGGTTTGGTGGTGTAGAAGGTGTAAAAAAAGGAAAAGGCGAACTGTACGATTACCTCAAAAAAACTGGCAATACCGCATTTATAAACAGCGACGACCAGGTGCTTTTAAAAATGCAGACTGAACGCGACCTGGAAAATGTGATTTTCTACGGTAAAAATATCAATCCCGACTTATTGGTCAATGGAAAACTGCTGGAGAATTCGCCGTTCCTTACCTTAAAATGGTGTGATAAAGAAAGCTCCTGCTACAACGTGAAAACCAATTTAACAGGCGCTTACAACCTGGATAATATATTGGCAGCCATTTGCATCGGCACAAATTTCGGCCTCACTACTGACGAGATCAATAACGGCATTGAGGGGTATCAACCCAAAAACAACCGTTCACAAATTCAAAAAACCGTAACTAACACCTTGATATGCGATTTTTACAACGCCAACCCCAGCAGCATGTTTGTAGCTATTGAAAATATGGACAAGCTCACCGCCAACCGTAAAGTAATGATCCTGGGTGATATGTTTGAGATGGGTACCGAGGCCGCTATTGAGCATACCGCCGTGATCCGTAAGGCGCTGGAAGCTAACGTTGACGAATGCATTTTTATAGGTAAAGAATTTAGCAGCCAGCAAACCGAAGTGCAAAATACGGCGCTGATTAATACCACTTTTTATTTATCCGCAGAAGATGCGATAACGGGTCTGAAAATTAACCCAATCAAGAACGCTACAGTGCTCATAAAAGGGTCGCGCGGGATGTTGCTGGAGCGATTGATGGAGCTATTTTAAGTCGATCAGGCATTGTCGATGACATGCCATGTGTCCGTATAAATAGTTGTGGCCTGGCATGGTATTAGAATGTCAGTTCGTCAATCGAAAACTGCCATTAGTAAGATGGAATACTTTTTGAATATGGTGTTATAAAACTATTGAAATGATGCACCTATTATTTATATCATATAACTCAGCCTGGATACTGATGATTGCTATTGCGCTCATTAATTTTGTGGTGCAATGGCGTTTTAAAAACAAGTTCAAGCATTACTCAGAAATGCCGCTGCTTTCGGGCTTATCCGGTAAGGATGTGGCCGAGCGTATGCTGCGCGACAATGGCATTTACGATGTTAAGGTTATTTCTGTTGAGGGCCAGCTTACAGACCATTACAACCCCGAAGATAAAACTGTTAATTTAAGCCCCGATGTATATCACAGCCGCAGTGTAGCTGCTGCTGCAGTAGCCGCCCACGAGTGCGGCCATGCCGTACAGCACGCGAAAGCTTATAGCTGGCTCACGTTGCGTTCAACATTAGTGCCTGTAGTAAATGTAGCATCTACCCTTACCCAGTGGACACTGATGGTAGGCATTATGCTGCTGTTTTTTACGCATAACCCTTTTGTGCTGGCCATTGGCGTTGGCGCCCTGGCGTTGGTAACCCTTTTTAGCTTTATTACACTGCCGGTAGAATTTGATGCAAGCAACCGCGCCCTGGCCTGGTTAAATAATAACTACGCTATCATGCAAACCCATGAAGAACATGAACAGGCTAAAGATGCCCTATGGTGGGCAGCAATGACGTATGTTGTTGCCGCCTTAAGCGCGCTTGCAACATTGGTTTACTATGCCTCATTCCTATTTAACCGCAGAAACTAATATTCGAAGAAACTATTTAAAGATCGCTATTTAACCGATAGCGATCTTTTTTTATATGCATTGTAGCACAAAGGATGACGTGTCGTCGTGTGGCCGTCAACGACGAAATGGTTGTAACGGATTCACTTATCGAAAAACATAAGGGAGGCTATAATCGGATGTAGCAAAGGGTCATACAACCTATCGCTATACGATTTGTGTTTCGTTAAGATTCATTGCACTTAACTTTCATTTAAAATTAATTTAAACAACAATAAACAAAGTATTATTTGCAGTGTTATCTAAACACCAATTATTTACTAATACTTTTTGTTATGATCACTTATGTATTCATTGCTGCGGTAGTGTTGTTTGTAATCAGCTTTGTTATAATGCTGTTTCAAAAAGACCCGATTGATCTTTAACAGCAAAAAATTGTTGTTAGGCCCCTTTTGCAGTAGCTTGTCATGTTTAGGGCCATTGGACACTAACAGTAGTTTTAACGTTACTTTTGGTCATAACCTTTTATAAAGCCTCCAACCCAATTCAGGCATAACCGGCGTTCTGGCTATAGATACCATCTATGATTTAACACCCGGGCAGGGAAAGCGTTTGATGTGGGATTACTCATTGCCATTTTTGCGAATCAACATTACTTTAGTATAAAATTAACCTGTTATACTTATGCAAGGTAAACCCGTATTTGCACCGATGCTGGCTATACCTCATGGCACAACCAGTATCGATTTTTATTTAAATGCTTTTGGAGCTATAGAACTGCGACGTTTTAGTAATGATAACGGCACCATTCACGTATCCGAACTTTCGATATCCGGTACTCTTTTTCACCTGCATGAAGATATGGAGCGGGTTAACGTGCTTAGTCCGGCAACGGTTAAAGCAACTACCATAAGCATCGGCCTTTTTGTTGAAAACGTACAGGCTGTAGTTGATGCTGCTGTAGCTGCCGGCGCAACTATTTTAACACCAGTTAAGGATTACGATTACGGCTACCGCCAGGCCGAGATCAGGGATCCGTTTGGCCATTGCTGGCAAATACAAAAGGCTATTTAAAATAGCTGTAAATTGGTAATCCGCACATCTGTGCATTATAATTATCTTTGCGCCATGCGTTTCGACATCATTTCTGTTTTGCCCGGTCTGCTGGAAAGCCCTTTTGCCCACTCTATTTTATTGCGCGCGCAAAAAAAAGGCATTTCAGAAATAGTGGTGCACAACCTGCGCGATTATGCAACCGGTAAACAGAAAAGCGTTGATGATTATCCTTACGGAGGCGGCAGCGGCATGGTGATGGGCATACCCCCTTTTGCTGCATGTATCGATAAATTAAAAAGTGAACGCGACTACGACGAGATCATTTTCATGACGCCCGATGGCGAAACTTTGGATCAGAAGATTGCCAATCAGCTGTCTATTAAAGGGAATATCATTATCCTGTGCGGCCATTACAAAGGGATCGATCAGCGTATCCGTGACATTTATGTAACGCGTGAGATTTCTATCGGCGATTATGTACTATCCGGTGGTGAGTTGCCTGCTGCCGTATTAGTCGATACCGTTGTAAGGCTGATACCGGGTGTTCTGTCCGACGAGACATCCGCCCTTTCAGATTCTTTCCAGAACGATATGCTGGATGCGCCGGTTTATACTCGACCTGCCGACTGGAATGGTCATAAAGTACCGGATATTTTACTGAGCGGTAATACACCCGCAGTTGAAAAGTGGCGTTTTGAGCAAGCAATGGAACGAACCAAAGCCCGCAGGCCCGATCTGTTGGACTAATAGCCGTTAAACTTTTTATACTAAGTGGCAGATGTTTTTCGCCGGCGCTAATCAAGCTCATAATCAACTTGATCGGTGGCAAAGCCGCCCTAACTTGTGAACAAACCATAAAATGTGGAAATTTTTCACATAGTCTTTTTTATTTCAAATAAAGTCCGTATAATTGCACTCCGATTTTTACGGGTTAAAAATCGCTTTAAGAGCTAAAAATCATGGATTTAGTAAAATTTGTAGAAGAGCAATCAGTAGTTAAAAATCAATTCCCGTCATTTAAGGCCGGTGATACTGTTAGCGTATATTATAAAATCAGAGAAGGTAACAAAGAACGTATCCAGCTTTACCAGGGTGTTGTTTTACAACGCAACAGTGTAGGTAACAGCGAAACCTTTACCGTACGTAAAGTATCAAACGGTATTGGTGTTGAGCGTATCTTCCCTTACAATTCTCCAAACATTGATAAAATTGAAGTAAACAGTGTAGGTAAAGTTCGCCGCGCTAAATTATTTTACCTGCGTGCCCTTACCGGTAAAGCAGCCCGAATCAAATCAAAAAGAGTTTAATTTACATTTTTGTATATTGAAGCCTTTCTGCAATGCAGAAAGGCTTTTTTCGTTTAAGCTGTTTTACAGATGAGATATTTAGTACTTAGCCTATTCTTATTTGCGTTTACCGGCATTTTTGCACAAAAACCTAATCTTACAGGTAAGTGGCTGGGCGAATTGCCACAGGCCGATAAAAGCATTCACTTTAGGATAGAACTTGATTTAAAGCAAGTGGGTAATAAAATTACCGGCAGCTCCAGCTTTCGTACGCTGGATAATCACGCGGTAAGTTTTTTAGTTGAAGGCAGCGTTAACGGCATTGATGTTGTTTTAAACGAATACAAAACCCTTAACTGCGATTGCAACAATCAGTACATCTTTTGCATGAAACGCATGAGGGGCAAATTCATGATCGATTCAGCAAACTCCCTTTACGCGATCAGCGGAATCTGGACCAGCGACTCTTCTTACAACGGCACATCGTACACTAAAAGCGATTGTGCACCGGGAACCTTCGCTATTGCCCGATCGGTACAATTGCGCCCGTTAGACGGCGCTTATAAAAAAACGGATATGGCAAATGCCCGTCTAAGCCCTTACGCCAACCTGCGCGAGGGCGATGTCACGTTTTCCAAACGCGTTTGGCGCGATATTGACGTACGCGAAAAAGCCAACCGCTTTATGGCATCGCCCAAACAGCGCCTGATAGATGTACTGATGGCAGCCATTAAGGATGGCGAAGTAACCGCCTATGATCCCACCCCTGGCAAAACCGACCCTGGCGGCGATGCGTTTACCAAACGCTTAACACCGGCCCAGGCGCGTAGTAAAATGGCAGACAGCAGCTTGGTTGACCATTTTGACAAAGACGGTAATAAAATCGGCTCGGAGTTGCGCGCAGGTGAATTTAACCCGGATAGTGTTGTTAAGTTTCGGATAAAGGAGGATTGGGTATATGATAAGCAACGCTCGGTATTCGAGCCACAGATAGTTGGCTTGGCGCCGCTAATAAAACCCAAGGCAGCCAATATGAATTTAAATTATCAGCCTGCCTTTTGGGTTTACTTTCCGCAGGCAAGGCGGGTATTTGCAAACAAAGAGGTAATTAACCGCAATAATGATGCAACCAGCTTAAGTTACGACGACATTTTTATGAAGCGCTTATTTACCAGTTATGTTATAAAAGAGTCGAACGACAAAGATGAGCGTATCAACGATTTTGCACAGGGACTGGATAAACTACGCGAATCTGATAAAGTGCAGAAAGCGCTTGCCGGTTGGGAGCACGAGCTGTGGAAATATAACAATTAACACTAAGCCGGGCATTACACCTGGCTGATTCATTATTCGTCTTTTTTCTTTTTTATTATCGGGGCCGATGGTTTTTTGGCGCTGGTTTCGGTTTGGGCGTTTTTGCCAAAAGCGGCGGCAAGTCGTCTGCCGGGTTAATGGTATCGCTTATCGGCTCCTTGTGCTCAATTACTAAGGTAGGGTCGCCATGTAGGTCTGTTAATTGGCGGGCTGCCTTTTCCTTCTCTTCGATTTCCGCCAATTGCTCTTCTTCTTCCACAAATGTGCCAACGCTTGGCAGCTCGGCCAACACGGTGCGGCCGCCTTTTACCACCTGGTTAAGCTCCACGTTTATTTTAGTACCTAACGGCAGGAAGATATCTACCCGCGACCCAAATTTAATAAAGCCAAACTGCTGGCCCTGCTCTACCACATCACCCTCTTTAACATACCATACAATACGGCGTGCCAATGCACCTGCAATCTGTCGGAAAAGCACCATCGTACCTTCGCTGTTTTGAGTCACTACGGTTGTACGCTCGTTTTCTGTTGATGATTTGGGGTGCCATGCAACCAGGTATTTACCCGGGTGATATTTGAAATATTTGACTACCCCGCTGATAGGGTTGCGGTTCACGTGTACATTAACCGGAGACATAAATACCGATAGCTGGATGCGCCTGTCCTTTAAAAACTCCGGCTCATCTGCTTCTTCAATTACCACAACTTTACCGTCTGCAGGGCAAAGCACCTGTGTTTCGTTAGTGTTGATATGCAGTATTGGGCTACGGAAAAACTGCAGTACGATCACAAATAACAAAAACGAAAAGATATATAGGATCCATTTTATAGTATGCGCATCCGGAAAGTAAAACTGCACCAATGCGTTCACTACAAAAATAAACAGCACGGTAATAGCGATGGAGGTGTATCCTTCTTTGTGGATAGTCATATCGGTTAATAATTTTTTACAAAACTAAGCATTTACAACGAAGTATAGATAGGTATAAACTATGGGGGCAGCCATCAAAAATCCGTCGAAACGGTCAAGCAACCCGCCATGGCCGGGCAGTATACCGCCCGAATCTTTAATATTGATACTCCGTTTAAACATTGATTCTACCAAATCGCCCAGTGTACCGAAGCAGCCGATAAGTATGGCTACAGATACCCATTGGTTCCAGGCCAGCTCTTTAAAGTAGATACTGCAAATAAAACCCACACCTGCGCTTATGGCAACGCCGCCAATAAATCCTTCCCACGTTTTTTTCGGGGAATGGCGTTCAAATAACTTGGTACGGCCAATGGCACGACCAACCAGGTATGCCCCGGTATCGTTAGCCCATAACATGAGCAAAAATGCCAGCGGAAAATGATAGTTAAATTCTCCCTTTACAAAAGCCAGCGCGTGAAAGAACGTGAAAGGTACGATCACAAAAACCAACCCGGCAAAAGTGTAGGCAATGTTAGTGAACGGGGCTACCTCTATCTTGAAAAGTTCCTGTAAGAAAACGGCGCTGATAGTAAGTGTAAGCAGCAATAAAATACTGTGGTACACCGGCTGATCATGATAAGTTATGAGCGCGAAAATGGAATAAATAAATACGGCATTGGCAAAGCCAGATACGCGGTTAGGCTGGATGCCGCTTTTTATATTAAGGCCATAAAACTCGTGCAAACAAAGCAACGATAGCACCAGGTAAAACCCGCCAAAAACATAGTGCCCCAGCAGTACTGAAGCTAACATTACGATGATAAAAAAAAAGCCGGTTATGGCGCGTGTCTTCATATACTAATTTGATTCAATATCATAATTTCGATGGCCTGACTAAAATCTTCCTGGTGAATGTAAACCTCAATATCTCCAAAAGCCTGGTGTGATGATGATTGCTTGTTTAGCATAACGGCATCGATATGGTTACCGGTAAGCATTTGCTTAACAATTTCTGATTGATAATAATTGGTTGAGGTGAAAATTTTAACCCAGTTCTTCTCCATTTACTTCAGTTGCCGATGCGATCTTTTTATAAACCATCAGCAAAATTATGATAATTATAAAGCTAAAGATATAGCCTGCGTAATTAAATACATGCTGATCATCCGGGCTAATCGTGATCTTTTTTTGCTGATACAAATAGGTAGCAACTACTGCTGTACCATTATTAACAAAATGCCCCCAAATAGCCGGCCAGATACTGCCGCTCCAGGCAACAAAGTAGCCGAACATAGCACCTAACAGCATCCTCGGCAAAAAGCCGTAAAACTCCATGTGGAAAGCGCTGAACAATGCAGCTGTGATCCAGATAGCGGCGTGGGTGTTTTTCGTCCACCGTTGCATGATGGTTTGCAGTGCCCCACGGAACATAAATTCTTCGGCAATAGCGGTGAGCAGGCCTATCAGTATTACATTTTTAATGCAGTCTGCCACGCTATCCATTTTCAGGATAGCCATAGTTATTCTCCTGGCAGCCTCCTCGCTATCTTTCATCCAGCGCTCCAGGCCTTTTAAAAACTCAGGCAGCACCATTTTTTGATTAATGTTGCCGGAAAGCTCAATCAGTGGAGACGAGATCATCGTTATAAAAAAAGCAACAATGATAAGCATCCACGGAAACTTAATTGTTGGCTTCAAATACCCTTGCGAATCTTTAACAACTACCCCGGCAAAAAAAATGGGGGCCAAAAATATGGGTATAGTAGTACTAATCAGTTGTAAAATATACAAGGCACCGGTAAGGCCGGGTGCGGCAAAATCAAGCGCCATGATGGCTTTGATAACACCGACACCATATATGCCTGCAATAACCCCCAACCCAATCAGGTTAAAAACAATGATGGTGACCACTGTAACCACTATAAAAAGCAGAAACTGTAACGCCGGAGTCATTTGATTTACAGGCCTTTTTACCATGTAGCTTAAATTTCGTAAATTTGCACGAATATAGCCCATGTCTGTACAAATAGGAAATATTGATTTAGGAGAGTTCCCGCTGCTGCTGGCACCGATGGAAGATGTGAGTGATCCGCCGTTCCGTTACGTGTGTAAGCAAAACGGTGCGGATATGATGTACACAGAATTTATATCATCAGAAGGCTTGATACGCGATGCTGCCAAAAGCCGCCAAAAGCTGGACATATTTGAGTACGAGAGGCCCATTGGTATCCAGATCTTCGGCAGTGATATCGATCACATGCGCCAGGCAACAGAGATAGCCACTTTGGCCAACCCCGACCTGATGGATATTAATTACGGCTGCCCTGTAAAGCAGGTGGCTTGCCGTGGAGCAGGCGCAAGCCTATTACAGGATATAGACCGAATGGTAGCTATGACCAAAGCTGTGGTTAATGCTACGCATTTGCCGGTTACCGTTAAAACCCGCCTTGGCTGGGACGATAATACTAAAAATGTTTATGAAGTTGCCGAACGGCTGCAGGATGTTGGCATTAAAGCCTTAACCATACATGGCCGCACCCGTGCGCAAATGTATAAAGGCGTTGCCGACTGGACGCTGATCAGTCAGATAAAAAAGAACCCGCGCATCCAGATACCGATATTTGGTAATGGTGATATCGATTCGCCGGAGAAAGCGGCCAACTGGCGCATGGAATATGGCGTGGATGGAATGATGATAGGCCGTGCCGCTATAGGTTACCCATGGATCTTTCGCGAGGTAAAACACTTTTTCAAAACCGGTGAGCAACTGGAAAAGCCAACAATAAGCGAACGTATAGCTGTTTGTAAAACACATCTCGAGAAATCGATGGAATGGAAGGGGCCACGTACCGGTATTTTTGAAATGCGCCGCCATTACAGCAATTACTTCAAAGGGGTTGAAAACTTTAAAGAGCACCGCATGCAACTGGTTACCGCCGGCACTTATGAGGATATAATGGAAATTCTGGACGGCGTTGAAAAAAAATATAGCCTGGAAATGGCTTAATACTTAATTGTTACGTATATATTTGATACAAGGAAAAAAACAATGGCAACTACTATAACTGAAGGTGTTAAGGTTTCAGTTGAAACAATTTACCAGCCCGAATACTCGAATCCTGCAAATGATCATTTCATGTTTGCCTACCGTGTGAACATCGAGAACATGGGCAACTATGCGGTGCGTTTGATCAGCAGGCATTGGTACATCTTTGACTCTAACGGCGCCAAACGTGAGGTAGAGGGCGAAGGGGTAGTTGGCCAGCAACCTGTTATTGAACCCGGCACATCTCATGAATACGTATCAGGGTGCAATTTAAAGACAGATATGGGCAGCATGAAGGGCGAGTACCAAATGGAGCGCTTGTTAGATAACGCTGTTTTTAACGTCCAAATTCCGGAGTTTTACCTGATTGCGCCTTACCGTTATAATTAGACACTAGTAAACAAAAAGACCGGTGCTGACACCGGTCTTAGGAACATTCTAATCTTCCAAATAAACATCAAGCAAGCCATCCGGCAGGGCGATGTACAATTCACTCCCTTCAACATCAATACCTTTAATGATCTCTACATTTAAGGGAAACAGCACCTCTTTATTTTTATAGCTCAGTGTAGCTATCAACTGCTGCGGATACTCAACTACGTCAAGTATTTCACCTAATTCGCCATGCGTTTCATCTACAGCAACAAAACCTTTTACATCTTTAAGAGTAAACTCTTCCTTTTTCTTTTTAGGTTTTAATTTATTGCTCAGGTAAAGGTCTTTTTTTACCAGCATGGTTGCTTTCTCAATAGTATCTACATCCTCCAGGTTTAGGTAAGCCTGGCTTTTCTGCAAATATTTAACAGACGATACAAAGTACGGGATCATTTTACCTGCCATATCAATAAACAACGACGAAAATTTGATTTTTTCAATATCGTCAAAGTCTACATAGATCTGCATTTCACCTTTCAACCCTTTGGTTTTAAGTATACTCCCTATCCGGAAACAATCTTCAGTTTTCATTATCGATGCATTTAAATAACAATGGCGAAAGACTGCTCGTCTTTCGCCATTTCAGATTAAAGGGTTAAGAGCGTAACTCTTGCGCCTATCCTCTTTGTAAAATTATTCTGCGCTTTCTGCTTCAGTTTCAGTAGCAGTGTCTTCAGCAGGTGCTTCAGTTTCTTCTACCTCTTCTGCAACCGGTGCGTTTTTAGCGGCAATTATAGCAGCTTTATCTTCTTTCTTTTTCGCTTCTGCAATTAAAGCCAATTTTTTAGCTTCGTCTTTAGCAGCGTTTAAGTTTGATTTTTTACCGGTTATCTTGCTATCTTTCTGATCTAACCACTCCGCAAACTTAGTATCTGCCTGTTCGGTAGTTAAAGCGCCTTTTTTAACACCACCTTGTAAGTGTTTTTTGTATAAAACACCTTTGTAAGACAATATTGCACGGCAAGTATCTGTCGGCTGTGCGCCATTGTTAACCCAGTCAAGAGTTTTATCAAAATTGATGTCAATTGTAGCCGGATTGGTGTTAGGGTTGTATGAACCTATACGCTCAATAAAACGACCGTCTCTTGGAGCACGGGCATCTGCTACTACGATATAATAAAAGGGTTTACCTTTTTTACCGTGTCTTTGCAGTCTGATTTTAGTTGCCATTTTTTCTTTTTTATGTATTCAACATGTCCCCGGAGTTCTTTCTGCGGGGCTGCAAAGATATAAATAATAATTAAAAGATAAAATGCTTGTAATTAAATAGGTATCTTCTTTTAATAAAAAAACAACTTAATGAGATTAAATACAAAAGCCGCTTTGTAAGCTGCTTTTGTATTTATCTGTTGGCCGTTAGATCGCCAGTATCTCTACTATCTTTAAAAAATTTGGGTTTATATCAACCGTATGCTTGCACGCATGCTCAAACGGGGTGTAGGATATCTCATTGTGGATAATCCCGATCATTTCATTACGGTGGCCGTCCCTTAACGCCTCAACGGCTGCTACACCTACCCGGCTAGCCAGTACCCTGTCCATACAAGACGGGCGCCCACCTCGCTGGATATGGCCAAGAATAGATACGCGGGTATCGTAATGCGGAAAACGCTCTTTTACGTGGCGCCCAATTTCAAAGGCACCTCCCGCATCATCACCTTCAGCCACAATTACAATTTTCGACAGCTTATCCTTACGGCTGTGCTCCAGGCGCTCGCAAAGGTTATTGATATCGGTTTTAGTTTCGGGGATGATAATGGCTTCGGCGCCTGATGCTATACCAGTACGTAAGGCAATTAAACCCGAATCGCGGCCCATCACCTCAACTATAAATACCCTGTCATGCGATTCGGCAGTATCGCGAATCTTGTCAACTGCGTCAATAACGGTATTAATGGCAGTATCGTAACCTATAGTAAAATCGGTGCCTACCAAATCGTTATCTATCGTACCGGGCAAACCAACGATTGGGAAATCAAACTCTTGCCCAAAAATGCGTGCGCCAGTAAAAGTACCGTCGCCACCAATGGCAACCAGGGCATCTACACCGTGTTTTTGCAGTTGCTCACATGCCAGTTTACGGCCTTCAGTAGTTTTGAACTGCTCGCTGCGGGCTGTTTTTAAAATAGTACCTCCACGCTGAATAATGTTTGATACCGATTTGCGGTCCATCGAAAACAATTCGCCGTTAATCATACCCTCATAACCACGGCGTATGCCGGTTACGTTGATACCGTAATAAGTTGCAGAGCGTACAACTGACCTGATGGCAGCATTCATGCCGGGGGCATCACCACCAGATGTAAAAACTCCTATGTTTTTTATCTGCGTCATTTTAGTAAAGGGCGCTTATGTTAAGTGTAAAAGAGAACTTTTCAAACGGCAGTTAAACTACATCGTTTTCGTAAAGTTCCGCGAATTTACATTAATTTTCAGTCATTGCCTACTTTTATACGCTGCGATACCGCTGTCAAGGTATTTTACAAACTCGCTCACATTAAAGTTTGCACCCTGTGGCGGCACAAGGGCCTCGCCTTTTTCATTTACTATTACATAAAATGGCTGCGCGTTCGAGTCGTATTTTGTGATCTCCATATCAAGCCACTTCCCTCCCAAATCAGTTATTTGCTTACCGGTAACAGCCGATTTATATTTCTCGCCGGCAGGCAACTCTGTCTTGTCGTCTATCACCAACTGCAGCATCACAAATTCATTCTGCAATTTGCTCAATACTTCGGGTACCGGAAAAACGTTCTGTTCCATTTTTCGGCAGTTTACGCAGTTCCAACCTGTAAAGTCGATAAGGATGGGTTTCTTTAGTTCTTTAGCTACCTGCACAGCCTGGTCATAATCATACCAATCCTCCACTCCTTTTACTTTAGGCAAGCGTTTAAACAACTCCTCGTATTTTTTGGATTTTATACTTGAGGTATTGCCGGATGCAGCCGGAGCTAACGCCGCGCCTGAGCCGGCTGAAATATCGAAATCCTGGGTACTTAAAGGCGGCAATAACGCGCTGATAGAATTAAGCGGCGCACCCCACAATCCCGGAATCATATAAAAAGTAAAAGCGAATACAATAATGGCGATGAACGTTCGCGGCACCGACATGTGGGTAACGTCGCTATCGTGCGAAAATTTGATCTTGCCGATAAGGTATAAACCCATTAGCAAACCAATCGCGATCCAGATAGATAATACAACCTCCCGGTCAATAAGGTTCCAGTGGTAAGCCAGATCCACGTTGGATAAGAATTTTAAAGCAAATGCGATCTCGATAAAACCCAATACCACTTTAACGCTGTTTAACCAGCCACCACTTTTTGGCAGCGACTTTAATGCTGACGGGAACATGGCGAACAATGTAAACGGCAGCGCCAGCGCGGTAGAAAAGCCAAGCATACTTACTGCCGGGCCAAGGCGCTCGCCTTTAACGGCGGCATCTAACAATACCGAACTTACTATTGGCCCGGTACAAGAGAACGACACTACAACCAAAGTGGCTGCCATAAAAAATATGCCTACCAGGCCGCCCTTGTCAGAGTTCTCGTCTAACTTATTAGCCAGGGAACTTGGCAGGGTAATTTCAAACGCACCTAAAAACGACACTCCGAATACGATAAGAAGTAAAAAGAAAAAGAAATTGAAAACCCCATTGGTAGCCAAGCCATTGAGTGCAGCAGGGCCAAATATAACGGCCACCAAAATACCTATGAAAACGTAAATAAATATGATAGATAAACCATAGAGCACTGAATTGAAGATCCCTTTGCTGCGGCTGCCGCCTTTTTTAGTAAAAAAGCTTACCGTTAATGGCAGCATGGGGTAGATACATGGCATTAAAAATGCCGCGAACCCACCAAGGAAACCGGCAATGAATACCTGCCATAAAGTTTTAGGGATTTCTTTAGCAGCAACGGTTTCTTTTTTCGCTGTAACCGGATGTGCCTTTGCCGAATCGGCCAGGGCTTTTTTCCGGATGGCAATACTATCTGCCGGGGTGGGGATGTCAGTAAACTCCAGCCCCTTGGTTGATACCGTATCGGCGCTTGTTTGTACTGCACGGGCGGCTTGTGGCGTAAATGCCAGCAAAGATAACAACAGGGCAAAGAACAAGATGCCGTTACCGTACAGGCCGCGGCTTTTAAGTAATGTCATTTATGTAGCGTGTAAATATTATCCTAAAGGGACCGAAAAAGTAACTTCATCTGGCGGCAGGCATTTTTGATCGTTACAGGTCATGAATTCAAGTTTGCCGGCAACCGTTTTGGCCTTTGCCGATTTTAGCTTAAATTTTTGCTGAAAGATCACCGAGTTTTCAAAATAACCTACATTCATTCCAAATACCTTTTCAAACTTGCTGATTGGTTTCGGCTCAATGGTTTTGCCTATTGCCATATAATCTTTAGACGGGGTGAAGGTAAACGTGGTTTTAACAGGGCCGCCATCCTTTACGTTTTGCGAATAAATATGCCAGCCGTTATCTACGCTAGCTTTTAAAAAAACGGTGGCTTCTGTGGCACTCGTTTTCTTGGCAACGTATGACCATCTAACATGCGATTCTACCTGTGCATGTGCAGCTACGGTAACTATCAGGGCGGTTATCACTAAAAATAATTTTTTCATACTAGTCTTTTAAAAATACTAACTCTTTTAAACTAAAGTGTTTTTGGCCATCGGCGTGGTCAATAATTAATAAACCGTTATCTGTAACGCCCCTTATGGTGCCTGTAAAAACCTCACCGTTCGACTCATATCGCTTAGCTTCGTTTAAGCGGTATAGTCGGCTTAAGTAAGTATTCCTTACAAAATCTACGCTACCGGCCTTTAAACTTAGATAATAGCGTTCTATATGATTGCAAATTTCGGCTAATAAATTTTTTAATTCATAATCCTTATGCAATATCTGAGTTACGGATGTTGCATTGCCGGCCGTATCCGGGAAGTTGTTTTGATTAACATTTAATCCAATGCCCACAACCGAGTTTTTGATCTGGCTGCCCTGCAATATGTTTTCTATCAGCATACCACCCAGCTTTTTATCACCGTAGTAAATATCGTTAGGCCATTTTATGCTTAGTTGGTTGCCTAACAGGGGCGACAGCGCGTCGTAGACACCTAAACTTGCAACTCTTGTAACATCGAACTGCATCCGGGCGTCTACAAAATTAGGTTTTAACAATATGCTGAAAGTTAAATTTTTACCGGGCTCTGCATACCATACATTTTCACGCTGCCCACGGCCTGCAAACTGGTCTTCTGCCATAATGACCGTTCCTTCGGGTACTGGCTTGGAATTTGACAAGATATTTTTAAGGAAATTGTTGGTAGAGTCAACTTCTTTAAGTGACACTAAATTTTGTCCGACGAATAATCCTGAAAATATGTTATTTTGCAACGTATAATAATTTTTAACTCAAAATCGTTCAAAACTAATTCTTTTTGATGGTAAAAAGCAAAGTGTTAAATGAATCCGCTTACATTTCTGAACTGGCCATACATGGCATGCAGGAAAAAAAGGGGAACGATCTGGTAAGGCTTGACCTTCGTAGCGTAAATAGTTCTGTGGCCGATTATTTTGTGATATGCCACGCCGATTCTGCCACGCAGGTTAAGGCAATTGCCAACAGTGTAGAAGAAGAGATTTATAAAGCAATGCAGCAGGACCCCTGGAGAAAAGAAGGGCTTGAACATGGCGAATGGATACTACTGGATTATATAGATGTAGTGATACACATCTTCAGAACAGATAAACGCGAGTTTTACGGTGTTGAAGACCTATGGGGTGATGCTGAAATAAAAAGTTATAAAAGCGCTTAATTGCTCAATTATATACCCCTTTAATTAAATATTGATTAGTTGAGCTTGTAAAAATGGAAATCAAAGATAAAAAGTCCGATCAGAAACCGACCCGGAAAATTCCGAATAAAAAATTAACCCCCAAACCGCCTAAGTTTAATTTGATGTGGCTTTATGCCATAGCCATTATTGGTTTATTGGTAGTGCCTACGTTTTTAGGAGGCAACAGCGGTAAACAGATCAGCTTCCAGAAATTTAGTAATGACATGCTTAAACAGCATGATGTTGACAAGGTGGTAGCTTACAAAAATGGCGACCTTGTGGTGGCCGAAGTTTATATTAAAAAAGATAGCCTTACCAAGTCGCAATACGCAGATGCCAATAAAAACCAGCGCGGTTTAAGTATGGCTGCAGATGGCCCGCAGTACTTTTTTACTGATGCATCTTACGAGAGCCTGAAGCAATCTATTGCCAATGCAGAGAAAGATCTGCCGGATGCAGCAAAAACCCCTATTCAATATGAGCAGGGAAAAGAAAACCTTTTGAGCAACTGGCTGGTGCAGTGCATTATAATGGCAGTGCTTTTAGTGGGCGTTTGGTTGTTTATTATGCGCCGCATGAGTGGTGGCGCTGGTGGTGGCCCCGGCGGTCAGATTTTCAACATCGGTAAATCAAAAGCGACTTTATTTGATAAAGAGGCCCAGGTATCGGTTACGTTTAATGATGTTGCCGGTTTGGAAGAAGCTAAGCAGGAGGTGATGGAAATTGTAGATTTCCTGAAGAACCCTAAAAAATATACCAACCTGGGTGGTAAGATCCCTAAAGGCGCTTTGCTTGTAGGATCGCCGGGTACGGGTAAAACACTTTTGGCCAAAGCCGTTGCAGGCGAGGCGCAGGTGCCTTTCTTTTCGCTTTCCGGATCTGACTTTGTGGAAATGTTTGTGGGTGTGGGTGCATCACGTGTACGCGATTTGTTCCGCCAGGCTAAGGATAAAGCTCCATGTATCATTTTTATTGATGAAATTGATGCTATTGGCCGTGCACGTGGCAAAAATAATATTGTAGGCGGTAACGATGAGCGCGAGAATACGTTGAACCAGTTATTGGTTGAAATGGATGGTTTTGGTACTGATAGCGGTATTATCATCCTTGCAGCGACTAATCGCCCTGATGTACTGGACAGCGCTCTAATGCGCCCGGGACGTTTTGACAGGCAGGTATCTATCGATAAACCGGACCTTATTGGCCGCGAGCAGATCTTTAAGGTACACTTAAAACCGGTTAAACTGTCTGACGGCGTTGATGCTAAGAAACTATCTGCACAAACACCGGGCTTTGCCGGTGCTGAAATTGCCAACGTTTGTAATGAAGCCGCTTTGATAGCCGCACGTAAAAACAAAGAGGCGGTTGATATGCAGGATTTTCAGGATGCTATTGACCGTGTGATTGGTGGTTTGGAGAAAAAGAACAAGATCATATCACCGGAAGAGAAGCGGATTGTGGCTTATCATGAGGCAGGCCACGCAATTGCAGGCTGGTTTTTAGAGCATGCCGATCCGTTAGTAAAGGTATCCATTGTTCCACGCGGTGTAGCTGCGCTGGGGTATGCTCAATACCTGCCAAAAGAACAGTTTTTATACACTACCGAGCAATTGCTTGACGGTATGTGCATGACTTTAGGCGGCCGTGTTGCAGAAGACATTACATTTGGTAAAATTTCTACAGGTGCACAAAACGACCTTGAACGTATTACCAAACTTGCCTACGCCATGGTAACCATTTATGGTATGAATGAGAAAGTGGGTAACGTATCCTTTAACGATCCGCAAGGCGAGCACCAGTTTAACCGCCCATATTCAGAAAAAACATCTGAGTTAATAGACAACGAAGTACGTAACCAGATAGCCGAGGTTTATGAGCGTACCAAACAGTTGCTTATTGATAAACGCGAAGGCCTGGAGAAACTGGCCAATAAACTTATCGAGAAAGAAATCCTATTCCAATCAGACCTGGAAGAACTATTGGGCAAGCGCCCGTTTGATAACCGCACCACTTACGATGAGTTTGTAAATGGAGAGGGCGAGTCAAACCAGGACCCGGTAGCGCAAAACCTGGTACATGAAGGTGTTAACGATCATTCGGGTACATTTTCAAGGAACCCCGGCGACACCGAGGCTGCGGCTAACGATTAATAAATAGTGTTGAGTTTTGAGTTGTGCATTAAGGCCGAGTACTTAGAATGCACAGCTCAAAACTTTTTACTTTTTAAAGTATGAAGGATATCACTACATCTAAAGAAAAACTCTTAAAAAAAGTGCGAAAGGCTCTTTTAGAAAAGCGTGATAATCCCTATCCTAACTTAGAAGACTTACCGCTGTATCCTCCAGTTGATGAAATGCTGGAAGTTGTTTTTGCCGAGCATTTTACCGCGGTGAGCGGCCAGTTTGTATTTTGTGAGGACGAAGTGCAATTTATTGAAAACCTGCTTGAACTTGCAGAAGAACGCAAATGGCACAAAATATACTGTTGGGAACCGCCTCTGCAACAAATTCTGAACACTTACGAATATCCATTTTTTGAAACCGATAAAGACTTGGAACAGGCTGACGTTGGCTTTACTCTTTGCGAAGCCTTAATAGCGCGCAATGGCAGTATAATGTTGTCAAACGCCAACGCCGCTGGCCGCAGGTTGAGCATTTACCCACCTGTACACATTGTGCTTGCCTACACCTCGCAGCTGGTACTTGATCTAAAAGACGGCTTTAAGAATTTAAAGCAAAAGTATGGTAATAACCTACCATCGATGATCACCAATATTACCGGGCCAAGCCGGACAGCAGATATCGAAAAAACACTGGTACTCGGTGCCCATGGCCCAAAAGAACTGTTTGTATTCCTGCTGGACGGGTAAATAAACTGCTGTGATTACGAATGACAGACAGAAATCCTGTTATCTAAATCACTTGGTCTGATGCATCAAGATCCCTCGTCGCTGTGATTCCCTCGGAATGACAGAATTGTTAAATCATTGTCTATATTAACCGCAAATCTTCCAGCTTGCTTTCTTCCAAAACTGTCCTTACGCTTAATTTACTTTTATATCCCCACTTAATCAACCGGATGAATCCCGCTTCAACCTCAATCCCTGTAATATCGCCATCATTAAAACAGCAACATCCACTGTTAAAATAGGTATCCAGATAGCCGTTAAAGTCTGGTTGGTTGTTTGCTTTTAAGTGCAGGCCTGTTATTTGCTTTTCCAATTTTAAGATTGCCTCTGCATTTTTATTCTTTTTCGCCAGTTCCAAATCATTGTACAATCCTTCTAATTGTGTCATCGAGCGGAAAACGGGCTGATGGGTATGGCCGGTTATCAGCACCATATCTTTTTGCTTGCTGCTCCACTCATACATGATTCGGTTATGATCGGTTTTCAGCTGATTATTGTATGCAGGCGTGTTAGGGTTTATACGCAGATAAGCCTGTAAGGCTCCCCAAACGTTGCTAACAAACCATTTGCTAAACCAATTGCCGTCGCTCTGCAGGTCTCCCTGGTGGCCATGGGTCATGAATATCCCGAAAGGCTTTCCATTCACCATGGTTTGCAAAATTGCCCCTTCGTAAATGGGGATAGCCTTACCATAAATCTGCAGCAGGCTTACCGTTGCCAGCGGGTCGTTGCCCCAGTAAAGGTCGTGGTTGCCAAAGATCTTTACGAAGCGGTCTTTCTCGATAAACAGTTTCTCTTTTTCGAATGTGGCTTTGTTATGGCGTTTAACCGTTACAAAAAGGTTTTCCCAAAGTTCTTCACTGTCGCCCAGGTTAATGTATATGAATTGCTGCTGATTATAGTAATCTAAAGCTGCCAGATAGTTGTTTGCCGATCTGGCAAATATATCTCCACCGTCACGGGCACCTTTATGCTGATCAGAAAGAATAATGAATTTATCTGTTTCGGCATTAAAAGGGATCACCAGGCCTTTTTTGCCTGGATTATCAATAATGCTTTTATACAATGCGCTCAATGCTTTATTGACCCGGGCTTTATCAGGCCTGGACGAATACCGGTCGGCCAATCGTGAAACAGGTTTGTAGAGCAGACGTTGCAAAAATTTGCGCATTGCTGGTTAACATGCAGCAGTCAATTTTGTTGTTTGCGGCTTAAATTGTTTTGGTTTGGTGCACTATAAAACAATCTTATTAACTTGCAATTTGCTAATTATATTAGCAAATTTGTTTTATGGCACATGAGGAAAATGCAGAATTTTTTAAAGGGAGGGGCGCACAGGTTAATACCCACAACAAGTTTTTAAAGCACAAATATGTGCAGGAGCATATTGAAGGGTTAGATGAGCAGCTCCTGGAGAACACGCACACCCAACTTTTTACAGAAAACCCTAAGAAAATTGTAAGCGAATCTAACAGCCCGGACCTTAGCCATTTCCACTCCATAAACCCTTATCAGGGTTGTGAGCATGGCTGTATTTACTGCTATGCCCGCAACAGCCACGAGTATTACGGTTTTAGCGCCGGGCTGGATTTTGAACGCAAGATCATTGTTAAACGCAACGCGCCGGAGTTGTTAGAAAAATACTTTAATAAACGCGGCTACCAGCCCATCCCCATTGTACTATCCGGCAATACGGATTGCTACCAGCCTATTGAACGCAAACTAAAGATAACCCGAAGCCTCCTGCAAATATTCTTGAAATACAAACATCCGGTTAGCATTATCACCAAGAACAACGTTGTGCTGCGCGATGCAGATATCTTGAGCGAACTCGCGGCGATGAAGCTGGCACATGTAAATGTTTCTATTACCACACTTAACGAGTCGCTCAGGCAAAAGCTGGAGCCGCGTACGGTTACCGGTATGAGCCGGTTAGGTGTAATTCAAAAACTGTCAGAAAAAAGCATTCCCTGCAGGGTAATGGTGGCTCCTATCATACCCGGGTTAAACAGTAACGAAATTCCGGATATTATTAAAGCCGCGGCCGATCGCGGGGCAGTATCTGCGGGGTTTACTATTGTACGATTGAACGGCAGTATCGCTGAGATCTTTACCGACTGGATCTATAAGGCTTATCCAGATCGTGCCGAAAAGGTGCTCAATATGATCAAAGCTTGCCATGACGGCAACTTAAACGACAGTGATTTTGGCCGTCGAATGAGCGGCGACGGGCATGTGGCCAATTCTATCCATCAGCTATACAAAATGGCTTGTGTACGCTTCCTCTCAGGCCGCGAAATGCCGGGATATGACCTGAGCTTATTTACGCCAAAGGGTGGGAAACAAACGAGTATGTTTTGATAAATTTAAGCGCCGAATCGGGTGCCGGGTGTTCACGTTCACGGCCGTGAACGCTTATGATTTTATTTAAATTATTGGAAAACAGCAACTTCCTGTTTTCTTAACTGACATTACAGCGCCACCAATTCTAAAAGTTAAATTGCGTAGCGATGCATTGAGTGGGCATTTGCTAAGCAGCTCAATTACATCCTCAACCTTAATGAAACAGACCTGCCCAGGGCCTGTACAAAATTGGGATCTAGTGTTCCGGCTCCGTCTTTTTGTATCCAGACGGTTTTTTCTTTGATCAGCTGCAGTTTTTCACCGTTTAGCAGCAATTCGAGTTCAACTGTATTCTGATTGATCAGGTTGCTGTTTATGATCTGGTAAACGTAATCCTGATCGTTAAATGTAATGCGTAGTGGTAATCCCATGGCTCAAATCTCTTCGGTTGTAAAGATAAGCCTTAACGCGGCTTGCCGAATTTTATTTGAAAAAATAGATCATGATTGTTTTCGAAAATCCTTTTGAACCGTTCTACACTTTCCATTGAGCCTGTGGAGCCATCTACAAATTAGGTATCCGACAAGCTCAAACTGACACGCTTTTATTGTCACGGGCATAGCAGGGCTAAATACAAAAAGGCCCCGTAAACGGAGCCTTTAAATATAAGTTTATGAGGGTGGTTCTTTTAATTAAGCCTGCTCTTCTTCTAAAGCCATTTGCTCATCAACCAGGATACGTCCGCAATGCTCGCAAACGATGATCTTTTTGCGCTGACGGATATCTGACTGGCGTTGTGGCGGGATCTGGTTAAAGCAACCAGAACATGAATCGCGCTGGATAGTAACTACTGCCAGGCCGTTTTTAGCGTTTTTGCGCAAACGGTTGTAGGCAATCAGCAAACGCTCATCAATACCACCTGTAGATTTCTCTGCTTGCGATGTTAATTCGTTCTCTTCTTTTTCAGTTTCGGCAGTAATAGTACCTAATTCATCCTTCTTAGCGTCAAGGTCGCTACGGCGTGCTTCCAAATCGGCAAGGGCTTTTTCGTAAATAGTGGTTTTTGATGCAATCTCAAAACCAAACTCACGGATCTTTTTCTCACTTACCTGAATATCCAGTCCTTGTATCTCAATCTCTTTAGAGATCGCATCATACTCACGGTTATTTTTAACTTCGTTAAGCTGAGTTTCGTATTTTTTAGTGTTCGACTGTGCTTCTTTGATCAGATTTTTGCGGGTAACAATCTCATCTTCCAGGTCGTCCAGTTCATTTTTTATCTTTTGTATACGGGTCTCTAATCCGGCAACATCATCTTCCAGATCGGCAACTTCCATAGGCAGTTCACCTCTTACCTGGCGTATTTTATCAATTTTTGTGTGGATAAGCTGCAGGTCGTATAAAGCTTTAAGCTTTTGTTCTATGGTTTGTTCCATTAAATAAAATATTTGACGGGGTTTGTATTGACTTTTGTTAAACGGATGGCAAAGTTAACAAATTTATTTTGAATTAATTCATACAATAATTGCTGCGTAAATTGCTCACTTTCAAAATGTCCAATGTCGGCAATCAGTATTTTTCCTTCGGCGTCAAAAAACTCATGATATTTGTAATCGGCAGTAACAAAAATGTCTGCCCCGGCAGCAATTGCGTGTTTCAGTAAAAACCCGCCAGAGCCGCCGCAAACAGCAACCTTGCGTACCTGCTTCCCTGTAAAAGCGGTGTGCCGTATTACTTCGGCATGCATATTTTGCTTTACTTCCCGCAAAAATTCTTCCTCTGTAACTGCAATTTCCAAATCGCCTATCATACCGCTGCCAACTTGCTGGTGCTGATTGGTCAAATTAAACAGATCATAGGCAACTTCTTCATATGGGTGTGCTAATACAAGCGCCATCAATATCTTGCTTTCCAGGTTTGCCGGGTAAACTGTTTCTATCCGCACTTCATCTTCATGATGCCGGATGCCTGGTTCGCCTACGTAAGGGTCGCTGCCCTCGCCTGCTTTGAAGGTGCCCGTTCCCTGCGCGTTAAAGCTGCATTCACTATAGTCGCCAATATGGCCTGCCCCTGCATGAAAAAGCGCGTTTCGCACCTGATCGGCCTGCGCGGTGGGTACGTATGTTACAAGTTTTTTAAGCATCCCCTGCTTAGGTGCCAGCACCCTAAAGTTTACTAGCCCCAGCGTTTCACAAATCCTTGCGTTTACCCCGGTCATCACATTATCCAGATTGGTATGGATGGCATACAGGGCAATATTATTGCGAATAGCTTTTTCAACAACCCGCTCTACATACGTTTTGCTATTAAAGTTTTTAATCCCTTTAAATACAATGGGATGGTGCGATATGATCACATCACAGCCGGTGGCAATCGCTTCGTCGACTACCGCTTCGGTACAATCGAGCGAGATCAGCGCCTGGTTAACTTCCTGATCGGGCCGGCCAACAATCAGTCCGCTGTTATCGTAATCTTCCTGGTAGGCTAATGGTGCCAGGCTTTCCAGGTAATTGGTTAGCTGTGCTAATTTCATATAACCCGAAGATAGCACACGATTAAAAGATTAAAGGACAAGAAGGGATTTTTATTTCTAATCACCCCCTGCCCCCTCTCTGCTGCGCAAAGAGGGAGCATTTTTCTTTTATCTCGTTTCACCCTCTTCCCGCTTGCGGACAGAGGGTCGACCGGGCGGAGCCCTGGTCGGGGTGAGTTGCCTGCAGCTTAAATACACAAAGATCAAAACAACCGGTAATATTTTCTTTGGGCCAGGTTAATGGCATAACCTCCCAACGCTTACCTCGCTTTGATCTTTGTTTAACATTTAGCCTTCGGCTAAACTTTTAGGCGACTGTGGCTTTTTGCCTTTGCCGCTTTAAGGTCATTTATGAGGATATTCATCAATTCTTTATCGAAGCGTGATGTTAGTTTGCTGGTGTTAGTTTTGCCTGGCGTTTTCATGTTAATAATAGTGATAGGGTTTAGGAAATATTGTGATAAGGTTTAGGTGTTATTAATACATGCCCATTTTAGCTATCTGGAAGCTTTCAAAGGCCATCTTTTTATTATATTCTGTAGCAATTGACGCGTGGTTGATCAGATCGACAATGGTACCGATAAAGCAAAAGCCGGCAGTAAAAAAGTAAAGTATACCCATCACAATCTGGCCGGTAATAAATCGCTGTAAACCTGCTATGCCAATAAACCCCAGCAACGTAAAGATCATGATATCCTGAGGGCTTTTGCGTTTGCCGCTATAAGCCATAAAAAAACTTTGTTTCTGCACGTCGGTAAGTTCGTTAGTTGCCTGGTGTAAAAATGTCATCTCTTCGGTGGTGATGCCGGGCAGTGACATATAAGGATTGTAAGTTTCCATTTTTGTAAGTTTAGTGTGTGATTGATGATGTAAAACTACTATCAGAAGTAAAAAACGCCAATACAATATAGGCAGTTTAGGCTAAACTCTCGGTAAATGCGCTGCTTTATCCGGCGAAATCGGCAGATTTTTTTCACCGATGCTAGACCCGGCATAATTGACCGAAATATCTAATGACTTTGCCTATGAAGGGGTAATATCGTACCGGTGCTGCAGGAACAGCAGTGTGTAGATCCGGTATAGCAAGGCAAATACTACCGGGATGCCCAGCCAGTGGGTGCGAAAGGATGCTGTGATGTCGCCATGAAAAAAATAGGCTATGGAATGGCCCAGGCCGCAGCCGGGGCACCATTTAAAGCCTATCATTTTTAAGGGGCATATACTAAAATGGCCCTTATCTGCCGGGTTTACAAACGCCAGGCAAATAAGGGCCACAATCCAAATGGTTATTTCAGCATATTTGCTAAATACCTTTTTAATCAACCTTATTGCTTTTGGTGGTAAGCAGCAACGAAACTGCAAATGCCTCAATTACACCTACAAGCAGGGCGCCAAAAATACGGCCGCTAAAGCTTTGAAAGCTGGTATCGTTACCAGATACCATAATATTGATGTAAAGGATTGCAGCCGCGCCGGTAGCAATACCCCCAACCAGTAATATTTTAAAGGCCTGGATCAGCGCTTCCAAAAAACCCATTTTTCCATTCAGTTCGCCATTGCGAAATTGCCTTACGCCAAAGTATAACCCTATAAGCGGAATGATAACTGATACATATTCTATTGGAGAAGCCTTGCTATCGCCCAGGTTATAGCCTGTAGAGCGCATCACAAAAAGCCATATGATACTTAAAACGGCTATTAACAGCCCGAAAATTACTGAGTTCTTCATCTGTATAAAGTTTGGTAAAAATGTGTGTCGTCAAAATATCATTTAAAAGTAAACAATAGGGCAAATTGTTTGCTATAATTTCTGATAATTAACCCAGGGATATTAAAAACCCTTTTTTACCTATATTTGCAGCAGTTTGAACATCCGGGATATATTAGAGCGATACAAGGTTGACGAACGGGTAAAGGCATTGGCGAAAGCGCTTAATGCCGGTAAAAATCCAAGGATACAGCTGCGGGGTTTAGTCGGATCGGGTGATGCGGCTATGGCGGCAGCATTGTATTTTTTGCAGCATAAGCACATGATATTTGTGCTGCCCGAGCGTGAAGAGGCCGCTTATTTTCAGGCCGATCTGGAAAGCCTAACCGGCAAGGATGTGCTGCTTTTCCCATCGTCCTACCGCAAGCCATTTGAATTTACCCAGCCCGATAGTGCAAATGTACTGGCCCGTGCCGAGGTTTTAAATGAGCTTAACCACAGTACCGAATACGGCCAGTTGATTGTTACTTATCCCGAGGCCATTGCCGAAAAGGTGATAGACCGCGCGTCGTTAGAAAAAAACACTTTAGAAATATCTGTCAACAATAAGCTAAGCATTGAGTTTATCAGCGAATTTTTGGTAGAGTATGATTTTGACAGGGTTGACTTTGTGTACGAGCCGGGGCAGTTTTCTGTTCGCGGGGGTATAGTAGATATTTTTTCGTTCTCGCACGACCTGCCTTACCGGGTTGAATTTTTTGGCGACTTTATAGAGTCGATCCGTACGTTTGAAATTGAGAGCCAGCTTTCTGTAGAACAGGTAAAGAACATCACCATCGTACCCAACGTACAATCAAAATTCCTTACAGAAAATAATATTTCCCTGCTGGAATACGTGGAGCCCGATACCTGCGTATGGATAAAAGATGTGCAGTTTACGCTGGATATTATCCAAACCGGTCATAAAAAAGCTACACAATTGTGGAAAGCGCTATCTGCCGAGGATAAAAACCAAAACCTTGATTGGATAGATCCTAAATTCAGCTTTACGGATGAAAAGCTGATTGCCGACCAGCTGCGCGATTTTGCCTTAATAGAATTTGGTAAGCAGTTCTTTTACACCGATGCCGTGCAGATCGGATTCGATATGCGCCCGCAACCCTCTTTTAATAAAGATTTCAGCCTGCTGATCCACAACTTTAAAAACAATGAGGCGGAGAAGATCGAAAACTTTATACTGACCGATTCTGCACGCCAGGTTGAGCGGCTTTATGCCATTTTAGAGGACCTGGATAAAACGGTTAAATTTACCCCGGTAAGTATCAGCATCCGCGAAGGGTTTATTGATCGCGAGCAGAAACTGGCCTGCTATACCGATCACCAGATATTTGACCGCTATTACAAATACAAAACCAAAAAGGGATACCAACGCTCGCAGGCCATCACACTGAAAGAACTGCGTGACCTGAAACCCGGCGACTTTATCACCCACATTGACCACGGTATTGGCAAATATGCCGGGTTGGAAAAAGTTGAGGTGAACGGTAAAACACAGGAAATGATCCGCCTGGTATATGCCGATAACGATTTGCTGTACGTAAACATCAACTCGCTTAACCGCATCAGCAAATACAGCGGCAAAGAAGGCACCCAGCCCCGCATGAATAAGCTGGGCACCGATACCTGGGAAAGGCTGAAGAAAACAACAAAAAAAAAAGTTAAGGATATCGCCCGCGACCTGATCAAGCTTTACGCCGTACGTAAGGCGCAAGACGGGAACGCTTTTTCGCCGGATAGCTACCTGCAAACAGAACTGGAGGCGTCGTTCCTTTACGAAGACACCCCCGACCAGGAAAAGGCCACTACCGACTTTAAGAAGGACATGGAATCGCCCCACCCGATGGATCGGTTGATCTGCGGCGACGTAGGCTTCGGTAAAACAGAAATAGCCGTACGTGCGGCCTTTAAAGCTGTTGCAGATAGCAAGCAGGTGGCCATACTGGTACCTACTACTATTTTAGCCGCCCAGCATTATAAAACCTTCAGCGACCGCCTTAAGGGTTTCCCATGCAATATCGATTACGTTAACCGCTTTAAAACCACCAAACAGATCAAGGATACTTTGGCGGGCTTAAAAGACGGAAAGGTAGATATCATCATCGGCACACACCGTTTGGTAAGTAAGGATGTAAAGTTTAAGGACCTGGGGCTGATGATCATTGACGAGGAACAAAAGTTTGGGGTTAGCACAAAAGAGAAGCTTAAACAAATGCGCGCAAATGTGGATACGTTAACGCTGACGGCGACACCTATTCCCCGCACGCTCCATTTTTCGCTGATGGGCGCCAGAGACCTTTCCATCATTTCCACACCGCCGCCAAACAGGCAGCCGGTGGTTACCGAGCTGCATGTATTTAACGATACGCTCATTAAAGAAGCAGTACAGCACGAGATTGAGCGCGACGGGCAGGTATTCTTCATTCACAACCGCGTGGCCGACCTGCCGCAGCTGGGTGGCATGATCCATAAACTGGTGCCAAAGGCCCGTATAGGCATTGCCCACGGGCAATTAGAGGGCGATGCGCTGGAAGATGTGATGCTGAAGTTTGTGAACCACGAGTATGATGTATTGGTAGCAACCACTATTATTGAAGCAGGCCTGGATATCCCCAATGCCAACACCATCATCATCAATCATGCCCACATGTTTGGCCTTAGCGATTTGCACCAGATGCGCGGCCGTGTGGGTCGGAGCAATAAAAAAGCGTACTGCTATCTGCTGAGTCCGCCGTTATCAACCTTAACCAATGAGGCTCGCAAACGCCTGAGTGCCATTGAAGAATTCAGCGACCTGGGCAGTGGTTTTAATGTGGCCATGCGCGATCTGGACATCCGTGGCAGCGGTAACCTGCTGGGTGCCGAGCAAAGCGGTTTTATTGCCGAGATTGGTTTTGACATGTACCACAAGATACTTGACGAGGCAATCCAGGAGTTGAAAGAAGACGAATTTAAGGGCGTATTCCCTGAGGAGAAGCCAAAGCCTTACATTTCGTTCACGCAGATAGATACCGATCAGGAGATCCTGATCCCGGATGAATATGTAACCAGTATTGCTGAGCGCTATAATCTGTATACCGAACTGAGCAAACTGGAAAATGAAACTGAACTGGAGGCTTTTAAGCAACAACTGCATGACCGCTTTGGGCCAATACCTGAGCAGGTGAACGATCTGCTTAATTCTATGCGCCTGCAGTGGCTGGGTAAAGCTATCGGCTTTGAAAAGGTATCATTAAAAAAGAATGTACTGCGTGGATACTTTATCACCAACCAGCAATCCTCTTACTTTGAAACGGATGCCTTTAAAGAAGTGCTCAACTTTGTACAGCGCAACCCAAGGCGCACTAATTTAAAGGAAGTAAAAAATACACTGCGTTTAAGTATAGAGGGTGTAAATTCCATTAACCAGGCTTTAGATTTCTTGAGTGAGATTGCCTGGCAGCCGGTTTAAGTGCTTAATAAATTGTAACGCTAATAGTATTATTTGTTTGTGCTTTAATTGTTATTAGGGGCGCTACTATATTATCTTGTGCGTTAACAACACCGTCGCCGTTGATGTCCTGAAATTTTATGCCGCCAATAACAGCTATGGGGTTTTGAGCTGGGCTTGCACTGATGTCTGCCTGCGTTTTAAATATAGCGACCGGCACCAGCCCCGAATAAAAGTTCTTGGCGCTTCCGTTTTCCACTATTATATAATATTGATTTTGATACTTAACGTTAAATTTTACTCTTCCCGATACATCTGTTGTATTGGTGTAGGTTGGCACATTATCTGAAACTGCATTTGCGCCTGCATATAATTTAATTGTTGCTCCGGGTGATGCGGCGTTAGTCGCACCGTTTATCACATTTATTTCAAGAGATGTTGTAGGGTCATCTTTTTTACAAGAACCTGCAAGCACTACAGCTAAAATTAGCACCAATAAACCATTAATCTTTATTTTCATCTACCCTATCTTTCTGTAAATCCCTTTTAAATTCCTGCCTAACTCTTTGTAATCTAAACCATAGCCCACTACAAACTCATTAGGGATCTGGAACGCTACATACTTTAATTCCTCGATGCTGTAAACCACGGCATCGGGTTTAAAGAGCAGGGAACATACCGTGATGGATGCCGGTTCGCGAACCATCAGTTTTTCGATCAGGTATTTGATGGTGTTACCGCTGTCGATAATATCTTCAATCAGGATCACGTCTTTACCCTTAATGTTTACGTGCAGGTCGAAATCATCGCGGATGGTGCGGGTGCTGGACAAGCCGCCAAAGTAAGAGGCCAGCTTAGTGAACGTAACCTCGCAGGGCACTACAATTTCTTTCACCAAATCGGCAGCAAACATAAAAGAGCCGTTAAGGATGCCTACAAATATGGGCGTCTTTCCTTCAAAGTCTTCATTGATCTGCCGCGCTACTTCGGCAACGCGCTGCTGGATCTTTTCCGGAGAAATTAACGGTTCAAATTCCAGATCGTCTATTTGTAGTTTCATCGTACTAAAATAAATTTATTTTTTAATGTGTCATATAAAAATATCGTCGGTACGATTTACGGCTTAACCCTTAGCCGCATCTTGACCGGCAGATCACATTTACGCAAAAGATAAATACTATATTTGAACTGCATGACAGACCATTACGTTCACACGCTCGCTAACGGCATCAAAATACTTTTTAAACCGTCTCCATCGCCCATTACGCATTGCTGCTTTGTTTTTAAGGCCGGCTCGCGCGATGAATTGCCTGAACAGGAGGGCCTGGCCCACTTTATTGAGCATTTACTATTTAAGGAAACAGAAAGGCGCAATACCCCGCAGATACTAAACCGCCTGGAATTGGTAGGTGCCGATCTTAATGCTTACACCACAAAAGAATATACCTGCATCCACGCATCGTTGCTTAACCAGCACCTGGAGCGCACTGTAGATTTTTTTGAAGATATCCTGTTTCACTCCACCTTCCCGCAGGAAGAAATTGAAAAGGAACGCGGCGTTATCCTGGATGAGATTGCCAGTTACCAGGACCAGCCAGAAGAAGCCATTCAGGACGATTTTGAAGAACTGCTTTTTGCAGGGCACCCCATCGGCAAAAATATTTTAGGGACACCGGAATCTGTAGGCGCGTTTACAGTTGCCGACATCAGGCAGTTTATCCAGGCAAATAACAATACCCATCAAATGGTTTTTGCCGTTTATGGCAATTACGATTTTAAAAAACTGGTTAAGCTTTGCGAAAAATATTTTGGCAATGTGCCGGAGAATACAGCGCAAAAACATCGCGTAGCACCGGCAGCCATTAAAAGCTCTTTACATCAAATTCAAAAACCTATAACACAAACGCACTGTGTTTTGGGCGGCAGGGCTTACCCCTCGGCCCACCCTAATAAGTATGGTTTATTGTTGCTCAACAATGTATTGGGCGGCATGGGCATGAGCAACCGGCTCAACCTCGAGATCCGTGAAAAATATGGTATTGCCTATACTATCGAAAGTAATTATACTTCGTTAACAGATACCGGGATTTTCTCCATTTACTTTGGCACCGATGCTGAAAAGGCCGGCAAAGCACTCAAACTGGTGCACAAGGAGTTAAAAAAGCTGCGCGATAACAAACTAGGTACTGTACAATTAAAGCAAGCCAAAGAAAAGTTCATCGGTCAGATTGCCCTTGCCGAAGAAAACCGCATGAGCATGATCATATCTATGGCCAAAAGCCTGCTCGATTTTAACAGGATAGATTCGTTAGAAGATATATTCAGCAAGATCAATTCGGTTACGGCCAATGAACTACTGGAGATTAGCAATGAAATATTTGATAATGACGGTATGATAACCTTATTATTTGAGCCTAAAGCGTAAATCTATTACTTTTGTATAATGAAATATCCTATTATAGCATATGGCGACCCTGTTTTAAGGCGTAAAGCAACGTCAATTGAACCTGATGAGTATCCGCATATTAAAGAGTTGGTTGATAATATGTTTGATACTATGTACGGTGCCCGTGGTGTAGGATTGGCCGCCCCGCAGGTAGGTATGTCCATGCGGTTATTTGTTATAGATGTATCGCCGTTTGACGATGAGGAGCCTGCGTTAAAGGGATTTAAAAAGGCTTTTATAAACGCGCGTATTTTAGAAGAAACCGGCGAAGAATGGTCATTTAATGAAGGCTGTTTGAGCATCCCGGATATCCGTGAGGATGTATCGCGCAAACCGGTTGTGCGTTTGTCCTATTACGACGAGAACTGGAAACATCACGAGGAAACATTTAACGGAATGGCTGCACGTGTTATTCAGCACGAGTATGACCATATTGAAGGTAAACTGTTTACCGATAAGCTAAGCCCGCTTCGTAAACGACTTATTGAGAAACGCCTTAACGATATTTCAAAAGGGGCGGTTGATGTAGATTACCGCATGAAATTTCCGGCGGCTAAAAAAGGAAGATAAAATTTAGATCCGAGGCGTTGATCGCCAGGATTACGATTGTATAAGTTAACAAAAGCGGCGCTTTCAAAATGAAAGCGCCGCTTTTGTTTATGTCTTAATTCAGTTCTCCAATCTTAATTTGACGACGAACCGCGGCTCTTATCGCCGTCTGATATCGACTTGATGAGGCTGCCCCAGGCAAGCGGATTTAGCAATGGATTGGTTATAGAATGGGAGTTTACTATGTTATTATGAAATTGGTTGGCATTGGCCGACTGGATCTCGTGCCCATCCCGCGGCAGGGTATTTTGCGATGCGAATAAAGTGGCACGCATAATATTTTTACGGGCTACCTCCAGGTCGTCGTCGGCAATTCTGGCGGATACAAAATCTTTACGGAACTCATCTGTAGTTGCCCAGGGAAACAGGCGCACCACCGGCAGATTATTGATCTGCGGTTTAATGAGTACCTGCGCAGTGTAACTTTTGCTGGTTACCTTCGCCGGGATCACAACGGTAACCGGCGCATAGCCAACTGCGGTAAACTTAAGGGTATCCTGCTCATGCACCACAAAAGAAAAATAGCCTTTGTAATTGGCCGAGTAAACCGCGTCCTTATTGCTTTGGTTGGTAATGTTTACAAACGGGACCACCACATTGGTACTATCGGCATTAAAAATAACGCCGGTAAATTGCACCAAAGGTTTGTCATTCCGCTGGGCAAATGCAACAAATGATGCAAAAACTAACAATATAGTTATTAACTTCTTCATTTATAAACCTGTAGTATAACTACCCATATGCTTAAATTATTGTTTTAAACACCAGGCAAAAATACGGTATACAAGTTATTGGTAAGGTTATTTAACAAATCTTAACAACTACCTCAGGTTCTCAGGCAGTACGGCATTGGGGTCGTCAATGTCGGTTAGGTTTACGGCTTCAATACCGGTTATCTCTGGTACGGCTTTTAAAATAGCTTGCTCTATGCCCGCTTTAAGTGTCATGATGCTCATCGGGCAAGACCCGCATGAACCCAGTAACTTCAACTTAACTACTTTTTCAGGAGTAATTTCTTCTACAGAAACATTGCCGCCGTCTGCCTCTAAATAAGGGCGAATGGTGTTCAATGCTGCCTCTACCTGATCGTGTAAACTCATTTTATTTAATTATATAGTAAAGTTATTTAAAAATATTTAAATAGCCTAATTAGCAGTTGTTACCGGCGGCGTATTAGCCGCCTGCGCGTTATAGATAGAAACCTGCTGGGCAACCCGCCTGGCCATTTCCATAAACGCCGAATTCATTACGCCTTCTTCTTCCATAACTATCGGCCGGCCGGCATCCCCGCTATCGCTGATGCTTTTGATCAATGGTATCTCGCCCAAAAAAGGTACATCTAAAGTTTGCGCTAATTTATGGCCACCGCCCTGTCCAAAAATGTAATATTTATTGTCCGGCAATTCTGCAGGCGTAAAGTAGCTCATGTTTTCAACTATGCCCAAAATGGGTACGTTTATAGCCGGCATCAAAAACATGCCTATCCCTTTTTTCGCATCGGCAAGGGCAACTTTTTGCGGGGTGGTAACTACCACAGCTCCTGTTACCGGGAAGCTTTGCGTAACGGTGATGTGTATATCGCCGGTACCCGGTGGCAAATCTATCACCAGGTAATCCAGTTCGCCCCAGTCGGCATCGTTAAACAGCTGCTTTACCGCTGTAGATACCATTGGCCCGCGCCATGGCACCGGTTGGTTAGGATCTGTAAAAAAGCCTATGGATAATAACTTGATGCCAAACTTTTCAATCGGTTCAATACGTGTTTTGCCGTCTATTTGAGTGGCCTTTGGGCGCTCGTTCTCTAAACCGAACATGATCGGGATAGAAGGCCCGTAAATATCCGCGTCGATCAAGCCAACTTTTGCGCCGGTTTTAGATAATGCTAACGCCAGGTTTACAGATACGGTAGATTTACCTACTCCACCCTTGCCTGAGGCTACCGCTATAATGTTTTTCACCCCCGGTACACCGGTATTACGCTGCGATGTAACGCGCGAGGTCATGTTTACCGTTACCTCTATATCTTTACTGATAAAGTGACTGATAGCATTGCGGCAGGCATTCTCAATCAGCGCCTTTAACGGGCACGCCGGTGTTGTTAAAACAACCGAAAAGCTTAGCTTGTTACCTTCTATATAAATATCCTGTATCATGTTAAGGGTAACCAGGTCTTTTTTAAGATCTGGCTCCTCTACATTACCCAGGGCTTGTAATACTTGTTCTTTAGTTATTTCCATTTTATTTCATCACAAAAATACGAAAACAGGTAGCAGCCTGCGTTGTTATCAAAAACAATTTGCTTTAACCAGCCGTTTGCACCACACCATATTTAGTTTAGTTTTGAACAAATTTATCAGATGCGCCGTATCAACCCCAAATATATCCGTATTGCAGGTATCGTAGCTGCGGTAATAGTAGTTGTAATGCTGATAGGTGGATACATTGCCTATTCTAAACGCGAGGTGCTGCTTCAAAAAGCCATCAGCAAAGCTAAAGCAAAAGCCAAAAGGGATTATAATTTAGATGTAAAAATAGGATCGGCACACTTTACAGGCATCAGTACTGTTGCCTTTTCAGATATCTCTGTGGTCCCATACCAGCGCGACAGTCTTTTTTCGGTAAAGCGTTTTGATGTTAGTGTAAAGTTGTTTCCTCTGATTTTCGGTACCATCAAACTGGCCGATGTAGTAGTGCAAAATGGCCATTTGAACCTCACCAACAACAAAGGTGTTAAAAATTTCGACTTCCTGTTTAAAAAGAAAAAAGACACAACCAGCACCCGCAAGGTTGACCTTTCTGAACTTTCTAACAATCTTATCAACGATGTACTTTACAAAATACCGGATAACCTGTCGCTAACCAACTTTTTGGTGAGTTACCGTGATGATACCACCCGCATGAGCGCCCTTGCGCAAACCGCAGTGATCAATAGCGGCAAACTGGCCTCTACCATTAAGGTTGATGACGGTGCAGCGCAGGCCACCTGGCACTTCGACGGTAAAATGCATGCGTCGGATAAAGATATCGATGTGCGCCTTTACGCTGATGGCAAAAAGGTGGAATTGCCCATCCTGCAAAAGAAATTTAAGGTAAAGCTGAACTTTGATACACTGACAACCAAGCTTACCAAAGTGAGCAACAGCAGCGGCGAAACCAAGATCTTCAGTTACCTGTCGGTCCGCAACCTGCTCATTAACCATCCGGGGCTATCTACAACTGATATTGTTGTACCTAGCGGCGCTATCGATGCCAACGTATTTGTGGGCGAAAACTATGTATCGTTGGATAGCTCATCAGTTATCCATTTAAAAAAAATAACGGCTAACCCCTACATCAAATACACGCTTAAACCGGTAAAAATTTACGAGCTTAAAGTTCATACCGATTGGCAGAACGCCCAGGATATATTCGATTCGTTCCCTACCGGAATGTTTGAATCATTAGAAGGTATTAAGGTAGCCGGTAAGCTGAGTTACAACCTTAACCTTTTTTATAACTCAAAGCAGCTGGATAACCTGCAATTTGATTCGCGGCTGGATAAAGATAATTTCCGCATCATCAGCTATGGCAAAACCGATCTGGGCAAGCTGAACAAGACATTTGTTTACACTCCGTACGAAAAAGGCAAGCCGATGCCGCCACACGTGATAGGGCCGGAAAATGTTGACTTTACCCCATTGGAACAGATCTCACCTAACCTGCGTAACGCGGTGATGACGGCAGAGGACCCTTCATTTTACCGCAACAAAGGTTTTGTGGAAGAGTCTATCCGCAAATCTATCATAACCGATATTAAGGACCATAAATTCAAGCGGGGCGGCAGCACCATATCTATGCAGCTGGTTAAAAATGCCTTTTTAAGCCGCAACAAAACGCTCTCCCGCAAAATTGAAGAGATCCTGATTGTGTGGATGATTGAGAACAACCGCATCATGAGTAAAAACCGCATGCTGGAAGTTTACTTCAACATCATTGAGTGGGGCCGCGGTATTTACGGCATTGGAGAGGCTGCACGGTATTATTTTGGCAAATCGCCGTCAGAACTAAGCCTGGGCGAATCAATCTTCCTGGCCAGCATAGTGCCTAATCCTAAAGCCGGTTTATATGCATTTGAAGCCGACGGCAGCTTGCGCGGCCGACTTCACGGATACTTTAACCTGATAGGCCGATTGATGGCCGGTAAAGGCTTAACCGCCCGCGATTCGAATGCTTATGGCTTTTATAGCGTGCGTTTAAAAGAGAGCCTGAGAAGGACCATTGCGCCAATAGATACAGCTACTGCCGACAGCCTGATTAAACAAACAGCCGAAGATGAAGGCGTTGGGGTGGCACCGGTTTTTGAAGAGCCTAAACGCCCAAGTTTTATACAGCGCTTATTCGGCAAAAAGGATACTACCCCCGCGGCCAAAGCCGAGGAAAAGGTGAAGGAAACCAATGACATGATCAAGCAGCGTTTAAAGCAGGAGATCAGCGCCATGAAAGATGATTACAAGCGACGGATAGATAATGTGGATACCGCCGGCAAAACCAAACAGGAGATAAAAGACGAAAAGAAACGCCTGAAGCAGGAAAGTAAGGACAAGGAAAAGGAACTAAAGGCAAAGATGCCTTAATTTGACGGCTGGATGCAAGAGAAATTCACAGCATACTTACCACCAGCTTTCATTATGCCGGGTGATAATGAACAACTGCTTGCTGCAATTGATGCGCTATTCGCAATCGGCACACAAACTTTTGCCGAAATAGTAGAAGCATTAAAGCAGGAAGAAAAAGAGAAGTTTGGCTCGCCCGAGATCACTAACCTGCGGTTCGAGGTCAAACGTTACAACCCGGTAACCTTGGCCGGCCGCCTGCGCATCAATTATGATTTACAGCTTACCTTTAGCTGCTCGGCACTGGTTAATGACCTTAATAACCAGCATTCTTACTGGGATTTTTTTATTGACCCGGAAACAAGGCAAATACATTTCGAAGGCGAGCCATACGGTGACCTGCGATCAACCGCCGGCGAGCTATAAATCCAGCCCAAATTAGTTTACCTGATCATGACGCATTTGCATGTTACAACATGTAAATTTGAGCCAATTATAAAACGAACCACCATGTCATTAGTAGATAAATTAAAATGGCGTTACGCCACCAAAAAATTCGACAGCACTAAAAAGATAGCTGCCGATAAATTAGAATATATTTTAGAGGCAATACAACTGGCTCCTACATCTATAGGCCTTCAGCAATTTAAAGTGCTGGTAATTGAAGATGAATCGATTCGTGCCAGGTTACGTGAAGCAGCATTTGGCCAGCCGCAAGTTACCGATGCCTCACACCTGATTGTTTTTGCCGCAGAGATACTTACGCCGGAGCATGGCAAAAAATATATAGATCATGTTGCAGCTACGCGGAATGTAGAACGTGCAACCCTTTCAGGTTTTGAAGATATGGTTCAGGGAGCTATCACCGGCCGCACCCCCGAACAGCTTTTAGTCTGGGCACAAAAGCAGGCTTACATCGCTTTAGGTGTATTAATTGCAGCAGCTTCTGAACAAGAGGTAGACAGTGCACCAATGGAAGGTTTTAACCCGGCAAAATTTGATGAGATACTGGGCCTAACAGAAAAAGGACTTACTGCTACCGTCATAGCTGGTATTGGCTACCGTGCTGATGATGACCCAAACAGTAAACTTAAGAAAGTTAGAAAACATAAAGACGATATGTTTATCCGGATATAAATTATCCATATTTCGTATTGACTAATATAAAGCGCACCAACACCTAATAGTTGTACAGTTGCGCTTTTATTATTTACTTCTAGTTACGGTTTAACTCCAAAATGCAATTAAACGAAGGACTAAAAGCAAAAAACTAATCTTTAATTAATTTTTAATAACTATTTGTTACTGTCGGCACAGGCTTTGCATAAGAGGTTGAAAATAACAGCCATGACCAAGAAGATATTAATAGTTGACGATAACGACCTGATAGTTGAGGTAATGAGCTATATCCTTTCTAACAACGGATATGTCGTTTCTACGTTAAATAGCGGGGAAGACGTCATCAACCAGGTAAATAACACCCAGCCGGATCTATTGATCCTTGATGCCTTGCTGCCCGGTATGGACGGCCGCGAAATTTGCAAACTCCTCAAAAATAACAAATCAACACACCAGCTGCCAGTGATCATATGTTCGGCAACTGATGATGTGGCTAAAACG
Source organism: Mucilaginibacter sp. (assembly GCF_964263795.1). Lineage (GTDB taxonomy): Bacteria > Bacteroidota > Bacteroidia > Sphingobacteriales > Sphingobacteriaceae > Mucilaginibacter. The sequence continues at coordinate 128,558 of NZ_CAXVWK010000016.1, forward strand.
CTTGACCAGACAGGCGCGCCGGATGATTTTTTGAGCAAACCCTTTGACATTACGGCGCTACTTGACAAAGTAGAGAACCAACTGGCTGCATAAGGCAGTATAAATTAAATGAAAAAGGCAGATCCAATTAGCTGGGTCTGCCTTTTTTGTTGTCAGTGACTGTTTACTATTGAAATATACTTTGTGCTTTTTTTATCGTTTTTTCCAGATCGATGCCTTTGTCTAAAACGCCTTTAAAAAGGTCGCCCTCTTTTTTGAGGCGGGCAATGGAATTATGGATGGTAAAGTGTTTCATGGTAAGGCCAGGCTTTACCTCGTCCCAATGTAGGGGCATGGAAACGGTTGCACCTGGTTTAGGGCGAAGTGAATAAGGCCCTGCAATAGTAGCACCCGGGCGGTTCTGTAAAAAATCCAAATACATTTTCCCTTTACGATTTTTGATCATCCGCTCCAAGGATGTGTAATCCGGTATTTGCTGATGTACAATATTGACAATTAGTCGGGCAAACATTTGCGACTGGTCGTAATCGTATTTAGCCCCAAGCGGGATATAGATGTGCATCCCGGTGGAGCCCGACGTTTTACAATAGCTGGGCACATCAATCGCATCCAGCACTTTTTTAACTTCCTGGGCGGCCTCTATCACCTGGTCAAAAGTATTCTTGTCCGGGTCAAGATCGATAATGCAATAGTCCGGGTTATCCGGCGATTGTACGCGGCTAAACCAGGGGTTCATTTCAATGCAGCCTAAAGATGCCATCCACAATAGTGTTGCTTCATCATGCCCAACCAGGTAGTCTTTATCCTCGCCATCACTGGTGGTGTACGGGAAAGTTTTAACCCAATCAGGCGATTTGCCTTTAACATCTTTTTGGTAAAAACTCGGGCCATGGATGCCGTTAGGAAACCGGTTGAGCGATTGCGGCCTGTCTTTTAAATAAGGCAAAATGTATTCGGCTACCTGGTAATAGTAGTTAAACATATCCCGTTTGGTTATGCCATCCTCGGGCCAGTAAACTTTGCTCAGGTGGGTAAATTTTAAATCATGCCCGCAAATCTTTTTAACCTGTGTTTCTTCTTTAGGGTTTAGCAACGTGCGCTTAACAGATTCTTTCGGTGCGCTTACTAATTTATGTTTAGCGGGCTGCTCATCGGTTGTTTTTTCTGATGATGATTTATGTTCTTTCGGCTTTTCAGCTGCTTCAACTACATCTGTTGTATCTGCTTCCGTCTCACGAATTACATCTTTGGCTTTTTTATCAACCCGCATCCCCTCGAAGGATGGGTGCCTAAAAACCCCATCGCCTGTCACTTCGGTAAAGCTCACCTCGCAAACCAGGTCGGGTTTTAACCAGGTCGCTTTAGCCTTTGGCGGATTAGGCCTGAACCGCGATGGCTTGTTCACGTCGGGCTCAGTGTCAAATGGCAACTTATCGGTAATTATAGGCTTAAACAAGGCCATCATTTCCTTTTGTAACTTGTCAGAAAAACCGGTGCCTACCTTACCAACATAACGAAGTTTGCCCTCTTCATAAACACCCAACAGCAACGAACTAAATTGCTTGGCCGTACCTTCATTTTTAGTGAAGCCGCCAATCACCACTTCCTGGCGCTTGTTGATCTTGATCTTTAGCCAGTCTTTAGACCGTGCATCTGCCGCGTACGTACTATCGGCACGCTTAGCCATTATACCCTCAAGGCCTATTTTACCTGCCGCCTCAAAAAACTCGGTTCCGTTTGCTTTAAAGGTTTGGCTAATGCGCACACGGTCATCGTCTGTTGGCAGCACGTCTCTAAGAACGGCCTGTCGTTCTATCAATGGTAAATCCATCAGGTTTTTACCCTCGTACCATAAAATATCGAATACATAAAGTACAAGTTCTCCGTCAGCCTCGCTGCGCCAATTCTGCAACGCACCAAAGTTTGATACCCCCTTATCGTTCAGCACCAGGATCTCGCCGTCTATCACCGCGTTTATGTTCCAGCCTTCCAGCAGGGTTTTCAGCGGGTAGTATTTTTCATTAAAATCTTTGTTGTTGCGCGATAGCAGCTGCACTTCGCCTTTGTTAATGAAGGCCAGCGCACGGTAACCATCCCATTTTACTTCGTACACCCAATCGGGGTCATCAAAGGGTTCGTTTACCAATGTGGCCAGCATAGGTTTCATGCCGGTTGGGATAGCTCCTTTCGGGGCTTTTTTCAGAATAGCCTTTACATCCTGCTCGTCTGAAGCGGTAGCGTTATCGGCAACATCAGCCAGGTCGTCCGCAGGTTCATGCGGTTTTTTTTTTGACGCTATTTTTTTCTTGGGCTTATCTTCTTCCACATCTTCTTCATGCCCGTGCTGCCACACTTTTTCGCTGGTCTTTTCCATCTTCTCGATGGTTTTGCCGGATAGTACCGATTTATCTTTTTTGGTAATATCAGCTGCCGATGCAAAATCGTCCTTATGTTTGATCAGCAACCAGCCATTTTCGCCCATGCCATGGGTTTTGACCAAAGCATACTCCCCCTCCAATTTTTCGCCGTGAAGTTTTATTTTAAGTGAGCCATCTTTAAGCTGTTTAAGCAGGTGCTTTTCCTGGGCTTTTTTACCCTTTATTTCTTCTATCGGCTCATAGGTTCCCTGGTCCCAAACAATCACTGTACCGCCTCCATACTCGCCTTCCGGGATGATGCCCTCAAAATTGCGATAGTCGAACGGGTGATCTTCTACCATCATGGCCAAGCGTTTATTCTTAGGGTCGGTAGACGGGCCTTTAGGCACTGCCCAGCTTTTTAATACGCCCTCCATCTCCAGCCTGAAATCGTAATGCAAGCGCGATGCATCGTGCTTCTGGATCACGAACATCAGCTTATCCTTATCTTTACTTTTTCCGGCTTTGGGCTCAGCGGTTTTTGTAAAATCCCGCTTCTCGACGTATTTTTCCAGGCTCATAGCGATTGATTATTTGTTTAAATAAGCCTGTACATCTTTTACAGCGGTACCTGCCGACTTAACAGCTTCTTTCAATTCGTCATGGCTAACGCCGAATTTTTCGCTCCAGTACTGCAATTCGTAATCTTCATTCACGTTTATTCTGTCCCTGTCCGGGCTGCCGGTATTCTGTTTATTATCCATAACAAATTATTTTAGTAACAAATTAACAGCCTTATTCTTAAATGGTTTGAAAGTGTGTTAATTACTAAGAAAATTTCTGATGAAGCATCTTTTCCTATTGATATGGCAAACTGTAGGGTAACCGCCGGCAGAAGCCAACAGCTATTAATTAAGGAAACGGTAATAGGAATTTGCTACCCGACCGTTTAACTTTCTTCAATGACAGACAAGATGTTACCTGCAGGATCTTTGAACCAGGCAATGCTTGGTCCGCCTTGGCCGCCATCACCGCGAGAGATGTTATTTTCATCTGTTTTAAGGTACTCGCTGTCATAACTTTCAAAGGTTACACCTTTTCCTTTGAGCGCATTTACCGCATCATCAATATTCGGTACCAGGAAATTGTAAACCGTAAATTCTGCAGGGTTGTGGTTTGGTTTAGGGTAGATGATAAAATGAGCGCCGCCGGCCGTATGTACCGTCAGGATATTACCCATCTGCTCATTCTTTTCCACGGTTAGGCCAAGGGCTTCTGCATAAAACTGCTGCGCTTTGTCGATGTCGTTGGCAGAAAAACTGCCGAATGCGTTTGAATCTTTTAACATGGTATTTCTGTTTTATGGTTGATAAGGCACTTATCCCCCGGTTTAATAAAACAAAAATACGGCCAACAATATGATAATCAGAGGTGTAAATACGACGTGTTAAGATGCGATTAACGCCATTGTGCTATGCTTGAGTAACTAACAGACTAAACATTATTCAATCTCAATATTCTCTAAATACTTGTATCCGCTGCCGGTATTGATCATTAATATCTGCTCGCCTGCACTGATCCAACCGGTGGCTTTTAGTTTTTTGTAAGCCTGCCAGAGTGCGGCACCCTCAGGAGCTATCAGCATACCTTCGCTGCGGGCAATTTCTTTCAGGGCGTGTTGCATTTCATTATCGCTGATGGTTAACGCGGTGCCTTTACTTTCGCGGAGTACTTTTAGAATGATCTTATCGGCATATGGTTTGGGCACACGCAGGCCGTTTGCTATCGTAAAACCACCATCGGCAAACGCCGAACTTTGATGCCCGCCATGGAACGCGGTTACAATGCCATCGCAACTTTCAGATTGTACAGCTACCATTCTCGGACGCCGGCTATCGATCCAGCCTATTTGCTCAAATTCATCAAACGCTTTCCAGATGCCAATGAGGCCGGTGCCGCCCCCAGTGGGATATAGTATCACATCGGGCAGGTGCCAGTTGAACTGCTCGGCAATCTCAAAGCCAAGCGTTTTTTTGCCTTCTAAACGGTACGGCTCTTTCAATGTGGAGATCTGGAACCAGTTGTTGGCCGCCGCATGCTCATTGATAAGCCGGCCGCAATCGCTGATGTTGCCATCTATCTCTAACAGGTGGGCGCCGTACAGGCGGCACTCGTCTTTAAATACTTGTGGGGTTAACCGGGGCATGTAAACAACGGCGGTAATGCCGGCCCTTGCCGCATAAGCTGCCAGGGCGCCGCCCGCATTACCGGCGGTAGGTGTTGCAATAGCCTCCACTCCCAGTTCCTTTGCTCTTGACACCGCTGCGCTGATTCCCCTAGCTTTGAACGATCCCGTTGGGTTGCCCGATTCATCTTTCCAAAAAACGGTGTTACCCCCGGCCTGGTCTTTCAAATTAACAAGCGGAATGATAGGTGTGAACCCTTCGCCCATTGTTACAATGTTTATAGGGTTGATAACTGGCAGCAATTCATGATACCGCCACATGTTTGCCGGCCGGCCGGTTAATATGGCGCGGTCTAAGGTTCGGCTTAGATCGTACCTGGCAAATAGCGAACTTTTACAGGCTTCATTAAGGCACACCGTTTGCACAACCGATGCATCATACCCGGCACCGCATTCCGGGCATATTAGATCAAGCAGTAAAGAAGTACTTATTGTGGGAGTGCCTGTCATGAGTGGTTATACTTAGGGCAAGTTATCAACAACAGCGGGCATCAACAAGTTTTTTATCAAATGCTTCCCAACAGAAAAGCTGTTTAAGCGCTGCATATGCTGATTTACAATTATTTATGAATGCCACCATTTTGGCAATTCAAACATTTTTAAGCTTAATCGGTTTTAGGTTCAGTTTTCACCTAAATAGAATTTTATGAAAATAAGAATGATCGTTCCCGCGCTATTGATAGGTTCAATAGTTGCATCGAGCTGTGTAAGCTCCAAAAAATATAAAGAATTGCAAGGCAATTACGACCAATTGCAAAACAGCACGCGCGATTTAAGTGTAAAGTATCAAACCAGTGAGCAGGGCCTTGCGGTAGCGCGCGGCCGCGTTAAAAGTTTGGAAGAACAAATAGCTTCTGAGCGTGCAAGCGCAAGACAACTGCAGGCTGCTTTAGACAAGTGTTTAACCAGCAGCGGCCAGGGTAATCTTAACATTTCTAAACTGGTAGACGAGATCAATAGCTCTAATAAATACATTCAGCAGCTGGTTAATGCCAAAAATAAAAGCGACTCGCTTAACATGGTGCTTACCAACAACCTAACCCGCTCATTAAGCCAGGCAGAAAGTAAGGATGTGGATGTGCATGTATTAAAGGGGGTAGTTTATGTATCCTTGTCTGATAACATGCTGTATAAATCCGGCAGTTATGAGATATCTGACAAAGCCGGCGCAACGCTGGATAAGATTGCTAAAATCATTAAAGATTACAGCACTTATGATGTGTTGATTGAAGGCAATACCGATAATGTACCGATCTCTCAGAAAAACATCCGTAATAACTGGGATCTGAGTGCCCTGAGGGCATCATCCGTTGTGCAGGCGTTGCAAAACACTTACCAGGTTGATCCTAAACGCTTAACAGCAGGCGGCCGTGGTGAGTATAACCCGATCGCCGACAACACTACCGAAGCAGGTAAGATCAAAAACAGGCGCACCCAAATTATCATTACCCCTAAGCTGGATCAGTTTATGGACCTGATAGGCAAAGCGCCGGAAACTGCACCTGCACAAAAATAAGCCAGGATAAATAACAAGCCCCGCTCGGTACCGAGTGGGGCTTTTATACTTTATTTACGGGGTCATGAAAAAATTCAACGCTTGCTGATCGGTGAGTTTGCCATCAAACATAGAAAAGCTATAATGCAAAAAGCCCTGTAGCAATCAACAAGGCTTTTCGTCGGGATGGCGGGATTCGAACCCACGACCTCCAGCACCCCATGCTGGCGCGATACCGGGCTACGCTACATCCCGGATTCCGGGGCAGCAAATATATAATTTGGAATAAAAAAAAAGTTTTGCGGTTAAGTTGCTGCCACCGCCTGCACGTGCTGCTCTGTTACCGCCATTACGTTGTGCGCCTGCTTTAGCTTTTCTTTTCGCAGGTAACGCATGTGTAAAAAGCCGATGAGCAATGCAATAATGCCTTCCAGTAAGATAGTATCGGGCGCGCCTATCCATTTAGACACCGAGCCTACCAGCAACCCGCCGATGGGCTGCAGGCCAAAAAATGCCATGGCATAAAAACTGATCACCCGGCCGCGCATGGCCGGTTCCACCGTAGTTTGGATAAGTGTATTGCTAATCGTGATCTGCGACATCATCCCAAAGCCGGCAATAGTGGCAAATACTAACGCCAACGGGTAAAGTTTCTCGTGAGAAAAAAGCATCAGTCCTATCCCGAACACAAGGGTATTGATACTTAATATCTTTTTTAAATTACTGCCCGGCTGCAGCGATGCCAGGAAGATGGCACCGCTAAAAGCACCCAATCCAATTACACTATCTATCACTCCAAAAGTTGTAGCATTCCCTTTAAAAACTTCGCGGGCGTAGTAAGGTATTAGCGTACTAAAGGGCAGTACAAATAAGCTGATGAGCCCCAGCATCACGATCACAAAGCTGATAGATGGCGTGGCTTTGATGTAAGCCCAGCCCTCTTTCAGTTCACCAAAGGCATTTTTTTTGTGAAGGGTTTTTACATAAGCCGGCAAACGCATCATTAGCAGTGATGCCAATACGGCAATAAAGCTTACTGCATTCAGTACAAAGCAAACGCCATCGCCAAAGCTTTCTAAAATAAACCCGGCTATCGCCGGCCCGATCAGCCGGGACAGGTTTACCATGGATGAATTTAGCGCAAGCGCGTTAGGCAGGTCGTTCTTGTCTTCTATCATCTCATATACCAGCGATTGCCTTGCCGGTACATCAAAAGCATTTACAATGCCCAGCAGCACGCTAAGGGTCAATATCTCCCAAACCTCGTAATGTTTAAGCAGTATGAGCACCGCAAGCAACGTTGCCTGTATCATTGATGCTACCTGTGTGCTCAGCAATACCCGGAAACGGTTGTACCTGTCTGACACTACACCGCCGAACATGGATAGCAGAAACGATGGGAACTGGCTGGCAAACAATGTAAGCCCCAGCATAAAGGTTGAATGCGTTAATGTGTAGATAACCCAGCTCACCGCTGTTTTTTGCATCCACGTGCCGATGAGTGAAATGGATTGCCCAGCAAAATACAGCCTGTAGTTACGACTGCGAAATGCCCTGAAGGTAGTTATGTTCATTGCTAATATTTGAACGACAACCATTGCCTGTTAATTGTTTTTGGGCGCCGTTGTAATAGTTAAGTTACCCATTCAAGCATTTTAAAATAGGCGGCGAGGATTACTTAGGAGTAAACCCGGTCTTCTTTTTTATAGGAGAGTCACAGATCAAACAAGGTCGAATGCGCGGGCGTATTGCATCAGTTCGAAAGTGCTGGCGTTTAGTTTTTGTTTAATGTTTTTACGGTGTGTTTCGGCAGTACGTACCGATATAAAAAGTTCCTCACCTATTTCTACCGCGCTTTTGCCCATTGCAACCAGCGTTAGCACCTGCCGCTCGCGCTTGGTAAGCGTTGAATAACTCTTGTAATTTTTGCGCAAAAAATTATTCTCCTCCAGCAAGCGGGCGGCTTTCGCTGTCATGTGGTGCATCGCATCTATCGGCACGGCGATAGTAATGGAACGACTGGGCTTTCCACTTTCTTCGCGTGCAAATATCTTAGTGCTCGACATATGCCAAACCCAATCCGGCTTGCCGGGCAGTTTTACTTGCTGAAAATAGGTTACTATCTCATTGTTATTATTCCGTTCCAACAGGCCCAATATCTTAGGAACATAATCCTGGGCGTCTTCGGGGTTAAAGTATTGCTTGTAATAATCGTCTGCCGCCAGGGCAGTTACCTGCTCAAGAGAGGCTTGCAGGTCATTCAATCCCCGTTCAGACATATAAACCACACGTTCATCGGCAAGGTCATGAATAATAACCACACAGGGCAAATGCTCAAAACTTGCAATGTGTTCCTGAATTTGGGCTTCCATTATTTGGTGATAGGGCTTTTTAATCTCTGTTAAACTAGGTTTAATTGCTTTAATTGTAAACTAATGTTTTAATTATGTTCAGCTATACCATTAAATCTGCTATTTTCGTTTATCTCGTACCCGCGAACGCTGCTGCTCATTATGACATCGCCACAGAACTATGAATTGCTGATCGGAAAGATCAACACATTTATTCGTAAATACCACTATAACAATCTGCTGCGCGGGCTGATATTTTTGGGTGCGGGCTTGTTTTCGGCGTATGTTGTAATCACCCTTAGCGAGTACTTCGGCAATTTCAATACGCTTACCCGTACCCTGCTTTTTTACTTTTTTATTATGCTTAATCTGGGGCTGGTGGCATGGCTAATTCTACCTCCTTTACTGGCCTGGGTAAAGTTAGGTAAAACCCTCACGCATGACCAGGCGGCCGAGATAATTGGCAGGCACTTTAACGATGTTCATGACAAGCTGCTGAACACCCTGCAGCTTAAAAAACAAGTGGATGAACACCCCGCCCACCGCGAACTGCTGGAAGCGAGCATCAACCAAAAGATTGAAGCGCTGAGTCCGGTAAGTTTTCCCTCTGCAATTAATATTAGGGACAATACAAAATATTTGAAGTGGGTTATCCCGCCTGCCGCCATCATTTGTATTATTGCATTTGCGGCCCCATCTATCCTCACAGAAAGCACAAAAAGGCTTATCAGGCATAACGAGTACTTTGCCCCTGCGGCCCCATTTCAGTTTGTGGTGCTTAATAAAACCCTTTCTGCCGTACAGGGTGAAAACTTGAACCTGGAACTTAAACTTACCGGCGACCGGCTGCCGGCAGATGTCTATATCGAAACAAGCAGCACCACCTTTAAGCTGGACAAGGATAATATCAGCAAATTCCACTACCTGTTTAACAACTTGCAGCAAAACACTAGTTTCCGGCTTAGCGGTGGCGGGTTTAAATCGGCACCTTACCTGATCAGGGTAAACCTTAAACCTGTTGTGCTAAATTTTGATGCTGAATTAACGTACCCTGCATATTTGCATAAAAAAGCGGAGGTGGTTGCCAATGCCGGCGACCTGACTGTACCGGCCGGAACCTTGGTTAACTGGAAATTTCACACCCAAAACGCAACCGGCCTTACATTTTCAATAAATGACAACGTCAAAAACATCAGCCCTGCCGCAGACGATACTTTTGAACATCGCGAACGCATTATTAAAACTAGTTTCTACAAGGTTGCCCCTGTTAACAATACTGTAAATCAAATCGATTCGGCCGGGTACCGCATAAATGTTGTGGCAGACGAGGCGCCATCAATTGCTGTAGAAGAAAAGCCAGATTCCGTTAGCATGAAAGCTTTTTACTTTAACGGGAAGATACAGGATGACCATGGCTTCTCCTTCCTTAGCTTTCATTATAAAACAGGCGAAAAGGGTAGCGAACGCAAATTTAACAGGCCTGTAAAGGCTGACCTAGGAGCTACGCAATCTGGCTTTTTTTATTTTTGGAACTTAAAAGAACTCGGTATTAAACCCGGTGATAACGTTACTTATTTTTTTGAAGTGGCCGATAACGACGCGGTAAGCGGGCCTAAAACAGCGCGCAGCCCGGAGCGAACATTAAAAGTACCTGATGCTGCTGCACTTGCAGAGCAATTAAACGCCGGCACCCGAGCCGTGAAGCAAAAAATGCAGTCGGCAGTAAAAATTGCCGGGCAGATAGAGAAGGAAGCGCAAAAGCTCAACCAATCGTTTCTTGATAAAAACAACCTGTCATTCGATGAAAAAAAGCAGGTAGAGCAGCTATTGCAAAAGCGTAAAGATTTAGATGATCTGATCAAAGAAATTCAAAAGGAAAATAAAAAGAACCAGTATAACCGGCAGGAAAGTCAGCAGCAAAAAGAAGAGCTTACCGAAAAACAGCAGCAAATGGACGAGTTGTTGAAAGATATGCTGGATGATAAAACTAAAGACATGCTGCAAAAATTGCAGCAATTAATGGAGCAAGACCAAAAGGACGCTACCCGCGATGAGTTGCAAAAAATGCAGAGCGACAATAAATCGACAAAAAAAGAACTGGACCGTTTACTGGAGCTTTACAAAAAGCTGGATTTTCAGCAAAAGTTAAACCAGGTGGTTAACCGGCTAACCGAACTGGCCAACCAGCAGCAGCAGCTGGCTGACAAAACGCCGAATGCTGATGCAGGCCAGAATTTAAAGGGGCAGGAAAAATTAAACAACGAATTTCAGAAAATAAAAAAATCTCTGGACGACCTGAAGAAAACCAACGAGCAAAACGGCAATAAAGAAAAATTTGATAACCCGGAGCAGGACAAACAGGCTATTGAAGAGCAAATGAAGCAAAGCAGCAACAGCCTTCAAAAAAACAATAAGCAACAAGCTTCAAAATCACAGCAGCAGGCGGCAAAACAAATGAAGCAGCTGGCCGGCAAATTGGAACAGGATGAGCAGCAAGGTGAAGAAAGCCAGAATGCTGTTGATGCCCGGCAGCTGCGGGAATTATTAAAATCACTGGTAAACAGTTCGTTCACGCAGGAAAAGATCATGCAATCGTTACGCACTACTTACCCTAATGATCCGGCTTATATTACTTTGGCGCAGAACCAAAAAGATGTAAAAGACAACCTTAAAACAGCAGAGGATACCTTATACGCCTTAAGCAAGCGTATTCCGCAAATCCAATCAACCGTTAATAAAGAGATCACCAGCATAAATGACCATATAGACCAAGCGCTGAACAACCTGGGCGAGCGCAATACCCCGCTGGCAACGCGCAACCAGCAATTCGCAATGACTGCCATGAATAACCTTGCGCTAATGCTGAGTGAAGCGCTTAGCCAGTTGCAAAAAATGCAGAACAAAAGCGGCAATGGCAAAGGCAAGCAGGGCAGCCCCTCTATGTCGCAGTTAAGTAAAATGCAGCAGCAATTAAATCAAAATATGCAGCAAGCTCGCGATATGATGAAACAGCAGGGCAACCAGCCGGGGCAGCAGGGCCAACAGGGCATGAGCGAAAGATTGGCAAAAATGGCACGCCAGCAGCAAATGATCCGCCAAACGTTACAGCAAATAAGTAAAGAGAACAACAAAGATGGCACAAACAGGTTGGGTAATTTGGACAAAATTTCAAAAGAAATGGAACAAACTGAAAACGATCTCGTAAACAGGAGAATTACAGATGAGGCGCTGAAGAGGCAACAACAAATACAAACGCGGCTGTTGGAAGCAGAAAAAGCTGAACAACAACGCGAGCAGGATCAAAAGAGGGAAAGCCGCGCCGCAAATGATATGCCGCCCGGATATATAAAAGCTTTGCAGAATTATGAGCAGGTAAAGACAAAGCAAACAGAACAGATTAGAACAGTACCTTCGGCACTTAATTTGTATTACAGGCAAAAAATTAAACTTTACTTTGACCAACTCAATGCAAAATAACATGGAACCGGCTAACGTGCAAACAAGCGAACTATATACATTGCAACTTCCATCGAAATATGAGAGCATTACCCAGCTGGAAACCCTGATTGAAGAAGTAGCGGATAAATACCAGGTGAGCGAAGATACCTTTGCCAACATGATGACCTGCCTTAATGAAGCCGTTATTAACGCTATTTTGCACGGCAATAAGCTGGATCCTGATAAAACCGTTATTGTTAATGCAGATGTAGAGCCGAAACGGATCATCTGGACAATATCAGATGAAGGGCCCGGTTTTGACTATAATGACCTGCCAGACCCTACCGCACCAGACCGCCTGGAAGAACTGACCGGCCGCGGGGTATTTATACTTAAGCACCTGGCAGACCAATGCATATTTAATTCCTCGGGTAACGAGGTTGAACTACATTTTAAAATATAATGCCCGCCATTACTTTCCACGAGGAAGACATAGCCTATAAATTAAATAACAAAACCGCTGTTCGTAAATGGATCACAGATACAATTGTAAATGAGGGATTTGATTTAGAGGAACTTACCTATGTTTTTTGCTCGGATGAATACCTGCTCCAAATCAACCGGCAATACCTTGATCACGACACCTATACCGATATTATTACCTTCGATAACTCAGATGTTAAAGGCCTTATCATAGGCGATATTTTCATTTCTATAGAGCGCGTTAAAGAGAACGCTGTTAAATTCGGCGTTACTACCGGGCACGAGCTGAACCGTGTAATGATCCATGGCGCCCTTCATTTGCTGGGCTATAAAGACAAATCGCCCGCCGATAAGAAAAAAATGACTTTAAAAGAGGATGAATATTTGGGTAAAAGAGACTTTAATAGCTAATTTTACGTACTTGAATTATTCAAACCCAACTATTTAGAAAAAAATCATGAAAACACTTGCCCTATTTTTAACGCTGATGTTTGCTACATCTGCAGCGCCAACGCTATACAAGTTTAAATTAACCGATATAGACGGTAAGGCTTTTTCATTAAAAAAATACAAAGGCAAAAAAGTGCTGATTGTAAATACTGCATCGAAATGTGGTTTTACAAAACAGTATGCCGAATTACAAAAACTGGCCGATCAGTATAAAGACAAGTTAGTTGTTGTTGGCTTTCCGGCAAATAACTTTGGCCAACAGGAGCCTGGTACCAACACCGATATCAAAACCTTCTGCGAAAAGAATTTTGGTGTTACCTTCCCGCTAAGCACAAAAGTAAGCGTTAAAGGCGATGACATTGACCCGTTATTTGCTTACCTGACCTCGGAGCCAAATCCTGACTTTACCGGTGAGATTAAATGGAATTTCGAAAAATTCCTGATAGACGAGAATGGCAAGCTTATTCACCGCTACCGTTCAACCGCTACACCTTTATCTGAAGAAATAACTAAGAATTTATAAGCATTCGCTAACATCAAATAAACAAAAAAAGGAGGCCTTTGAGGTCTCCTTTTTTTGTTTAGCTACATACCAACTTTGTGTCGCTGATTAATAATTCAATTAATCTTTTGCCTTCTCTTTGGCGGATTTCTCTTTCGCTTTTTGAGCAGCCTCCTGTACTTTACGGATAGAATCTTGCTTAGCTTTAGCGGCTTTCTTTTTCTTGTTAAAAAATCCCTTTAGCAAAAAATTGCTTTGTGCAGCCTTAAGGTCTTCGTTAAGGGTGGCGGTAGTGCTATGCACGCCCTTCATGGTGGTTTTAGCTTGCTGTACGGTACCTTCAAGATCGCGGGCTATCTTATCGCTATTTAATAGACGGCCAATACTCCCCTGGCCTCTATTAACTTTGTTTACGATGGCTGCCAGGCCCTCTGTAAGCTCGGCGGCGTTATCGGCAACTTTAGTAAGCTTGTTCATCACCTTGTCAATATCCATCGGGTTAACAGATGTCAGTTCGTTTCCTTCGCTAACTTCCTGGGTGCTGGATACACCGCCCGGTGCAATTACAATCAATTTATCGCCCATCAGTCCGTCACTGCCAATGCTCAGTTTGGAATCCTTTTTAATGAATTTCTTAACAGAGTTGTTCAGGCTCAGGTCAACCCTTACAGAACTATCAGTAACAATATTAATGGCCTCTACCACCCCAACGTTAATACCCGCAAAGCGCACATTGTTACCAACGGTTAATCCATTTACGTTTTTAAATGTGCCGTATACCCTAAAGGTAGAGCTGAAAAGGCTTTTTTGATTGCCGATAAAAAATACGGCCAATACCAGGATAACAAACCCTATTAAGGTGAACAAACCGATCCTTATTTTTTGTGATGATGTGGTTCTCATGCTGTTTCGATAAAAAATGATTTTACAAATTCGTCTTTTGATGCTTTTAGCTCATCAAAAGAGCCTTCAGCGATATATTTACCGTCGTTCATTATCACTACACGGTCGGCTGTAATTTTAGCGCATTCCATGTCGTGAGTAATGATGACTGATGTAGTTTTGTACTTCTTTTGCACCTGCAGGATCAATTCGCTGATCTCGCGCGAGGTGATAGGGTCTAAGCCGGTCGTCGGCTCATCATACAGCATTATTTCGGGCCGTACAATCATTGTTCGGGCCAGGCCTGCGCGCTTACGCATCCCTCCGGATAGGTCAGACGGCATCTTATCTATCGCTTCAGCTAAACCAACGGCTTCCAATACCTCTTCAACCCTTTGGTTAATCTCGGCATGGTCGGTCATCTTCAACACCCTGGTAAGGGGGAATTCCATATTCTCGCGTACGGTCATAGAATCATAAAGTGCACCGCTTTGAAAAAGGAAGCCAACTTTAGTTCGTAATTCCTTCAGCTCCTCATTGTTCATTTCAGCTACCTCTTCGCCAAAAACCTTAACGGTGCCGCTGTCCTGGGTTAGCAACCCTACAATACACTGTATAGTTACTGACTTGCCCTGACCGGATTTACCCAGTACAACTACATTCTCTCCTCTGCAAATCTTTAAGGTAATGTCTTTCAAAACCTGCTTTGTGCCGAACGACTTGCTGATATGCTCAATGTCTACAACCAATTCATGCTTGGATGGCTCGGCTTCGCCTTTATACTTGTTTACCTGCTCTTCCATATTATCTGTAATAAAGTAAGCTGGTGATCTGTACGGCAATGGCGTCAATAACAAAGATCCACAAGGAGGCTGTCACTACTGCCGAATTCGCAGCAAGGCCTACGCTCTCGGTGCCTTTATCCGAATGGAAGCCTTTATAGCAACCCACAAAGCCAATTGCAAAGCCGAAGAAAAATGTTTTAACAACTGCCGGTAAGAAGTCAATAAATTCCAGTGATGAAATACATTTGGTAAAATAAAGATGGAAACTTATATCATCTGTAAAGTTGAGCGCTAAAAAACCTCCTCCTAAACCGATAACATCGCCCATCAACGCAAGAATAGGCACCATGATTGTTGCTGCCAGGATGCGGGTTACAACCAGGTATTGCGTAGGGTTGGCACCAGACACCTCCATTGCATCTATCTGCTCGGTAACTTTCATACTACCCAGTTCGGCACCAATGCTTGATGCAATTTTGCCGGCACAGATAATTGCCGTTATCACCGGGCCCATTTCGCGAATGAATGAAACAGCAAGCGTTTTAGGCAGCATTGCCTCGGCCCCCATGTCAACCATAGATGGCCGCAATTGCAAAATAAGCACCAGCCCCATAATGAATGAAGTGAGGCCAACCAGCATAAACGACTTGTAGCCAATTTCATAACACTGGCGCACAAACTCGCTCCACTCAAAGCCGCCCTTAAAAATATTCCGGAAGAATTGCGTAAAAAAAACACCTTGTTCGACAACGCTTTCAAGCCATTTTTTATACCCGGGTACTGCCTGATCTGCCATAATTTATTAGTTACTTGCGAGTTATAAACAATTTGTTTACCATTTGTTTTGTTGGCACGAATTATAATTTGAGGCCTAGTAATTCATGGGTACCTCTATGATCAATAATTGGCTCTTTTGGTTCATTTGTATGGTAAACAAACTGGTATCATAAACACCTGCAGCATCCCTTTTGTTTAAGTCACTACCGTTGATATTTACACCGCCCTCCAGTACAAACACATAAGCACCATTACCGTCAGTCTTTACCCGGTAATCAATACTTTGTCCGGCATCGAAATTACCCATCGAAAAGGTAGTATCCTGATTAAGCCAAAGCGAGCCGGCGGCATTTCTATCCGGCGATATCAAGGTTACTAATTAATTGGGAATTAGTAATTCTGCAAAGCTTTTCTGGTCGTATCTCGGTTTGATATTGCGTTCTTTCGGGAAAACCCAAATCTGCAATGATTCGGTAGCAGTAGTTGGCGAAGGATTAAATTCCGAATGCGTTACGCCGGCACCTGCGCTCATCACCTGCACATCGCCGGCGTTGATCACTCCCGAGTTGCCCATGCTGTCTTTATGCTCCAGGGCGCCTTTCAAAACTATGGTCGTAATTTCCATATTATCATGAGGATGCGCGCCAAACCCCCGGCCAGCTGCAATAATATCGTCATTTAATACGCGCAATACACCAAAATTGGTTTTCTCGGGGTTATAATATGGTCCAAAGCTAAAAGAGAAATTCGCTTTTAGCCAGCCGATATCATTTGAGCCACGCTCATTTGCAGGATAAACTATCTGTTTCATAATAAATTAAATCTTATATGTTTAAACATACAATATTTATTCCACAATAATTTATATGTATTTTTGCAAATTAATTGACCTTAATGGCATATAAAGCAATTGTAGCGGGGGCAAGCGGCCTAATTGGCAGTAATTTGGTAGATGCATTGTTAGCTTCTCCCGATTATGAAGAAGTACTTGTGCTTGTGAGAAAGGAATTGCCTGTGCAGCATAAAAAACTGGTGCAGTTAGTAATTAATTTCGACGACCTTAATAAGCATGCAGCAGCCATTACTGGCCACGCGGCGTTTTGTTGTTTAGGAACAACAAAAGCGCAAACGCCAAATGAAGCGGAATATCGAAAAATAGATTTTGAATATCCCCTCGCGATGGCGCAATTAGCTAAGCAAAACGGGGTTGATCAGCTTCATCTGGTATCGTCAATTGGTGCAGATAGTTCTTCGCCGTTCTTTTATACCAGGCTCAAAGGCGAATTGGAAAATGCGTTGCAGAAGTTAAATTTTTCGGCGCTGCACATCTATCAACCATCTATGCTGGTCGGGCACCGCACAAAGCCCAGGGCTTTTGAAGGCGTATTAATAGCCGCCTTTAAATTATTAAACCCGTTGATGATCGGTGGCTTAAGAAAATATAAAAGCATCAACGGCAGTACTGTGGCCAAAGCCATGTTAAAAAAATCTTTAGAGGCCGATACCGGTAACTTTATACATACATCAGATAAAATTCAATCAATTTAGTGAGCACTTATATTTCGGCCGAAAATTTAGGCCACTCCTTTCATGACAACTGGTTATTCAAAAACCTTACAATTGGCATCAACCGCGGACGGCGCGTAGCGTTAGTAGGCATTAACGGTGCAGGCAAGTCTACGCTGTTAAAAATACTTTCAGGTTCGCTTAAGCCTACAGAAGGTAAGGTTGCACAAAGTAAAGACCTTAACATAGGTTACCTGGAGCAGGATCCTCACTTTAAAGGCGCGGTTACTATCAGCGATTACATCTTTCACGCAGACAACATTCAACAGCAGCTTATCCGTCGTTATGAAGAATTACTGGAGAACGATCCGGATAATATGAAAGAGATGGATAAGGTGATGGAAGAAATGAGTGAGATTGATGCCTGGGAATACGAGTATAAGATCAAAACGATTTTGGGCAGGTTGGATATTCATCACCTTAATCAGCATATCAGTACCTTATCCGGCGGACAAAAGAAACGTTTGGCTTTAGCTAAGCTGTTAATTGAAGACCCGGAGATTTACATTTTAGATGAGCCTACCAATCACCTTGACATAGACACAATTGAGTGGCTGGAGAAATTATTGACAGAAGGTTCGAAAACGATCTTAATGGTTACGCACGATAGGTATTTCCTGGACAATGTTTGTAATGAGATCCTGGAGATAGATCGCGGCAAAATCATTCCTTATGTGGGTAATTATGGCTATTACCTGGAAAAGAAAGCCGAGCGCGAAGCATCAGATGAAGCAACTTTCCAAAAGAATTCTAACCTGTTAAGAAAAGAACTTGAGTGGATGCGCCGCCAGCCAAAGGCACGGGGAACCAAATCAAAATCGCGAATTGATGCGTTTTATGATCTGGAATCTAAAACCAAGAACAATGGCCCTAAGCAAAATGTAGAATTAAGTGTTAAAACTGCAAGACAGGGCAACAAGATCATGGAGATGGAAGCAATCACTAAAGGCTTCAACGGAAATACTTACATAAAAGACTTTAGCTACATTTTTAAGAAAGGCGACAGGATAGGCTTAGCCGGCAGGAACGGCAGTGGCAAGTCGACTCTGTTAAATCTAATTACGGGCGGATTAACGCCGGATAGCGGTGAGATCATTAAAGGCGAAACTACTGTTATTGGTTATTTTAATCAGTCGGGACTTAGTTTTAAGGAAGATGAGCGGGTTATAGACATCGTGAAAAATGTCGCTGAATTCATCACCATGGCGGATGGAAAAATGATCTCTGCCTCTGCCCTGCTTACTTTGTTCCTCTTTCCCCCTGCCAAGCAATATGGTATGGTGTCAAAATTGAGCGGTGGCGAAAAAAAGCGCCTTCACTTGATGAGCATACTGATCAAAAACCCGAATTTTTTAATCTTGGATGAGCCAACTAATGATTTGGATATAGATACATTGAATGTACTAGAAGAGTTTTTGACCAACTTTCCCGGTATTTTAATAATGGTGTCCCATGATAGATACCTGTTAGATAAGCTTACCGATCAGCTATTCATTATGGAAGGCGAAGGGCATGTGAAGATCTATAACGGCAATTACTCATCCTACAGGATAGAATTAGAGGAAAGTAAACAGCAAAATAAAAAGCCGGCTGCACCAACCAGCCCTATACAGCTGGAACAACCAAAAAAGGCTAAATTGAGCTTTAAGGAAGAAAAGGAATTTGAAGGCCTTGAAAAAGAAATTGCTGATATAGAGACTAAACTTAAAGAGACAGCCGATCAGTTAAACACAACTAATATCGATACGAAAGAACTTACTAAATTAACTGATAAAATCACTTATCTAAATAAGCAGTTAGAGGCTAAAACGGCGCGTTGGATTGAATTAGGCGAACTTAAAGAAGCATGATATGAAAGTGTCTGACATCATCGCATCATTAGGTGTAACCATTTTATTAATCGCTTTTCTGTTAAACCTGTATAAAAAGCTACCAGCATATAGTCGTTGGTATAGCGGAATGAACTTTCTTGGTGCGGGTTTATGTGGTGCGTCGTCCTATATGATCACTTTTTATCCGTTCGTAGTGCTGGAAAGCATTTGGGCTGCATTTGCGTTATGGTCATTTATCAAAGTTCCACGTGGAACATCAAATTAATACTTAATAATGTTCCACGTGGAACATGGAGGTTATATGTTTAAAAAATACAATGTAATTGTTGTAGGGGCCGGACATGCAGGATGTGAAGCCGCTGCGGCTGCAGCCAATTTAGGCTCATCCGTTTTGCTTATTACCATGAATATGGGTACGATTGCGCAAATGAGCTGCAATCCCGCAATGGGTGGTGTTGCAAAAGGGCAAATAGTGCGGGAGATAGATGCATTAGGTGGATATTCGGGCATTATCACGGATAAAACGTCGTTGCAATTTAGGATGCTGAATCTATCAAAAGGCCCTGCAATGTGGAGCCCCAGGGCACAAAGCGACCGTGCAAGATTTGCAGAAGAATGGCGTATGGCTTTAGAAAAAACACCTAATGTTGATTTTTGGCAGGACACAGTTACATCCCTTTTAGTAAGCGGCAACACAATTAAGGGAGTGCGTACATCTATTGGTGTTGAAATAGAAGCCGACGCTGTGGTATTAACAAACGGTACATTTTTAAATGGCATAATCCACATAGGCGAAAAGAAATTCGGCGGCGGTCGTTCAGGCGAGAAGTCAGCGACTGGTCTAACCGAGCAGTTAGTGACCCTCGGTTTTGAATCAGGCCGAATGAAAACCGGTACCCCACCCCGGGTAGATGGCCGCAGCCTTAACTATGCTTTAATGGAGGAGCAATGGGGCGACGAGGAACGCGGACGTTTCTCCTACACTGACGTGCCTTTAGTAGAAGATCAACGCTGTTGCTGGATAACATATACTAATACCAAAGTACACGAAACACTTAAAGAAGGTTTCGAAAAGTCGCCCATGTTTACAGGCCGCATTAAAGGCCTGGGTCCACGATATTGCCCTTCAATTGAGGATAAGATCAATCGTTTTGCCGAGCGGGACCGGCACCAAATATTTGTAGAACCGGAAGGATGGAATACGGTGGAGATCTACGTTAACGGCTTCTCTACATCATTACCAGAAGACGTACAATATAAAGCATTGACGCAAATCCCGGGATTTGAAACTGCAAAAATGTTTAGGCCGGGGTATGCTATAGAATATGATTACTTCCCGCCTACTCAGTTAGATTTAACCTTAGAGACCAAATTAGTTAGCAACCTATACTTTGCGGGGCAAATTAATGGTACTACTGGCTACGAAGAAGCCGCATCGCAAGGATTTATAGCGGGTATTAACGCGCACCAAAAGATCAATGATAAACATGAACTGATCTTGAAAAGATCGGAGTCATATATCGGTGTGTTAATAGATGACTTGGTAACCAAGGGTACTGAAGAACCGTACCGGATGTTTACCTCGCGTGCAGAACATCGACTCCTGTTAAGGCAAGACAACGCAGATATTCGATTAAGCCCAATGGGACATGAGTTGGGTTTAATTAGCGAAGAACGGCTGCAGAAAGTAAATAAAAAGATTAAAGAGTCTGATGAGTTAGTTGCCTTTACCCGAAGTAAAAGTATTGATCCGGCCATGGTAAATAACCTGCTGGAAGAGAGTGGTACAAGCCCTATCAACCAAAGTGCTAAATTATTCAATCTACTAAGCCGCCCTCAAATAGGCTTTAAAGAGTTGAAACACGTAGATGCCTCATTACGAGATAAACTATCGGCTTATGACAAAGAAACAATTGAACAAGCTGAAATAAAAATTAAATACGAGAGTTACTTTATTAAAGAAATGGAAATTGTCGACCGGATGAAAAAAATGGAAGACCGGGAAATTAATCCTGAATTTGATTACAGTCAACTGGTTTCACTTTCAAAAGAAGCCCGGGAAAAACTAAGGAAGATAAAACCGAGAACATTAGGCCAGGCATCCCGAATTTCGGGTGTATCACCGTCAGACGTATCGGTTTTAATGGTACATGTGTCGAGATAATTTATAACTTATTGTATTTCAGCAATTTATAATAAATTAAGTATAGAGCACTTTTTCAAACTTTTGATATCAGCGTTCATAAAAACATAAAAGTCGCTTATAGGGCAAAAAAACCATGTTAAATACAAAGTCTGCTTTTTTGTACAAAATTTCGTGTTTCTTTTTGGTAATTATAGCTCTCTGTGGCTGTGCAGCAATGCAACGCCCCACCGGCGGACCGCGAGATCTGACGCCACCTAAAATTTTGAAGGCCACACCAGAAAACATGACCCGTAATTTCACCGCTAAAAGTATCCGGCTGGAATTTGACGAGTTTTACAAATTGCAAAACCAATATCAGGAGATCAGCATTAGTCCCGTGATGGAAAAGCAGCCGGAGTACAAGATCAATAAGAAAACGCTGACGATAGAATTTAAAGATTCGCTTTTAAAAAATACAACCTACGTGATCAACTTTGGTAAAGCCATTGCCGATGTTAACGAAAGCAACGTACTCAAAAATTTTACTTATGTATTTTCAACCGGTAGCCACATCGACTCGCTGAGTATCTCCGGATCGGTAATCAACACCACAACCCAGGAAAAAGAAAAGGATGCCACGGTAATGTTATTTGCCTTAAAGGATGATTCGTTACTTTTCGGTAAAAAGAAACCAACCATATTTACTACCACTGACACCGCCGGTAACTTTTCCTTGAATAACCTTCGTGAAGACACATACCGCATCTACGCTTTAAAGGAACCCAGCCCGGATAAGATCTACAACAAAGATGAAGAACTGATAGGTTTCTTAAAAAAGCCCGTTAAAGTTGATAAGGATACATCCGGCGTACAGTTAAAATTATTTAAGCAGGTGCCCAATAAGTTCCGTACAGATAAGAAGTTTGATAACGATGGCAAGATGCTTTTTGTGTTCAACAAGAAACTGGTAAACCCGTCGGTCAAAATCATATACCCGGCAGCACTGGATAACCAGAAGATTGTAGAGATCAGCAAAACCAAAGACACCGCCATGGTTTACATGCGCGATATGAACTTCGATTCGATAAGGGTAGCGTTTTATGACAACAATAAACCGCTGGATAGTGTAAGCTTACTAAAAGGACGAAAAGAAGTGTTTACCCGCAATGTAACCTTCAGATATAACATTAACCGAGATAATAAATTACGGCCCGGCAGCGACCTTGCCATTACCGCCAGCCTGCCAATAGAAAGTTATAGTACTTCGCTGATCGGTTTAAAGGAAGATTCCGTAGAAGTCTCGAATCTGTCATTTGAACGCGATACAGCCAACACAAGGACTTTGTTTATCCGCAGCCGTTACCGGCCTAACAGCAAATACGAGTTGATTATAAATGAAGGGGCGTTCACAGATATTTATGGCGACAAAAATAAACGGCAAGGCATCCGTTTCCAGGGGGATAAGACGGAGAACTACAGCATCCTGACCTTAAAGGTTGCAGTACCGGAGGCAAATAAACAGTACGTAGTTGAAATATTGAACGATCAAAAGACCGTATTACGATCTGATGTAGTCACTAAAAATTCCTCGCTGGTTTACCGTAATTTTTTAACGGGAAAATATCGGTTTAGGGTAATTTATGACGATAATAAAAACAGCTTATGGGACAGCGGAAACGTTTCCCGAAAATCATACCCGGAAAACATTTGGTTAGGAGATAAAGAGATTAATCTTCGGCCCAATTGGGACGCCGAAGAATCACTGGAAATACCAAAGGAAACGGTTACTCCTTAAACCAGCCGGAATACATAATATACTTTTGCGGGAGTTTTTCCAATAAAGCCTTTTGCTCATCAGTCAAAGGCTTAATTTTTTTTGCCGGGCTGCCGGCATAAAGGTATCCTGATTCGCATACCGTACGCTCTAACACTACAGAACCAGCGCCTATGATCACGTAGGGCTCTACTACGGCATCATCCATTACAATAGCACCCATGCCTATCAAAACATTATCGTGCAGCGTACAGCCATGTACAATAGCATTATGGCCGATAGATACATTATTGCCTATATTGGTGGGCGCCTTTAAATAAGTAGCATGGATACAAGCCCCATCCTGTATGTTGGTGTTATTCCCTATTTTTATATAATGCACATCGCCGCGAATAACAGCGTTAAACCAAACTGAGCAATTATCGCCCATTACCACATCACCAACTATGGTAGCATTTGGTGCGATAAAACAATCGCGGCCCCATTCTGGAGTTTTATCTTTAACCGGTAGAATAACCATTTTAGTTTGATTTATTGAATGACTGAGTTAGTGATTAAAATAATTGTTAGCTTTGGCTAATAAGCGGAAATAGCTCAGCTGGTAGAGCATCAGTTTCCCAAACTGAAGGCCGCGGGTTCGAATCCCGTTTTCCGCTCTTAATCTTCTATAAAATCCCAAGGGATTTCTTCTTTAAATATGGATATATAAAGCTCCATATCCTCTAAACTTATTTCTGCTTTAAACAGCTTTATTGTTCTCGACCTATCTGTATCGTCTCTAAATATTTCAGCAATTAATTGATTGTTTTTAAAACTTCAATACCTATTCCATCCCGTTCACTGACATCACTTGCAATAACAATCCTATCTTTAATTTCCATAATTATCAGAATTAAAAAACCGTATCCACCAAAAATTTCTGATGTTCCGGGTAATCGGTTGTATAGTGCAATCCCCTGCTCTCGTGCCTGGCCATAGCCGATTTAACCACCAGATACGATACCTGGATCAAATTCCTCAGCTCACAAAGCTTAACGGATAGCTTGGTTTGCTTATAAAAAGATTCCGTTTCTTCATACAGTAAACCCAGGCGCCGCATGGCACGCTCCAGCCTAAAATCCGACCGGACAATGCCTACATAGTCATTCATGAGTTTTTGCATCTCTCGAATGTTGTGCGTAACCAAAATATCCTCGTTAGATAGCTTTACCCCGTGCTCATTCCAGTCGGGAATATTCTCAGGTATTTCAAAATCCGCAAAGCCTACAACCGCATCTTTGTATACGCGGTGCGCAAATACCAAAGCTTCTAATAAAGAGTTAGACGCTAACCGGTTAGCGCCATGTAAACCTGTAGACGAGCATTCGCCACAGGCATATAACCGGTTAATAGACGACCGGCCGCTATGATCTACCAATACGCCACCACACATATAATGGCATGCGGGCGCAACGGGTATCATATCCTTAGTCATATCCAACCCAATCTCTAAACACTTGGCATAAATATTAGGGAAGTGTTCCAAAATATCTTTCTTTTTCTTATGCCGGATATCCAGGTAAACAAAATCCTCACCAGATTTTTTTATTTCGGCATCTATGGCGCGGGCAACAATATCACGCGGTGCCAATGATTTGCGCTCGTCGTATTCCTGCATAAATTCTTCACCATTTGTACGGCGCAATACCCCGCCCATACCGCGCACGGCTTCTGATATCAGGAATGACGGATACTCGCCGGGGTTATACAACGCCGTTGGATGGAACTGGATAAACTCCATGTTCCGTACCTTTCCTTTGGCACGGTAAACCATGGCTACACCATCACCGGTAGCAATTGTAGGGTTGGTAGTTACCGAATAAATATGCCCGGCACCGCCCGAAGCCATAACGGTAACCTTCGACAGGATCTTCTCTACCTGATTGTTATCCGTATTAAAGGCGTAGATCCCGTAACATTTAATATCATCAGTCGCTTTACTTACAAACTGGCCCAAATGGTGCTGGGTGATCAGGTCGACGGCAAAATAATGGGTTAAAATTTCAATGTTTGGTTCGCGGTGAATCTCTTCTAGCAAGGCACGTTCTATCTCAAAGCCGGTGATATCTTTATAGTGCAATACCCGGAATTCGGAGTGGCCGCCCTCTTTGGCAAGATCATAAATACCTTCTTTATTCATATCGAAGTTGGTACCATAATCAATAATCTCGCGAATACGGTCCGGTCCTTCTTTTACAACAGCCTCTACAACTTCCTTGTCGCAAAGGCCGTCGCCGGCTATCAGGGTATCATTTATATGCTTTTCAAACGAATCTTCTTTTTTATCAACAACAACGGCAACACCGCCCTGAGCATACTTAGTGTTACTTTCATCTTCGTTGGCCTTTGTAACTATCAGTACCTTACCATGCTTTGCAGCCTTTAGTGCAAAACTTAACCCGGCAATGCCCGATCCTACCACAAGGAAATCAACAGTTTTAGTCATGTTTAGTGTATGTATTGTGTAAAAGTAGCCTTTATGTTAATAAGCGGTATAAAACGTGTTAACTTTATGTAAGTAAAATTCTAACAAATAAACATAGTGTGAACAACTCGGCATTTTAAAGATTTTACGTTTACTTTTGAGCGATTTGTAAGACGCTTTGCCGGCGAAATTAACATTTTATTGAGCGGGTAATTATTAACAAATAACTTTTGAAATTAAATGTTGTTTGTCACATCAATCTTAAAATCAGTAAAGTAAAAACTAAACGGGCGTTGGTAACTGTTAATAAGTATTGATAACCAATATTTACATCATTTGTAAATACTACTTATAAACATAACTAACACCTTAATAACAATAGTTTTATTTATATATATAAAAAGAGTTATTATTAATTGATTTGTGGAATGGATATCTTCGAAGAAATAAAAGTGAAAGGTTTTGTTGACGAGCACATCGATCCGTCGCTTGACCTTTTTGCTGAAATAGAAAAGCTTAAAAAAGAAAAAAATGCGGTTATACTGGCCCACTATTACCAGGAAGGAGATATTCAGGATATTGCCGATTATATTGGCGATAGCCTGGGCTTATCTCAGCAAGCCGCTAAAACAGATGCTGACATCATTGTTTTTGCCGGCGTACACTTCATGGCCGAAACCGCTAAGATTTTGTCGCCTGACAAGAAAGTTTTGTTACCGGATCTGAAAGCCGGTTGCTCATTGGCCGACAGCTGCCCGCCGCATTTGTTCAAAAAATTCAAAGAGAATTATCCCGACCATCTGGTGATCACTTATGTGAATTGTACGGCAGAACTAAAGGCATTAAGCGATATAGTTTGTACCAGCAGTAATGCGGTGCAGATTGTAGAAAGCTTGCCGGAGGAGCAGAAGATCATCTTCGGGCCCGACAGGAATTTAGGTGCCTGGGTTGCCAAAAAAACAGGCCGCGACCTGGTGTTATGGAACGGTGCCTGTATGGTGCATGAGATATTTAGCAGGGAGAAAATCACTAAGCTGAAAGAGCGGTACCCCAATGCGAAGATCCTGGCCCACCCCGAGTGTGAGGAGGTTATATTACAAATGGCCGATTATATAGGATCGACCACGGGGATTTTAAAGTATGCTACCAACAGCCCCGAAAAGGAATTTATAGTAGCTACAGAGGCCGGTATATTGCACCAGATGCAAAAGGATAACCCTGGTAAAGTGTTTATACCTGCGCCACCTAATAACGCTTGTGCCTGTAACGATTGTCCGCACATGAAGCGTAATACGCTGGAGAAGCTTTACCTGTGCCTGAAGAATGAAATGCCGGAAATTGAAGTGCCTGCACACATCATAGAAAGAGCTGTAAAACCTATTGAGCGGATGCTGGAGATTTCGGCAAGTTTAGGATTATAGAGGGTTTAGGATTCGTTAACAGCGTATTCAACTGTTTTTATGGTGTTACCAGAAAAACTAAAACGAATTGATTCCCCTTGTTCAATACCTGATGAATCAGTTATGATTACAAACACACCGTTTTGGTCTTTTTCTGCAAATGATTTAGGAAAATACTTTCTTATCAGATCTGAGGAACCACCAACCGAAAAAGGTTTAGAGATTTTTTTATTTATTAAAAAAGAGAAAGAAGCTCCTTTGTCAACAATATTAATAAACTCAAGTGAACCCATTACGGTTGAGACTTCAAAACCTTTGTAGTAATAAGTTTTCACCTTATCTGTTCCAGCAGTTTCCCATGGCTTCTTTGAAATTTTAATAGGATGGCCTAACAAACTGACTATAGTACGATCGTTTAGTGACGAAAATTTTATCTGTTTACCATTAACAGTTAAAAAAAGTTGGTTAAACTTTAATGTTTCCGTTTTGGTTTGAGAATATGCTGTACCAAAACACGACAGCATTAATATTAAAAAGGTAAATCTTTTCATAATGGGTATAAAAGTCATTGCGAACTAAAAACCAACTACCTGTAAGTATATAGGATATGCTTTCAAGTAGATACTTCGTACCTCGCAATGACGGGTGGATTTATAGTTAGGATGCTTATTTACAAAGCATCCTTTTTAATTTCAATAGCGTCCTGTACGCTTTGCGGCAGGTTAGAGAACAAATTATAACCGGTTGCTTTTTCAATATCACGAACAGTAACCCGGTAGTTTTTCCAATCGGTACTGGTGGTATTGATATTTGGCGTATTAACGGCAATAACCCTTGTGTTTGCAGATACCCTGCCTAAGTCGTTGTCACCGGTAGGTACAATTACAGCTACTTTCCAAACGTTGCTTGGTACGGTGACGTGGTCATTGTTAATTTTGTTGGCAGCACCGTTATTGCCCATTCCCCCAACACCGTAATTGCCCATTACAATGTAAACTTCGTTACCTTCAACAACCTGGGCACGCAGGTAATTTTCCATATTGGCCCAGGTTTGCTCGTTGTTATTTGGCGCTTGTGGTATCATATTGGTCATCAAAAAGGTAGCCGAGTTGGCACTTGCAGAACTTGTTCTGTCTGCCGAAGGGCAATTGTGGCCCCTGTCGAAACCTGAATTTTGGTAAGCATTACTTTCTACATGGTAAAAGGTAGTTGATAAGCCTATAAAGCCGGCAAAATTATCACCCCTTGGCGCTGAATTAGTAATGTTTGATGCATCTAAGTGCCAGCTCACCCAGTTGGGTGTGCCACGGTTATTACTGTACGATTCTACGTAGTAGCTTTGGTCTATCAAATAATTATCGGTCATTACTACTGCAGGCTGCGCGCCAGACGGGTTACCGAATAAAAGGTTGCTGTTGTCGCCATTTAAAGGTTGCGCATCCGTACCTGCGGTTACCCCTCTTTCGGGATTAGGGGGACTGGTCGTTTTGGTAGTATCAGCTCCGCTATTATCTGTGGCGCCACCTACAATAATACCTGCGTCACCAACACCTTTAAAGGTAATATCGTCGATATTGATACGTGGCGTTGCACCGGCTGTCGCTATTTTTTTAATTTGAAAGCGTACTTTTTTAGTCGTTACAATTTTAAATGAATCGGTAACCAGCGTTGTGTTCATCTCGTTAAAATCACTACCTAATTGTTTGTAGGTTGCTCCCCCATCATCAGACATCAATAGCTGCCAGGTTTGATTAGCATCATTACCATATTTACCGTGCTTAATACTAATCTGTTGTAATCCGCTTATATCAAACTTCATCGTAAAATCGCCGGTGCGTAAACGGACAGATTTCAAGCCGTTTTTTAAATCAGCCGCTAAATTTCCTATCAGTGCATCGTTAAAATTCCATGTACCGGTAGTTAATTGCACATCGCCTTGTTTATATTCACCTTTTGTACCCGTTTCAAAACCCTCGGTTATGGTATAAGGCTTAGGTGGTTCAACTGGTGGGGCCGGGTCAATTGCAATGCCGCCGCGGTAATCTTTGGCACAACCGGCAATAAAAAGTATGATTCCGCTAAAATAAAAAAGTAACTTTCTGTTTTTCATATAGATATAATTATTAAAGCAAAAGTAGCACGTTTAGATTAACTAAATGTTAATTGTTTTTATGTATGATAAATATTACACTTTATGATCACCTTACTGGTTACTAAATGATTAGGTAACTAATTGCTTAAGCTTTCGTATTTTTGTGAAAATTTAGATCGACCGGTGTTGTTATTTCACCTGTGATCTTTGGAAGAATTAAGTTATGTTCGAGAACGAAGAGAAAACCAATATTGAAAACTTAGGAGAGTTTGGTTTGATAGACCACCTCACTAAAAATATAAAGCTTACCCAAAAAAGTACGGTAAAAGGTGTAGGCGATGATGCTGCCGTGCTTGATTTTGACGGTAAAAAAATGCTGATATCTACCGATATGCTGTTAGAAGGCATCCACTTCGACCTGGCATATACCCCACTGAAACATTTAGGTTATAAAGCGGTACAGGTAAACCTGAGCGATATTTACGCTATGAACGGTACCGCTACCCAAATAACGGTATCTATCGGCATGAGCAGCAAGTTTCCTTTAGAAGCTATTGAGGAGTTGTATGAAGGTATTTACCTGGCATGCGGTAATTACAATGTGGATATTGTGGGCGGCGATACAACCGCATCTAAGCAGGGACTTGTGATCAGTATTACTTCTATCGGCTATGCCGACGAAAAAGATATTGTTTACCGTAACGGTGCCGAAGAGGGCGACCTGATATGTGTATCCGGCGATCTGGGTGGCGCTTATACAGGTTTACAATTATTGGAGCGCGAGAAGCTGGTTTATTTGGAGAACCCAAACATTCAGCCGGACCTGGAAGGCAAGGATTATATTGTAGAGCGCCAGCTAAAGCCCGAAGCACGTAAAGATATCATAGACCTGCTGCAGGAACTGCAGGTTAAACCTACCGCTATGATCGATGTATCTGACGGCTTGGCATCAGAGATCTTACACATTTGTAAGCAAAGCAATAAAGGCTGTAAGTTATACGAGGAAAAGATCCCTATCGACCCGATGACCTATGAAACTGCCCGTGAATTTAACCTTGACC
This sequence comes from Mucilaginibacter sp., assembly GCF_964263795.1. Classification (GTDB taxonomy): domain Bacteria; phylum Bacteroidota; class Bacteroidia; order Sphingobacteriales; family Sphingobacteriaceae; genus Mucilaginibacter. The sequence continues at coordinate 158,637 of NZ_CAXVWK010000016.1, forward strand.
CAACAGTATGCGCGCTAAGCGGCGGCGAAGATTATGAATTGCTGTTCACAGTTAAGCAGGCAGATTACGACAAGATCAAATTTAAGCTGGACTTTACCATCATCGGATACATTACCGAGCCTAATGAAGGCTGCAGCCTGATCACCAAATCGGGCAACCTGCATGAGTTAAAAGCGCAGGGTTGGAATGCATTTAAATCACCAACTGCCTAAAGAGGGATTTTTGCGCTCAACTACCAAAATATTCCTAAAAACAGTGTTAACCCACTTATTTTACAAATAATTGATAGTCAATTTATTAAGCATAAAAAACCGAAAAAGTGTAAACCTTTGTTAACCTTTGTTACGTTTTTTATGGGGGTCAATGACTTTCATCCAGGTATTTCTGGTCTAACTGTTTGTTAGCTTTTGCCCCTAAGCTTTTTAGTTTTTCAGCAGTTTTTGTGAGGTTGCCGTTGCCATCAACCAGTTTGTTAAAGGCATTGTTGTAAGCCGTTTGCGATTGGCTGATGTTTTTACCGATGCTTTCCATATCGCTAACAAACCCCACAAACTTATCATACATGATTCCGCTCAGGCGGGCAATCTCTAAAACATTGCGGTTCTGTCGTTCCTGTTTCCAGATGCTGGCAATAGTACGCAAAGTGGCCAGTAAGGTACTCGGGCTAACAATTACAACCCGCTTATCCCAGGCATCACTAAACAGGTCGGCATCCAGTTGTACGGCGAAACTGAACGACGATTCGATAGGTACAAACAGCAAAACAAAGTCTGGGGAGTTAACCTGGTAAAGGTCATGATAGTTTTTTGATGACAGGCCCTGCACATGCCCGCGTATAGATTCGACATGCGCTTTAGAGAATAGTTTTCGGTCCTCTTCTGTTTCGCAGTTCACCAAACGCTCATAGGCTATCAAAGAGACCTTAGAATCAATTATCAGATGTTTTTCATCCGGCAGGTCAATTATTACGTCGGGCTGCAGCCTGCCACCGTCTGCACCGTTCAGGCTGGCTTGTACGCGATACTCGCGGTCGCGCATCAGGCCGCTGCGTTCCAATACCTTTTCCAGTATCACTTCACCCCAATTGCCCTGCTTTTTGTTATCGCCCTTTAAAGCTTTGGTAAGATTTGATGCCTCGGTGCTGATCAGCTTGTTCAGATCCATCAACTGCGTAATAACTCCCTTAAGGGTATTGCGCTCTGCAGCTTCCATATTGTACACCTTATCTACTTTTTCTTCGAAAGCCTTTATATTTTCTTTCAGCGGATTAAGAATGGTATCGATGCTTAGTTTATTAACATCGGTAAACTCTTTTGATTTTTCTTTAAGCAGGCGCTCAGCAATGTTCTCAAACTCCCGCTGGAAATGAATACGGGTTTGCTCCACCTCAGTCTTTTGCTCATTTAGTTTTTCCTGCTGGGCTTTAAAAAAAGAGCGGGACGACTCTAAAGATTGATTAGCCTGCGCCAGTTGGGTACGCTCGTAAAGCAGTTCATCCAATAAGCGCGACTGATCCGCTTCAAAGCGGGTATTGGCGTTATCCATTTCGCGGTTTAAACCGGCGGCTTTTTCTTCGGCCTTAGCTAAAGCGATCCTGAGCGTATCATTAGTTGATTTCAATTCTTCAAATTCAACTGTTGATACCCCGGAAAACTTAGGCCGTTTGATGAAAAGCACCAATGCTACAACCACCAGCAAAACGCTTACGGATATTAAGATAAAAGCTACATCCATTCCCTAAAAAAATTAGCAAAACGAATGTAGCAATTTTAATAATGCTAAAAAAAGCAAATATTATTTTTGGGTAGTTGTCAGGGTGTCTTTAGGCATGTTGGTTGTGCCGGCGCCGTTGCCCGAGGTATCTTTGCCACCAGTTTCTACCGGTGTGGTTTCAATTTTAGCACTATCATTAACACCCTGGTTACCGGTATGTACCTGCGATGAATCAGCAGAGTTATTTTCTGTTTTGCCCTTACAAGCTCCGAATGAAAACGCTAGCGCTACCGCGGCACAGATTAATAGTTTTTTCATGGTGATGTTATTTGGGATTAGTTTTTGGCGTATCTACAGTAGGTGTCGCGGTTCCTTTACCATTACTGCTGGTATCGGTACCTGCAGTGCCGGATTGTACTGCAGTGCTTGATGCAGCCGCCGCGGTAGTATCTGCAGCGCCGGAACTGCCAACGTTTGTTTTACCTGAGTCGGCCTGGTCGCCGCCGGTTTTGTTATTGCCGGTACAAGCGGTAAAGCCTAATGCAGTAATAAATAATACGAAGAGCAGCCTTTTCATAGTTAATTTTTTGTTGGTATACTTAAACTACAATCCGCATATTTACATGTTTCAATTATTCCAAAAAAAACCACTTATGAAATACCTATATATCTGTTTGGCGCTGATCGCTTGTTTAGCCGTAACATCATGCTCTAAAAAAGGCGATGCCCAGCCAACGGTACACACTGTAAGATTCCAGGCGACAGGCACTGCCTCAATGACTGCTGTAGTATCTGTTGTTAGGGCTAGCACCACCACATCAACAACACTTGATACTAAAACGGTAGCAACCGGTACAACATACGATTTTTCGACACCGCTTAATAACGGCGACGCCATACATTTCGAACTGCAAACGATGTCAGAAAATGCGGTATCCTATACTGTTAGTGATAATGGTACCATAGTTTCGCAGGTTACCGGAAAGGAACTGGGCTCATTTAGTAAAACAACAGCCGATTTTGTTTTAAATTGATTGGTCACGAATAACCTCACTTTCTGCCGTGTTAGCCTATCGTAGTGCTGAAAAATTTAATGGCGGATCATTTGACCTTCTCTAACCTTAAACCAACATCGCTAACCTCATGGAGCGGGTTATCGCGCATGTTTTGTTCAATTTCGAAACGGTAGGTGCCTTTCTTAGGAAATTTATAAGCCGTACGTAATGGTAGCTGAAAACTGTACAAATTACCGCTTCCGCTACCCAGCCACTCACCGTCTTTATTGGCCAGTTTATATTCGTAGCGGGTTATAGCCGTTTTACTGCCCGATACCTGGTGCAGTAATATAAATATGTTCGAGTAACGGTAACTCCCTGTAACCCGTAAATTAAAATACAGGTTGTAAGGTAAGGTCTCGTCGGTAATGGTAACATTGTACTTAATGCGGTTAACGTAAGCCCAATTGTGGTTAGGCAATTCGGTGTTATGATCTAATACCGCGGCAGGGTCGGTACAGCCCTGCGCTGTAAACAACAGCAAAGCAACTAATCCGCTAAGTAAACAGCTAACAGCTCGCATTTATTCAGGTTTTGCCGGGTTATCGTTGTTGTGGTTTGGGTTTGGCCTGCGGTTATTATTGCGCCGGCTATTATTGTTGCGTGGCGGGCGGTTGCCATCGCCGCCTTCCGGTCGCTGACCTGCAGGCGCACTACCTTCGGTACGCGAGCCTTGCTGGTGTTGTTGGCGGTTACCTTCCGGGCGTGGCTGGCCACCCTCGGGCCTTTGGCCTTGCTGGCGGTTGCTACGGTCCTGCCTCGGCTGTCCGTCAGGCCTGTTTCCGTCTTGCTGGCGGCTACCTTCAGGGCGTGCCCCCTGCCGTCGGTTGCCGCGTTCCTGCCGTGGCTGCCCATCGGTATTTTGGACTGGCTGCTGCTGGCGGTTACCTTCCGGGTGCGGCTGCGCGCCTTCGGTTCTTTGTCCGCCTTCAGGCTTATTGCCACCTTGCTTATTACGGTTCTTGCTATTTTTGTTTTTATTACGATTTTGATTGTTCTGGTTGCGGCGCTCATCCAAACGGGTTAAGCTGTCCTGGCCAACAACATTCTCATAATCCAGCACCTTAACCGGCTTGGTTTCCATTTCTACCACCTCTCCCAAATCGGGCGGGATGATCCCCTCGCGGTTCATCTGCTGAATCTCTTTTACCTTTGCAATAGGCATAGGCACCCATGATTCTTCGCGCGGGTAGCTAAACCACATGATCTTTTTAAAGATGTCGGTTTTTTGCAAACGGGCGTCGCCTTTTTCGGTTTTTAAGTAGTTAACATTATCCGGGATGTGCTTCAGCGCATCCATGTAAGTATCCAGCTCATAATTTAAACAGCACTTTAGTTTGCCGCACTGGCCGGCAAGCTTCAATGTATTTAATGATAGGTTTTGATAGCGCGCAGCAGAGGTTGATACCGTTTTAAAATCGGTAAGCCAGGTGCTGCAGCATAGCTCTCGGCCGCATGAGCCAATACCGCCTAAACGGCTTGCTTCCTGGCGCATGCCTATCTGCCGCATCTCAATACGGATGCGGAAACTCTCGGCCATTTTTTTGATCAGCTCCCTAAAATCTACCCGGCCTTCGGCAGTGTAATAAAAGGTAGCCTTTGTTTTATCGCCCTGATAATCCACATCGCTTATCTTCATGCTCAGGTTAAGTTCAAGTGCCAGCGTACGCGATTTGTGCATGGTTTCCCACTCCATATCCTTAGCTAGTTTCCACTTGTCCACATCGGCCGGGGTTGCGCGGCGGTAGATCTTTTTGACAACATCCGCTTCTTTAACATGGCGTTTGGTCATTTGCATCCGCACCAGTTCGCCGGTGATGGATACGTGGCCAATGTCATAGCCTCCGGTAGTAGTTTCTACCGCTACCAGGTCGCCTGCTTCCAGGTAAATATTGTCGTTGTTATGATAAAACTCTTTTCTCGATCCCTTAAACTTAACTTCGATTATCGAAAAGGGCTTATAGTTAGTTGGCATATCCATATGCGATAGCCAATCGTGTACATCCAATTTGCTGCAACCGTTAGTAAGGCAACTGCCATTACTTTTGCAGCCAGCAGGCGAACATCCGCCTGACGAGCAACTTCCGCATCCCATAATTAATTCGGTATATAATGATTCCCCGCAGGGACGATTTTTAAATTTAGTACTTTAATAATCTGCAAAGATACATCTAAAAACAAGATCTTAGGGTTTGCATTTCTTTCTATATGATAGTGAGCTTTTTCCAGCTCGTTAATTATTGTTTGTGCCTGCGCGATATCCATAACTGCTGACATTTTCCTCGCCGTTTCCATTTCCTGCTCCGGTAGCTTTACAATCCGCTCCGCGCCCGACCGTAGCAGGCAGCACTCACGTAAAAAGCTGGTGCCGTAACGTAAAAAGTTCTTTTGATTTTCCCGGCCCATTTTAGCTGTCGAATCCACAAACTTCAACACTTCCAGTCCTTTGTTAGAAAAACACAACCGCAGCCATTGCACAAACAGGGCGTGATAACTTTTGGTATCATGCTGTAGCATCGCCAGTGCTTCGGTCATATTACCATTGCTCAGGTACGCAATTTCTGAAGCTGCTGTTTCTGTTTGATTATGATTATTGATCAGGTGTGTTTTGATATCTTCATAATTTAAGCAAGGCACCTTGATCAATTGCGTACGCGACAGGATGGTATTTAAGATCTGATCCTGGTTTTGTGCTACCAGCAGGAACAGCGTATTAGGCTGCGGCTCTTCTATTACTTTAAGCAGGGCGTTCCCTTCTTTATCCAGGTATTCCGGCAGCCAAAGGATCAATATTTTATAGGCAGATTCAAACGGCTTAAAGCTCAGTTTTTTAATAATCTGGTGGCACTCTGCAATGTTGATATTAGCCTGCTTATTCTCGGCTTCCAGGTAACCCCGCCAGATATCCAGGCTCAGGTATGGATTATTGATAAACGCGTCGCGCCACTGCTCAATAAAGGTAAGTGCCGTATCGTCTTTATGTTTAGCAAAGAAGGGGTACGAAAAATGTAGATCGGGGTGCATTAGCTTTTGATACTTCCGGCATGATGAACACACCCCGCAAGAATCCTCCGGTTGCTTATCTTCACAGCTCAAATACTGTGCATAGGCAACGGCCAATGCTAAACTTCCGCTCCCCTCGGGGCCTAAAAACAACTGGGCATGGCTCACCCGGTTCTCTTTTACCGAGGTAACGAGCCTTTGCTTGGTAGCTTCCTGTCCGATGATGTCTTGAAAACGCATTTGGTGCAAAATAGTAAATAGATATGAGATGTGTGATATGTGATGTGACACTATTACAGGATTCGGCTATCTTTGAATGATAAAAAGCTGGTGTACTTATGCAAAACCCGAATTGTTCAGCTCATGCCTTCTATTCTAAATCTTACCTATTATGAGGATAATGGCGTTTGATTACGGCACCAAGCGCATTGGAATTGCGGTTACCGACCCCATGCAGATCATCGCTACCGGGCTGGATACGATCCATCCGCTAAAAATTATCGAATTTCTTAAAAACTATATGGCAGCCGAGCCGGTAGAGCGTTTTATAGTTGGCGAGCCAAAACAAATGGATAATACGCCCTCTCAATCGGCTATGCATGTTAAGGGTTTCGCCAACCTGCTCAAAAAAACATTTCCAGATATCCCTTTGGAAATGTTCGACGAGCGTTTTACCTCTAAAATGGCATCAGCTACCATAGCCCAAAGCGGCATGGGCAAAAAAGCCCGGCAAAATAAAGAGTTGGTAGATACGATATCGGCAGTGATTTTATTGCAAAGCTGGATGGGTAAAAGTTTTTAACTTAGCATAACGTATTTTCAGTTACCAGTATCAAACAAGCTACTCATATGAAACCTACCGCTACGGCTTTTATCATCGGTGTATCTGCCATTATTGCATTTTTTATTATAGGGCAAGCTTATAAATACCGGTCTAAAACCATGGAAACAATTGTGGTTACCGGCCTGGCAGAAAAGGACTTTAACAGCGACCTGATTGTATGGAACGGCTCTTATTCCCGCAAATCGTTAGATTTGAAATCAGCCTATGCTTCGCTTAAAACAGATGAAGATGATATCAGGAATTACCTTGCTAAAAAAGGCGTTGCAGCCAATGAAATGGTTTTCTCATCGGTGATCATTAATAAAGAGTTTAGCCAACATTTAGACGGCGACGGCAGAAACATCGGTCAGGAATTTTCAGGCTACAACCTTACGCAAACCGTAAAGGTAGAATCGGCGAATGTGGACAAGATCGACAAAATTTCGCGCGAGGCTACAGAACTGATCCAAACCGGTATTGAGTTTAATTCATCGGCCCCGTTTTTTTATAATACTAAACTTAACGAGGTTAAAATGGAACTGCTTGGCAAAGCCAGCGCAGACGCAAAAAAGCGCGCCGAAACAATTGCCGAAAACGCCGGCAGCTCACTAGGTAAACTTAAAAAAGCAACAATGGGCGTTTTCCAGATAACCGGTAAAAACAGTAATGAGGATTACAGCTATGGCGGTGCATTCAATACGTCTAACCGCAACAAAACCGGCTCCATTACTATTAAAATGGAATTTGAAGCCAACTAACAGCGCATAAAAATTCGCTTATTTTCAAAATCTATATCTTTGAGGCATGGAAATTTTACCCCATGACCTGCAAGCGTACCTGGACGCGCACACCGACCCCGAGCCTGACGGCTTGCAAAAGATTAACCGGGATACTCATTTAAAAGTACTGAAACCAAACATGCTGAGCGGCCATTACCAGGGCCGTGTGCTGAGTATGTTGAGCAAAATGCTGCAGCCGAAACTTATTTTAGAGATAGGGACCTTTACCGGTTACTCCGCCATATGCCTTGCCGAAGGGCTGGCTGAAGGCGGCGTTTTGCACACCATTGAAGTGAATGCGGAAATGGAAGAAATGCTAAATTCACATTTTAAGCTCACAAATGTGGAAAAAAAAATTGAGCTGCATATCGGCCCTGCCGATGCCGTAATAGCTGATTTTGAGCCCGATAACATCGACCTGGTATTTATTGATGCGGATAAAAGAAATAATTTGGCGTACTTTGAGTTAATAATAGACAAAGTAAGACCCGGTGGGGTAATAATAATTGATAATGTTTTGTGGAAGGGAAAAGTGTTTGACGGCAACCAAAACGACGCCGACACACAAAGTTTTCGCAAACTAAATGAGCAGATAGCTGTTAACAGACAGGTTGAAAAATTAATTCTCCCTGTCCGCGATGGACTATTGATCATCAGAAAAAAATAATTATGAAGAAACTCTTTACTGTTACTCTACTGTTAGTATCTGCACTCGTTGCATCAACCACAGCCGTATCGGCACAAAGCGCTTCACAATCTTACATAGAGAAGTTCAAAGATAATGCCATTCGCATAATGCATGAAACAGGAGTACCAGCAAGTATCATTTTAGGTGTAGCCATGCATGAAAGCGGCAGCGGCAAAAGCGCTATAGCACAAAACCTTAATAATCAATTTGGAGTAAAAGGTGGAGGTGGTGCAGTTTATTATAGACACAATAAGAAAGTAAAATCATCATACAAGCGTTACGAAAGCGTAATGGACTCGTTCAATGATTTTGCCCGGATCATGACAGAGCGTAAGCAGTTTAGCCACCTGGCTGATAAATTAACCAACTACGATTATAAGGGTTGGGCAAAAGGCATACAGCGCAGCGGTTATGCCAGCAGCAAAAAATGGTCGGCACAGGTATTAGGCATCATTAACAAATATGACCTTAACGAGCTTGATAAAGCACCTGCGCAAAAAACCGAATTAGCCGAAGCAAATTAATTTATTTATCGCACTGGCTTACCTACCGGTTAATTACATGCGTATAATATTCTCCATACTACTACTTGGCCTTTGTGTTACCTCCTGCTCGGCACATAAAAGTACTATTAGCAGCAGCAAGGCACGCAAAAACAACAAGTCCATTCAAAAACGCAATAGCAGCGCCATTGCAGCACACCATGCATCAACATCATTAGAGTACATAGAGCGTTTTAAAGCCATTGCCATACAGGAAATGAATACCTATGGTATCCCGGCAAGCATTACCCTTGCTCAGGGGCTGTTTGAAAGCGGCAGCGGTAACAGTGATCTTGCTGTGGTGGCCAATAACCATTTCGGCATCAAATGCGGCAGCACCTGGACGGGCGAAAGTTATTATAAGAATGATGACAACGTCAATGATTGTTTTAGGGTGTACGCCAACCCCGAAGAATCTTTTCGTGATCACTCGGAGTTTTTAAAAAAGAAGAATTACGCCCGCCTTTTTGAACTGGATAAAAATGATTACCGTGGATGGGCTTACGGGTTAAAGGCCGCAGGCTACGCCACCAACCCAAAATATCCGCAATTGCTACTTAATATCATCGACAAATACGACCTTAGCCAATATGACCGGCCGGAAGGCGAAGTACAGAAAATAAAGCGCGAAGACCGCGTGCTGGCGCAGATCAATGACCAGATTGGCAAGCCACAGGCCGACAGTATTACCAAGATTTCCCCCGAGATAAAATCATATACTATTAAACAAGGCGATACACTATACAGCATCGCTAAACGTTTTGGCATAACGGTTGATGAGTTAAAGGCGATAAACAACATAGCCGATAACAGCATCAGGATAGGCCAGAAGCTGGTTGTTGCCAGGTAAAACGTGTTAAATATTGTTAAAGAGTAGTGTAAACCCTGCCGATACCGTAATTTTAAACCTCGTGATGAAATTATGGCTCCCCTTATTTTTTATTGCCCTATCTGTAAATGCCTTTGCACAGGACAAGGATGTTAGCGGGATTGTGTTTGATAAAGAAAGCAAAAGCCGTATTGCTAAGGTTAACGTACAGAACGTTAACAGCGGTAAATCTGTTTACAATACATTTAAGGGGGAATTTAAGATCAGCGCATCCGTTGGCGATGTGCTCATCTTCTCTAAAGCAGATCATATTGCTGATACCATTAAGGTGAAAAGTTTTGCACCGCTGGCTATTTACATGAAACCATCGGCTATACAACTGGCACAGGTAACAATAAGGGATACCTTGCTGTGCCCTACTAAGCGTTACCAGCAAACCCGGAGCGACTATAACAAAGCTTATGGATCTTTGAGTACCAGCGACTTTTTAACTGTGTCGCCGGGCGCGGGTGCAGGCATCGGTATCGACGCGATTTATAACGCCTTTAGCCGCAGCGGACGCAATGCCGCCCATTTGCGTGAAGAAATTGACCGCGATTACAAGCAAACCGTGATAGACTATCGCTTCAACAAAACTTTTGTAGCATCTGTAACTAAACTTATAGACCCGCAGCTTACAGATTTTATGCTGAAGTACCGCCCCGGCTATTACCAGGTGACTAACTATAATGAGTACGAATTTGTATCCAGCATCCGGGCTAATTTGCGGCGCTACCTGCGCAACCCTAAAGCTTTTGATTTGCCGGCGTTACCAGTATTGCCTTTACCCAACCAATGAAGTTCCCGGTTATAGTAATACCTTTCTTAAAAGTTAGCGGGATGGCGCTGTTCCCGTTCATACTGGTAAGCAATAAAGCAGATTTGAACGACCGTGTGTTATTAGATCATGAAAAGATCCATTTGCGGCAACAGTTAGAGTTGCTTGTGATTCCGTTCTATTTACTTTACCTGCTTAATTACTTACTGAATTTGGTTAAGTACAAGTCGCATAACGCTGCGTATTTGAACATTGTGTTTGAGCGCGAAGCTTACAGCAATGAAAATAATGTGCGATATCTTGAAAGCAGAAAGTGGTTTGCCTGGATACGTTACTGCTAATGCTACCCGTATAATTTGAATTTAGTTGAGGAAATAACAGATTTTTGCTTTTTATTTGCCATATGTTAAGAACAGGTTTGGGTTTGTGTTTTTTACTGTTTATCTCCTTAGCGCTAAGTGCCGGTGCGCAAACTACAGATACCATTGAAAAGGACTCGCTTAAAATAGATACCAATATGCTGAACAGGTATCGTTTGTTCCCGCAAAAAAACGCTATACCTGTTAAAAACCGTCCTTTGCAGATACAGCCGGAATACCTGCCGGTTAACCTGATGGATTACAAGGTGAGCTACTGGCGCAAAAACATAACCTTTGCACTTAACTTTAACCAGGCCGCCTTTAGTAATAACTATGCTGCGGGAGGTGTTACATCAGTAGCTTTAGGGTCGAATTTTATTTACCATATCGAGTATAACAAAGCGCCGTTCAGCTACGTGTCTGAACTGAACCTGCTTTACGGGAAATCGAAAAATAAAGGTCAGGGTGCCCGTAAAACTAACGACCGGATCTTCTTTGATAATAAGTGGGCATCGCAGTTATCCAAACACTGGTTCTTTTTCGGGTCGTTAAGTTTCGAAAGTCAGTTTGATAAAGGTTATCAGTATGATCCTAATAATGTGAACCCGCCACTGCTTATTTCTGATTTCATGTCGCCAGGCTATTTAACCGAGTCGATAGGTTTTGAGTACAAGCCGGCAAAATATTTCGACCTGAGGTTAGGTACCGGTACCGCCCGCCAAACCTTTGTATCGGATACCACCATCTACCGAAACAATCCGGGTAATTACGGGGTAACACCCGGCAAAACCTTCCGTAATGATATCGCCTTTCAGATAGTGGCGATATTTGATAAGGATATTGCCAAAAATATGCACTTTAACGCCCGTTACGATATGTTTATACCGTATCAGCAACCGTTATCGTATGTACGCCATCGGTTTGATGCCATCCTGGCTGCAAAGGTAAACCGGCTTATTAATGTATCTATCAATGGCACCCTGCTCTTCGATAAAAATACATCTAACAGCGTACAAGGTACAGAGGGCTTATCTTTGGGTGTATTGTATAAGTTCCCATAAATTCTTGCTCTTATCTTTTTTCTGAACCTCGATTTATAGTGATAAAAGAATTTATGCGGATAACAGGCATTGTGGCATCCTTAAATCGGCGAAATCCTGGTTCAGACATGATCTTATAAACGTTTAATGGCTGTCCCAATACTACACCTTATGCTTCTTCCGTAAATTTTGGTAGTCGATGTAGTATAGGATCTTTAACGAGAAGTTATTATTCTGCGGCTGGCTAAACGTATTGCTGAGGTTATTGAGGTAGTTTTGCGTAGCCAGGCTGTTGTTGGTATATGCCGAATTTTTCCAGGCAACGCTTAACTCACTGCCCGGTGTAAACTGCCAAACATACACCATATCTACATTCCAGATGTTGACATTCTGATTGTTGTCGTGATTGAAATCGGTAGAGGTTAAAGTGCCTACCAATCCATCTGGCTGCAGGTTAAAGAACTGTCGGTTATTTAGTTTGCTCCAATAGTGCCTTAAGCGCAGGTTAAGGCCCATAATCCCGCTAAAGGTGTATTTGAGGTTAAAAATGTTTTCAACTGTTTCTACATCCCTCAGCGCGAATACCGGTACACCGGCCCCATCCGTGGTTGAGTAGCCGAGCACATTTTTGCGTGGACTAAAGGTTACATCTTCTCCAAAAGAAAAAGCGTTGCTTAACCGCAGGTTATAAAACAATTCCAGATCGTGTCCGCGGCCGCCGTAGTTGTTGGCTATCCACTGATCCCCATACCAAAAACCACCCGAAAGGCGCTTGGCCCGGTTGGTGCTCAGGTTCCAGTTTAACACAAAATTCTCCGGCGAATTGTACATCAGGCCCGCTACACGGGGTTCATAAAAATCCTGCCCCTGGCGGCGGTAATGTGCGTTGATGTTGATTTGCCAGAAATTTTTAAGTGTACCATTCCCGCCAAAGTTTTGGTTAAAATATTGGTAGGCAGCAGGGTTAACCCGGCGCGAATAATAAGTGTTGGTCCAAACGCCCCATTGGGTAAAATACTTTTTGGGCTTATAGTTGTAGTATTGCAGATTTAAGTTGTAGTCAACATAGTTGTTATTGTAGAGTATGCCCAGGTCATTGCTGTTGTATTTACTATCAACCAACTCCTGCGATATGTTCCAGGTGAAATTACCGGACGACCGGCCACCACTTACCAGGTAACTATAACCGGTTTGTGTTGCACGGCCTGGGCCGTACAAATTACTCATCATAGTATAACCGCTTAGGTTATAAGTGTTCTTTTTATTGTTGAGGTTAAACACCAAACCGCCTACATCTGCAGAATAATCTTTATTAAACCGGTTAACGTTAGTATTGATTAGCGTTATTGCCGAATTGTTCTTCAGGTTTTGATCAAACACCAGGATGTTATAATTAGCCAGCGGACTGGTTTGCACCTGCCTGCGGTTGCCCTGCGCGTCTTCTACAGTGGCGTAGGAAGTGTTGGTAATGGCGTTAAACAAGCCAATACCCAACCCTTTTGATGTACGGCCGGATAGTTTGATGGCATTTAGTAGCTTGGTTTCCGTTGGGTTGTTAACCACCTCTTCGCCGGGTTTAAGGTTGTTGTAAGGGGCGTTGAAATTGATGGGCGAGCCGCCCACCCTGCGCGAGTAAAAAAGGTTGCCTTTATTAAACAATTCGGTTCCTTCGGTAAAAAAAGGCCGGTTCTCGTTATACTTCACCTCGAAGGGAGTAAGGTTAAGGATCTTGTTGTCTGATTGTACCTGTCCAAAATCGGGGATTAGGGTCAGGTCAAGCGTAAAGCTTTCATTGATGCCATACTTAACGTCCATGCCCCCGTTAACCGCTGTAGATGTGTTTTTAAGGCCGGCAGTATTGTACGGGTAGTGGTTTACGTAAGTTGAAAAATATGGGTAAAATGCCAGCCTTACCGGCGGCTCCAATTTTTCCAATCCGGTAAGGATTCCCTCCTGGTTAATAAAACCGTTCATCTTAGGGTCTATCTCGTTCCAAAACAATTGCTTCTGCACATTTTGCCGCTTGCGGATCAAATTCATACCCCAGGTTTGCACATCCTTTTTGGCAAAACGCAATGCCGAGTATGGAATCTTCATTTCGGCCGTCCAGCCGTGTTCGTCTATTTTAACCTTGCTTATCCAAACAGCGTTCCAATTAGGGTCTTCGGTATTGCCATTAGGATTAGGAGCGTACTTGGCATCAAACTGGCTATTGGCCGATGTTACAAAAAAGCCGGTACCGTTTATTCCATCCTTATAGGTATCAAAAATGATCCCGATAAAGTCGGCATTGCCCACATTGTCCCGGGTTGCCAATTCTTTAGCTACTTTATCTGCCGATGTTTCGTACATCCGTGCGCCAACGTAAATCGAATTGTTATCGTAAATAATCTTAACCTCGGTTCTTTCTTCATTCTTCTCGTGACGGCCGGCATTGGGCTGCAGCTCAACAAAGTTTGTTGCTATAGGTACATTTTGCCAAACGGCATCATCCAGCGCGCCATCCATTTTAGGGGGCGTAACGGTTTTTATTGCTACAAGTGTTTTCTTTTCTTTTTGAGAAAAAGCGTCAAGGGTAATAAAAGCGCACAAAATCGCCAGAAAAAATACCTTCATTGCGGGGCTTAGGTTTTTTATAAGATGTGCGAAGTTGCTAAAACGTTACATTTTATTTTGTTAAATGTTAGTTAACGAGTGTTAAATAACGTTTTATAATAATGAGGATTAGCCAAATCGCTTCAAAATCTTAACTTTGTGTCCTCAAAAATTAGTAATAAATAATGTTTGAAAATTTATCGGATAAACTCGACAGGGCCTTTAAGGTACTGAAGGGCCAGGGATCAATTACAGAAATAAACGTGGCCGAAACCATGAAAGAGATTCGCAAAGCTCTTTTAGATGCCGACGTTAACTATAAAACAGCCAAAACCTTTACAGATGATGTGAGGACTAAGGCAATGGGCGAGAATGTACTAACATCCATCTCTCCGGGCCAATTGCTTACCAAGCTCATGAACGATGAGCTTACAGCCCTTATGGGCGGCACAACCGCCGATCTGGACCTTAAGGCGTCGCCCACAATCATATTAATTGCGGGCTTGAACGGTGCGGGTAAAACAACCTTTACCGGCAAACTGGCCAACTATCTTAAAACTCAAAAAGGCAAAAAACCCTTATTGGTTGCCGATGATATTTACCGCCCCGCGGCTATTGACCAGCTGGAAGTTTTAGGCCAGCAGGTAGGCATCCCGGTTTATGCTAACCGCGATTCTAAAGACCCGGTTGCTATTGCCCATGAAGGTATAGCCCAGGCAAAGCAAAATGGCAATAATGTAGTGATCATTGACACTGCCGGCCGTTTAGCTATAGATGAGGCGATGATGGTGGAGATTGAGCGGGTCAAAGCCGCTATAAATCCGCATGAGATACTGTTTGTGGTAGATAGTATGACCGGACAGGATGCTGTAAATACTGCCAAGGTATTTAACGATCGATTGGACTTTACCGGCGTGGTGTTAACTAAGCTTGATGGTGATACCCGCGGTGGTGCTGCACTCTCTATTAAATCTGTTGTAAATAAGCCGATCAAATTCATTGGTACCGGCGAAAAGATGGAAGCGCTTGACGTTTTCCACCCGGATCGTATGGCATCCCGCATTTTGGGAATGGGCGACGTGGTATCACTGGTTGAGCGTGCCCAGCAGCAGTTTGACGAAAAGGAAGCTGCAGAGCTGCAAAAGAAGATCCGCAAGAACAAATTCGACTTTAATGACTTTTACGGTCAGATTCAGCAGATCAAAAAAATGGGTAACATGAAGGACCTGATGGGGATGATACCTGGAGTTGGCAAAATGATGAAAGATGTGGAAGTGAGCGACGATGCCTTTAAATCTATCGAGGCCATCATATCATCAATGACGCCGAAAGAAAAGGAAAATCCTGACCTGATCAACCAAAGCCGCCGTAATCGCATTGCCAAAGGATCGGGTACCGACCTGCAGGAAGTTAACCGCCTTATTAAACAATTTGATGATATGCGTAAGGTAATGAAACAAATGAGCAACCCAGCCGCCATGGCCAATATGATGCGCAGGATGCCGAAAATGTAATACATTATCATTTTTAGATAGCCATACAAGCCCTGCAGCGATGCGGGGCTTAATTTTTATCCGGCATGGAATTAATAAAGTTAGCTATATAGATTTTGCAAGACTATAAGCTGTAATTCCACTCATCAAAACAAAAATTTGGATATTAAAACTTAATTAGCTTATCTTCGTTTTATAACAAAACAAGACTATGCAGCACGAATTGCGTAGTCTTGTTTGTTTTTTAAGGCCATTCGCTCTCTATTGCAAAAATAGCAGGGCGGTTTTTTTTGGCCGTTATCCTAAATTAATAAATGTATTATGGCAGAGGTATCATACTATACCAAAGAAGGTTTAGACAAATTAAAAGAAGAGTTACAGTACTTAAAAACTACCGGTCGTACCAATATAGCTAATGCTATTGCGGAGGCGCGCGACAAAGGCGACTTATCTGAAAACGCGGAGTACGATGCGGCTAAAGAAGCGCAGGGTTTGCACGAAACAAAGATCGCTAAAATGGAAGAGGTGCTCTCAAACGCCCGCATTCTTGATGAATCGAAGATGGATACATCAAAGGTTTTAGCATTGTCGGTGGTGAAAATAAAGAACGTTAAAACCGGCGCATCTATGAGCTACCAACTGGTATCTGAAAGTGAGGCCGACATGAAGGCCGGTAAAATATCGGTAACGTCGCCAATTGCAAAAGGCTTGCTGGGTAAGTCTGTTGGTGAGGTGATCGAGATCACGGTACCTGCCGGAAAGATTGAATTCGAAATACAAGAAATTTCGAGGCAATAGACTAAAAGCGAATTAATGATTTAGTACGGATTAATCATTAATTCGCTAATTACTACTCAAAACCAAATTTCATGAGCATTTTTTCTAAGATCATATCGGGCGAAATTCCGGCGCACAAGGTTGCCGAAACCAATGAATTCCTGGCGTTTTTAGATATCAGCCCTTTAGCAGAGGGCCATGTATTAGTTATCCCAAAAGTAGAGGTTGACTATATTTTCGACCTGGACGATGAGGTGTACATGGGTATGCAGCTGTTTGCCAAAATTGTGGCAACAGGGTTAAAAAAAGCTATACCGTGCAAAAAAGTAGGCGTTGCGGTAATTGGACTGGAAGTGCCGCATGCCCACATCCACCTGATACCAATGAACCGCGTAGATGACATGAACTTCGCACGGCCAAAGCTTAGCCCTACTCCGGACGAGTTAGCCGTAACCGCTCAAAAGATAGTAGACGCATTGAAAGAAGTAACTAATTAACAACTTAAATTTCCATAATTTCTTTTTTCTTCTTTGTACGCAGGCGCTTTGGTACAAAATCGAGTATTTCGTTTTTTAACGCTTCTATCATGCGGCGTTTTAAAAAGTTACGGTTCATTACAATACTCACTTCGCGGGCAGGCTCGGGGCTTTTAAAATAACGCACACGGTCAAGCTGTTTGTCGCTTAGGTCCGCCAGGGCCAGTTCTGGTAAAATGGTAGCACCATTGTTCATGTCAACCATGCGTTTTAAAGTTTCAACACTCCCTGTATTGTATTCAAAGTGCTGGTAACCCTTGGTAGCTTTGCGGCGCTGGCAAATATTTAAAACCTGCTCACGCATGCAGTGCCCCTCGTTAAGCACCCAGATCTCTTCCATGTCTATATCATCCGGAACAATGTTTTTCTTTTTGAATAGCTTGCTATTTTTGGATGCATAGGCAACAAAGTTTTCATAAAACACCGGCACCTCTGTAAGGCCTGATTCATGCAGCGGAGTAGATAGTATGCCACAGTCTAACGCGCCTAATTTAAGTTGCTGAATGATCTGTTCTGTGGTTTGTTCCCATACCACCAGTTTAACCTGCGGATACTTTTCAAAAAAACCATGCATTATTTTAGGGAGTATGTAGGGCGCAACAGTTGGGATAATTCCTATCCGCAACTCACCCGAGAGCTCTTTCTGCCGGTCGCTGATGATTTCCTTTATCTTTTCGCTTTCTGCAAGAAGTATCCGGGCCTGCGCTACGATCTCTATCCCTATCTCTGTTGGCACAACCGGTTGCCTGCTCCTGTCAAATAATTTTACACCCAGTGTATCTTCCAGCTTTTGTATCTGCATACTTAATGTAGGCTGGGTAATAAAACATTTTTCGGCGGCGGCTACAAAACTGCGATGGGTATCTACAGCTACAATATATTCCAGTTGAGTTAAAGTCATGATAGTTATTATCTATTCAAATGTAGTAACTATTTGATTTTATCTATCAGGTATTAGCAAAAAAAGCCGCTTTTAAAGCGGCTCGTTATTACTTTTTCTTTTTTGATTTTGCTTTTATACAATTAGGAACTTGTCTTCCTTTCTTCTTTTTCATGCCGGCCATTTTATAACCTGCCCAGCATGAGCCTCTTTTTCCTTTAGCTGCCATAGTAGTTAGTTTTAGTTAACCTAACCAAAACAAGTATCATTCCAGAATTATTCTACCGTAACAGATTTAGCAAGGTTACGCGGCTGATCAACGTTACAGCCACGCATCACTGCAATATGGTAGGATAGTAACTGAAGAGGTATGGTTGCTAAAATTGGTACAAATGTTTCGCCTGTTAAAGGGATCTCAATCACATAGTCGGCCATTTCTTTAACATCAACATCACCTTCAGATACTATTGCGATGATCTTTCCTCCGCGGGCTTTAACTTCCTGGATGTTACTTACTACTTTTTCGTAAGATGAGTTTTTGGTAGCTATAAATACCACCGGCATTTCCGCATCTATCAGGGCGATAGGCCCGTGTTTCATTTCGGCCGCCGGGTAACCTTCCGCATGAATATAGGAGATCTCTTTAAGCTTAAGGGCACCTTCTAAGGCCACCGGGAAAGAGCTTCCGCGTCCAAGGAACAAACAGTTGGCAGAATCTTTAAACCGTTCGGCAATGGCTTTTACCTGGTCGTTAGATTGTAGCGCACGCTCAACCAATTCAGGTACCTCATCTAATTCGGTTAAGTACTCAATAAATTTACTTTGGGTAATGGTACCCCGTTGTTGCGCTATGTAAAAGGCTATTAGTGTTAAAACAGTTACCTGGCCGGTAAAGGCTTTGGTAGATGCTACTCCTATTTCGGGACCGGCATGGGTATAGACACCAGCATGCGTTAAGCGAGGAATAGAAGCACCAACTACATTGCAAATACCAAAAATAGTTGCACCTTTTTCTTTAGCCAGTTCGATTGCAGCCATGGTATCGGCCGTTTCGCCGGATTGTGAAATGGCAATCACCAGATCTTTAGATGTGATAATAGGGTTACGGTACCTAAACTCTGATGCATATTCAACTTCAACCGGGACCCGGGCAAACTCCTCGATAAGATATTCTCCTACCAAACCGGCGTGCCATGATGTACCACAGGCAACTATGATGATCCTGTCGATGTTCTTTAGCTTCTCTACATACTCTTTAATGCCACCCAGTTGTACCATGCCCTGTTTGGGATAGATACGGCCGCGCAGGCAATCGCGGATAGACCGGGGCTGCTCATAGATCTCTTTCATCATGAAGTGATCATAGCCGCCCTTTTCCAGCATCTCCAGCTTCAATTCCAGCTCTTGTATGTATGGCTCCTGAATGGTATTGTCAATATTTTTAACCAGCAGGTCATCGCGTTTAATATAAGCGATTTCATTATCGTTCAAATAGATAACATTCTTGGTGTATTCTACTATCGGTGTAGCGTCTGATGCTACAAAATACTCGCCCTTGCCTACCCCTATAACCATTGGGCTGCCTTTACGGGCGGCAATCATCTCATCCGGATGATCGGCACTCATTATAACAATGGCGTAGGCTCCCACTACACGGTTAAGCGCAAGCCTAACGGATTCCTGTAAGCTTTTCCCGGTAGATGACTGGATGTCTTCAATAAAATGGATTAGTACCTCGGTATCGGTATCACTTTTAAAGGTATGGCCTTTAGCAATAAGGGCTTCCTTTAACGTAGCGTAGTTTTCTATAATACCATTGTGGATGATGGTAAGCTTACGGTCGCCTGATGAGTGAGGGTGTGAATTTCTGTCGCTTGGCGCACCGTGGGTGGCCCAACGGGTATGGCCCATGCCAGCAGTGCCGGAAAGCTTAATGTCTTTTACAAAATCCTCCAGGTCGCTTACCTTGCCGGCTTTCTTATAAACCTTTAAGCCGTTATTTGACAATGCAACACCTGCGCTGTCGTAGCCGCGGTATTCTAACCTGTGTAACCCTTTAATAACAATGGGATAAGCATCCCTAAAACCTATATATCCTACTATTCCGCACATACTATTCTTTTAAAAAACTGATAGTGCAAAAATAGCAGGAAAAGCAAATATTCCCTATGTGTCAACTTAATAAACGTTGACAGCCAGATTAGCTTACTTATTAATTTTTGTGTAAATGATGTTAAGCTTTATACGATTTGGCGAATTTTTACCAAAGGTAATTAAACGCTCTGTGTACTGCGCGGTTGGTGTAATATCAACGCTGCTGCTTAACGGATTTACAGGGGCGATAAATGTACCATTATCTACAGCCTTGCCACTTATCAGGTCTTGAATGTATCCTGTTACGGTAAAATGGTACTCGCCTGTTGCGGCTATGTAAAATCCACCAAATGCGCCTGTACCGTTTACTCCGCGCGGGTCAGTTATCGACCCATCAGGTATACTGGTACGCTGCTTTGCAATATCCAACTGGTACATGGTTAACCGCTGTGGTGCCCTGTACGGTATATTAGTACCCGGTGCCACTTTAACTACAAGCTCTGCCCGGTTAATTACAACGCCGCTACCTAAGCCTGCAAAAATACTTTTGATATTAGGAAAACTAACCTTGGCTCTTAAGCCGGCGCCACCCTGCAAGTAAACTAAACCCGAGGTAGCCGGGCTACTAATAGCTGCCAGCACCTTAGGGGTGTAAGTGTGTTTTATTTGAATAGCATGCGCCGATGTTTGAACAGGCATACTTACTATCGCAGTATCTATAACGCCCGCATTATTAGCCCTGTAATATACTGATATACGTGCAGAATCTAATTCGAACGGGATATTACCGCCCGGCCCGGTAGTGCCGTTCTTGTCAAGCGTTAAATAAATGCCTTTTGCACCATTTTGAAATGCCGTAAGCGATGCACGATAGGTTGCAGCGTCGGCACCAAGCAAATAAGTATTAACAAAATCCTGGCTGATGGGTATGCGCAATTGCGGCGCAACCTTGATAAGGGTATCTGTACGGCCCTTAAGTATATTAAACACCTTAATGGTATCGTGCGTACGGGCTGTAAAGGTTTTAGTACCTAACAAAGCCGGCGCGAAAGCAAATTGTTTGTTGTTGTAATATGGGGTACCTAAAACCACCTTTTCTGCCAGTTGGTGTACATCCAGTTTGAACCTCGATGTTAACGAATCTCCGTAAAAACCGTCTGAATACGGTAACACCAGTACGGATGAATCGATAGTTATTGTGCCGGTTGGCAAGGTATAAGCGATACCATTAGGCAGGTTTAATGCTGCTGCGATATTGGTTTCGGTAATGCCAAAATCAGGATCTTTGAAATAAGCAAGTACGCCCTTCGATGGCGTGCCTGCAGTTGTAGAACTGTTAACGAGCGCGCCGGTAGCAACAGTGTCATCGGGCATGGTAGCTACAACAACACTCGTATCAGCTATTAAAGTACCGTTCAGCTGAGTGCCGGCGTCAACGCCTAAACCAATAGAATCCTGGTTTTTACAGCTATTCAAAATAAAAAGACTTATTAACAGGGTTAATAAGCCTAATTTAGAAAATTTCATATATCGTTATAAAGCTTTATGCAACATGCACCAATTCATCGTTGGTGATTTCGTCGTAAAAATTGTAATAATTTTCGTAATCTGATGTGGAAACGTATTCTAACACCGATTTATTGCTGTTTTTAACATTATTTAACACATCCTCATCAATGTTAGCACTGCCTAAAACAATACCATCGCTGTAATGGATAGCACCGGCATACATTGCAGAGTTGGTACCCTCTTTATAAATTTCGGTGTTAGCTTCGGTCATATCACCCATTACGGCTTTACGTGAAAACTCAGGGTCCATCTTATCTTTAAACTCATTATCATAAATAGAATAAACTACTTTAGAGTTTTTAAAGGTTGGGTCGTCTTTGTAAGTGGTTTTCAGGTAAGCAGGCACAAGGGCGCTCATCCAGCCGTGGCAATGAATCACATCCGGTGCCCACCCTAATTTCTTTACAGTCTCTAAAGCACCTTTGCAGAAAAAGATCATACGCTCGTCATTGTCGGCGTAAAATTTACCATCTTTATCATTAAACACGTGCTTGCGTTGAAAGTACTCTTCGTTATCTAAAAAATAAACCTGCATACGCGCGGCCGGAATTGAAGCAACTTTTATGATCAGCGGATTATCATTATCATTGATAATGATGTTCATCCCTGATAAACGGATAACTTCATGCAAACGGTTCCTGCGCTCATTAATATTTCCGAAACGTGGCATTAAAATACGTATTTCAAAACCCTTCTCCTGCATGGCTTGCGGAAGCTGGCGTGTTATTTCGGCAATTTTTGTGAGTTCAAGGAACGGGGACATTTCATGAGTTATGAACAAAAGCTTAGATTTACCCATCACTAATCAGAATTTATAAATGTAAAGAAGTCAAAAATTTGAGTCTGCAAATATAAGCATTATTATATGAACTGGCAACCACATGTGCAAGCCCGTTTGGTAATTTTTAATCAAATAACCACCTTTGCCCCGCTTTTTAAACACCTTTTACATTGAAGATATTCACTACCCGCCAACAAATAAGGCAGTACCTGTCATCACTTGCTAACCAAACCATAGGCTTTGTGCCTACAATGGGTGCGCTGCATAACGGACATTTGTCATTAATAGACCGGGCTAAGAACAACAACGATTTGGTGGTTTGCAGCATATTTGTAAACCCAACTCAGTTTACCAATGCCAGCGACCTGGAAAATTATCCAAGGCCTATTGAGGCAGACATTGCTAAACTAACCGCCGCCGGGTGCGACGTATTATTTAACCCCCCTGTTTCGGAAATTTATGATGACAATGAGCAATGGCATTTGAACATCGGGCAGTTGGAGTTTTTGCTGGAGGGCGAGTTTCGCCCGGGGCACTATCAGGGCGTAACGCAGGTGGTTTTCAAATTACTGGATATTGTAAAGCCAACCTCATTGTACATGGGCCAGAAAGACTACCAGCAATTTTTAGTGGTGAGTAAAATGGTAGAGCTGCTAAACATCCCGGTAAAAATGGTAATGTGCCCCATTGAGCGCGAGCCGGGTGGTTTAGCAATGAGCTCCAGGAACGTTCACCTGTCTGCAAATGAAAAACAGCACGCGTTGGTCTTGTCACAAACGCTTACCTGGGCCAAAGAAAACTTCGGCACATTGCCAATATATGACCTGGAGCAGGAAGCTATGGCCCGCCTGCAAAACCAACCGGGTGTTGAGCCTGAATACTTTGAATTGGCTGACGGGAAAACACTTTTATCTGCCGACGAAAACTCCTCAACTATTGTGGCGCTTACGGCTGCAAAAGTTGGTAAAACAAGATTAATAGACAATATGTTGCTACGTTAAGAGCTGGTTCATAGATCACAGAACCGTCATACCCATAACTACCCGCTATGAACCTTCAATCAAATATCCTTACCTTTGCTTTATGATTATTGAGGTATTAAAATCAAAGCTTCATCGCGTTAAGGTTACCCAGGCCGAACTGAACTACGTTGGCAGTATCACCATAGATGAGGACCTGATCGACGCGGCTAACATCATCCCCAACGAAAAGGTGCAGATTGTGAACAACAACAACGGCGCCCGTTTTGAAACATACGTTATCAGGGGAGAGCGCGGCAGCGGCACTATATGCCTTAACGGCGCTACCGCAAGGCTGGCACAAGTAGGCGATATTGTGATCATCATGTCGTACGCCTACATGGAAGCCCAGGAAGCCCGTGCTTATGAACCTATATTGATTTTCCCGGACGCTAATAATAAGCTGATCAAATAATTCATTTACTTTGATGAAATTTCTCTTTATCGCCACTTTTTTGCTTTGCACAATGGTGGGTAAGGCACAGCTGCGCCAGAATGTTTACCTGCTTAAAAACAATGGTGAAATTGTTACGACTAAAGACAGTGCCGACTTTTTGCGCATCATACGCGAACCTGCGAAAGGTGAAAAACTTTATGATTTGCTTGAATATTTTACGGATGGCAAGCAGAAGCTGATAGGCAAAACTTCAAAAGTTGAAATGGTAACCCTGGAGGGGCCATGCCTTACTTTTTTTAATAGCGGACAGCGAAAATCAATTGCCACGTATGAGCATGGCCATCATATAAATGATCTTTACGAATATTACCCCAGCGGTAAATTACATGTTGTTAAACACTATCCCGAAAAGTTTAAATATGACAGTAGCGCAGATACCGTTACGGTAATTACTGATGCTTACGACTCATTAGGCGTAGCTACGGTCGTTAATCGCAAAGGCTATTATACTGATTACAATGAAGATTTTACTGAAGTTGCAGAGCAAGGCCCGATAGAAAATGGTAAAAAATCCGGAGAGTGGAAAGGCGCAGACAAAAAGGATACTGTTACTTTTAAAGAAAAATATAACGAAGGGATTTTGATTGAAGGTAGCGCTGTAAAAAACGGCAGGAACCTTACTTACAGCAAAGCACGGTACGTTCCGGCAGGGTTTCCGAACGGCGAAAAAGCGTTTGGAATGTTCCTTGCCAGGGCAATACGTTACCCTGCGGCCGCACGGGAAAACAATGTGCAGGGCATGGTAGTGATGCAATTCTTTGTAGAAAAGGATGGCACACTAACCAATATTAAGGTGGTTAACTCCGTTGAAAAATCATTGGATGATGAGGCTTTACGAGCCTTAAAAGGCTCACCCAAATGGACACCGGCTACCAAATATGGTTTGCCTATCAGAATATACTATACCATACCTGTTCAGTTTGCATTGGCTGTAGCGCGTTAAACGGATCGTGAGCAATCTTTGTTAAATTTATACAGTTGAGCTTCCAATATTATGTTTTTACAAAAATAATGCAGAATACCTTGTAATTACTATCTTTGCACCCCGACGCTGAGGTCGGGATTTTTCGCCTTTCAGCGCATAGGATTTACGTTAAATGGACCATCCATTTTTAACTTTTGAATTTTAACTTTTTTGACTTAAAAAGAGCCCTATGCCCAAAGATACTTCCATCAAATCCGTATTGATCATTGGTTCCGGCCCTATTATTATAGGCCAGGCGTGTGAGTTTGACTACGCAGGTTCGCAAGCTGCCCTTTCCCTTAAAGACGAAGGCATTACAGTATCCATCATCAACAGCAACCCCGCCACTATCATGACGGACAAGGTTATTGCAGATAATGTTTACCTGCTTCCGTTAAACACGGCCAGCCTTGAGCAGATCTTGCAGGAACAACAGATAGATGCCGTGCTCCCTACAATGGGCGGCCAAACAGCATTGAACTTATGTATTGAAGCGGATGAGCAGGGCCTTTGGAAAAAATACGGTGTTAAGATAGTTGGTGTTGATATAGCAGCAATTGAAAAGACCGAAAATCGTGAAGCCTTTCGCCAGTTAATGGTGGATATTGGGGTTGGCGTGGCTACCTCTAAAATTGCCAACTCATTTTTGGAAGGTAAAGAAGCTGCACAAACCATTGGTTTCCCGCTTGTGATAAGGCCAAGCTATACTTTGGGCGGTAAAGGTGCAGGCTTTGTACATAAAAAAGAAGATTTTGATGCTGCCTTAAGCCGTGGGCTGCAGGCATCGCCAACGCACGAAGTTTTGGTGGAGCAGGCCGTATTGGGATGGAAAGAATACGAGCTGGAATTGCTGCGCGATAACAATGATAATGTGATCATCATTTGTTCTATAGAGAATTTTGACCCGATGGGTATCCACACCGGCGACTCGATTACCGTAGCCCCTGCCATGACCCTTAGCGACCGCTGCTACCAGGAGATGCGCAACCAAGCCATTAAAATGATGCGCGCCATTGGTAATTTTGCTGGTGGTTGTAACGTACAGTTCTCTGTAAACCCGGCAAATGAAGAGATCATCGCTATCGAGATTAACCCGCGTGTTTCACGTTCATCTGCCCTGGCATCAAAAGCAACCGGTTACCCTATTGCTAAAATAGCTGCAAAGCTGGCCATTGGTTACAACCTGGATGAAATAGAAAACCAGATCACTAAAACAACATCGGCTTATTTTGAGCCAACGCTGGATTATGTAATTGTAAAGATTCCCCGCTGGAACTTTGATAAATTTAAAGGCGCAAACCGCGAGCTTGGCTTAACCATGAAATCGGTTGGCGAGGTTATGGGTATTGGCCGCAGCTTTATAGAGGCGCTTCAAAAGGCCTGTCAGAGCCTTGAAATTGGCCGTGCCGGCCTTGGTGCCGACGGCCGCCAGAGCCGCAACCTGGAAGAGATTATGCATAGCCTGGAGCACCCAAGCTGGGACAGGCTTTTCCATATATACGATGCCATGAGCCTGGGGGTACCTATTGAGTCGATACGTAAGGTAACGAAGATAGACCGCTGGTTCTTGAACCAGATCCAGGATGTAGTGAACATCGAAATAGAATTGCGCCGATACACTTTAAATAACATCCCCGAAGATTTCTTCTTCACCCTTAAGCAACGTGGATTTTCTGATACACAAATAGCCTACGTTTTAGGTAACGTTACCGAAGAGGATGTTTACCAGCGCCGTAAAGCATTAGGAATTAACCGCGTTTACAAAATGGTTGATACCTGTGCTGCCGAGTTTGCTGCCAAAACCCCATACTATTATTCAACTTACGAGGGCGAGAATGAATCTATCGTATCAGATAAAAAGAAGATCATCGTGCTGGGATCCGGCCCTAACCGCATTGGCCAGGGTATAGAATTTGATTACAGCTGTGTACATGGTTTATTAGCCGCCAAAGAAAGCGGTTATGAGGCCATCATGATTAACTGTAACCCTGAAACCGTATCTACCGACTTTAACATGGCCGATAAGCTTTACTTTGAGCCGGTATTTTGGGAGCATGTGCGCGAGATAATCGACCTGGAGAAGCCGGAGGGTGTGATTGTTCAGTTAGGTGGCCAAACCGCGCTTAAAATGGCTGAGAAGCTGCATCAACACGGAATCAAGATCATCGGCACATCGTTTAACGACATGGATATTGCCGAAGACCGCGGCCGTTTTAGCGACTTACTGAAAGAGCTGGATATCCCTTACCCTAAGTATGGTGTTGCCGAAAGTGCCGAAGAGGCATTAGAGGTTGCACATGAAGTAGGTTACCCGGTATTGGTACGCCCAAGCTACGTACTTGGCGGCCAGGGAATGAGCATTGTAATAAATGATGAGGACCTGGAGAAAGCGGTGGTCAATTTGTTGAAAAATTTACCCGGCAACCGCGTACTGATTGACCACTTCCTGGACCGTGCTGCAGAAACAGAGTCAGATTCTATTCATGACGGTGAAGATGTGCACATTATAGGAATGATGGAGCATATCGAGCCTGCAGGTATCCATTCGGGTGATTCATTTGCTGTATTGCCTCCGTTCGACCTGAGCGAGAGCGTTATCAGCCAGATGGAAGAGTACACCGCTAAAATTGCCCGCGCGCTAAACGTGAGGGGGCTACTTAACATTCAGTTTGCGGTTAAAAATGATAAGGTGTTTGTGATTGAGGCCAACCCGCGTGCATCACGTACGGTACCGTTTATTGCTAAAGCTTATGATGTGCCGTACATAAATATTGCAGCCAAGATAATGTTGAATGTTAATAAGTTGAGTGACTTTACCATCGAGCGGAAGCTTAAAGGTTACGCAATAAAAGAGCCTGTATTTTCGTTTGATAAATTCCCTGAAGTAAATAAGGAGCTTGGCCCCGAGATGAAATCGACCGGCGAAGCGATCAGGTTTATCCCTGATCTGCAAGACCCTTACTTCAAACATCTATATCGCGAAAAATCAATGTATTTAAGTAAGTAATTCGGCACTGGCATCAGTTTTGAATTGGGAGAGAAAGGGTTTGCTGTCTTTTTATTTTGGCAGCAATGATGGTTTAATTTAGTTCTATTGTATTGAAACTTAATTTAAAAAGTAACACCAACGCTATAAATTTAAACGATTTTGACGCAGAGGACATTGGTGATATTTTACTGAAAATAGAAAAGTATTTTCATATCAACTTTACAGATACCGACTTAAAGGGCATTAAAACATTTGGCGCGTTATGCGACCTTGTGGTAGATAAAGTTAAGCAGCACCACTCGGACAGTTGCACCACGCAGCAGGCTTTTTACAAGCTGCGCAACGCCATAGATGCAAAAAATACGGTAGACCGATCTGAGCTTAAACCGCAAACCAAGCTTTGCGAATTGTTCCCGAGGGATAACCGCATAGAAGTAGTTGCAGACATAGAAACCGAAATGGGCTTTCACATGAACCTGTTGCAGCCAAAGCAATGGATCGTATGGGCTTTTGGTTTATTGCTGCTGGCATCTGTCGCGGTTACATTCTACAGTGAAATCATTGGTTACATAGGTGGCGGTGTAGCTATTTTTGGATTGGTGCTTGCCGGCAAATTTGGTAAGGAACTTAAAGTAAAAACCCTGGGCGATCTGAGCGAAAAGATTGCCCGCGAGCATCATCTTAAATGCCGCCGGGATGCATCGACAGTTAACCGTGCCGAAGTAAATCAAAAGATAAAGGAATTATTTGCCGACTATCTGGATGTGGAACCGGCCGCTCTGACCAAAACAGCAAGGTTTGCTTAATTAAAGATTATCATAAAATTGAAGCGATGGGTTGTACTCATCGCTTTTTTTGTGGGCGCAATTTCCTTTTGTCATTTCGACCCGGGGTACGAGGGAGAAATCCTCTACCATTTGCAGGGTCAGTACTATTTTTCTAAGAGGATTTCTCGTCGCTGCGCTTCCCTCGAAATGACATGGTTTATAGCGTTGTTATTTCCAAATTCGGAAAATTCTGTTCTTGAAGACAACAACCGCAACGTTGCATGTCTACTTGTCTATCACCAATCCCAGTACTTCAAAAGTAAGGCGGCGCTGCTTATTTACCGTTTCACGGTGTTGTTTAGAGCCGGTAACGGTATCACCGGCAAAGTGTTGCAGGTCGGTTGGGTTAAGTACACGCTGGGCTACCCCTTCAATAATTACTACCCTCCCGGCAATTGCTTTTGGCAGCGTAACATTATAATTGGCAAAGTGCGCTGCAATGGTTTTGCCGCCACCGGCATCAATTTCAAACCATCCGCCCTTCTCTTTGGTCACCCGGGTAATTTTACCGCTAATGGCAGCCGTTTGCCTTACTTTGCCGCCCATCATCCGTTCAAGGGTAGTTGCAGGTATGGGGCCGATACCTTTAGGTTTCGTACCAAAGACCATCCCGTGGGGCAGTGGCGTTTTTTTCTGCGCCATGGCCACCCCGCAAAATAAACAAATAATTATTACTGCACTTTTTATGATCCGCATAGCGTTATAACACTCTTTATAGTTGTTAGTTTGGCAACGGGTGCCTGTTTTATTTTTCAAAAGGTATTGGTGGCCAACGGCATATTTTAAGATATTTGTATAACTATTGATGATCTTACAAAGCGCATGTTATTAGCCAGGTACCAGCACGATTTTATTGAAGCCGGTTGCGATGAAGCGGGCCGCGGCTGCCTTGCCGGACCTGTATTTGCCGCTGCCGTGATCCTTCCGCGCGATTTTGACCACAACCTGCTTAATGATTCCAAACAGCTTACCGAAGACGTACGCTACCAGCTGCGTACCGAAATTGAAGCGCGTGCTATAGCGCATGCTGTTGCCTGGTGCGACAACTGCGAAATTGACGAGATAAACATCCTCAACGCATCCTTTTTAGCGATGCACAGGGCCATTGATAAGCTTTTATGCATTCCGCAATTTTTGATCATTGATGGTAACCGCTTTAACAAGTACAGCGACATCCCCCATCAGTGCATTGTAGAGGGCGATGCCAAGTACTTTAGTATAGCAGCCGCATCTATCTTGGCTAAAACTTACCGGGACGATTATATGAAGCAAATTGCCCTTGAACACCCGGAGTATAATTGGCACAGCAATAAAGGCTATCCTACTATTGATCATCGTAAAATGGTGCTGCAACGCGGCCATACGCCATACCACCGTAAAACTTTCAAAGTAACGGAGCCGCCCGCACGATTTGCAGCCACCGAGGTTGCCGATTCATTGGCGGATTGATAACTTTGGGCAACCAATTATAACACTCGCTTTGAGGATTTTGATATTAACACACCGCACTCCATTCCCACAGAACGGCGGCTATCCTATTGTAGTTGGCAATACCATCAAGGGTCTGGTAAGCCAGGGGCACAGGGTATCATTAATATCCATCAACGTTAAAAAGCAAAGCGGTCGTGTAACCGAACGGGATGAACTGCTGGACCGCATCCAATACATTGAATATGCTATTGATACGCGCCTTACCATGGTAGAGGCGTTTAGTAACCTTTTCACCAGGAACCCCTACAATATTGACAAGTATTATAATGCAGGTTTCGAGCGCCTGCTGGTCAGGAATATTCAGGAGCAGGATTACGACATTATCCAGTTAGAGGGCTTATTCGTAGCACCTTACCTCTCGGCTATCCGTAAGGTATCAAAGGCCAAACTGGTTTTTAGGGTGCACAACATCGAGCACCAGGTATGGCAAAAGCTGGCCCGCCAAAAAAGCGACCCCATAAAGCGCTGGTATCTGGGCTTGCTGGCCCGGCGCGTACGCACCTATGAATCTGGCCTGCGTGATAAATTTGATGGCCTGGTAGTTTTTACCGGGCAGGATCGGGACACCATTATTGAACGTGGCTCTAAAACGCCTATAATAGCATTGCCAATCGGTGTCGACCTGTCCCGTTATCAGCCGGACGATAGTTGTACCGAGCACCCCAGCTTATTTTTCTTAGGATCGTTGGATTGGCTGCCCAATAAAGAGGGAATAGAGTGGTTTTTAGATAATTTTCATAAAGACCTGATAGACGGGCGCCTGAAGGTAAAGTTTTTTGTGGCCGGCCATAACATTCCCGAGGCTTATGATGAGTACGAGGTACCCGGTAAGGTTTACATACAAGGGGAGGTAGATGATGCCCTGAAGTTTGTTAACAGCAAATCTATCATGATCGTTCCGCTGTTATCCGGCGGGGGTATGCGGGTAAAGATTATAGAGGGAATGGCCATGCAAAAGTGTATCATATCCACGTCGCTTGGTGCCGAGGGTATCAATTTTACTGACGGCCATAACATCATCATTGCCAACAATACCGATGAGTTTTACAGCGCCATTAGTAAATGCATCAGCGATGAGCATTTTACCCGCCAAATAGGCACTAATGCCCGCAAGCTGGTAGAAGAACAGCATAACGTAAATACCATTACCAAACAGTTGGTGGGTTTTTACGAGTCGATTATATAAGCTATTTTACTATTTTTGCCGCATAACAAATAACCATGAAAAATACTGCCCTTACCGATCTGCACACCAAAACAGGTGCTAAAATGGTGCCCTTTGCAGGTTACAATATGCCCGTTCAATACACCGGAATTAATGCCGAACATGATACCGTGCGCAAGGCGGTGGGTGTGTTTGATGTGAGCCACATGGGCGAGTTTATTTTGAAAGGCGATAAGGCGCTTGACCTGATTCAGCGTGTTACCAGTAACGATGCATCGAAACTGTACGACGGCAAAGTGCAATACTCCTGCCTGCCTAACGAAGATGGCGGCATTGTTGACGATTTGCTGGTTTACCGCGTAGACGAAAAAACGTATATGCTGGTGGTCAATGCGTCTAACATTGAAAAAGACTGGAACTGGATCTCTAAGTATAATACTGATGGGGTTGATATGAAGGATATATCAGACCGCACGTCACTTTTAGCCGTACAAGGCCCAAAAGCGGCAGATGCGCTGCAAAGCCTAACCGATATTGACCTGGCATCAATGGAGTACTACACTTTTACTAAAGGTAAATTTGCGGGGATAGATAATGTCATAGTATCAGCAACCGGCTATACCGGCGCTGGCGGCTTTGAAATCTATTTTGATAATGAGCATGCCGAATTCATTTGGGATGAAATATTTAAAGCCGGTGAACCTTTCGGTATAAAACCTATTGGCCTGGCTGCACGTGACACTCTGCGCCTGGAGATGGGCTTTTGCCTGTATGGTAACGATATTGACGACACTACTTCACCCTTAGAAGCCGGCTTAGGCTGGGTTACCAAATTTAACAAGCAATTTACCAATTCTGAAGCTTTACAGGCACAAAAACAAGCTGGTGTTGAACGTAAGCTGATCGGCTTTGAAATGATAGACCGTGGTATCCCCCGTCATGACTATGCCATTGTCGATGCAGATGGCAACGCCATCGGCAAAGTAACGTCAGGCACACAATCGCCATCATTGCAAAAAGCTATCGGGCTGGGGTATGTTAAGAATGAATTTGCCAAAGAAGGTTCAGAAATTTACATCAGCATTCGCGATGCCAAAGTAAAAGCTAAGGTTGTTAAACCACCGTTTTATAAATAGAACCTTCGCTTGTCATTAGTTGTTGAGTCATCGGATCATTTTACTTTGTAAATCGCCGGAGACAATGACCGAATGACCCAATGAATAGATCATCCGATGAAAAATTTAGATGTTTGCCTTACGCCGGCGCTTATCCCGCTTTATAACGTACCCGATTATATTGTGGTGGTGATCGATATTTTCCGCGCTACCTCATCTATTTGCTATGGTATTGAAAACGGAGCCGAAGCCATCATTCCCGTATCGGAAGTAGAGGAATGCGCAGCCTACCGCGAAAAGGGTCTGGATTACCTGCTGGCAGCTGAGCGTAACGGCGAGGTTGTGGAGGGATTTGATTTTGGCAATTCGCCATTTAGTTATACGCCCGATAAGGTGGCCGGCAAAACGGTGGTGCTTACCACAACCAACGGTACACATGCCCTGCATTTATCACGATCGGCTAAAAGAGTGGTGATCGGCTCTTTTTTAAACCTCACTTCGCTTTGTAATTGGCTTAAAACCCAAAACGAAAATATCCTGCTGGTTTGCGCCGGCTGGAAAAACAATTTTAACCTGGAGGATACCCTGTTTGCCGGTGCGGTTATTGAGCAGTTGAAAGATTCGGGTTTTATACTGGACGACCCGTCCATTGCCGCTAACGACCTTTTCCAGTTGGGCAAAGCCGATATAGCCCAATACCTTAGCAAGACATCGCACGGAGAACGTCTCAAAAAATTGGGTATCGAAAAAGATATTGCCTTTTGTTTACAGGTAGATATTACTACAGCTATCCCTGTGTTAGATGGGGAAAAATTATTGAAACTTTAGGCTTCGTGACAGCATAAATGCGTTTTTGTTACAAACGGAAAATTTCGATAGTCTGATTATCAGTCGTTACCAAATTTTTGGTGCCGTTCACGGCCGTGAACGTGAACACTATTTTACTTTAACTTCTCATTATTTTTATGCCGGTCGGCATCGCGGATGCTTTTCTTTTGCATGTTTTTTTCAAGCGCTTCGGTAAGGTTAATGCCGGTTTGGTTAGCCAGGCAGATCAAAACAAAAAGTACATCGGCCATTTCATCGGCCAGGTTAATTTCTGTATCCGATTTTTTGAAAGATTGCTCGCCATATTGCCTTGCCATGATTCGGGCAACCTCTCCAACTTCTTCCATTAAAATAGCCGTATTTGTCAACTCGTTAAAATAACGAATCCCGGTGGTTTTGATCCAGTCATCAACCAATTTCTGGGCGTCTTGAATTTCCATTTTTAGTGATTTTCTTTATCCTTGGTATCCATCATGATCGTCACCGGGCCATCGTTTATCAGGCTGATCTTCATATCCGCGCCAAATATGCCGGTAGCAATCTTTTTTCCCATAAGCATTTCCAGCGTACTGATCATCTTTTCGTAGAGCGGGATCGCCTTATCCGGACGGGCTGCTTTTATAAACGAGGGGCGGTTGCCTTTTTTTGTCTGCGCAAACAGCGTAAATTGAGAGATGAGTAATATGTCGCCACCAACATCCGCCAGGGCTTTGTTCATCATGCCGCCTTCGTCGCTAAACACCCGCATGCCTACGATTTTTTGAGCCAGCCACTGCAGGTCGTCATCAGTATCCGCATCTTCAATACCCAATAAAACTAAAAAACCAAGTCCAATTTGCCCGGTAATGTTGCCGTCAACTGTACATGATGCCTGGGTTACCCGTTGTAATATCGCCCTCATTAAATGTTTTAAGTTTTTTTAGCTCAAATTAAAAGAAGTTGCGCCAACCTGATTATGCCCTCGTGTCGTTTCCATTATAGATGCTCAGGTAACTATCGTAGCGGGATAATGCAATATTGCCGTCCTCAATTGCTTGCAGAACAGCGCAGCCCGGCTCGTTAATATGGCGGCAATTATTAAAACGGCACTGGTTCATGCGATCGCGCATTTCCGGAAAAAAGTGGCTAAGCTCATTCTTTTCAATATCTATCACCCCTAATTCGCGAATTCCCGGAGTGTCTATAATGTCTCCGCCTTGCGGCAGTTCAAACATTTCGGCAAAGGTAGTAGTGTGCATGCCCTTGTCGCTCCAGTCGGAGATCATGTGCGTGCGTAAATCCAGGTCGGGCAATAAGCGGTTGATCAGGCTCGATTTACCTACGCCCGAGTGGCCGGAAAATAACGTTACCTTATCTTTAAGCAAAGCCTGCACATGATCTATATTTGTCCCCGCTAAAGCTGAAACTGAATAGCACGGATATCCAATTTTTTGGTAAACAGATTGGTATTCGGCCAGTATTTCCAAACCCTCATCACTAAAAAGGTCAAGTTTGTTGAAGATCAGGCAAGCAGGGATACTGTAAGCCTCAGCGGTAACCAAAAAACGGTCGATGAATCCCAATGAGGTACGTGGTGAAGCGAGGGTAACTACCAATAAGGCTAAATCGAGGTTGGCTGCAATGATCTGCGCCTGCTTGCTCAAATTGATGCTTTTGCGGATGATGTAGTTTTTTCGCTGATGTAGGTTGGTAATTACACCATTGTCCTGCTCGGGTTCCATTTCAAAATCCACTACATCGCCAACGGCCAAAGGATTGGTGGTTGTAATCCCTTTAGTACGGAATTTTCCTTTAATGCGACAATCGATAGTTTGATCACCGGATTTGACCTGGTACCAGCTTCCGGTTGATTTTGTGACAAGCCCTTGCATAAGGGCGCAATTTAGGAAAGATAAGCAGCCAAATAAAAATAAAATCGATAGAGTGTTTGTTTATTAAAAATTAAACTACTTAATTTACCGACATTATATATGACAATTAACAACACAACCATTACAACAATTATTATCACCGGCATAAAACTCGGAGGAAGATAATCGTATGGTGTAAAAAAATAAACAAAACCAAATGAAAGCCTTCCTCCGACAAAGAGGAAGGCTTTTTTAATATCAGAAAAAATGAAGATCTTAAAATTCGGCGGCACATCCGTAGGTTCCGTCAAAAGCATTCAAACGTTGTTAGATATCATAAAAGGCGAACACGACAGTGGGAGCAACCCGGTAATTGTATTAAGTGCCATGAGCGGCCTTACCAACCTGCTGCTTTCAATGGCCGAAAACGCTGCAAACGGCAACGAGTTTACCGCGGAGCTGGCCGAATTAGAAAAACGCCATTACGATGTGGTGAAAGCTTTATTAGATATCCAAAACCAAAACCCGGCATACACCCGCTTAAAGATCCATTTTAATCAGTTAGAAGAATTATTGCAGGGTGTACTTGCGCTGCGTGAACTTACTGCTAAAACCCGCGACCAGATCGTGAGCTTTGGCGAGCGCTGCTCTACCCTCATGGTCAGCAAAATTGCAGCCCAGTATTTTAAAGAAGCATTATTTGTTGATGCGTCTGAATTGATAAAAACCGATAGCAGCTTTGGCAATGCGAAGGTAAATATCGAACTAACCGACCTGTTGATTAAAGGTTTTTACAGTGAAAACAACGATAAGCTACTGTTTATAACCGGTTTTATTGCCGGTAACGAACCCGGACAAATCACTACCCTTGGCCGCGGCGGCAGCGATTATACAGCAGCCATCTTCGGTTCGGCGTTAAATGCAGATGAAATCCAGATCTGGACGGACGTTAACGGCATGATGACAGCAGACCCGCGCATGGTAAAAAAGGCTTTCCCGCTGGAAGAGCTATCTTATACCGAAGCCATGGAGTTATCCTACTTTGGTGCCAAAGTGATCTACCCGCCAACTATGATCCCTGCATTTCTGAAAAAAATTCCTATCGTTATAAAAAACACTTTTGAACCAGCTTTTGCGGGGACGGTTATCCGTCACAATTGCAAAGCGTCAAATCTTCCAATAAAAGGAATCTCCTCTATCAATAATATCAGCATACTGAGTTTGGAAGGTAGCGGTATGGTAGGCAAATCGGGCTTTAGCGGGCGTTTGTTTAGCTTGCTGGCGCGCGAGCAGATCAATATTATCCTTATCACCCAATCGTCATCAGAGCATAGCATCACCTTTGCTGTGCAGCCGCATGATGTGGACAATGCCAGGCAATTGATAGAACAAGAGTTCGAACTGGAACTGTTGGCCAACAAACTGGAGCCCTTGGTTATCGAAACCGGCCAGGCTATCCTTGCCATAGTAGGCGAAAACATGAAGCAAACCCCCGGCGTTAGTGGCAAATTGTTTCATGCCCTTGGCCGTAACGGTGTAAATGTCAGGGCCATTGCTCAGGGCTCCTCAGAATACAATATCTCGGTGATCATCTCTGCAACTGATCTTTCTAAAGCCTTAAATGCCGTGCATGATGCTTTCTTTATCGAGCTTACTAAAACCCTGCATGCATTTTGCCTGGGTACAGGTAACATTGGTAAAACGCTGTTTAAGCAACTGCAACAAAACAGCGTTTTCCTGCAGCAAAACAACGGTATCCAGGTAAAGATAGCCGGCATTAGCAACACCCGCAAAATGGTGTTCAATGCCGATGGACTGCCTTTGGATAGCTGGGAGAATGAGTTGCAAAACTCCGTGCAAACTGCCGACCTGCAGCAATTCATTAATAAAATGAAGGAAATGAATTTGCCTAACTGCGTGTTTATCGACAACACTGCCAGCCCTAAACCTATCGCTTTTTACGAACAGGTTTTTAAATCGAACATATCAGTAGTTACCTGTAACAAAATAGGCAACTCGGCAACTTATAGCCAATATAAAACCTTCAGGGATACAGCCCGGAGGCATGGGGTAGATTTTTTTTACGAAACCAACGTAGGAGCCGGCCTTCCGATTATTCGTACGTTAAAAGATTTAATGAGCAGCGGCGACAGGGTGCAAAAGGTAGAGGCCATCCTTTCCGGAACTATATCGTTTATATTTAATCACTTCAAAGGTGATGCTAATTTTCATGATATAGTAAAAGAAGCACAGGAAAAGGGCTATACCGAACCTGATCCACGCGATGATTTAAACGGCAAGGATTTTATGCGCAAAATGCTGATCCTGGCCCGTGATGCCGGTTACCAAATGGAAGAAGCGGATGTGGAAATACAGAACATCCTACCCCAGGCTTGCCTGGATGCACAAACCGTTGAGGAGTTTTATAAGGCTCTTCAATCAGAAGATGCTTATTTTGCTAAAATAAAAGACCAGGCACAAGTTAATAAAAAGGTATTACGCTATATTGGTAAGCTTGAGAATGGTAAGGCATCAATCACCTTGCAAAGTGTAGATGAAGGCCATCCGTTTTATATGCTGAGCGGCAGCGATAACATCATTTCTTTTACTACCGACAGGTATAAAGACCGCCCTTTGGTGGTAAAAGGTCCCGGTGCCGGTGCCGAAGTTACCGCTGCGGGTGTATTTGCCGATCTGATAAACGTAGGTGCTAATTGATATGGAAGAGTCTATAAAAGTTTTTGCCCCGGCTACCGTTGCTAATGTAGTATGTGGGTTTGATGTGCTGGGCTTTGCCGTAAATGAACCGGGCGACGAGGTGATCATGCGGATAAACGATAAGCCGGGTATCTCCATCAGCAAAATAACGGGCGATGACGGCCGCCTGCCGCTTAACCCGGCTAAAAATACGGTGAGCGTAAGCGTAGAACATTATTTACGTAGCATAGATAGGTTGGACGTTGGTGTGGATATTGAACTGTATAAAAAAATGCCTATCGGCAGTGGGTTGGGCTCCAGTTCAGCCAGTACGGTGGCCGGCTTATTTGCTATAAAAACCCTTATGGGCGATGATACTGATCCATCTACCTTACTACCTTTTGCTATGAAAGGCGAAGAAATGGCTTGCGGGCATGGTCATGCGGATAATGTTGCACCTGCGCTATTAGGGGGTTTTGTACTTATTCGCAGTTACGAGCCGTTGGATGTGGTCCGCCTGCCGCACCCACCAAGTTTGTGGTGTGCCATTGTTTTCCCGGATGTGGATGTACCAACTCGTGAGGCAAGGCAAATCATCCGCAATAAAATTTTAATGAAAGATGCCGTAACCCAATGGGGAAATATTGCCGGCCTGGTAAGCGGGTTGTTTATGCAGGATATCGACTTGATTGGCCGAAGCATGCAGGATGTACTGGTAGAACCGGTTCGCAGCATGCTGATTCCTGATTTTTATGAGATGCGCCAAATGGCTATGGATCTGGGTGCCGTAAGTTTCGGCATCTCCGGCTCGGGTCCGTCAGTATTTGCCTTTACCAGGGATAAAGAAACGGCTAAACGCATTACTGATAAATTACAAAAGCATTTAACCAGCATCAAAATAGGCTCAAATGGCTATGTGTCGACTATAAACGATAAAGGGCCGAGGGTGATAGGGTAAAAAATAGCTGAATCAGAATACAGGATTATTGAATTTTCAAATCCCTGTTCTGTCAGTTTATAATTCTGTTGATTCTTAAATTCAGTAAATTCTGATTCAGACAATGAAATTCTACAGTACAAACAACACTAGCCTGCGGGTTGGTTTCAAAGAGGCGGTATTTAACAGCATGCCGCAGGATAAGGGTTTATACATGCCGGTAAATGTCCCGCGCCTGGATGATAAGTTCATCAACAACCTTGATCAATATACCCTGCCGGAAATTGCCTTTCATGTAGCGCAAAACCTGTTGGCAGACGATATCCCGGCCGATGATCTGAAGGCTATTATCAACGATGCCATTAACTTTTATGCGCCAATTGAAAAGTTGGAAGATAACATTTACGTACTCGAGCTTTTTCACGGGCCATCGTTAGCTTTTAAAGATTTTGGCGCCCGCTTTATGAGCCGGGTGATGAGCTACTTTTTAAAAGACGGCGAAAAGCAGCTGGATGTGCTCGTTGCTACGTCGGGAGATACAGGCGGCGCAGTGGCGCTTGGTTTTTTAGGCGTACCCAATACCCGTGTCACCATCCTATACCCAAAAGGCAAGGTGAGCGATATTCAGGAGTTGCAATTAACTACCAATGGCCAAAACATCCGCGCGCTGGAAATTAACGGCACTTTTGACGATTGCCAGGCCTTGGTTAAGCAGGCCTTCACCGATGATAAACTGAACGGAAAGCTAAGGCTTACATCGGCTAATTCCATTAACATTGCCAGGCTTATCCCTCAAACGTTTTACTATTTTAACGCGTATGCGCAACTCTTAAAGGCAGGAATCAGTAAAGTTGTTTTTGCCGTACCGAGCGGTAATTTTGGCAACATAGGGGCCGGGCTGTTGGCATGGAAAATGGGCCTACCCGTTGAGCAATTTATTGCAGCTACAAACGCAAATGATACCGTGCCGGAGTTTCTTAAAACCGGTATTTATCAACCCAAACCATCGGTAGCAACACTATCAAACGCAATGGATGTTGGCAACCCAAGCAATTGGATGCGTATTGCAGATATGTTTAAAGATGATGACGGCACTTTAAAAAAATTAATTACCGGTTACCGCTACGATGATGAGGAAACAATTGCCGCAATTAATGAGGTGCATAGCAAATACAATTACGTTGTTTGCCCCCATACTGCAATTGCATGGAAAGCATTGAAGAGTTATCGGCAAAAACATGCGGATAAAGACACTGCCGGGATATTTTTGTCGACCGCACACCCCTGCAAATTTCCGGATGTTTTTCCGCAGCATGTTTCTGCACATATTGTCAATCCTCCACAGGTAGCAGAGCTGGAAAAAAAACAAAAACAAGCTTTGAGTTTAGGTAAGGATTTTGAAGGATTTAAAGGATATTTGCTCAACAATGCATAGCAATAACAAATCAATAAAAAAGAACGGCTTACTACTGTTTTGCATGGCGATGATGCTTATAGTTGCCGGCTGCAGCAAAAAAAAGTTTGACAGGCGGGGCTGGGACGATGGCGACGGCATTAGCTGGCCAAACCGTAACGGTATGTTGGATGATTTGCTGGCTACCCATAAGCTAAAAGGGATGAAATACAAAGAGGTGATCAACCTGTTGCGCTACCCCCAGTGGAACAGCTACACCGACCGAAGTTTTAAGTATGAAATTAACTGTAAAATGGACCGGCTGGATACCGTTTACGCGAAATACCTGGTGCTTTATCTAAACAAAGATTCGGTAGTGAATGATGTGAAAGTAATTGAACAGGATAATGCCGATAAACTAGCGGAAAAGCATAAAAAAGAGAACGCTAAAAAATAACTGAATTAAATAAAAGCGCTTATTTGACTACAAATATTTCCATGATCAACACTATCATATTTGACCTTGGGGCAGTTTTAATTGACTGGAACCCGGATTACATGTATAAGACCATTTTCGACGATGAGCAGGAAATGCGCGATTTTTTAAACAACATCACCACCTCCGATTGGAATGAGGAACAGGATGCCGGCCGTACTTTACAGGAAGGTACCGATTTGTTAGTGGCTCAACACCCGGAACACGAGGCAAATATCCGCGCATTTTATAGCCGGTGGGTAGAGATGCTGGGCGATGCATTTTTAGGTACCGTTGAAATTTTCAAAGAACTAAAAGCAAGCGGCAAATACAAAATCTATGCACTTACTAACTGGTCGGCAGAGACATTCCCACTGGCACAGGAACGATTCGAATTTTTAAACTGGTTTGACGGTATTGTAGTGTCGGGTGCTGAAAAAATGCGTAAACCGGCGCCAGAGTTTTACCAGATCCTGCTAGACCGTTATAATGTAAAAGCCGAAGAATCATTATTTATAGATGATAATTACCGCAATATACTAGCTGCCCAAAAACTAGGGATCAATAGTATTCACTTCACCTCGCCCGAGCAGTTAAAAGAAGATCTTGAAAAAAGAAATATTTTGTAGGGAATATTGATGCCAGGCTGAATTGTTAAGCAACCACCCGGATCAATATCAAGGCGTTAGCTTATCAAAACAAACCAGAAATATACGCAGGAAGATAATTTGGTATAGCAT
Source organism: Mucilaginibacter sp. (assembly GCF_964263795.1). Classification (GTDB taxonomy): domain Bacteria; phylum Bacteroidota; class Bacteroidia; order Sphingobacteriales; family Sphingobacteriaceae; genus Mucilaginibacter. The sequence continues at coordinate 199,957 of NZ_CAXVWK010000016.1, forward strand.
GTCAGCATTGCATTTATCGACCAAATAACCAATAAAAAAGGCGATGAGTTACCACTCACCGCCTCACTATTGATTAACTAAACTAACTAACTTACTATTTATTAGTGCCGAATGGCAGGTAAAAGCCAAAGGTAATGTTACGCCCAGCGTTGTAAACACCGTAACTAAGGTCTTCCTGGCTGTAACGGCCGGGCCTTAAGCGGCTCAGGGCATCGTAATAACGTTTATTGCCCAGGTTAGATCCGGTCACATATAATTTTAAAAGCTGAGTCCCTATTTTAAATGTGGCACCAATGCCGGCATTGATCAGGGTATAGCCATCCGTTGGAGTTTCGAAGGTGGCGTCGATGCGATTCTGTGCGAAATAGTTATCTATCCCGGCAGAGATGTAAAAATTTGTCAGGCCTTTAACTTTTGGCTCAAAACGCAAAGTGTTGTGCAGCACACCTGCCGGTATTAGGGGCAGCGGCCTGTCGAACGATGTGTTTTTGGCACGGGTATAACTAAACGTATTTTCAAAGTGAATAAATGATACCGGGTGCAAGGTTAAATTACCTTCAAAGCCATACAAATTGGCATTTACCTGTCCGTAACGGTAAGCGTCATAATCGCGCGGGTTGCCGGTTTCGTCCACTACGGTTACCTGCTCCTTATTGGTGTTCGATGCGTAAATAAAGTCATGGATATAGTTTTCGTAAACACCAACGCTACCGGTTACAAAGCGTGAACCATACTCAATCGTGGCATCAGCCTGATAGCTGCGCTCCGGGCTTAAATTAGGGTTACCAATTTCATAACGGGATGTTCCTTCGTGCACGCCGTTAGAGCCCAGTTCAGCGGGGTTTGGCGCACGGAATGCCGACCCGGCATTAGATTTAAAGCTAAACTCGTCATTGAATATATGCGTGAAACCCAACGCGGCACTTACGTTGGAAAAGTTGTTGTCAAAGCCGGTAAAGATTACACCGCCATTGGTGTTATTTTGGGCCTTGCCTTTATTTTTAATATAGTCGAACCTTGCGCCAGCGCTAAAGGTATTTTGATCCCAGGTTTTTTTGGCGTAAACAAAAGCGCCGCTGCTAAATTCGTCATACGCCGGTATCAGTAGTTCCTCGCCCAGGTTAACACTATGACCCAGGCTGCTGCTTAAACCAATAACCGGCCGCCAGCCGTTGCTTTCTGGCAGGTAATATTTAGCGTCTAACGAGTAGGTGCTCAGGTCGAAGAATAAATTGGGAACGGGGCTGTCCTCCAGTTCGCGGCGCTGATTTTTCTGATAGCCTAAGTCCAGTTTTAACGAGCTGGAGCCAAAGATGAAGTTGTTATTTAATGCCAATTTATAATGGCGGATATCCTGGCGTGGATAATCTATAGTGCGGCTTTTAGTGTCGGTGTAAAGCGGGTCACCAGGCTCCGAATCGTAAAATCCGATGTTGTTTTTAAAGTAAGAAAAGTTTAGATGCGAATAGCCCCAGCTTTTGTTAACCCCTAACAAACCGCTAAAATTGGTTTGATTAAAACCACTGTTAATATAGTAACCTGCGGGTGTTTTAAACTCGTGCGCGTTTTGATACGTACCGCGGCCTCGCCAAACAAAACCATTTTCGTTACCGCTTAACATTACCGATGTATTAGTTAAGCCGCTATTGGTAGAGTAGTTAGATAGTACCTCGCCTTTAATATTCCCTTCGGCTGGGGTTGGCGGGTCGATAACATTGATTACACCGCCCAGCGCGTCAGATCCGTATTGCAGCGATGCTGCGCCCCTGAGCACCTCTACACGCTCGGCCTGGAACTGGTCCATCTCTATACCGTGTTCGTCGCCCCATTGCTGGCCTTGTTGTTTAACCCCGTCATTTAAAGTAACCACCCTGTTATAGCTTAACCCGCGTATAACAGGTTTAGAAATAGCCTGGCTGGTAGTGATCTGGCTTACTCCGGGCACCTGCCTTGCTAATGCATCGATCAGGTTGGTTGACGAGCCCTGCAACTGGTCTTTAGTTACTACCGAAGCCGATGTACTATTACTTCGGCTGCCAGCGGTTATTGGTGTACCGGTGATCACAACTTCGTGTGTTTCCACAATGCTGGGCTGCATTTCAAACACAAACGAGGTGGTTGTCGAGAAGTCGACAGTCTGGGTCAATGTCTTGTAACTTAGATATTGTACCTGCACCACATAACGGCCGCGTGCAGGGATGGCCTTGAAAGTAAATTCACCTTTATTGTTTGTAGCGACGGAGATCCGGAGATCCGGAATGTTGATCACAGCACCAGGCAGGGTTTCATGCGTTTTTGCGTCAATTACTTTACCTTTAAAATCTATAAAATTGGCAAATGCAGATATTTGCATAAACAGGAAAAACAGGCAACTAACTAATCGTAGTTTCATAATAATAATTTAAAAATTCATAAATACCACACAATGTGGCGTTTGCTGGATATAAAAACTTATTATGCTGTTGGCGGGCCGCGGCCTGAAGCCAGGATGAGCGATATGCTCTTGGATTGGTATTGAAGGGTTTTGTAAGTAAATGTTGTAGCGGCAACTTTAGGGTAACTGATATGATTTACCAGTTCCATATTAATGTGGTGCATACTATCGCACACGGCACATTTTTCTGACACAGTAGGCTGAGCTGATTTTGACGGAGAATGGCAAACGGTTGTATGAGCCCCTTTATTGATGTAGTGCTGATGGGCGTAAACCATATATTGGCCTGTTATAAAGCATAAAAGCAGTGTCCAGGCGCAAATTATATGGTAAGTGCTTTTTTTCAAAACCGCTGTTATTTTAACAATACAAACAAAAGTAAATATTTAAACCCCAAAAGCCGGTTTGTAAAGTAACAATATTGTTAAAGGCCGGGTAACAAAATGGTTAAAGCAACTGTACATCTGCTATATTTGCCCAGATGAAACCTGCCGAAATTAATTTGAAATGGGCCGCGCTGCAAGAGCGTTTAGCAACCGAGTTTGATAATGAAAAGCCGGATATTAAAGTGGTTTTATTTTTAATTGGCGTACAGGAACTTGGCCAGGGCCCGCGGAAGTTTAGCAAGCGTCAAAAAGAAGAGTTGATGCACATTGCCAACTGTAAGCTATTTAGCCAAATGGGCTTTTACGAACTGGAAGGCCTTGACCAAGATGGGTGGCCTCACTGGAAACTGGTTAATCAAATGCCTAATTATACGCTGCTTGAGCAGGAGATGCTACTGAAATCGCTTGTCATTAACTATTTTGAAACAGAAATGGAATGGGAGTTTTAATACTTAACCATATGAAAAAAGTCTTTACTCTTTGCTTCTTACTTTTGGCCGCAACTGCATTCGCAAAACCGCCTAAAAACCAATACGTACGAATTAAAACCGGTTATGGCGATTGCATCATCCGGTTGTATAACGAAACGCCCCTGCACCGCGATAATTTTATTAAGCTTACCAAGCAGGGGTTTTATAATGGTACATTATTTCACAGGGTGATACAAAACTTTATGATTCAGGGCGGCGATCCTGATTCGAAGGACCCGGTTAAGGCCGCACCAGACATGGCGCTTGGTGATGGTGACGTTGGCTATACCGTGCCTGCTGAATTTCGCGATAGTATTTTTCACAAACGCGGTGTACTGGCCGCTGCCCGAGACGACAACCCAAAAAAGGCATCGAGCGGATGCCAGTTTTATATTGTGGAAGGACGGCGTTTTACACCAGGCCGGTTAGATACACTGGAAAGAACAAGATTGAAAGGCCGGAAGATCCCGCCATCACAGCGGGAGATCTATACTACCGTAGGCGGTGTGCCGCATCTTGATCAAAACTATACTGTGTATGGCGAAGTAATTAATGGCATTGATATGGTAGACCGCATTGCGGCTGTTAAAAAAGATGAGTGCGACCGCCCTAAGAGCAATGTAACCATGACGGTTGAGCTATTGGATAAGAAAGAATGCAAACAATTGGATAAACTTTTAGGCTTGGCAAAATAAGTTTTATGAAGATCATTACCTATAACGTGAACGGCATACGCTCTGCAATTAATAAAGATTGGTTGGCGTGGCTACAGGCTACTGATGCGGATGTAGTTTGCCTGCAGGAGATCAAGGCAACGCCCGATGTTTTAACTGACCTCGGCTTAGTAGACGCAATGGGCTATCAGCATTTTTGGTTTCCGGCCGAAAAGAAAGGGTACAGCGGAACAGCTATTTTCAGCAAAAGCCTGCCTAATCATGTAGAATATGGCTGCGGTATCCCCGACTTTGACCGCGAGGGCCGCTGTATCCGGGTTGATTTTGATGAAGTTTCGGTAATGAGTGTCTACTTCCCGTCAGGATCCAGCGGAGACGAACGGCAAATATTTAAATACCGCTTTTTAGATGAGTTTGGTAAATACCTTACGCTGCTGAAAGTGCAATATCCTAAACTTGTTGTATGCGGCGATTACAACATCTGCCATAAACCAATAGACATTCACAATCCAAAATCAAACGCCAATTCATCCGGCTTTTTGCCTGAAGAACGTGAGTGGATGGAAGGGTTTATTGAGTCGGGTTTTGTAGACTCCTTCCGGCATGTAAATAAGGAGCCGCATAACTACACTTGGTGGAGTTTCCGCGCGGGCGCACGTGGTAAAAATCTGGGCTGGCGTATAGATTATAATATGGTTAGTAAAGAGTTAGAGGACAATATCAAACGTTCTGCCATACTATCAGAGGCCAAACATTCCGATCATTGTCCCGTCTTGCTGGAGCTGGAGTTTTAAGACATAACAACGAGGTTCAATAAAACAAAAAAGGGATGCTCGATAGCATCCCTTTTTTGATGAAATAATTTCTGCTACACTTTTACACGCTCTACATAGCTGCCCGTAGCGGTGTCTACTTTTACCTTGTCGCCAATATTAATAAACAAGGGCACTTTGATCTCGGCACCAGTTTCAACAGTGGCATTTTTCATGGCTCCGGTTGATGTATCACCTTTAACAGCAGGTTCCGTATAAGTGATCTCTAACTCGGCAGATCCTGGAACGGAACCCATTATTGGCTCATCACTTTCAAAGGCCACAATTACGTTCATTCCTTCTTTTAGAAACTTTACCGCCGGGCCGAACAGTTTTTTGGGAACATTGTGCTGGTCGTAAGTTTCGTTGTCCATCACAACTAACGATTCACCGTCCTCATACAAATATTGGTAATTGCTGGTTTCTACACGTGCAATGTCAACTTCTTCATCCGTACGGAAACGATACTCCACCAATTTACCCGAACGTACATTTCGCATACGGGCCTGATAAAATGCCCGAAGATTGCCGGGCGTGCGGTGTAAAAATTCTTCAACCTGTACCAGCTCGCCATTAAAGCGAAGTATATTTCCGTTTTTTATGTCAGATGCTTTTGCCATAATAAGTTGTATAATCGAGGAGCAAAAATAATTATTAGAGGCGATATTTAAGCTAACAGATTTAGAATTACAGTAATACAATTCGACGTATAGGTAGTCAAAATGCTACTTATAATCTGCAATGCTTAATTGTTCTTTACAAAAACTGTACTCGTGCTCCTGATTGGAGCAAATGATGGTAAGTCGGTCGGCGCTAAACTTTTCTACGAGGTTTAAATACCAATCGATGCCTTGCGTATCCAGGTTAGAGGTTGGCTCGTCCAGCATCAGCATAGGAGTGTCGGAACAGAACGCAAGCGCCAGCTTTAATCGCTGTTTCATTCCCGATGAAAAATAGCGGATCATTTTATTTTCGCTGCCTTTTAAATTAAGCAGGCTGGTTAGTTCAGCCTTATCTATTCCCTGCTTGTATTTTTTAAATTTAAAATGGAAATCAACCATCTCGTTTAAGCTAAACTCCTCGATCAGCTCCAGGTAAGGCGCAGCAAGGCTCAAATGATTAAAAACATCTTCGGGCTCTATTCCTGTTTCACCGTTTGAATATTTAAGCACCCCAACAGAAGGCGCAAGGCTGCCGTTTAAAACCTGCAAAAGAGTTGATTTGCCGGAACCATTAGGGCCTAAAATGGCATAGCTGCCCGACTGGCTAAAAGTATAGGTTATACCCTTAAAGATCCATTCCCGGTTAAAACGCCGGCCAATATTTTGAAGGGTGATTTTCATTCTTCCTGAATCAGTATATCACAAACGGAGAACTTCAGAATAAAAATATGCCCGCAATATGCGTCATGTTTATTCAAATATTCTGTAAATTCTGATCAAAATTAACTGCTTCCAAATCCCTTCATGATACCGCGTTGTGAGTTTTGTACAAAGTTGATGATCTCGTCACGCTCAACTGTTGGGTTAAATTCCGCCTCAATAATATCGAGCGCCTTGGTCATGTTATATTTTTTCAGGAAAATAATCCGGTAGATCTCCTGGATCTCGTTTATTGTAGCAGCCGAATAGCCCCTGCGGCGCAAACCAACCGAATTGATACCAATATAAGATAAGGGCTCGCGCCCGGCCTTGGTAAACGGAGGAACATCTTTACGAACGAGTGAGCCGCCCGAGATCATGCTATGCGCGCCGATCTCAACAAACTGGTGAACAGCAGATGTGCCTCCAATAAAAGCATAATCGTAAATATTAATGTGGCCGGCTAACTGCACACCGTTTGCAATAATCACATTATCGCCAATCACACAATCGTGGGCAACGTGTACATATGCCATTAGCAGGCAATTGCTGCCTATAGTAGTAGTGTTTTTATCTAACGCGGTGCCGCGGTTTAAGGTTACGCATTCGCGGATAACCGTGTTATCGCCAACCGTAACGGTGCTGGGCTCGCCCTTGTATTTTAAATCCTGGGGTGGTGCAGATACCACCGCGCCCGGAAAAATGCGACAGTTTTTGCCGATTCGAGCACCATCCATAATCACCGAATTGGAGCCTACCCAGGTACCCTCGCCAATTTCCACATCCTTATGGATGGTTACAAACGGCTCTATCACCACATTATCGGCTATGCGGGCCTGCGGATGGATGTATGCTAACGGCTGTATCATATTACTTGTATTTAACTATTTGCGCCATTAACTCGGCCTCAACAACAATTTTTTCGCCAACCATGCCTATGCCCTTCATTTGTGCAATACCACGGCGGATTGGTGCAACCAGGTCGCAACGGAATATTAACGTGTCGCCGGGCAAAACCTTGTCTTTAAAGCGTGCATTTTCTATTTTCAGGAAAAGGGTCAGCCAGTTTTCAGGGTCAGGAACGGTGTTTAATACCAGGATACCACCGGTTTGGGCCATCGCTTCAATTTGTAAAACACCCGGCATTACCGGCGCACCCGGGAAGTGCCCAACAAAGAAAGGTTCATTCATGGTAACGGCCTTTAAGCCTACAACATGGGTTTTGGTAAGCTCCAGGATCTTATCGATCAGCAGCATTGGCGGGCGATGCGGCAAAATGTTCATGATTTGAACCGTATCATAAACCGGTTTCATGTTAGGATCATAGACCTTAACATGCTTGCGGCCCCGCTCCTTTTTAATCAGTGCCTTAATTTTTTTAGCGAACGCTACATTTGCAGCGTGACCTGGCCTTGCAGCCATAATATGGCCTTTAAGCGGTACACCAACCAGGGCAAGGTCGCCAATCATGTCCAGCAGCTTGTGGCGGGCCGGCTCGTTTTGGTGCCTTAGTTCAATGTTGTTTAAAATTCCCTGCGGGGCAACGTTGATATCTTTACGGTTAAATAGCTTAGCCAGATGGGCTAATTCTTCTTCGTCCACTTTTTTATCTACAACAACAATGGCATTATTCAAATCGCCGCCTTTGATCAGGTCGTGCTTTACCAGCATTTCCAACTCATGTAAAAAGCAGAAAGTGCGGCTAGATGCGATCTCTTTTTTAAACTCCGTGATGCTGGAGATGGTTGCATGCTGACTACCCAGCACCTGTGAGTTATAATCAACCATACAGGTAAAGCGATAATCGTCATCTAAGGGCATCGCTACCATGTCTACCTTGCGGTCGGGCTCCGAGTAATGAATGTTATACGGGATATGATAATACTCCCGGTCGGCCTCCTGCTCTGTAAACCCGGATTCAAGTATAGCATCAATAAATTGAATAGAACTACCGTCCATAATAGGTGTTTCAGGCCCATCCATATCAATCAATACGTTATCTATCTCTAATCCAACCAACGCTGCCAGCACATGTTCAACAGTGCTTACACTAGCGCCGTTTTGGGTAAGCGTAGTACCGCGCGAGGTATCGGTTACGTTATCGCAGTCGGCATCGATAATCGGCTGGCCGGGCAGGTCGATACGGCGAAATTTAAATCCATGCTTTTCAGCAGCGGGGTTAAAGGTCATGGTAACCCGTTCGCCGGTGTGCAGCCCCGTACCTGAAATTGATACAGGCGCTTTTATGGTTCTTTGTTTTACATTCATTTTATGTAGTCATTGGGATTATATACCGTTAATTAGCATCTGCCTTAACAGCCTTACCTCTAATTAATCACCCTTGGTCAATTCTTTTATAATGATTTCTAAATCTCTTACTCTTCTTTCCAGTTCAGGCAAACGGCCTACTACTATGTTTGACCGCATGTCGGCAGTGTAGCTTATAGCCGGAGAACCGGCCCATCTTTTTCCTTCTTCTTTAATGGTACGGCTTACACCTGCTTGCGCTTGTACCTGAGTTCCTTTGGCTAATGTTATATGGCCAACTACGCCAACCTGGCCGCCCAACATCACGTTTTCGCCCAGTTTAGTGCTACCCGCAATTCCTGATTGCGCAGCAATTACAGTGTTAGACCCTATCTCGACATTGTGGGCTACCTGTACCAGATTATCAATTTTTGCACCCTTACGTATAATAGTAGATCCCATAGTTGCCCTGTCGATAGTGGCGTTTGAGCCTATTTCCACATCGTCTTCAACTATCACATTGCCTATCTGCGCAATTTTATTATAAGTGCCATCCGTATTAGGGGCAAAGCCAAAACCATCGCTGCCGATCACTGCACCGGAATGGATGATGACGTTGCTGCCAATAGCGCAATCAAAATAAACCGTAACACCCGGAAACAGCGTTACGTTATCGCCCAGCGTTACGTTATCAGCAATATAACAGTTAGGATAGATTTTGCAATTGATACCCATTGTAACACCCTGGCCTATATAAGCGAAAGCACCTATGTAAGCACTTTCACCAACGGTGGCTGTATCATGTATAAAAGATGGTTGCTCAATTCCGGCTTTTTGTAGTTTAAAGGTGCTGTAGGCCTCTAAAAGAACAGTAAAAGCGCTATATGCATTCTCTACACGAATAAGGGTTGCTTTTACCGGCTCTGTAAGCTGATGACCGCTGTTGATAATTACTATACCGGCGTTGGTTGTGTATAGATAGTGCTCATACTTGGGGTTTGCCAGGAAAGATAATGAACCAGGCCCTGCTTCTTCAATTTTGGCTAAGCCACTAACCGCAGCAAGCGGGTCGCCCTCAACCGTACCTTTAAGCATTAAGGCTATATCCTTCGCAGTAAAATGCATCACGCAAATTTAAATGTTAAAACCATAGCAACAAATCATTAATATTGATGCATAGTGCAGGGTCAATCATCAGGTTTTTTTTACTTGTAACCTTCGCTGGTTACCTTAACCTATAACAACTCTTTACTATAACAAAGTATATATTTCTTTACCGTTTTTGATAACGCCTCTAAATTCGAATTGTCGCTGGCCAGGGTGATATCCGTTACAGTCCCATTCTTCATTAATATATGAATGTTGCCGTCGCCTTTGTTGTACGCGTTATTACGGATACTGTCTGTAAATACAAAGTATGCAGCTTCATGCTCTGTAATATCGTAATAAGTAACGGCACTGGCTGTCAATTGTTTAATCAGGGCATCATCGGGCTTATCAGCGGTAATGTCTACATGAAAAAGTTTGCGGTTAATAAGATTGTGGCAAAGCGTTTTAAGCACGAAATCTTCTGCACCAGCCCAAACTTTCACAGCAGCCATTACATCGGTATCATCAAGCAGGGCAAAAGTATCCAGGTGTCTTGTATTGCCTATAAATTCCTGTTTGGTAATAACGTTCTCTAAAAAGTAAGCCAGGGCCGGCGTAACCGGGAATGTTTTACCCTGAAGGGCCAATTCGCGGCTACGCTTGAATATCTTACATAAAAGCTGCTCGGCTGCTATAACCGTTTTATGCAGATAGACCTGCCAGTACATTAATCTGCGCGAGATCAGGAATTTTTCGATCGAATATATTCCCTTTTCCTCAACTGCTATGCCGTTGTCTTTAACGTTCAGCATTTTGATGATCCGGTCCGAGCTAATAACCCCTTCAGATACACCCGTGAAAAAACTATCGCGGTTCAAATAATCCATTCTGTCCATATCCAGCTGACTGGATACCAACTGGTGCAGGTAGTTTTTGTGGTAAGTACCTTTGAAGATCTCAATAGCGGTTTTTAACTTGCCGCCAAATTCCTCATTTAGTTTATTCATCAGCAGGATGGATATATCCTCGTGGTCTATATCCTCAACTATAGTTTGCTCCAACGCGTGCGAAAATGGCCCATGGCCAATATCGTGCAGCAAGATGGCAATAATAAGCCCTTCTTTTTCCTCGCCCGTGATTTCGAGACCTTTGTTGCAAAGTGTTTCTATGGCAGTACCCATTAAATGCATGGCGCCTATCGCATGATGGAATCGGGTGTGCAGCGCACCGGGATAAACCAGGTGGGTCATCCCCAATTGCTTGATATAACGCAAACGCTGAAAGTATGGGTGCTCGATCAGATCGAAGATCAGATCGGACGGTATGCTGATAAACCCGTAAACAGGGTCGTTAATGATTTTCTTTTTATTCAAGGTGTGCTTGTAAAGTTTGCAAAAGTGTTGAATTATGACATAACAAGCACCTTCCGGATGTTAATATATGTTAAACCTTTGTATATTTTTACAACAAAACATACTGCCGTAAGGTTATACGGTGGTAAAATTAAATATATTATGCAGGATACCACAATATTATGGGCCGATGACGAGATTGATCTGCTGAAACCACATATACTATTTTTAAGCGAGAAGGGCTACAAGGTTACCACGGTTACTAACGGTAATGATGCCGTTGAAGAATTTAAAAAAGGTTATTTTGACCTTGTTTTTTTAGATGAAAATATGCCGGGATTAACCGGGCTGGAGACGTTACAACAAATAAAGAATATAAAAAGTGATGTACCGATAGTGCTCATTACAAAAAATGAGGAAGAGTATTTAATGGAGGATGCTATCGGATCTAAAATTGACGATTACCTGATAAAGCCGGTACATCCAAAGCAAATATTGCTCACGATTAAAAAACTTACGGAGAACAAAAAACTAGTTGGCGCAAAAACAACAATGGCTTATCAGCAGGATTTCCGTAACCTGGGAATGACGCTGAACGATAATTTAAGCTACCAGGAATGGGTGGATGTTTATAAAAAGCTGATTTATTGGGAACTGGAATTAGAAACATTGGAAGATGCGGGCATGCACGAGATACTTACCCTGCAGAAAGCCGAGGCCAACGTTCAGTTTTGCAAATTTGTGGAACGGAATTACCTGGGATGGGTGAAAGATCCGGAAAATGGCCCCACCAGCTCGCCACAACTGTTCAAGAAAAAGGTTTTCCCTAAGCTTGATGGTAACGGCCCGGTATTTTTTATCCTGATCGATAATTTACGTTATGATCAGTTTAAAATCATTAATCCGATCATCTCTGAGTATTTCAGGCTTGAGGAAGAAGATAGCTACTACAGCATCCTGCCAACCGCCACACAGTACGCGCGTAACTCTATCTTCTCGGGCCTGATGCCGCTTGATATGGAGAAACGCTATCCAACCATGTGGCAGAACGACGAAGATGAAGGCGGAAAAAACCTTTACGAGGCCGATTTTATTGCCGACCAGTTAAAGCGTGTACTGCGTAAAGAAATTAAGCACTCGTATCATAAAATACTTAATATAGACGAAGGCCGCGCACTCAACGAATCGGTAAATAACCTGATGGGCAACGACCTTAACGTAGTGGTGTACAACTTTGTTGATATGCTGAGCCACGCCCGTACGGATATGCAAATGATTCGTGAATTGGCAAGTGATGATGCAGCTTACCGCTCATTAACACTTTCGTGGTTTGAGCACTCGCCGCTGTTTGACCTGCTTAAATTTTTAGCAACAAAGCAAGTGCGTGTGGTGATTACCACAGATCACGGTACTATAAAGGTCAAAAACCCAAGCAAAATAATTGGCGACAGGAACACCAATACTAACCTGCGTTATAAACAGGGTAAAAATTTGAATTATAACGCCAAAGAAGTATTCCATATCCGTAACCCGCACGATGCCATGCTGCCAAAGCTGCACGTGAGCAGCAGTTTTGTTTTTGCCAAAGGCGATAGCTATTTTGTTTATCCTAACAATTACAATCACTTTGTTAATTTTTATAATGAAACCTTCCAGCACGGTGGTATCTCATTAGAAGAAATGATCATCCCGATTGTAACTTACGGCCCTAAATAAGATATTTGATAAGTGTTAATGAATGTCGCGTTGTTGCAAAGCACTAACAATTAAGCTGATAGCGAAACGTCTATCTGAGGATTGTTATTACCGGCAACAAGGCTTAAATAATTACGTTTTGGATATTATCACTTCATCTCCTGCAGATCTGCCCGGCGCGGCGAAAAGCATTTTAAAAGCTGCCGGCAGCAACCGTATCCTACTTTTTTATGGAGAAATGGGCGCAGGCAAAACAACGCTCATTAAATCCTTATGTGAAGCACTCGGGGTAAACGATGCGGTAACAAGTCCTACGTTTTCTATTGTAAACGAATACCGCAGCAGTAATGGCCCTGTATTTCACTTTGATTTTTACCGGTTAAGTAACCAGAGTGAGGCGCTTGATTTGGGATATGAGGAATATTTTGACAGCGGCAACTACTGCTTTATTGAGTGGCCAGAAAAAATTGCAGGCCTTATTCCGGACCAGTATACTGGTATTCGCATACTGGTTTTAGATGCTACCACCCGGCAGGTAACTGTGGAAAATATTTGAACGCCAATGCCGTTTTTTTGTTAACTTCATCATCCGGAAAATAATTATAACATGAGCACAGGGAAATATAGCGGGTTTTCTGACATTGCCAAGCAGGCAATGATGCAACCCCAGGAATCGATGCTTGAGGTAAAAAGTAAAAAGAACAAGCTTTACATCGGTATCCCTAAAGAAGTTTCTTTCCAGGAAAACCGCATCCCGCTTACACCTTTATCCGTAGCATTGCTGGTAAACAACGGGCACGAGGTAATGCTGGAAAGTAACGCCGGCCAGGCAGCCAATTTTTCTGATAATAATTATAGCGAGCAGGGCGCACAAATTGTATATGATACCAAGCGCGTTTATGAAGCCGATATCATCATCAAAATAGCGCCGCCCACCATGGATGAGATAGCTATGATGAAACCCGGCCAGCTGCTAATTTCAGCCTTGCAGGTATCAACCCTAAAGGCCGAATGCCTGCATGCCCTGCTTAATAAAAAAATTACTGCACTGTGTTTTGAACATTTAGAAGATGAAGGAGGCTCATTAACCGTAGTGCGTGCCATGAGCGAAATTGTGGGCGCGACATCCGTACTCATTGCGGCAGAATACCTAAGCAACATTTTTGAAGGCAAAGGCCTGATGCTGGGTGGTATTACCGGCGTGCCGCCTACCGAAATTGTAATTTTAGGCGCGGGGACAGTTGGCGAATATGCTGCCCGTACAGCCATTTCACTAGGTGCCGAGGTTAAGGTTTTTGATCCGTCTATCTATAAGTTGCGCCGCCTGCAAAATAATATCGGCACAAGGGTATTTACTTCGGTAGTACAACCCATTGTTTTAGAAAAAGCTATTACTACCTGCGATGTTGCCATTGGTGCAATGCGCGCAGATGATGGCCGCAGTCCGCAGATCGTATCTGAGGCTACGGTAAGCCGCATGAAACCTAATTCGGTAATTATCGATGTAAGCATAGACCAGGGAGGCTGCTTTGAAACATCAGAAGTAACTAATCATACCCACCCGGTGTTTCGTAAATATGACGTTATACATTACTGCGTTCCTAACATCGCATCACGCGTGGCGCGGACGGCAACCTATGCCCTTACTAATATCTTCGCGCCTATTTTGATAGACATTGGCGACATGGGCGGCTTAAAAAATGTAATCTGGCAGAAAGCAGGGATCCGGAAATCGGTATACATTTATCAGGGCCACCTAACAAACAAACACATGGGCGAGCGCTTTAATATCCCATGTAAAGACCTGGATCTACTGGTGGTGTCTAACCATTAACTAATAGTTGGTTAGCGGCCTGGAGTATTGCTGAACGCCTTGCTTATCGGGCCGGTATTTGTCGGGCAATTCACTTGTATGATGTACCGCGCCATAATAGGATATCTCAAGGCCAACTTTTCCCGATTCTTTTATCGTCATCTTAAATATCATATCAAAATCCTCTTCAGATAAGGTGTCTAACGGCTGTTCGGCGCCCAGGGCGGCTAATATAGGCATTACTGTATTTGAGTGTGCCAAAACCAGTACTTTACTGCCGTTAAAATTGGTTAGCAGTGTTTTTACAAATGCTTTAATACTATCAGTATATATCCTTGGCAATATTTTTAATTGTGCGGCCAGCGGGCGGGCGGTTTGTGCACTGCGCTTTGTTGAGGTAACATAAATAGCTTTGATGTTCTCACGCTTTAGCACTTTGGCCAGCTCTTTTGCGCGTTCGCGGCCGTCTTCAGAAAGGTCTGGATTGCTTACAGGCATATCTGGTGCGGGTGCCTGTTTTTCGGCATGGCGTACCACCCAAATTACAGTTTTTTGAGCTGAGGCACTAAAATTGCTTAGAAGTAAAACGAATAAGAGTACCTTAAAAAAGTTTGCGGTATGCGTTACATTTTTCATACAGTGCTGTTTATGATAAAGGTATTAACAAATATATTGGAAATTGAATATGAAATTTTTTAGCAAGGATTATTTAAAGCAGCTTTGGAAGGTTATACTGGCAACTTTTAGTGGTTTCAGTAATGATAATGGCTTAAAGTTAAGCGCATCGCTGGCTTATTATACCGTATTTTCGCTGGCTCCTTTATTAATACTGGTTATTTCGCTTGCAGGCTTGTTTTTTGGTGCCGATGCTGCGACTAACCGGCTTTACCCCCAGATTCAAACTTATGTAGGGTCAGAAGCTGCACTGCAGATTCAGTCTATGCTAAAAAACCTGCAACTGTCCGGTAAAACCACCGTTGCTGTTGTAATTGGTGTGGTAACCCTGCTGGTAGGTGCCAGCAGTATTTTTATTGAAATACAAGATTCGCTAAATACTATCTGGCGCGTAAAAGCTAAGCCAAAACGCGGATGGGTTAAAATGCTGCAAAACCGTTTCTTATCATTCTCGCTGATTGTGAGCCTTGGTTTTTTACTGATGGCATCGTTAGTAGTGAGCTTTTTAATGGATGCGCTAAGTAAACAAATAGAGCACTTTTTACCTGCGGTTACCGGTGTTTTATTAAAAGGAATTAACCTGGGTATTACACTTATCATCATAGCTACGCTATTCGGTATTATTTTTAAAGTATTGCCCGATGTCAAGATCAAATGGAAAGATGTTCGGTCTGGCGCGTTATTTACCGCAATTATGTTTATGATAGGCCAATATGTCATAGGGTTGTATATAACCTACAGTGCACAAGGTTCGGCATATGGTGCCGCCGGGTCGCTTATTGTGATACTGGTTTGGATCTATTACACTTCGGCCATACTGTATATCGGTGCTGAATTTACCCAGGTATACGCTGAAGCGATTGGCAGCCACATTGAGCCTGCAGAATATGCGGTACATATTCAACAAACAGAGGTAGAACGCACTGTAAGCACATTGCCAGCACAAAATCCTGAACTTAAGGGAAACCTTAAGTGTGAGGATAAGGAAGAAAAAAAATAATATCCCGGATGTTCTGTTAAAGCCGTTATTATTTTAATGCCGGCTTTATACCTTTTGTTGCATAATAATATTAAATTTAGCTACCAATTATAAACAGTTGTTAGCGTTGCAACAATATTTTATCCATAAACTGATATGGCTTATAGCTATTTTATGCGCTATTGTTTTGCCTTGTTACGCCCAGCACTTCGAAATAAACAGCTCGCGTAAAAACATTAACATTCCGTTTAAACTGGTGCGTAATATGGTCGTGGTGCAGTTAAGCATCAACCAGCGCGGGCCTTATAATTTCATTTTAGATACCGGGGTGGGGATCATGATCATTACAGATCCCTTACTGGCTGATTCCATTACTATCCCGAATAAACGAACCATTAAAATAAGCGGCCTTGCTAACGGCGAAGATTATGAAGCCTTGGTTACACCTGCGCTAAACATCACCATGCCCGGTATCAATAGCGTTGATGTTGGAGCGGCTATTCTTAAAAATGATTATTTTAACTTGTCTGGGTTTGTTGGCATGCCTGTACATGGTTTGCTGGGCTACGACTTTTTTAGCGGGTTTGCTGTAAAAATTAATTTTGAAGATAGCACAATCACGGTTTGTGAGCCAACAGATTTGGGCAAAATGCGCAAAATGCACAAGGTGCCTATAACGATTGAAGATAAAAAGCCGTATCTCGAAACAACCATTACTTATCAGGGTGGCAAGAAAACCAAAAACAAACTTATTATTGATCTTGGTGCCGGACACCCGCTATCACTGGAAAACCTTATTGCTAAAAACGGCCTTCCACCCAAATTTATAGCGGCTAATCTTGGTGTAGCGCTCAATGGACCAATATCCGGCTACATCAGCCGGATGGACGAGATAGATATTGGGAAATACAAGATTAAAAAGGTGATTACATCCTTTCCCGATGTTGATTACGATAAAAGACAGTATACTGTGCCAAGGGATGGCAATATGGGAATTGGGATCCTGAAACGATTTCATATTATTTTCGACTATAGCAGCGGCGCCCTTTACCTGAAGCCTAACAGTACTTACAAAAATGCTTATGAGTTTGATATGAGTGGGATGGAGTATTATGCAGGCGGCGAAAATTATCAGCATTTAATTGTTAGCCGTGTATCTCCGGGCTCACCCGCTGCTGATATAGGTATAGAAAAAGATGACGAAATCGTATCAATCAATTTAAAGCCCATTTCACACATGACAATTGAGGAGGTCGACGGGATCTTCAAATCAAGAGATGAACGGGCATTGCTTTTGGAGATTTTCCATGATAATCGTTACGATAAAGTAGTACTCACCCTAAAACGCCGCATTTAACGCGACCTTATAATTATATGTAACAAAGGCATTGTGTTATTTGAAATCCGTTATTATTACATATTTTTATCCCTTTACTAATTTCATTTAAACAATTAATTATATCCAATGAACACATCTTTACGGGTAGGTACTTACTTGCGCGTAGCTGCGGTGTCACTTGCGGTTTTTGCAAGTGCATGTGCTACCAAAAAGCAGGCTGCCCAAACTGTTACGCTTAAAACCACAAATACTCCCGGCGGATCGACCGCTACAGCAACTGTAGGACCTGCAAAAAAAGAAGGTATCAAAAAATTTAGCGACCTAATAGGTAAAGTAAAAGCCGATAATGGCCTTTTTAATACTTACAAAGTTGACGGTAAGTATTATTTTGAAATTCCCGACAGCTTATTAGAGCGCGAAATGCTGGTTGTAACCCGCTTTGTAAAGACGCCTGCCGGCTTAAAATCTTTTGGCCAGCAATACGGTGGCGAAGAAGTGAATGACCAGGTTTGGAAATGGCAGCGCCACGATAAGCAGATCTTCATCCGCGTGCCTAGCTATTCGGTAAGGGCCGATAGTACCAGCGATATGTATCAATCTGTAAAAAACTCTAATCTTGATGCGGTGTTAGCATCGTTTGATATTAAAGCTTACAACAAAGATACGACTGGCGTTTTGGTTGATGTTACAGATATGTACAATGGTGATGTACCCGCCATCAGCCTGCCGGATAATATTAAAAAGCTGTATAAAATTACTGCGCTTGATGCCGGTCGTTCATACATCGATACTATTAAGAGTTTTCCTATCAATTTGGAAGCCCGCACCCTAAAAACATTCCGCTCGGCAGAGTCGCCGACTGATAATACGAACGGTGCGCTCACTTTTGAGCTGAATACCTCAATGCTGCTGCTACCTAAAACACCGATGAAAGCGCGTTTGACGGATGCCCGTGTAGGGTTTTTTGGGCAGGAACAAACGGACTACGGTACCGATGCGCAAAAGGCAGAACGTACGGCCTACATTCACCGTTGGAAGTTGGAACCTAAAGATGAGGCCGCCTACGCCCGTGGCGAGTTGGTAGAGCCAAAAAAACAAATTGTTTACTACATCGACCCGGCTACACCCAAAAAGTGGGTTCCTTACCTTATTGCAGGTATTAACGATTGGAATAAAGGCTTTGAAGCAGCCGGCTTTAAAAATGCCATTATTGGCAAAGAAGCCCCGAGCCTTAAAGAAGACCCCGAATTTAGTACCGAAGATGCCCGTTACAGCGTTGTGCGTTACTTTGCATCAGATGTACAGAATGCTTATGGCCCGCATATATCAGACCCGCGCACAGGCGAGATCCTGGAGAGCCATGTAGGCTGGTATCACAACGTAATGAGTTTACTGCACAACTGGTATTTTATCCAAACTGCAGCTGTTAACCCCAAAGTACGAGTTGCTAAATATTCTGACGAGCAAATGGGCGAACTGATCCGTTTCGTATCATCGCACGAAATTGGCCACACCCTGGGCTTACCACACAACTTTGGCTCAAGCTACGCTTACCCTGTTGACTCTTTACGCTCCAAATCGTTTACTGATAAACACGGCACCGCACCATCAATTATGGACTATGCCCGTTTTAATTACATAGCACAACCAGGCGATAATGTTACCCATTTATACCCGCAAATAGGCGAGTACGATAAATGGGCTATCAAATGGGGATACAGCTATTTCCCGGGTAACAAAAGTGTTAAGGCAGAAAGAGAAATGCTGGATGTTTGGACCAAGAAAAATGCCGGCAATCCGCTTTACTATTTCGGCCGCCAGGGTACATCTATTGATCCGCGCCTGCAAAACGAAGATTTAGGTGATAATGCAATGAAGGCAAGTACATACGGAATTGCCAATCTGAAAAGGATTTTGCCTAATCTGGAGAAATGGAGCTTCCAAAAAGGTGAGGATTTTGAAGATGTACAAACTTTGTACAACGAGGTTATTGGCCAGTACAACCGTTACATAGGCCATGTTACTATGAACATTGGCGGCATGAACGAAAATTTTAAAACATACGACCAAACCGGCCCAGTTTATGGCTTTGTAAGCAAAAGCCTGCAGCATGATGCGGTAGACTTTTTAAATAAGCAAGTATTCTCAACCCCCTATTGGTTAATCAACAATGCCGAACTGAGCCGTTTTGATAATGGCGTTGTGATTAGCCGTATTAAAGCTGTTCAGGTTAACGCTATTGGCAATGTGATCAATGCATCGCGCATGGCACGTATGTTTGATAACGAATCTAAAAATGGCGCCAGGGCATATACTGTTGCAGAGTTATTTACCGATTTGCGTAGTGGTGTGTTTGGCACAACAAAGCCTGATCAGTTTAAACGCAACCTGCAGCGCGGGTACATTGACAACCTCAAATCGTTGTTAAATGAGGATGCAAGCCGTACGTTGCCTGGTGCTACCACTGCGCAACTCGCTAACTTAGGTTACACGCCAATTAATATAGCCCTATCGGATATCCGCCCTATGGTACGTGCCGAACTTGCCAGGATCAGCAACGGCCTTTCAAAAGGCGG
Source organism: Mucilaginibacter sp. (assembly GCF_964263795.1). Taxonomy (GTDB): domain Bacteria; phylum Bacteroidota; class Bacteroidia; order Sphingobacteriales; family Sphingobacteriaceae; genus Mucilaginibacter. The sequence goes on from NZ_CAXVWK010000016.1 coordinate 219,859, forward strand.
CGATGCGTTAACAACTGCGCATTACGCCGATTTACGTTTACGTATTAAGGAAGCACTATACCCAACCAGGCCGGTTGTTAATGTTAGTGCAGGCACGCCGGGCCGTTTAACAGAAGAATTGGATCGGGATTTTAATTATTAATTTTATTATAAATTTTAAAGGCCTGCCCAATACCGGAGCAGGCCTTTTTTATTGCCTTACATTAAGCCGGGGGCTTACTTAAGCTGGCTGATGTTCTCAAAAAACGCTGTTTGCAAATCAAGTAGTGTTTTTACGTTAACCTTTTCACCATACATATCAAAACACAGGAATTTGGATTTTTCGTAATCGCCGGATTTGATGCGTTCAAAAAAATTGAAGGTCTCAAAAAAGTAATGCTGTGTAGTAACTTTACTTTTACCATTTGTTTGTGATGCGTTGAGCCGGAAACCAATCGCATCTATCCAACGATGCACTTTTGAGTGCAAAGACATGCTTGTATTATCCATAGGTTACGTTTTTTATTCTTTAACGAAACGCCAACATTAAAAGTTGTGCAACCCAACAAACTTTTGGAAATTAAGTTGTTCTGCATCCGGCGGATGATTATTCCAAATCAGACTAAGAAACATTTTTCCATTCAAATTAATTTGCAACTAATTATAAACGCTATCGTAAAAGCATCCACTCACTTACTTATACAACTATTATGACTACAATTAGACGTTCATTGGCACTTTTACTACTTTGCACCATAGCATTGAGTTCATGCTCAAAAAAGGGTGATCCAGGCCCACAGGGTGTGCAGGGAACAAAGGGTGATAAAGGTGACCCGGGTGCTACTGGCGCGACAGGTGCTACAGGCGCGCAAGGACCGCAAGGAGCAACCGGTGCTACAGGCGCAACCGGGGCAACAGGTGCTACGGGAGCAACCGGCGCTGTTGGTGCAACAGGCCCGCAAGGCCCACAGGGAGAAACAGGTGCTACGGGTGCAACGGGAGCTACCGGTAAAGATGGCAAGGATGGCACATCTTCCAACGTACAAAGCTTTTTGCTTACTAACCGCAGTGTAGTACTTACCGGTTTTACAACTTTTAGCGTACCTGCTATCACTCAAGATATTGTTAACCAGGGAGTGGTGCTGGTTTACTTCCGTACTACGGGCTCTACATCGGGTTATTATGCATTGCCTTATACCGAAAATGACCGCAGCATAAGCGTGTCATCATTTGGTGTTGGATATCTAAATATAAAGGCCAATTTCAACGGCTCGGGATTAGACTTTAAAGTGGTTATTGTGCCCGGTACATCATTAACCAATCTTGGCTTTACACATCCAAACTTAAACCTAAAAAACTACAGCCAGGTAGCCTCGGCTTTGCATCTGTCTAATTAACAGCGTGTAGTAAAATATATACAAGGTTTTACCGGTTAAAAAAATGAGCCCTGCCAAAGCAGGGCTTATTTTTTTTGTTATGTAACAATCCCATTGTTGATCTATTATAATATGTAACAATAATATGATTTTTTAATATTTAAATTTTATTAAATGAACATTTGCATAATAAATGTATACTACAGCCTTACAGTGAATACCCTTATCGAATTATGAAATATTTAATTTTACTTTTAGCGTTTTTATCTATTGGTGCCATACAGTCAAATGCGCAAACACGCGTTGTGCAGGGTACAGTTTTAGATACCACCAAACTATCGCTGCCGGGCAGTAATATTAAGCTTACCTCAGACAAAGGAGATAGTGTAATTACTATTGCTGATGTGAATGGTAAGTTTGCCTTTCCGGCGGTTAAAGGCACCAAAATAAACTTGGCGATAACATCCATCGGATTTCAGGCTATTATAAAACATTACACTTTAGATAACGCAACCGGGCCGGTTACCTTGCCTGCTATCATCTTAAAATCTGACACACGCCAGTTGGCTACTGTAACAATTGTTGGCGTAAACCCGGTAGTGTTTAAAGAAGATACGGTACAGTACAGCGTTGCTGCCTATAAGGTGCGCGAGAACGCGCCTATAGAGGATGTATTGAAAAAGATTCCGGGGTTAGACGTTGCCAAGGATGGATCGATCACGGCGCAGGGTAAGGCGGTTACCAAAGTAAGGGTAAACGGGAAAGACTTTTTTGGAGGAGACGTTTTAAGCGCAACCAAAAATTTGCCTGCCGATGTAATTGAAAGCGTACAGGTTGTTGATGACTACGGCGATCAGCAAAATTTGAGCGGTGTACGTACAGGTGAGCCAAATAAAATATTAAACTTTACTATCCGCAAAGATAAAAACTATGGCTACTTTGGCCAGGCGACTGCAGGCGACGGTAGCGACTTACTGCCTAAAAAAGATGGTGCCGATATTCACAATGATAATCGTTACATCGGCTTGCTAAACTTTTTTAAGTTCAAAGGCGATCAGCAAATTTCTGTACTGGGTAGCTTAAACAATACTAATGTGAACACTTTTAGCTTTGGTGCGCCAACAGGTGGCGCTGCCGGCGGTGGTGGTTTCGGCGGTGGTGGCGGCGGTGGGGGCCGGGGTAATGCACTGCGTGGCGGTAGCACAGGCTCAACAACTAATGCACCGGGTATAACTAACGCACGTTCACTAGGGTTAAATTTCAGGGATCAGTGGGGTAAAACGCTGTCTGTTTATGGCAGCTACAGTTTTAGCGATAATACTACCTTTATTAACTCTACCACCTTACAAACAAACAACTTCACTACGCCGAGTACCAGTAACCAGATTAGCCAGGAAACCAGCAATCCAATAAACCACCGCTTTAATTTTAACGTGGAGTGGAAACCTGATACGCTAAATTATTTGAAGGTTACCCCAACATTTAGCTATACCGGATCGGACGTTACCAGCTTTGATAACGTTACATCTACCAGGGCCGGCGCAACGAATTTAGCTTACACATCAAACTCGATAAGCAATACAACGTCGCCAAATTACGGCATAACGGGCTTTTACAATCACAAGTTTAAAGGCACCCGTCGCAATCTTCAGTTAGGTTTTGGGGCAAGCACCAGCAAAAACAACCAGTTTGATAACCCAACTTATAACTATACCGTTGGCGTACCAACCGCACCTATCAACCAGGTAATTTTTACCGATAGCCGCACCAGCGCTTACAACTTCAATCTATCATATTTAGAACCACTTGGTAAGGTGTCTTACCTGGAAGGGCGTTATGAATTTAACCACTCTTACACAGAAAGTGATAAAGAAACCGATACGCTGTACACATCAAACCCGGACAGGTATCACCGTTACGATCTGTTGAGCAATAATTATAATTACACCTTTACAACAAACCGCTTTGCGTTGAACTATAAAGTTGTAGAGAAGAAATATAACTTGACAGTTGGTGTTGGCGCACAGCCGGCTAAACTTGATGGATTAAACGTTAAAACCGGAATAGCTACCAGCATTTCAACCTTTAACATCATCCCTACAGCATCCTTTAATTATAACTTTTCACGCAGCCAATCATTCCGTTTAAACTACAACGGTAGCAGTAACCAGCCGGCGTTTAACCAATTGCAGCCGGTTATCGATTTCTCTAATGCATTGTACCCCGTACAAGGTAACCCCGATCTGAAACCAGAATTTACCAACAACTTGTCGTTACAATACAATGCATTTAGTTTCCAAACAGGTAACATCTTTTTAATACGGGCGCAATTTACCCAAACAGATAATAAGATAGTTCAAAATACCATTACTTATCCTTCGCAGTTTACTGCAGCTGCATTAGCTGCGAACCCTGGGTTGGCACAATTGCAAAATACCAACTTAACCAAGTACCTTAATTCAAGCGGTTATTATTCTGCAGCAGGTAACATTCTGTACTCAAAACCATGGTCGGAGCGTAAATACACTGTCATCTTAGGTTCGGGCGTGGGTTATACCAATAATATTGGTTTCTCGCAAAGTGTTGACGCGAATAATGTAGAATCGCCTTTAATTAAGAACATTGCCAAGACATTTACTTTAGCCCCGCAAGCCCGCTTCAGGATTAACATTACTGATGTGGTAGACGCTGAAGTAAACACCAGCTACGCGTTAAATAAAACAGTTAACTCGCAAAACGGTGCTTTATATAATCAAAATACCAACATCCGTGCGCTTAATCTGGGTGTCAACGGTAAAAATTACTTCTGGAAAGACTGGACTTTAAGCTATGATTATACCAAAACATTAAACTATGGCTACTCCATTCCGGTTAAAAATCCTAACATATTAAATGCTTATGTAGAGCGCCGTTTCCTGAAAGACCACAGAGGAACATTACGCCTTGCTGCATACGATTTATTCAATGAGAATACCGGCTTCTCTACCACAACCAATGGTAGCATTGTTACCCAAACCAATGTAAACAGACTGGGGCGTTATGCTTTATTAACGTTTACCCTGCGTTTGCAAAAGTTCTCGGGCAAAGCGCCGGCATCTCCTGAAAGAAGCTTCAGAGGTGGCGACGGAGGTAACAGACCGGCGGGCGGCGGCTTCGGTGGTCCTGGTGGTGGTGGCCCAGGCGGGGGCGGTCCCGGTGGCCCGCCAATGTAATAGTTGATGAAATGAAAAAGCCCCTGCTGATAAATAGTAGGGGCTTTTTATTATAGTAAAGAATTTATTAATCGTGAATTAAAACGGTATTTATAACGCGCTCCAATTCTTCCAGGTCGAATGGCTTTGCCAGGTATGTTTCGGCACCGGCATGATCTGCCAAAAGCTGAATATCACTGTTTGCCGAAAAGTAAACCACTGGAATACTTTTCAACTGCTCATCCTTTTTTAAAGTTTGTGTTGCGATAATGCCGCCTGCGTCTGGGATCCAGTTATCCATCAAAATCACGTCGGGAGATATCCCCAAAACTTTTTCGACGATGTTGTTGCAGTCGGTATAAGTGTGAACTTCCCAACCCTGCTCCTCTAAAATATAACTGCAGATGGATAAAATGTCTTCATCATCATCAAAAATGATGATCTTTTTTGCTTTATTATTCATTGGCGATAGAAGGGTGAAACTATAAATAAGTTTTAAAAAAAGCAAATAATTTAATTAGGGCTATAGCTATTTAAAAGCGCGTTTGCAATTGAATATTCTTTTAGCTGATTGCGGATTTAAAATATAACGCTGTAAATGTAAATCTTGTTATTGCCGACTATTATTTGTAAAATCATCCTAAAGTATGATTAAAGTTTTTGAACGATTTTACACTTTTGATCGATGTCTTTAAGCCCTATTCAATGAAAAAGATCATTCTTACGTACGGCCTTATAGGAGGATGTATTTCTGCAGCCTGGTTTACTATAGGCGTAAAGGCTCTGCCAAAGGATGTTAACGTTGGGATGCAGACCTGGTTGGGTTATGCTTCTATGATCGTGGCTTTGTCCATAATTTTTGTAGCAGTAAAAAGTTTCCGGGACAAATTTGGCAATGGCCAGATAACATTTGCTAAGGCTTTAAAAATCGGCCTGTTAGTAACCCTTGTAGCTTCTACCATCTACGTTGGGGTTTGGCTTATTGGTTACTACTTTTTCTTCCCAAATGCTATCGACAGTTACATAAATCAAATGAAGCAGCAGATGCAGGCTGCAGGCAAAAATGCTGCTGATATAAATAGGGAAATGGCGGGGATGGCTAAGTATAACGACCTGTACAAAAACCCATTTTATAATGCGCTGATCACTTACATGGAGATTGCGCCGGTTGGTATTGCCATATCGGTAATTGCTGCACTAATACTTAGACATAAAACGGCGGCACATACAACAAACGAATAGATATAAATTTTAATATGAAAAAAGTCACAGGACTGGGCGGCGTGTTCTTTAAGAGCAATGACCCTACAGCATTAAATGAGTGGTATGGTAAAAACCTCGGCCTGCCAACGAGCCCATACGGGACTACATTTGATTGGCGCCAGGATGACGATCCATCCAAAAAAGGGTCGACTACATGGTGTGCATTTCCAAATGATGCAGAATCGTTTAAGCCGTCTGCAAAGCCGTTTATGATCAACTACCGGGTAGAAAACCTTGTAGAATTAGCGGAGGAGCTGAAGAAAGGGAACGTTACGATTGTTGATGAAATTGCGGAATATGATTACGGCAAATTTTTGCACATACTTGACCCTGAAGGTAACATTTTAGAATTATGGGAACCAATTGACTAATTAGATATTATGCGTGCCCTGCGAATTTAAGCCAGGGCATGCACATTGCAACGTTTAGCCGGCCCAACCTTCCCTGTCAAGGCTCCTGAAATGTATAGCTTCTGCCAGATGTTCCAATTGAATCTCCTCGGCACCGGCAAGGTCGGCAATGGTACGCGCTACTTTTAATATCCGATCATAGGCGCGAGCAGACAGGCCGAGCTTTTCCATTGCTTTTTTTAGCAGGTTTTGCCCTGCCTGGCTAATTTTACAGATCTCGCGTACCATTTGCGGGCTCATCTGTGCGTTAGCATGCAATTCCGGCTTGTTGCCAAAACGGGTTGCCTGTATATCCCGCGCTTTGATCACGCGGTCACGAATGAATTCGCTGGTTTCGGCTAAGCGCTCAGATGATAATTCATCAAAGTTAACCGGTGTAACTTCTACGTGCAGATCAATCCTGTCCAGTAGTGGCCCAGAGATCTTACTTAGATATTTTTGAACGTTACCGGGCGGGCAAATACAGTCTTTTTCCGGGTGGTTATAATAGCCGCAAGGGCATGGGTTCATGCTGGCCACCAGCATGAAACTGCTTGGATAGTCAACTGTAAACTTGGCGCGTGATATAGTTACTCGGCGCTCTTCTAACGGTTGACGCATTACCTCTAAAGCCGACCGCTTAAATTCCGGCAATTCATCCAGAAATAAAACACCGTTGTGTGCCAGTGAAATCTCGCCCGGCTGCGGGTTGCTGCCGCCGCCTACCAATGCAACGTCACTTATAGTGTGGTGCGGCGAACGGAAAGGGCGGGTGGTAACCAGTGCATCAGCGGCAGATAGCTTACCCGCTACAGAATGGATCTTGGTGGTTTCTAACGATTCGTATAAGCTCAACGGCGGCAAAATTGAGGGCAGCCGCCTCGCCAGCATAGTTTTACCGGCACCCGGCGGGCCAATCAAAATTACATTATGGCCGCCTGCAGCAGCTATTTCTAACGCACGCTTAATATTTTCCTGACCGCGCACCTCGCTAAAGTCGCTGTCATAGGCAGTAAGGCTGTTATAAAACTCATCGCGTGTGTCAACAACTTCCTGATGGAGTGTGGCTGTCCCGTTAAAAAAGTCTGCAACCTCTTTTATGTTTTCTACACCATAAACTTCCAGATCGTTTACAATAGCCGCCTCGCGTGCATTTTGTTTAGGCAGAATAAATCCTTTATATTTTTCCTTGCGTGCCTGAATCGCGATTGGCAAAGCACCCTTTATAGGTTGCAACCCACCATCCAGGGAAAGTTCGCCCATGATAAGGTATTTTTCCAACTCGTCGGCATCTATCTGTCCTGAAGCAGCCAATACACCGGTAGCAATAGTTAGATCGTAAGAAGAGCCTTCCTTTTTGATATCGGCCGGAGCCATGTTCACAACTACTTGCTGCCGTGGCATGCGGTAACCGCAGTTCTTCAATGCGGATTCTATTCGGAAATAGCTTTCTTTAATAGCAACATCAGGCAGGCCTACAACAAAATACTTTGTACCGGGCGCAATATTTACTTCAACCGTTATGGTAATAGCTTCGATACCATAAACAGCGCTTCCAAAGGTTTTAACTAACACGTATATGTTTTATAAGCCGAAAGATATAGAATTTATTTGAGCAGCTAAGCGCCGAATGCTATTTCGGCCAAAATCCTTACCTTGTTCACAAACTTTTTATCAGATGCTTGAGCAGGTTAAACAACAGCAAAATGCTTACGAGGAGATCTATGCACCCGAACAAAAATCGGAGTTTGATTTCCATATAACTCCTGACCCGCTGACACGCTACCTTCGCGACAGGCGCCTGCTAAAAAGCCTGGAGGTATTAAAGGATTTTGATGCTGATTACAAAAACTGGAGTGTGCTGTTAACCTGCGGAGGAGTAGGCGGCGAAGGGATCTTTTTTAAAAAGAATGGCTTTGCAGATGTTACGGTTAGCGACATATCTGAGAATTCACTCAAGATCTGTAATGAATTTGACCCGACAATAAAAACAATTATGCTTAACGGCGAAAGCTTGGACATTGACGACAACTCCTACGATTTGGTAGTTGTGCAGGATGGATTGCATCACCTGCCAAGGCCTGTATCCGGCTTTACAGAGATGCTGCGGGTGGCCAGAAAAGCGGTTATCGTAATAGAACCGTATGATAGCCTCATTGGCAATTTAATAGGTACTGAATGGGAAGTACAGGGCGACGCCATCAATTATGTTTTTCGGTGGGATAAAAAAACCTTCACACAGGTGGTTAAAAGCTACTTACTTAAAGATTATGCGCCTATAAAAGTATTACGCTTTTGGGACCATGGTCTGGCGGTATCTAAGTTGGCCAGCAAATTTCCAAAGTCGATGCAATTAAGCGTTGCCAAACTTATCTACACATTATTCAGCCCGTTTAATTTTATGGGAAATATGTTTGTAGGCATCAAAATCATGAAACCTGGTGAATAGTACGAGCCTTTTTTTTGAGAAAGGGTTTTTCAATAAAAAACCATGATAATAGAGCCATTACAGAAGTGGCTGCCAGAACAACCGGTAAGTTAATATAGGGTAACCATTTCATTTCAACAATTACTGTAAGAATTAACCCGTGGTATATGTACACCCCGTAGGATATATCATTTTTACGCAGCAATTTATCAGCTATGGTTGGTAAGGTGTAGGCCATCGACAATAATGTGAAGGACAGGAAAAGGTACTGTATAACTGTAAAGTATACAGCATCCATCCTGTCGAAAAAAAATAGGCTAAAAGAAAAATATGGTACTATCCAATAAAGCGCCTTACCATAAATAAACCGAGAGCTATAAATGCGCAGCCGCTGGAATATAACCCCTACCAGAAACAGGTAAAAGTGAGGTATAAAAGTATACCGGATCAATTTGGTTACCTTATCGCTCATGTCCGTCAACTGATACGCAAGGTTTAATGCCAGGAAAATGATAAACAGGCCGACAAACCAACCATTTACTTTGCGTTTGGGCGCAAGCAAAAAACACAAAGGCAACATAATGTAAAATTGCAGTTCGATAGGTATTGTCCATAAGCTGCCGTTGTACGAACCAAAACCGTAGCCCGATAAAAAGTTAGGGGTATAAATAAAGCCGAGTAACTGTGCGGGCAGCCAGCCAAGGGTTTGCCGGTTCAGAAAATTAACTCCGGTTAAAGAGAAAATGATCAGTGTAATGAGCAGGCAGCCCCATAATCCCGGGTAGATCCGCAATACCCTATTGCGCATATAGGTCTTTAAAGAATTGTTTCGTTCGTACGACGCCGAAATAAGGTATCCACTGATCACAAAAAACACCGGCACGCCAGGGAACAGGTAAAGAACCTTTAACGCAGTATGAGTAATCGGGATGCGAAGGTGCTGAAAGTAATGATCAAACACCACCTCAATAGCCGCCAACAGCCTTAGTAAATCGAAATTATTGACCTTAAATTCTTTATCTCCCCTCATAAAAGGACCCTGGTGGTTGCCAAAGCGAATATAGATTTTATTCGGCTGATATTGGATGCGGAATACTATAAGGGACTAAGCCGGCTTACAAAACAAAAAGAGATAGCCAGCGGCTATCTCTTTTGATTGACTAAAACTTTCAAAATTATATAAAGCACAGGCTGCAGGCAAACATTACGTTTACTAACAGCAGGACAGAGAACATATTCATATTGCGACGGCTAACTGTAGCGAGCCTGGTGTTAATTGAATTTAACCAACGGTTGTTAAGCAGCATAAAATGGTTAAGCAGCATAAATAATACAGCACCAAAAATTATAGCCAGGTAAGAGTATTGGTCCATAACTATCCAATTAGCTTTTATCATTAGCTTGGTTAGTACCATAGTATTGGCCAATACTACGACAAGCAGAAAGCTCACATTGAACATTGATTTAAACTGGGGCAAACTTTTCCCTTGTCCGAAATTTTTAAAGCTCCACCTGTACATTAGCACATACATGGATTGATACGACTTTAACATAGCAATGTGTTTTAAGTGAACAATCTGTTAATTATCTATATTACGTAAATTTGGCTGTTTTGTTTCAGTAAACCAAATTTAATTTTGATTAATTGCAAATGGTCAACATAAAAATATTGAATAAAGGTAAGTTGAAGGTGATTTTAAAATTAATCTAATAATGCTAAAAGAAAAACCCTCCGGTTAAAGAGGGTTTTAATCATTATCTTGCTGCTGCCGGACGTTTAAACTCCTCTTCAGGAAACGGCTTATTTAGCAGGTATTTGTAGATGAACTTATTGCTTTCTAAAGTGCTGTGTGCTGCCTTTGCTGGATCGCGGAAGCCGTGGCGTTGGCCTGGATATAGCATAAATTCAAAATTTTTGCCCAGGTCCTGCAATTTCGAGATCAGCTGAATACTGTTTTGCATGTGCACGTTGTCATCCATAGTTCCATGAACAATGCGCAGTGTTCCTTTTAGCTTATCAGCATAGGTTAATACAGAACTGGTTTTATAACCTTCAGCATTATTTTTAGGCGTACCCATATAGCGCTCGGTGTAATGAGAATCATAAAGGCTCCAATCCATTACTCCAAAATTGGCAATTCCGTGCGTGAATACGTCGGCACCATAGGTTAAGGCGTAAGCGGTGATATAGCCACCATAGCTGCCACCAGTTATCATCACCCTTGCCGGATCAACGCTGTATTTAGCTTCCAATTCTTTAACCATGGTGATATAATCGGCCATTTCCCATTTACCTAGGTCTTTGTAAATATAGTTTTGTCCCATTTTACCAAAGTGGCCGGATGCACGGTGATCCATTGCAACCTGTATTACACCCTCTTTTGCCCACCACTGGCTTTGGCCGCTAAAACGCCAGGTATCCATCACCGTACCCGCGTTAGGGCCGCCATAAATGCTGATGATGACCGGATACTTTTTGGTCGCATCAAAATTGGTAGGCAGCATAACGGTCATTGGTAAATCAAACCCATCCGTGGTTTTTACACGTATCAATTGCGTGGTAGCTAATTCGTAGTCAGCATACTCAGCACCTTTAGCGTCGGCAATCTCTTTAATGAGCTTGCCCTTATTATCATAAACCGCCAGCTTGGTAGGTGTAGATACATTTGAATAGCTATCGGTAAAATAACTGCCATTAGGCGACAGGCTGATAGTGTGGTTATAATCGCCGGCAGTTAGGCGCGCAAGGCCTTTTCCATTAAAGCCTGTTTTATAAAAATCCACCCGGGCCGAATTCTCTTTGCGGGCAGTAAAGTAAACTAACTTATTGGCTTCATCAATATAAGTTAAGTTGGTAACTGTATAATTACCTTTTGTGATAGGCGTTTTCAATTTGCCATCCATGCCATACCAGTATAATTGCATCCAGCCACTTTTATCACTTTTAACAATGTAACCTTGATTGTTTTTTAAGAAGTTGATATCATCAAACCAATCAAGCCAGGTTTTTTGCGTTTCGTCGTAGATTTCTTTTTTAGCGCCAGTGGTTGGATTAACCGTGTAGATCTTAAGATTATTCTGATCCCGGTTCATCCACTGCATCCACAATGAACTGCCGTCGGGCGACCAAAATGGTGTGCCTAGATAGGTATCGGCCTTCTCATCAAAATCAGCCCAGCTAATTTTGTTGTTAGCAAGATTATAAAAGCCCATTTTAACCTCCGGATTGGGGTCGCCGGCTTCGGGGTAACGGGTTAGCTCGGTAAAGCCGTGCTGCCCTTCAGAGTTATATATAGGGAACATGGGCACTTTGGTATCGTTAAAGTGCATCCAGGCTAGGTGCTTGCTATCCGGAGACCACCAAAATGCCCTGTACTGGGTAGGGCGGCCAAGGATCTCTTCATAGTAAACCCATGAAGCGTAACCGTTGTAGATCACATCTGTACCATCTGTTGTTAGCTGCGATGTCTTTCCACCTGCAATATCTATCAGGTACAGGTTGCCGCCAAAGGTAAAGGCAACCTTTTTACCATCGGGCGATAGCTGAGGGTTTTGCTCAATATCAGCAGTTTTAGTAAGGCGCGTTTCCGTACCGTCAACCGCTTTAAGATAAACGTCCTTATCATGTACAGATACCGTAGTACCTTTAGCAGGCGGCGGTGTATATGGTGTCTCTGCACCGGTAAGTACATCAACCGATGTGCCGTTACCGCCACGGCGACCTGCAGCTGCTTTTATGTAGTGGGTATCGTCGGCCCAACCGTTAATGGCAGGAATAGGGGCTACAACCTTATTGGGTTCGTTTTTAAGCATTTGCCCGGTGGTGAGCTGCTTTTTTTGTGCCTGTGCCGAGAACGCCGTTATAGCCAGCGCCACCCATAGGGTTTTACGAGGTAAAGTTAATATCATACTTGAACTTGATTAAAAGCTAAAGTTTAAAAAAATTTATGGCATTAGGCTGATGTCATGTATTTTTTACGGTTCAGCAGGTGGCAAAAGCATAATCTCGTTTAGCTTATTAGGAAGTTGCCTCTAAATCTCTCATTTTTACTTTATGAATAACCTGCCTCCTTTAGCCGAACGCATGCGCCCCAAATCGCTGGACGATTATGTTGGCCAGAAACACTTGGTTGGCCCGGGAGCCGTACTGCGTAAAGCAATTGAAAGCGGCACATTACCATCCATGCTGTTTTGGGGGCCGCCGGGGGTTGGTAAAACTACACTTGCTTACATCATATCGCAATCATTATACAGGCCGTTCTTTGCACTAAGCGCTATAAATTCTGGTGTGAAGGATGTAAGGGAGGTAATAGAAAAGGCATCATTATTAAAAGAGCAAGGCGAAACGCTGCCTATTTTGTTTATAGATGAAATCCACCGTTTCTCTAAATCTCAACAGGATTCCCTTTTGGGCGCAGTAGAAAGGGGTATCGTCACATTGATTGGTGCCACTACAGAGAACCCTTCTTTCGAAGTGATCTCAGCATTGCTGTCGCGTTGCCAGGTTTACATTTTGCAGCACCTGGCCGAGCAGGACCTTTTAGATTTGCTTGATAAAGCCATGAAAGAAGACGTGGTGCTGAAAGACAAAGATATCGTACTTCAAGAGCATGAAGCACTATTACGCTTAAGCGGAGGTGATGCGCGAAAGTTGCTCAATATTTTCGAGCTGCTGGTAAATGCGTTCGATAGTAAGCAAATAACACTAACCAACGATGTAGTGTTGGAGCACGTACAGCAAAACATGGCTTTGTATGATAAAACTGGAGAGCAGCATTATGATATTATCTCGGCCTTTATAAAATCTATGCGGGGCAGTGACCCTAATGGCGCAGTTTACTGGCTGGCACGTATGATTGTAGGCGGCGAAGATCCCTTGTTTATTGCCAGGCGCATGTTAATAATGGCATCAGAAGATATAGGGAACGCCAACCCTAACGCCCTGCTACTAGCGCAGGCTTGTTTTGAATCTGTAAATAAAATAGGTATGCCAGAGTCGCAGCTCATTTTATCGCAAACGGTAATCTATTTAGCCACATCCCCAAAAAGTAACTCTGCTACAACTGCAATTGGCGCTGCCATTGCTTTAGTTAAGCAAACCGGCGACCTGCCTGTGCCCCTGCACTTGCGCAATGCACCAACCAAACTTATGAAGAACATTGGTTACGGTAAAAATTACAAATACGCGCACAGCTACGAAGGCAACTTCGCCGACCTTGATTTTTTACCCGAACAGATCCGCGGAACTAAAATTTACGAACCCGGTAACAACGCGCGCGAGAATGAATCAAAAGAAAAGCTTAAAAAACTTTGGGGCGACCGTTATAAGTATTAACCTATGGGTTAAATTTTAACTAACGCTTGCGTCGATGTTTAAAAAAGGCTAATTTTCCAATACGGAAACCCTATTACATGATCAAGGACGATTCTCATCACAAAAAGTTCCAACTGGACAGGATTGCGCTGTTTAGTGATGCTGTTTTCGCTATAGCTATCACCTTACTTATTATTGAAATTAAAGTACCCGAAATTGAGCATCCCTATACGGATAGCAAAATGCTCGAGGCGCTAGGCTTGCTGATAGGTAAATTTATAGGGTTGCTGGTAAGCTTTTTTGTAATAGGCCGGTATTGGATCTTTCATCACCGCTTGTTTGGTTATGTTACCAATTATAATGGAAAGCTGCTTTGGGTAAATCTTTGGTTTTTACTATCCATTGTATTGATGCCGTTCAGCTCGGCATTTTTTAGCGAATATTATGTAAACGGTTTGCGTATCCCGCTCATCTTTTATGTGCTGAACATCTGCTTTACCGGTTTTATGAATAACCGGCTGCTTACGGTGGTAAGCAACCCTAAATACAAACTCAGCATCGATCTGCGTAATACTAAAATAGTAAGGTTTTATCAGCAGCGGTCGGCTATTGCACCGGCCGTTTTTTTGTTCGCGGCAATTTTATCCTTCCTTAATCTTTACCTGGCCTACGCAGCGTTTTTGCTTATTCCGGTATTTTCAATCATCATCAACCGGTACTATCGTAAACATCACTCCGACTTTTTCAACTAACCTAAAATGATATCAACCTTTTTTAATCACGAATTAAAATCCTTTTGGCGCTCCACCAACACAGGTAAAAGCGTTGCCATAAAAATAGTGATGGGGATACTCATCTTTATACTGTTTTTATATGTATTGGCCCTCGGGGTGTTTTTAGATAAAATTTTATATAAAGCATTCCCCGGCGTAGATCTTACGGCATCATTCTGCGGTATTTTGCTGGTTTACTATTTGTTTGATTTGCTCATGCGCATGCAATTACAGGAGCTGCCAACATTAAAGGTGCAGCCTTATTTACATTTACCGGTAAAACGTAATACAGTGGTAGGCTACCTGGCGCTTACCGCCCTGCTATCTTTTTTTAACTTGTGGCCAATTGTTGTCTTTGGGCCTTTTATTTTGAAAGTTATCTTGCCGGCATCCGGAGCGCTGGTAGCCCTGGCGTTTTTTATATCAATTATAGCATTGGCCTTGTTTAATAATTACCTGGCCATGTATATTAAGCGCAAGGCAAACTTAAACGGCTGGGTGTTTTTAGCCGCAGGCGCGGTGTTGGTATTGATCACTTCAGCCGACTATGTTTGGCACTTATACTCGCTGCGCCAGGTTTCTTATGCTTTTTTTGGTAGGGTGATAACCATACCGGTATTAGCACTTATCCCTTTGGTGCTGGCTGTAGCCATGTACTATATCAACTTCATCTATCTTAAGGGCAACCTTTACCTGGAGGAGCTAAGCTCTAAAAAAGTTACAGCCTATAAAAGCAGTACCGAAATTCCGCTACTTGACCGCTTTGGCAGCGTTGGCGACCTGACGGCTAACGAGATCAAATTAATCCTGCGTAACAAGCGCTCGCGCTCGGCATTGATCATGGGGCTGGTATTCATGTTTTACGGATTAATATTTTACACCCAATCTATTTATGGGGATGGTATGAAAGTGTTTGTAGGGATGTTTATGACAGGTATATTCATTATTAACTACGGGCAATTTATGTTTAGCTGGCAGGCTTCACATTTCGATGGGTTGCTGGTAAGCAAGATAAAATTCTCCGACTTTTTAAAAGCTAAATACCTGCTGTTTACAATTGTATCAACTGTGGCATTTTTGCTAACCGTACCTTACGCTTACTTTGGATGGAAAGTGGTACTGATACACTTTATTATGTACGTATGGAACCTGGGTGTAAATACTACCATTGTACTGTTTTTTGCCAACCGCAATTATAAGCGCATCGACCTGTCTAAAGGTGCATCATTTAACTGGGAGGGCGTTGGCGCAACACAATTGCTATTGTCGTTCCCGCTCTTATTATTGCCTTACGTTGTCTATCTGCCCTTTAAATTTTTAAAGCAGCCGGATATGGGCTTTGCTGCATTAGCCGTTGTAGGCATCTTTTTTATTATTACCCGTAACTTCTGGATCAAAAAGCTGGAAGCCGATTTTTATAGCAAACGATTTAAAATAGCCGAAGGCTTCAGAAACAAATAACCATGATACAGATAAACAACCTCAAAAAAGTTTACAACGGTGTAATTGTTGTAAATGTACCGGAACTGGAAATTAAGGCAGGCGAAAGTATTGGCCTTGTTGGTAATAACGGCGCCGGAAAAACCACATTGTTTAGAATGGTGCTTGATTTGATACGCCCGGAAGGCGGTGAAGTGCTGTCTAACGGTAAGCCGGTTGCTGGCGGCGAAGAATGGAAAGATTACACCGCATCTTACCTGGATGAAGGTTTCCTGATAGATTATCTTACGCCGGAAGAATACCTGTATTTTATAGGTGGCCTGCACGGCAAAACTAAAGGCGAGGTAGATCAGGACCTGTTGGGGATGACGGATTTTTTCAACGGCGAGATCCTTAAAAAAGGTAAGTACATACGTGATTTAAGTAAAGGTAACCAGTGCAAGGTTGGGGTTGGTGCCTGTCTGCTGCAGAAGCCGCAATTGTTAATGCTGGATGAACCCTTTGCCAATATTGACCCGAGTACACAATTCAGGCTAAAAAATATACTGAAAGAACAAAATAAAAAGCATGGCGTTACCACTATTGTATCCAGTCATGACCTTAACCACGTTACCGATGTTTGCGAGCGTATTTTGTTGATGGAGAAAGGCAGGATCATTAAAGATATCGCTACAAGTTCATCAACGTTATCTGAACTGGAAGAATACTTTGGTGTGGGCCAAAGCACAGCATCGTTTGAGATAGACAGCGAAGAAAACCACTAAGGCAACAATGTATTTGATCAGGGAAGCTACGGTTAACGATGTTGACGCTATCTTGCAGATAGCTAATGATACCTGGTGGCCAACTTACGCGCCGCTGTTAGGAAAAGATCAGGTTACCTACATGCTGGCTGCCATTTATGCACCGGAGAAGATACGGCAGCAGGTAAAAAATGGCGGGCAATCCTTTTTGCTTTTGCTGGAGGATAACGAGCCGGTTGCCTTTGCAGCATACTCGCCGCGTGACGAAGATGCCGAAATTTACAAACTCCACAAATTATATTGCCTACCCAAAACCCAGGGGAAAGGTTATGGGAAAATATTAATTGATACGGTTGCCGACAGAACAAGGCAAGCAGGCAAGCACATCCTCGAGCTAAACGTCAACCGCCACAACAAGGCTAAAGATTTTTACGAACGAATGGGCTTTACAATAGCTTACCAGGAAGATATCGCCATCGGGCCATACTGGATGAACGATTGCGTGATGCGGAAGGAGCTATAGGTTGTTCGCTATAGAGCCACGGAGGCTATGACTCCCTACGCTCGCATTTGTTTGCCTTAGGCCGTAAACGCTTCCAGTGCTTTTTCAATCCTTATCACCGTTTCACTTTCGCCAAGCAGGGCAGCAATATCAAAAACATGTGGGCCAAATTTTCCGCCAACCAGCATGATCCGGAAAGGCAGCATTATATCCCCAACTTTTAAACTTTTTTCTTCGGCGAGAGCTTTGAACCGGGTTTCTAACGCCGCGGGTTCAAAGGTGTCTAACTCCGGTATAGCGGTTACAAGGCTGTTGAAAAAATCAGTTTTGGCATCCGTCCATTTGGGCTTAACGGAATTGATATCATAATCAACAGGTTGCTGAAAAAAGTAAGCGGATTGCTGGTAAAAATCGGGCAGCAAAACACAGCGTTCTTTAACAATATCTATCACCTTTAGCAGGTAGGCCTCATTAGTAACATTCAACCCATTTGCGCGCAATACTTCCCAAACCTTGGTTTTTAGATTTGTAGCCGGGGTGCGTTTTATCCACTCGGCGTTGTACCATTTCGCTTTTTCAAAATCAAATTTAGCGCCGGCTTTACTAATGCGGTCGATAGAAAATTTTTCGATCAGTTCATCTAATGAAAATATCTCCTGGTCGGTACCGTCATTCCAACCCAGCATTGCCAGTAAATTAAGAAAGGCCTCTGGCAGGAAACCCAGTTCACGGAAACCAGGCGTGAGCTCGCCCGTCTTATTATCCAACCAGTTCATAGCATAAACCGGGAAGCCAAGGCGGGCACCATCACGTTTACTTAATTTACCATGGCCGTCGGGTTTTAATATTAATGGCAAGTGGGCCCATTGCGGCATATCAGCTTTCCAGCCTAAATACTCCCATAGCAACAAATGCACGGGTGCCGATGGCAGCCATTCCTCGCCTCTAAAGGCGTGGGTTATCTTCATCAGGTAATCATCAACTACTACGGCTAGGTGATAGGTAGGCATGCCATCAGCCTTTAAAAGCACCTTGTCATCAACCTGGTTAGTGTCAAAACTTACATAACCACGTATCATATCATGAAAGCTGATGGTATCGTCTTCCGGCATCTTGATGCGGACAACATGCGGAGTATTGGCATGTAGTAAAGCTTCGACTTCGTGCAAAGGCAGATTAAGCGAATTTCGTAATTGGTACCTATGTGCATGGCCATACTGAAAGTTAGGCGCTTCTTTACGTTTAGCATCCAATTCTTCCGGCGTGTCAAAGGCATAATAAGCATGGCCTTCGGCAACCAGTTTTTCAGCGTATTCGCGGTAAATTGGTTTGCGTTCGCTTTGGCGGTAAGGGGCATACTGGCCTCCTGCAACCGGGCTCTCATCCGGTGTAATGCCGCACCATTTTAAACAATCTAAAATATACTGCTCTGCACCTTCAACGTACCGTGTTTGATCGGTATCTTCAATACGCAGAACAAAATCCCCCTGGTGCTTTTTGGCAAAAAGGTAATTAAACAACACGGTGCGCACTCCACCCAAATGTAAACCACCTGTTGGGCTTGGCGCAAAACGAACTCTTACTTTTTTATCTGACATTGCAGGGCAAATATAAGCTTTCGAATGCAGGTGAGGTTTAAAACGGTTTTAAACAGTTTCAGCAAAGCGTAAAAATGTGGTAAAACACGAGCAAAAGTGTTTCGATATGCAAATTGACTTTGGTAAATACCTTAGCAGCTTTATACTTGCCTACAGGCGCTCGCATCAAAGCAGCGGAACGAATGTCAAAAATCTGGAGCCCTGGTTTAAAATATTGGTAATGCTGAATATAAAAACATTGCGTTAGCTTTCTTACCCCGGCACTTACCCCTAACTAAAAACATTTGCGTATTTTGCCCAAACTGCGGAACCCCTTACAAAGCATGAACCCATACCAACAAAAACGCCGATGGAAATACCTGCTCCTTAGCTTTGCTATAATAATAGCCAGCGGATCTTTATTTTATACAAGTTACCTGGTTAAAAATATAGCGAAATCTGAGCGTACCCGGGCGCAGATCTGGGCGCTGAGCATGAAGCAGGTTACCGCATCAGACGATAACGACTTTTTAAACTATGTATTGGCCGTGCGGGACAGCTCTGCAGTGCCTGCCATTGTAATTGATGATAAAGGCGAGATTACTACTTCGCGTGGATTAGATACTACTAGAACCTACATTAAGCTGAGCGCTGAAGAGTTAAAGTTAACCAAACAAACTTACGACCCGCAATATTTTAAGGACGAATTGGAATACATGAAAAAACAGCACGAGCCTATTAAGCTTACGCTTTTTAATGTACCATCATTCGTTTACTACAAGGATTCGCCGTTGCTGACGCAGCTAAAATTGTTTCCATATGTTCAGTTAACTGTCATTGCCATATTTTTAATGGTGGCTTATACCGCTTTCAGCTCATCGCGCAAGTCTGAACAGAACCAGGTTTGGGTGGGGCTTGCTAAAGAAACCGCTCATCAGTTGGGTACGCCTATATCATCGTTAATGGCCTGGATAGAGCTAATTAAGGATAAGTTCAACGCCGAGGATGACCCACTGATGGCTGAGATGGAAAATGATGTGCGCCGCCTGGAGATTGTTGCCGACCGTTTCTCTAAAATTGGCTCAAAACCTAAACTGGACGAACACTCGGTGTACGAAGTGGTGAAAGATTTTGTTGACTATTTTAAAGTGCGTGTAA
Organism: Mucilaginibacter sp.; assembly: GCF_964263795.1. Classification (GTDB taxonomy): domain Bacteria; phylum Bacteroidota; class Bacteroidia; order Sphingobacteriales; family Sphingobacteriaceae; genus Mucilaginibacter. The sequence continues at coordinate 239,992 of NZ_CAXVWK010000016.1, forward strand.
GCAATAAGATAAGTTTCGAGCTTACCGGTAACCGCCGGCTTGTAGCCGGGCTCAATATACCGCTATTTGACTGGGTGATAGAAAACTTGCTGAAAAACGCTGTGAACGCTATTGATGGTACAGGCAGCATTAAGGTGAACATTACCGGCAGCCGAGCAAAGAAGCAAGTTTATATTGATATCACCGATACTGGGAAAGGTATCCCGCGGTCGAAATTTGATACTGTTTTTCAACCCGGATATACAACCCGCAAACGCGGTTGGGGCCTTGGGCTATCGCTTACTAAAAGGATGATCCAAAATTACCATAACGGGCAAATCTTTGTACGCGAGAGTGAATTGGGCAAGGGTACAACGTTCCGGATCGTATTAAAAAGTTTAAACAATGATAAATCCACCACAGCCTAACGAATACCAGGCTTACTTTGAAACCTATGTATCAAAAGTACCGCGAGGTGCTGATGTAATGGAGCTGTTAGAGCAGTTGCAAACCACTACCTACAATTTATTTAGTAACATGACCGAAATGCAATCGGAACATGCTTACGCAAAGGGTAAGTGGACCATAAAGCAGGTGTTGGGTCACATAATAGATACCGAGCGGGTATTCGCCTTCCGCGCCTTTTGTTTTTCAAGAGAGAACGCTGTACTGCCGGGATTTGATCAGGATGTGTATGTAAACAACACAGATTTCAATTCACGTCCCATACAAAGCCTTGCCACCGAGTTAAGAGCCACACGCGAATCGAATTTATACTTATTTGGTAACCTTACCGCCAATCAGTTAGATAGAATGGGCACCGCAAGCGGTAACCCTGTATCTGTAAAGGCATTAGTTTACATGGCGGCCGGCCATGAATTACACCACCTTCAAATTTTAAAAGAACGCTATTTATAAAGAAGATGCGTCAAAAATCGCATGCGATTCTATTGCCAGTTTTAGCGTGTGCCTTTGTCAGCAATTGCTTATACGCCTTAAAGCGTACCTTTCCCTGGTAAGATTAATTTTCTATAGCTGATCAGGTTAGCTGCCTATATCCAGTCCAATTTCTAAAAAAGGGTTTTTACGTCTAAGCAAAAACCCTTTTTAAAGCTGTTAGGCGATTATTTATTGTCGTTATACAACTCCTTTTTTTCGATGTTGTAAGAAAGCACAAGGCCCAAACCGCCAAATACTGCTATCAAACCAAAATAGATGGCTTCGTTTTCGTTACGGCTATTTACAAACACTGTACGATCAAGCAAGTATGCCAGGAAAAGCCCCAGGCCCGATCCGATCAGCAACAAACCCCATTTAAGATTTTGATAAGGCGCGGGCTGCGCTTTATAACTGCGGGGGTCCATACCGCGCTCGATCATTGCCATGCGTTCGCGGTTTCTTAAATAAACAATTCCAAATACCATCGCAAATAATCCAAGGGATACGAGAATAGGTATTAATGCTTTGCCTTCCATGATATAAAATTTTAAGTGTGATTTTTTGTTTACTACACCACCTTGATGTATTTGTAAGCTATGACCACATGCCTTTTAATGAGGTTACACCCGCGGCTAAAATAATTTCAAACTTTTGCCGGATTGGGTATAGCTGTTATAATCAGTAGATTTATAATGATGTTACACGATTGTAGATTTAATTAGCTCATTGCTCCGAATATTCATGATTCATCTGTAACCTATTACAGCGGCATGTAGTCAGAGGTGATGTATAATATGCAGAACAAGCTTTCGGATATCGAATTGATAGAGCAAACAGTGGCAGGTAATCAATCGGCATATGCCGACCTGATTAAACGGCATCAGCGTTTTGTGTTTACGCTCGCTTTGCGATTTGCTAAAAGCCGAGAGGATGCAGAAGAGATTGCACAAGACTGCTTTATTAAAGCTTACAGATCTTTAAGTGCATTTCACCAGCAATCAAAATTCAGTACCTGGCTGTACACCATCGTTTATACCACAGCGATGACTTTTTTGAGAAAGAAAAGGGTAGATACCACATCGATTGACGATGATGCATCGTATGTGCAGATAGCGCACAGGCCGGGCGGGTATGATGAGCATAATGTGGAAAATAAATCGCGGTCTTATTATTTAAATCAAGCCATAAGCCAGTTATTGCCCGATGATGCAATTATAATAAGCATGTTTTATAAAGGCGAACAATCGCTTGAGGAGATTGCACAGGTATTGGGCATTGAGGCTAACACCGTTAAAGTAAAACTATTTAGGGCGCGCCAGCGTTTAAAAGAACGGCTGGAGCGTAATTTGAAACACGAAGTTAATGAACTGATATGAACAGCATTGAAGAAAAGCTTTGGAATTACATCGATGGCGCCTGCACAGAGCAGGAACGCCAGGCCATTGCCATGCTCATTGAAACTGATGAGGCCTGCCGGGTTAAATATGAGGAGTTACTTAAGCTTAACCAGCATTTTTCCAGCTTGGAGATTGATGAACCATCGATGGCATTTACTTATAGTGTGATGGAAAACATCCGTGCGGAGCAGGCTATGCAGCCTTTAAAGTCGGCTATAAACAAGCGCATCATATTGGCCATAGGAGCTTTTTTTATTATAACGATAGCTGCCTTGATGGTCATGACGTTGAGCAACGTAAATTGGAACACGCCTGATGACGGCATTACCATGCCTGAAGTGAATGTTAAGCAAGTAAACAATTTGTTTACCGCCCCTGTTTTGAAGGGATTTCTGTTTTTTGATTTGGTGATGGGCCTTTTTCTGTTAGATACATACCTGCGTCGTAAGTCGGTAATTAAGCAACCTTAAGTGTTGCGTTTGTTGTACACCAAAGCTTACAACAAATCAAAATGTGTCTTATTGACACTCAACACAAAAATTTACTAACCGCCTCTGCATTAATTAAATGCCTTTTAATGCAAGTTTAAACTTTTAATATGAATTGGTATAGTATTTGTATTAGTAAGTTCGGACCGGTAAACTTACCGGTTAATTGTGATAAGGTTTAGGTTGAAAGTCCCCCGGAGCAAGTCTGGGGGGCTTTTATTTTTTAAGGTATTTCCTGCCATTTCCATTTCATTTAAAATTCATTCAACAATTATTACCTTAGTGGTAAATTAAAAACTAAATGAAGCTATATTTTCGATACGTGTGCACCATAATAATGGCCTGCTGCAGCGTCACTACTTTTGCCCAGGAACAACCCCGAATACCCGAAGCAAGTTCTACACAAACCATCATTCAGGATTTTGGCTTAGGCAAGATCACCATTACATACTCGCGTCCCAATGTTAAAGGCCGTAAAATATTCGGCGGCATAAATCCTTACGGCGATGTGTGGCGTACGGGGGCAAACAATGCAACTACCATTACTTTTAGTGAAAACGTTGTCATTGAAGGTAATAAGGTGCCAGCGGGTACATATGCATTATTTAGCATACCCGGTGAAAAACAGTGGACAATTATTCTGAACAAAACAGCCAAACAATGGGGAGCCTATAGTTACAAACAAGCCGACGACCTGGTGCGCTTTAGAGTAACTGCTGTTGAGGTTAAAGAAAAGCGCGAAACATTTACTATGCAGTTTGCTAACTCAACCACTAAAAGCACAGACTTGTATATTGTTTGGGACCACACTGCTGTGCCTATACACATGCAAACAGATGATGATGCGCAAATCACCGCCAATATTGATAAACTGATGCAGGGCGACGTTAAAAAACGGCCGTACTTTAACGCTATACAGTACTACTACGAAAATGATAAGGATTTAAACAAAGCCATGACCTGGGTTTTAGAAGCTGAAAAGCTGGAGCCTAAAGGCCCATGGTACAAATTATGGAAAGCCCGCATCCAGTTAAAAATGGGAAAAAAGGCTGAAGCAATTGCCACAGCCCAGGAAGGTGTACGCCTTGCTAAAGAAAGTAATGACGACGAGTATGTTCGTTTAAATGAAGCTGTTATAAGGCAGGCAAAAAGTTGATCTGTATAAATAATCTTAGTAAAGGGTGCAAGCAATTGCGCCCTTTACTGTTTAAGCCTTAATGGTCTGTACCTCTTTCGGCTTGATGAATAAATTTAAAACTGACGCGATGATAATTACCCCAATACAGCCTATGGCGTTAAGCCAAAGATAGGCTACCACATTATAGTAGCCCATTATACATATGATCAGTTCTGTGATAACAGCTGCGATAAATACAGGTGTTCCTTTGATGTATTTCATGTAAAAAGCAACAATAAATACGCCCAATATGGTACCATAGATGTATGACCCTAATTGGTTAACCGCTTCTAAAAGGTTGCCAATTTTACTGGCATAAAGCGCCATGGCAATGCAAACCAATCCCCAGAAAACAGTTGCCAGCCTGGATGCGTATACGTAATTCTTGTCGGTAGCGGTAGAGTTGATAATGCGCTTATAGAAATCAACTACACTGGTTGATGCCAAAGAGTTGAGCCCGCTTGCGGTTGACCCCATTGATGCCAGGAAAATAATGGCAATAAGCAATCCTATCAACCCTTTAGGCAAGTACTGAGTAACAAAGGTGAGGAATACGTAGTTGGTATCATCAACATTAGCCTTGTCGTTGTTCTTTTTGATAACCGCTATTGCATCCTGCCGGATAATGCCTGATTGCACATTAGCCAGCTTCAGCGCCCCCTGCGCCTGTGCGATCTGCTCCGGTTTATTGCTGTCTAAAGCTTTAGATAACTCGTCGGCTTTCAGTTGCTTCTGTTTAAAGGCTTCGGTGTATTGCCGTTCCAGGTAGTTAAATTGGGGGGCATAAGTGCTTTTCTTGACCTGCTCTACTTCATAGTTATTAAAAAATACCGGCGGCCGGTTAAACTGGTAAAAACTAAAAACCAGCACACCTACTAACAGGATCAAAAACTGCATCGGTATCTTTAACAATCCGTTCATGATCAGCCCCAGCCGGCTTTGGCCAACGGTACTGCCGGTAAGGTAGCGGCCTACCTGGCTTTGATCGGTGCCAAAATAAGACAGTTGTAAAAAGAAACCGCCTATGATACCACTCCAGATGTTGTAACGGTTATCCGGATCAAACTTCCAGTCGATAACGTTCATCCGGCCCAGGTTGCCTGCAATCTTAATGGATTTAATAAAACCAATATCCTTCGGCATTAGCAGTACTACAAACACCCCCGCTAAAAACATCCCAGAAAAAATAATGGTCATTTGCAGCAGCTGAGTGTACGACACCGCTTTTGCCCCGCCATAAACGGTATAAAACAATACTAACCCACCGATAAACAGCGTGGTGTAAGTGGTATTGATGTGCAGGATGCCCGATAGGATTATAGACGGCGCGTAGATGGTTATACCGGTAGACAGCCCACGCTGGATCAAAAAAAGCAACGAGGTAAGCGCGCGGGTTTTCAGATCGAACCGTTGCTCTAAAAATTCATAAGCAGTGTAAACCTTAAGTTTATGGAAGATGGGCACAAAGGTTACACACAGTACGATCATGGCCAGCGGCAGGCCGAAATAGAACTGCACAAACCGCATCCCATCGCTATAAGCCTGGCCAGGGGCAGAAAGAAAGGTAATAGCGCTTGCCTGAGTGGCCATTACCGAAAGGCCTACATGATACCATGGCAAAGAGCGGCTGCCGAGGTACTGATCGATGTTTTTGTTACCGCCGCTTTTAAAAACGCCGTATAACACAATGGCCAGCAGGGTGCCGCCTAAAACTATCCAATCGGTTAAGCTCATTCAAATGACTTGGTAATGAGCCAAAATACTAAAATTAAAAAAACCAGCCACACGACAACGATGCCGTAAAACTGGTTCCAGTTACGTATAAATGAGGGGAGGCTGCTATCTTCAGACCTCTTCACGGCCTCTCACTAAAAACTTAATGAAAACCGCAGCTGTAAGTAAACCAAAAACACCCCCAACAGGTATCCATATAAAACCTTTCTCAAGTATGGCGCCTACAAACATGCCGGCAACCAATGCCACAAGGTAAAAAATATAATCAAAGTTCTTTTGTTCTTCGTGATGATGATGTGCCATGATTTTTAGTTATATGTCAGCAAAAATAGGGGATTAATTGATTTATACCAATAAGTATTTATGCAGTTGTTATATATGTTTTATGATGTTGTAGCCGGTTGATTCCAGGCTTTAATTTTATGCTAACTATTAACAAAGGTTTACACTTTTTCAAAAAAATATTTTTAAATAACTGTTAATCAATAATTTGCGAAAATAGTGGGTTAACATGTTTTTTGATTGAAACCACCTGTTTATCTCATTATTTAGGGTTGCTTAGTAAATTTATAAACAGCCTGAAAGCGCCCGGTACCCCTGCAGGCAATTCCCTGAAAAATACCAGCGATGTATAAATGTAGCGCCCCTTGCCATAATTAGCAACAATCAAAGCGCCATTTTGCGGAGCCTGCCCCGGGTCGTTCATTTTTAACGGTGCTTTGTACATAGGGTCAATATTATTTACCATATATACACTTCTTTCCTGCACCCAGCCTTTAAAATCATCAGCGGTAATTTTGTTTGGATAGTTAAGTACCGGGTTGGTATTGTCAAATATGGTAACCGGTGCATCTTCATTAGTAACCCGCTCGTTAACAACCCTGAAAGGGTAAGGGCCTAATTGCTGCGCAACCAAACCGTTGTTATTGTTGTATTGCACTACCAGGTTGCCACCGTTTTTAACATAATCTAAAAGCCGTGGCTGCTCTACCGCCAGCCGCTCGTTTACGTTATATGCCCGTACACCAACTACTATAGCATCGTAAGATGCTAAGTTAGTGTTCAATACTTCATTTTCGCTAAGCTGGTGCACCTCATAGCCTACCTGCTCTAACGCTTCAGGCACCAGGTCGCCGGCGCCGGCTATATAGCCTATTTTTTTGCCTCCGGTTTTAATATCCAGGTTAACCAGTTTGGCTTGCGCCGGCGGGAAAAAAGTAATAGTAGGGATATGCTGATAGCGGATGCTGTGCAGCCCTAAAGCGTTCTGCTGTCCGTTTGCCGTTGTTACGGCTTCCAGTACGGCTGTGCTGGTTTTGCCGCTGGCAGGCGTTACGCTGAAAGTAACCGACCATTCATCGCCCTTTTTTTTGCCTGAAAATTCAATTTTTGCCGGGCTTATCTTCCAGCCATCAACCGGTTTAAGGCTTATGCTGCCATTGGTATTGATAAAGCTTTTTAACTTAACCTGTACGGTTTGCGGCTGCAGGCTATTAAAAATGTACGCTTTGTTTTGAATATCGGCAGTTACAGCCGGTGCTATAACCAGCGGCTGGTAAACTTCGCCGCGGGCAGGGTCGGTATATTTAAATACCACTTTGCGCAGGTAGCTTATTTGTTTGCCGTTTATAGTAAAGGTATAAGTAACCTCGGGCGCGTCGGGGTTTTCGGGGTTGCCCACCTTCATATCGTCGTTGATCTTATAACTGCCGATGCCGTGAGGCGATTCCATCCAGTAAGGTTGGGTTATCTTTTCGGCCTTTATTTTAAATGTTACTGTTTGTAACTCGTTTTCTGGCAGTTCTGCCGACGGAGCGTTAGCAGTAACAACTGCGCTTACCTTATTAAAAGCCACCGGGATATTGCTTTGTTTAATAAGTTGCGCCCGTACGGTAACGCTGTCGCCCAGGGCATAGAACTGATCGGCGGTATAAGCTTCGAACCATAAGCCCGCACATTGCGCTATTAGATCTTTCAGTTCAGCAGTTTTTTGCCTGTGCCAGTACTCATAATCTGCAGCGGCGGTGGCGGTAAGGCGCACTGTTTGCAAAGCTTTGTCTGTGCCAATAGTAAGATCTACTTTATCTAACAGTGCTACCAAAGCAGGTACCGACGCTTGCGGCGCATCACTATTAAAGTTTTTGCTGATTGCGTTGATCTCACTGGTCGATGCTTCACCTCTAGGGACACGAGACCAGGTAGTGTTCACACCATCCATCAGGTCGGTTTTTGGGGCGTCGCCCAAAATAGTTTTAAAATATTCAAATGCGTCGCCACGTTGTTTGGCGCTGCCAAAGCCCTGTGTTTTGTGGCTGCTTCGGCTTTCGGCAGCAATTTCGCCGTAACTTTTGCCTAATAACGGGTTAAAGGCGCCTACGTTAATTTTGAACTGATCTGGCGCGGTGGTGTTGGTGGTGCCAAAGTTAAAGGTGTTCCAAAGCAGGCGCTTAGCCTGCCAAACCTGTAGATGCTTTAATTGCTCCGGGTATTTGTTAGGATCGGCCGCGGCGCTAAACGCTTCCTGCGCTAATATTGCCGATGCGGTGTGGTTACCATGGCCGCCCTCGCCCGTTGTAGGGAAACGGCAGATCATCACATCCGGCCTGAATTTGCGTATTACCCAAACCATATCGCCCAGTACTTTATCCTTATCCCAAAATTTTAAGGTTTCTTCAGGAGTTTTTGAAAAGCCAAAGTCATTTACGCGGCTAAAAAATTGCTCGGCACCATCTATCCGGCGGGCAGCCAATAACTCCTGTGTGCGGGTTAACCCCAACAGCTCGCCCTGTTCGGTGCCAATCAGGTTTTGGCCTCCATCGCCGCGGGTCAGGCTTAAGTACCCGGTACGGTAATGCTTTTCCTGAGCCAGGTAAGCTAGCAACCGTGTATTCTCATCATCGGGATGGGCCGCTATATACAGCACGCTTCCTAATACATTTATCTTTTTAAGGTTTTGTTGTATGGTGCCAATATCCATTGGCGGCGCAGTTTGCGCAAATGCTACATGACAAAGTATGGTTAAGATAAGTGAGGGTAAAAAACGCTTCATACCAGCAAATATATTGTAAAGATGGGTATGCAAATACGGTAATCCATAATATTATATCATGCAAAACTATTTTTGGACAATATTTAATCGATCGATTAAATATTTTGCTTTGTGTGTCAAGGTCTTACAAATTACTGACAATTGAAATCTATTTTAATCAATCGTTTGATTAATTTTGTGCCGCAATGAATCAGACAATGGAAAAAGATAAGACAGATAAGAAAGATCATATTCTGGATGTTGCTGAAAAAGTTTTTGCAGAATTAGGTTACGATGGTGCTTCTATCCGGTTAATATCCGGCGAGGCGGGTGTAAATATGGCCATGCTTAATTATTACTTCGGGTCTAAAGAAGGTGTGTTCCTGGCCATTTTTGAACGCCGCATCAGTACTTTCCAATCTTTGTTATTAGGAATAGGTAATGATGACAGCATCAATGCCTGGGACAAGCTGGACAGGTATATAGACAGCTACATTGACAAGGTTGTAAATAATAATTGCTTCCATATTATGCTTAACCGCGAAATTTCCAAATCAAAAAAAACAGAGCTTACTGATAAGATAACGGAAATAATTATGAGAAATGTCGTGGTATTTCAGGACATCATTTCCGCCGGGGTCAAATCGGGCGACTTTAGTAAAGATGTTGACCGCGAAATGCTGGTTGCAACCATATTCGGCACTAAAAACTATATCATTAACACGCCTCATATATCGTCACGCGTAATTGGTTACGATGTACTGGATAAAGATAACCAGGACGAAAAGCTTAAACCCCGCTTAAAAACATATTTGAAAAAACTGTTAAAAGCTTATTTACAAAACTAAAATGACAACAATTAATAATAGCCCTTTGAAACCTTACCTAACACACAAAACTGTTAGGGCCGCGGGCAGTATTGCTATGTTACTGGTAGCTATGCTGTTTACCAAACCCGCCGCCGCCCAGGACAGGACCCTAACCCTTGACGAAGCTGTGAAGCTTGGCCTCGACAACAGTAAAACACTTAAACTTTCGCAATCGCGTATTGACCAGGCAGTATCCCGGTTCGAGCAAGCTAAAGATCAGGCGTTGCCTTCGGCATCGGCCAGCTTTGGTTACAATCGCGCGCAGATCCCGGCCAACAAATTAAACGTTGGCGAAGAGAGCCTTGTGCTGCCAACCAGCGCAAATGCTTACTTAGGAATCGTATCGGTAAACCAGGTTATCTGGGCCGGTAACCGTTTGCGTTACGCCCGCGAATCTACCAACCTGCTTACACAGGTTGCCCGCCTGGATGCAGTGAACGACCGTGACCAGATCGCTTATATGGTGATCGACTCTTATTACAACTTGTACAAAGTACTGCAAAGTAAAAAAGTAGTTGATGCCAACCTTGCTACTATCGATGCTCAAATTAAACAGTCGCAACGCTTTTTTGAGCAGGGATTGGTTACTAAGAATGATGTGCTGCGCTTTCAACTACAGCGCTCAAACATCGAGCTGAATGGTATCGACCTGGAGAGCAACCGCAAGATCATTAACTACAACATGAACATCCTGTTGGGCCTGCCAGAAAACACGCAGCTGAATATTTCACAAATAACCGAGCCTAACCGTGATGCATTGCCATTAGCGGCTTACCTTGATACCGCTTTGGCTAACCGGCCGGAACTGCAACAACTTGACTTGCGCACACAGGCTGCCGAAACCAATATCAAAAGTATCAAGGCAAATTTATCGCCTACTTTATCAGCATCGGGCAGCGCTTACTATGTAGGGATCTCCGGCAACCCGTTACCAAAGAGCGGTAACTTTATTACACCTATATCATTAGGGGTAACGCTTGGTTGGAATTTCGGCAACCTTTGGACAAACAAAAACAAGGTTAATGAAGCACGTCTGCAACGTGAGGAAGTGGTGATCAATAAAGGTGTTACTACAGATAACGTTAAGAACGAGGTTAACCAAAGCTACCAGAATTACAAGGCAGCTGTAGATAAGATAAACTTATTACAAACCTCTATTAACCAGGCGCAGGAAAACAACAGGATCCTGGAATCAAAATACCGCAGCAACATATCGTCGGCTACAGACCGTGCCGATGCGCAAACCTTGCTGTATCAGGCCCAGATAAACCTGGAGTTAGCTAAGGCTGATGCAGGGCTGGCATATTACACATTAATCAAATCAACAGGAAAACTTAACAAATAATTACAATACATACAGCAATGGCAACACAAGAAACAGAAACCAAAAAGAAACCAAATAAAGTCCTGCCGATCATCCTCGGGATCATCCTGGTAGGGGGTATTATTTTTGGTGTTAAAGAATACATATACTTCAGCAAGCACGTTGATACCGATGACGCCCAGATAGACGGCGACATTAGCCCGGTAGTAGCCCGTGTTGGCGGCTATGTGGATAGCATCATGTTTGAAGAGAACACCCATGTTAATGCCGGCCAGCTACTGGTTAAGATTGACGACCGCGATTACAAAGTGAAATTAGAGCAGGCACAAGCCGCACAGGTTGGCGCAAGTGCGAATACCGGCGTTGGCCAATCGCAGATCACTACTGCGGCTGCTAACTCGGCAAGTGCTAAGGCAGAGGTTGCATCTGCAGCTGCAAGGTTAGAAAAAGTAGAGAAAGACTACGCTCGTTACGCTAACCTGGTTAAGGATGGTTCTGTTACCCAGCAACAATTTGAGCAGGCCAAGGCAGATCTTGCTGTAGCCCGCGCAAATTACAATGCTGCAAAGGATCAGTACAAAGCCGCTGCGCAGCAAATTGCCACCAGCCGCAGCCAGTTAACAGTTGTAAATACAGGTGTGAGCCAAAAGCAGGTTGATATTGATTATGCAAAACTGCAATTATCCTATACCAATGTAAAATCGCCGGCAACCGGTGTAGTTGCCAAAAAGAACGTACAGGTAGGTCAGCTGGTACAGGCCGGTCAAACCTTATTCTCGGTAGTTAACGATAATAGCATTTACATTACTGCCAACTTTAAAGAAACCCAACTGGACAAAATCAAAAATGGCCAGAAGGTTGACCTTAAAGTTGATGCTTACCCCGACCTGAAAGTTGACGGTACAGTTTACAATTTTTCGCCTGCTACAGGTGCTAAATTCTCTTTATTGCCACCGGATAATGCTACCGGTAACTTTGTTAAGGTTGTACAACGTGTGCCTGTAAAAATTAAATTATCAGGCAGCAAAGAAGAACTTGCGAAACTACGCCCGGGCATGAGCGTTGACGTTTCGGTAATTACAAAAGACTAAATAAAATGGCTGAAACTGGCTTTAAAAAATGGATCATTACCATTACGGTAATTATGGCATCGCTGCTCGAGCTGATCGATACCACCATTGTGAACGTAGCTATACCGCACATACAGGGTAACCTGGGTGCCACGCTTGAGGATATTGCGTGGGTGGTAACCGGTTATGCTGTGGCAAACGTTATTATCCTGCCCATGTCGGGCTGGTTAGGCGGGCGCTTTGGCCGTAAGGCTTACTTCTTAACATCCATCATCGTTTTTACGATAGCCTCTTTCCTGTGTGGTAACGCTACTACGCTCGATGAGTTGGTTATCTTCCGTATCCTGCAGGGTATTGCCGGTGGTGGTTTGATCTCTACGGGGCAAACCATCCTGATTGAAACCTGGCCGCGCGAGCAAATCGGGACAGCTACGGCGCTGTTTGGTTTAGGCGCAGTGGTAGGCCCCACTGTAGGCCCAACCATTGGCGGCTGGATCACAGAGAATTACTCATGGCCGTGGATCTTTTACGTGAATTTACCCGTAGGTGCGCTTGCAGCATTCCTGGCATATACATTTATCCATGAAACACCAAAGGCCGAGAAGCGGCCCATTGACTGGTGGGGAATTGGTTTGCTTGCAGTTGCTGTAGGCAGTTTACAAACCATATTGGAAAAAGGTGAGTCGGAAGATTGGTTTGCTACTACTTATATCACCATACTAACGGTTACCGCGGTAATTGGAACCCTGCTCTTTATATGGCGTGAACTAAGTACCGACCACCCCATCGTAAACTTTGCCATTATGCGGCATCGAAGTTTCTCCGTGGGGATGTTCACCTCGTTTATATTGGGATTTGGGTTGTACGGCTCGGTATTCGTGTTCCCGGTGTTCTGTCAAAACTTGCTTGGCTTTAACGCGCAGCAAACGGGGCAGCTCTTATTCCCGGGTGGATTGTGTACGATATTTATGATGCCGTTTATTGGTAAAATGTTAAACAAAGGTATACCGGCGCAGTTTATGGCAACCGGGGGTATGTTCCTATTCTTTGTGTTTACATGGATGCTAAGCAACTCTACCCTGGCAACCGGCGAGAAAGATGTTTTGATACCATTGCTGATTCGTGGTGTGGGTATGGCCTTATTATTTGTGCCGTTGACCACCCTTGCTATGGCCGATTTGAAAGGCCCGGAAATTGGGCAAGGGTCGGGGTTAAATAACATGATGCGCCAATTGGGCGGTTCATTCGGTATTGCTGCCCTCACAACCATTATCCACATTCGCCAGGGGTTTCACCGCAGTACGCTGATCGAGCACATCAATCCGTACAATCCGTTGTTTACAGATCGTTTGCACATGCTTACACAAGGTTTTATAGCCCGTGGCAAATCTGTACTTGATGCTACCCATATGGCTTACGCCGCTGTTGAAGGTACCGTTATCAGGCAAACAATGCTGCTTACTTATGATGATGCTTACTGGATCTCTGGTTTGGTTATGCTGTTCTCGATACCACTGCTGTACCTGCAGCCCTTCCGTAAGAATATGAAGGCCGTTGCAGACGCACACTAAAAACAAAAGCCGTTCCGCTAATGCAAGCGGAACGGCTCTTTCCAAAAAAATCAACAATTAAATTTGTAAATCCCCCCTGGGTTCACAAAAGTTTAGGTATAGATATTATGTAACAGGGGTTAATTATAATCTAAGCTATAAAATTAATGGTTTTAATTTAACAAAGCCAAATTTTATATCAGATTGTTTTACAGAATCGGGGTAATATTTTACAACAAGTTAAAAAATCACTTTACCGGTTGCAGTTACCAATGATGCGATACGTACTGCATCGAAGATGCGCTCTTCTGTTGTACCCAATTTTATTAGCGAATCCTCGTGTGCGTTCACGCACATTTCGCAACCGTTCACAGCCGATATCGCAAGGCTCATCAGTTCAAAAAATTCTTTACCGGTTACTGGCTTCATCATTAACTGCATACGGATACGTGCCGGTATCTGCGTGTATTTCTCTTTTTGCGTAAAGTGTCGAAAACGGTAAAAGATATTGTTTGATGCCAGTAACGACGCGCAGCCAACAGCTTCCGCGATATCTGCAGCGGTAGCGCCTTGTTCCTCGGCATATTTAGTGTAATAAGCTATCAGCGGCTCGTTAGTGTTATTTACAGCAGTGCTCAGGCCCAGTAAAGCGCATTCCTTAGCATCCAAATGTGCCGAAGTAAGAGTGCTTGTAAAGTTCAGCTTAAAATCGCGCAGGTAGCGCGATTCGCCCTTCTCTAACAAGGTCAGGCTCGATGTACGGTAGGCTGTATCAACGCCAATGGCTTGCAGTAGTTCTTGTATAATTTCGGTGCTCTCGTTCATGATGGGGAGATATATAATGTATGGATAAAAAAAACCACAAAGGGCACAAAGTTTAAGCTCTGTGTTCTTTGTGGTTATAAGGAGGTTAAAATACTTATGCTGTTAAGGTTTCCTGGCCTTTTTCCCAGTTACAAGGGCAAAGCTCGTCGGTTTGTAAACCATCTAACACACGTAAAACTTCTTTAACGTTACGGCCTACGCTTAAATCGTTCACACATACCCAGCGGATAATGCCGGTTGGATCTATGATAAATGTAGCACGGTAAGCAACTTTTTCATTTGGCTCTAAAATGCCCAGGTCTTCAGCTAATGATTTTGAAGTATCAGCAAGCATTGGAAATTTAAGGTCGCGCAAATCATCGTGGTCTCTTCTCCATGCAGCGTGTACAAATTCGCTATCTGTAGATGCGCCAATTAAACGGGTTTCGCGATCACGGAATTCGCCAAAGTTTTTGTTGAACTCAGCAATTTCTGTAGGGCATACAAAAGTGAAATCTTTTGGCCACCAGAACATTACCGTCCAAACGTTATCGTCATTAACTAAATAATCTGAAGTGATGGTTTCAAATTCTTTGCCTTTTTCAAGACTTGTTACAGCTATTTTAGAAAACTGTGGAAATTGTTGTCCTATTGTTAACATAGTGATTGTTTTGTTGTTATTTATGCAACAAATGTACATCTTTCCAGCATACGAATCGATTGTAAATTTCTATATGCTATAGACGTCGTCTATAATGTAAGATGCTGATATTGAGTTACACTATGCAACGTGATTGTTACAAGATGAATTTTGTACTTAAAAAGTTGGAATCGTTATCATTCACGATCTCGTTTATCAGTTGTTTATTTGTGTCGTTTAACTTCGCTGCTACTAAAGACCTGATAGAGAATGAACGCAGGGCATCATGCACTGACAGCGTACCTTCCGCACTGTCCTTGCGTCCTGTAAACGGAAACACGTCGGGCCCCCGCTGGCATTGCGTGTTAATATTTACCCTGCTCACCAGGTTTACAAACGGATCGATCAATGACGATACTTCTTTTGCATCGTTGCTGAAGATACTCACCTGCATGCCATGCGGCGAATCTATCTGGTATGTTATCGGTTCTTCGATACTCTCAAACGGTATTATCGGGATCACCGGGCCAAACTGCTCTTCGCGGTAAAGTTTCATCTTTTCGTTAACCGGGTATACTACCGCCGGGAACACAAATGAACCAATGGTAGAGCCGCCGTTTTCATTAATCACTTTTGCGCCGTTGGCTATTGCGTCGTCAATACATTCTTTAAGATAATCCGGTTTGTGTGGCTCTGGCAAAGGGGTTAGCTTTACGCCA
Organism: Mucilaginibacter sp.; assembly: GCF_964263795.1. Classification (GTDB taxonomy): domain Bacteria; phylum Bacteroidota; class Bacteroidia; order Sphingobacteriales; family Sphingobacteriaceae; genus Mucilaginibacter. The sequence continues at coordinate 255,710 of NZ_CAXVWK010000016.1, forward strand.
TCTGTCCACGGAAGGCCGGGTTTTAATGCATTAACGGCGTCGCTAAATAATTTGTTAAACTCATCTGCCACATCTTTATGCACAAAAATTATTTTGATAGCCGTACAGCGCTGCCCGTTAAAAGATAGCGAGCCAAGGATACATTCACTTACAGCAAGTTTAAGATCGGCGTGTTTGGTAATGATGGCAGCGTTTTTAGCATCCAAGCTCAGTACCGCCCGCAAACGGTTAACCTTAGGGTGGCGTTTCTTGAGGTCGTTAGCTACTTTACTACTGCCAATAAAGGCCAGTACATTGATCTTACCTGTTGCCATTAGCCCCGGCGTAACAACTGCACCCCGGCCGTAAACGGTATTTACTACTCCCTTAGGAAATGAATCGCGAAAGGCGGTCAATAACGGGTAATGCAGTAGTGTACCGTGCTTAGGTGGTTTAAATAGAATGGTATTGCCCATAATAAGCGCCGGGATCAGCGTGGTAAAAGTTTCATTTAAAGGATAATTAAACGGACCCATACACAGCACCACTCCCAACGGCGAACGTCTTATTTGTGCTACCAAACCCTCGGCCATTTCAAAGCGTGACGATTGCCTGTCGATATCTTTTAGTCCGTCTATGGTGGCGTTGATATATTCAACTGTGCGGTCAAACTCTTTAGCCGAGTCTGTTAAAGATTTACCTATCTCCCACATCAACAGCTTGATTACTAATGCACGTTGCTCGCTCATTTTGTAAACAAAGCGTTCCATACATTTAATGCGGTCGGCAACACTCATGGTAGGCCATTCGCCACGGCCGTTGTCATAGGCGGTTAGGGCGGCTTCCATCGCCTCCATAGCTTCCGTTTCGGTGCAAACGGGGTACGTGCCTATCAGCTTACGTTTAAGCTCGCCGTTGGCATCAGGCAGGCAAACCGGCGAATATACTTCGCTCACTTCGCCTGTCCACTGGCGCATTTCGCCATTAACCAGGTATTCTCGCTGATGAATTTCATCTATACGATGCTCTGCCGGGATCTGGTTCCCGGGCACAAACATCGCCTGTAATTGTTGTTTGATGTCGCTCATGGATATATCATTTAAATATGGTTGCGGTTACTTAGTAAACTACAAAGCATCTAACAGGTTTGACAAATCTTGAATATGCCAGCAAAGCCAAAAAACGCATGTATAGAAAAGCCCCCCGTAAGGGAGGCTTCATTTTATTTATTTTCTAACTTACTGGCTGCAGGTTTGTCTAAAAACCATTGTACATCTTTACCCTCTATAAGTTGGGCCGGATACTCGGGAAAATTCTGAGCATCTTCCAGGATGTGTTTAACCGCTTCGGCTTTGCCCTGCCCGTATACTAAAAAAGCCGTGTGCTGCGCAATGTTAATTAGCGGTGCTGTAAATGTTATGCGGTTCATTTTAACCTCGTCTATATACAAGGCCTGCACTGATGCAGTTTCGTCTTTTAAAACGCTTGTATGTGGGAACAACGATGCGGTGTGCGAGTTGTCGCCCAGGCCTAATATAATCAGATCAAAGGTTGCACTTTCACCATCAAAAAAATGGATAAGGTTACGGGTATAATCCTTAGCAGCTTCTTCGGCGCCCAAACTGGTTTGCACCGGGAATACATGTGACGGATCGATACCCAGCGGATCAAAAAGGGTTTGCTTGGCCATTAAATAGTTATTTTGCGCATCGGTTAAAGGCACATCGCGCTCATCGCCGAAAAAGAAGTAAACCTTGTCCCACTCAATTTTATCGCAATATTCTTTAACAAGCAATTCGTGCAGTTTTTTAGGAGAACTACCGCCCGATAAAGCAACCGCAAAGCGACCATTGTTATCAATGGCTTCCTTTGCGCATGCTTCAAAAAAACCGGCAAGACTGGCTAAAACTTCGCTCTCGGTTTTAAAAATATTCAGTTTCATAACCTTATTTTTTACCGTTAACGGGAAGAGTAAACCAATTGTATCCATCGCGGGCTATCAGCGCCTCGGCAGATTCCGGGCCCCATGAGTCGGCGGAATAGTTAGGGAAATTAAGGCTTTTTTTATTTTGCCAGGTGCTTAGTATCGGCATAACCAATTCCCATGCAGCCTCTACCTGGTCGCCACGCATAAACAGTGTCTGATCGCCCAACATTGTGTCCAATATCAGCGTTTCATATGCTTCCGGTGCCTGGTTGGTATAAGTGCCTTTGTAATCGAACACCATATCTACCGCGTTTAAAACCATATCTATACCCGGGCGTTTGGCCTGCACCTGTAAACGGATGCTCATTTCGGGCTGAATACTGATGATCAGCCTGTTTTGCTGCCAGCTTTCTGCAGCTTCGGTAGGGAATATCAGGTGCGGCACATCCTTAAACTGTATGGTAATAACAGATGATGACTGGTGCATGCGCTTGCCTGTACGCAAGTAAAACGGCACACCCTGCCAGCGCCAGTTATCAACAAAGAATTTGATGGCTGCAAACGTTTCGGTATTCGATTCCGGATTTACCTTTTGCTCCTCTCGATAGCCGGGTACTTCTTTACCTTTCATCCATCCGCTGCCGTATTGGCCGCGTACTGCCGAATTGCGTACATCTTCCGGCCCAAACCTGCGCATGGCGCGTAAAACATCCACCTTACGGTCGCGCACTTCATCGGCATTAAAGCTAACCGGCGGCTCCATTGCAATATGGCAAAGCAATTGCAGCAAGTGGTTCTGGATCATATCGCGCATAGCGCCAGATCCGTCGTAGTAATCACCCCGGTCTTCTACACCCAGTTGCTCCGTAACAGAGATCTGTACATGTTCGATGTAGTTACGGTTCCAAAGCGGCTCCATAATCGAATTGGCGAACCTAAAGGCCATGATATTTTGCACCGTTTCTTTACCCAAATAATGGTCGATACGGTAAATCTGGCATTCATCAAAAATGCCTTTAAGCAATTCATTCAGCTCTTTAGCTGTTTCCAGGTCGTGGCCAAATGGTTTTTCGATAATGATGCGCACACGGTTCTTATCTTCAGCCAGTTTGGCTTTAGAGATATTTGATGCGATGATCGGGAAAAAGTTAGGTGCCACTGCCAGGTAAAAGATCACATTAGCGGTGACCTTCCATTCGGCATTATGCGCATCTATCCTTTTGCCAAATTCTTTGTAAGTTTCTGCATCCGTAGCGTCTGATACCTGGTAGTAGATGCTTTTAGCAAATTCTTCCCATTTTTTTTCCTCAGCTTTACCGCTGCGCGAAAACTGGTTAATATCGTTATGTAGGTTTTCCCTAAACTGCTCGTCTGTTAATTTAGTACGCCCGGTGCCTATTATAGAAAACTGGTTTGGTAACCATCCATCTAAAAATAAGTTGTAAAGCGCTGGCGCTATCTTGCGCGAATTTAAATCGCCGGTGCCGCCAAATATGATAAATATGGTAGGCTCGGATTTTGTGATTGTGCTCATGATAATGCTTTTTAGTTTTCTTCGGCCAGTTTGTTTATCACCCATTGGGTATGGAAAACGCCCTCTTTACCAATTAACTCATAAGTATGCGAACCAAAAAAGTCGCGTTGGGCCTGGGTAAGGTTAGACGGCATGCGTGCACTGCGGAAAGCATCAAAATAGCTTAAGGCAGCGGCGTAAGCAGGTGCGGCTATACCTGCAGCGGTTGCTGCTGATACAATTGTACGAGCTCCCGGTAATGCTTCGGTAACTAGTTTTTGAACACCATCATCAAGTAATAAATGGGCAAGTTTATCATCGGCCTGGTAAGCGTTGTAAATATCATTCAGGAATAACGACCTGATGATACAGCCACCCCTCCAAATTTTGGCTATCTCAGCCAATTTCAGATCATACTTGTATTCAATTGATGCATTGGTAAGCAGGAACATGCCCTGCGCATACGTAATGATCATGTTGAAGTAAAATGCCTGCTCTAATGCGGCAAGCAATTCTTCTTTATCACCATTCAGATGCAACTGCTCGCCGGTGCTGTATTTCTCGGCAGCCTTTTCGCGCATCTCTTTGTATTTAGAAAGGTCGCGCATAGCAACTGCGGTGTCAATTACCGGCGATGGTGCCTGTAAGTCCATTGCTACCTGCGATGTCCATTTACCTGTTCCTTTAGCACGGGCTTCGTCCTTAATGTCATCTAACAGCAGGTGGTCGCTGTCTTTGTCTTTATAGGTGAAGATCTCTGCGGTAATTTCCATCAGAAAAGATTGAAGCCTGCCGGCGTTCCACTCCGCAAAAACCTTTTGTATTGCATCATTATCAAGGCCTAAGCCCTTTTTCAGGATTTCGTAGGTCTCCGCTAAAAGCTGCATGATACCGTATTCGATACCGTTGTGCACCATTTTAACAAAGTGGCCTGATGCGCCCGGCCCGATGTAGGTAACGCACGGTGCACCATCAACCTTGGCGGCGATGGCTTCAAAAATGGGTTTCATAACGGCATAGGCGTCTTTGTCGCCGCCCGGCATCATGCTTGGGCCGCGGCGCGCACCTTCTTCACCACCGGATACACCCATACCAAAGAAATGCAGGCCTTTTGCCTCCAGTTCTTCAACACGGCGGTTAGTATCTGTAAAGTGCGAATTACCGCCATCGATCAGGATATCGCCTTTATCGAGTAAAGGGCTTAGTTCGGCAATAACACTATCTACAGGTTTACCTGCAGGTACCAGCATCATAATGGCGCGTGGCGTGGTTAAGCTTTGTATAAATTCATTCACATCCAGAAAACCTTTTACAGCAACTTTGTCGCCTTCCTGGTTTAATGAATCTACCTTACCGGCATCTTTATCGTGACCGGCTACCGCGTAACCATGATCGGCCATGTTTAGTAGCAAGCTGCGGCCCATAACACCTAAGCCAATCATGCCAAAGGCATATTTATCTGTTGTGCTCATATCAATTGAGGGTTTCTTTCTTAAGATCGTTTAAAATTTTCTTTGTTGTTTCGAAATCGACATGCTGGAACGAGCGAATACCTAATTTTTCGGCAGTACGCACAAACATGATCCTATCATCAAAATAAACGCATTGTTTGGGCGATGCCTGCGCAATACCCATCGCCAGCTGCCATATGCCCGGATCTGGTTTGCGCATCTTTACCTCGCACGAAGAGATAAATGCATCAAAGCACTCGTGCAGCTTGAATTTTTGTACACGGTAGTCATTCAGCTCCTTTCCTTCGTTATTAATGGAAATGATGCGGAACCCGCAATCTTTTTTCCACTCTTTAAGCCAGGCAAGCATATTGGGTAACTCCAGCGATTGCTCGTATATAAATGCTTTAAAATCTTCGCGGGCAAACTCGCGCGGGTGGTTAACTATCACCGTATCCAGGTATTCATCCAAAGTAATGCTGCCAATTTCATAGACGTTGAATATGAAATTGTGCAGCGAGTTTACCTCGTCATAATCCAGACCAAATTTTTTGGACGCCTCATGCCGTGACTCGTGGCCCCAGCCGTTGGTAAGCAGTATGCCGCCTATGTCAAAAAACAGGATCTTCAGATCTGATTTTTTCACCAACATAGCGTTATCCTTTTGCTTGTTGATCTTCTATCGCTTTAAGTAGTTTTTCAAAAGGCTTGTTGAATTTTTCAATGCCTTCATCTTCCAAGTCCTGGGTGATTTTATCCAGATCAATACCTAAAGACTTTAAACGGCCCAAAGTTTCGGTTGCCTGGTCTAAACCCAGCATCAATGTATCAGCAGCAATGCCATGATCGCGAAACGCCTCGATAGTTTCTAACGGAACGGTATCTACAGTATCCGGGCCAATCAGCGCCTCAACATATTTGGTGTCTTTAAAATCAGGATTTTTGCTGCCGGTACTTGCCCAAAGCAAACGCTGTGGTTTTGCACCTTTAGCTTCTAAGGCCTTCCAACGGTCGGTGCTGAACACCCTTTTATAAATTTCATATGCTTTTTTAGCAGATGCTACAGCCACTTCGCCCACCAGATCGTCGGCGCCTTTTTCCTTCAACAAAGGATCAACCACCACGTCAATACGGCTTAAGAAAAAGCTGGCTACTGATGAGATGTGCTCAATGTTGTGGCCGGCTGCCAAATGATCTTCCAGGCCGGAGATATAGGCTTCGGTAACCTCTTCATAGCGTTCTAAACCAAAAAGCAAAGTAACATTAACGTTGATGCCTTTTGAGATAGTTTCCCTTATGGCTTGCAAGCCAGGTTTAGTACCCGGGATTTTGATCATCACATTCTTGCGATCAACTTTTTTCCAAAGCTCTTCTGCCTGTTTAGCAGTTTTTTCTGCATCTAAAGCTAAAAAAGGAGACACCTCTAAACTTACATAACCATCGGCTCCTACAACACCTTCGTTGTAAAGTGGGTCAAATAAGTCGGCTGCTGCCTGTATATCTTTTATAGCCAGGTTAAAGAAAATATCTTCTGTTGTACCAGCTTCTTTTCCAAATGCCGTAATGTCATCGTTATAATCATCACTGCTGGAGATAGCTTTCTCAAAAATAGCAGGGTTAGATGTTACGCCACGAATGCCGTCTTCATCTATCAGCTTTTGTAAATTACCGCTGCTGATGATCTGGCGGTCAATAAAATCCAGCCAAATGCTTTGGCCAAAATTGTGTATTTGTTTTACTTTATTTTCCATAGTTCGATGTCGTTTTATATAATAAAGGTCTTAATTAATTCACTGTATTTTGTAATGCCATTCTCCTAATTGTGCTAACGCGATGTAAAGTTAGCTACTCATTAACGGCCATTAATATCTGCAAGTTATAACCAATAAACAGGCCGCTTTCAATAACACCTGTGATCGACTTGATGTCGCGCTCCATGGTGTCGCTGATCGTATCAAAATAGCAATCTAAGATAAGGTTGTTGTTCTCTGTTATAACCGGCCCATCTTTGCCTGCTGCCGGCCTTATTTTAATGCTGTTTGCCCCAAGTTTTTTCAGTTCGGCGTCTACGAGCAATAACGCTTGCGGAAAAACCTCTACCGGTACCGGAAAATTGGTGCCAATCTTATCAACCAGTTTGCTGTCGTCAACAATAATATAATTTACAGGGCTACTGGCTATCAGCAATTTTTCCTTGAACATTGCCCCGCCGCGGCCTTTAATCAGGCTATTATTCGGGCCGACTTCATCGGCACCGTCAAATAACCAGGTTGGCGTGTGCTCAAACAGAGTAGTTAGCGGTATGCCCAGCTTACTGCAAAACATACTGATCTCTAACGAGGTTGGTATAGCCAGCACATTTAATTGTTCAATCCTGATCCTATCGGCAATGGCGAGCAGCGCAAGGTAAACTGTAGAACCCGAGCCAACCCCAAGGATATCGCCATCTTTTACCATCGCGGCAATTTGCTGCGCTACCTTTTCTTTACCGCTTCGGTTAATGATAGCGCCCGACCATTCCAGATTACCAATTAAACTCATTTAATATCAAGTATTTAGTATCAAGATGTTAGTACTTCAGGTGAAGCGAGTATCCGTTTCAATATCTTGATACCTGATACTCGCTACTTGATACTATAATAAAGCTTTCGCTTTGTTAACTACATTATCAACCGTAAAGCCAAAATGCTTATACAGGTCATCCGCCGGGGCCGATTCACCAAAGGTGGTCATGCCCAACATATCACCTTCGTCTGTTGTGTATTTATGCCATCCCATTGGTGATGCCATTTCTACAGCTAAACGTTTACGGCTTGCTTTCGGTAGTACCTCTTCTTTATAAGCAGCATCCTGCGCTTCAAATAATTCCCACGATGGCATGCTTACTACGCGTGTAGAAATACCTTCGGCTTCTAACTTAGTTTGGGCTTCCATTATCAGTGCCACTTCAGAACCGGTTGCCAATAAGATCAGGTCGGGGTTATTGCTTTCTTTCGAAACGATATAGGCACCTTTTTCTAATCCTGACGCTTTTCCGTATTTATCCTGATCTAAGATTGGTAAACCCTGGCGGGTAAAAACCAGTACAGTAGGACCGCCTTTTTTCTCGATAGCCACTTTCCATGCAAATGCTGTTTCATTGGCGTCTGCAGGGCGGATAACCGTTACGTTAGGGATTGCACGAAGCGATGACAAATGCTCTACCGGCTGGTGAGTAGTACCATCTTCGCCTAAGCCAATACTGTCATGCGTGTAAACAAATATCGGGCTGATCTTCATAATGGCCGCCAAGCGGATCGGCGGGCGCATATAATCTGCAAATTGCAGGAACGTTGCACCGAAAGGCAACAGGCCTTTTGTTAAGGCCATGCCGTTTAAGGCCGAACCCATAGCATGTTCACGGATGCCAAAGTGGAAGTTACGGCCGCCCCTGTTTTCTGAAGTAAATGAATCGTATTCTTTTAAATTAGTTTCTGTAGACGGCGCTAAATCTGCTGAACCACCTATGAGGTTTGGCAGGCTGGATGCAACAGCATTAAGCACTTTGCCCGATGCCTGGCGGGTTGCCATTTTAGGATCTGATGCTTTAAAGGTTGGCAATTTATCTGCCCAACCCCGCGGCAATTCGCCTTTAAAGGCTGCCTCGTATTCCGCAGCTAATTCAGGAAATTTCTCTTTGTATTTTGCAAAAAGCTCATTCCATTTTTCTTCTGTTTTTTCGCCGCGTGCACCTTTTTTGTGGTAGTATTCCAATACTTCGGCAGGTACTTCAAAAGATTTTTCGGGATCAAAGCCAAAGAATTCTTTTACCAGTTTGATCTCGTCGGCACCTAAAGGCGAACCATGTGAACCGGCAGTACCGGATTTGTTAGGACTACCATAAGCGATCAACGAACGTACGCGGATCAGCGACGGTTTTTGCGTTTCGGATTTTGCATTGATCAGGGCCAGTTCCAACGCGTGGGTATCATTCACGTCAGGCACTTCCTGCACCTGCCAGCCGTATGCACGGAAACGGGCGCTTACATCTTCATTGAACGCGATATCAGTACTGCCTTCGATAGATATGTGGTTATCGTCGTAAAGATAAATCAGGTTGCCCAACTGTAAGTGGCCTGCTAATGAAGCAGCCTCAGATGTTACACCTTCCATCATATCACCATCGCTGCAGATAGTGTAAATGTTGTAATTAAAAAGGTCGAAGCCCGGCTTGTTGTAGCGGTTAGCTAAATGTTTTTGGGCGATGGCAAAACCAACACCATTGGCAAAACCCTGGCCTAACGGGCCGGTAGTTACATCAACACCCGGCGCCAAACCATATTCAGGGTGGCCGGCAGTTTTGCTGTTTAACTGGCGAAACTGTTTGATATCATCTAATGAAAGATCATAACCGGTAAGGTATAAAAAATTATATTGTAGGATACAGGCATGGCCCGCAGAAAGAATAAATCTGTCGCGGTTTGCAAAATCAGGATTTTTAGGGTTATAGTTTAAAAATTTGGTCCATAATACGTGGCCCATTGGCGCTAAAGCCATTGCAGTACCCGGGTGGCCCGAGTTTGCTTTTTGTACAGCATCGGCAGATAATACTCTCACGGTATCAATTGCCAATTTTTCCAGTTCTTCGTTCGGTTTCTCCATTGTATTTTTTAAGAAAGGTAATTATTTTGTTGGTGTGGCCATTGCCACATGTGTAACCGGGTGCATATCTTCCTGCCACAATTTAGCACCGCCCTTAATGCCATCGGCATTGGTTACAATTTTCATGTTCTTATCCAGTTTAAAATCCAGCAGGTCTGAATTTCCGCCACCTATGTATAAGTAGTCATAATTAAATACGGTTTTCAATATTTTAAAAACCTTCCTCATGCGGCGGTTCCATTTTTTCTCGCCTACTTCTTCCAACGCCTTATCACCAATATACTGGTCATAATCACGGCCTTTTGATACCGGGTGATGAGATACTTCCAGGTGGGGTAGCAAGTGGCCGTCCATTAATAGTGCGGTGCCAAATCCGGTACCCAAAGTGATCACCATCTCCAACCCTTTGCCGCTTACTACGCCAAGGCCTTGCATATCGGCATCGTTAACTACCTGTGCGTCTTTACCCAGCGCAGTTTGCAGCAGTTTGCGAAAATCAACATCTTTCCAATAGCTGTCGCCCAGGTTAGGCGCGGTTTTCACAACGCCGTTGCGTACATAACCCGGAAAGCCTACTGATATGCGATCATAACCGGGAAACTTTTCCACTAAAACCTTTATTGATTTGATGACATTTTCTGGCGTGGCAGGCTTGGGGGTTACAACTTTGTTGTAATCCATTTTAAGCTCGCCTTTGCTGTTTAAAATTGTTGCTTTAATGCTTGAGCCACCTATATCAATGGAAAGGATCTTGAGTTGAGAGGGTATAGTTTTCATGCAGGCGGTGATAAAAATGTTGAACGTCTGTTCGGGTTTAGTGCGTAAATATCACATTTTTAATATTAAATAGATATTATTTAGCTTTAATTTAAACACTTACTGAACAGTGCAGGCCAACCGCGATAAAGCCCCGCAATTAAACCGTATTGCAATAGTAACCCCTTTACTCCAAAAAAGGTTTTTACGGATTGAAATGAGAAAGTTTTATGACACTGCAAAAACCAAAACGTTACCGTGTCATCTCCTTCACCATGAAATCTAAAGCAGCTTTGTCCGGCAGTGATTTGGCACCAGGCTGCTCACCCAGCAGCATTACAGAATGGTTTATTATATCGTAAGCAGGCCAAACCGGCAGACCGATACTATTAGGATTGCCTGTTTTTGCAAAGTTTACCCAATAGGTAGATATTGTATTGGCCAATTGCTGATCAATCGGTTCAAACGGGCGGTTTAGGAATTTAAGATTATTAAACACATAGGCCACTTCGCCGGTGTGAAACGCTCCGTATTTTTTGAAAGCCGCAGTCGCGGGCAACCTGCGGGTAAAACGGTACAGGTAAACTTTTGCTTTATTTTTCGCGCTTTGCACGTTAGCCCAAATGTAGTTGTGTACGCCGAACGTTTGATCGCGCGACATCCGGACCTGCGATGTTTCTGCCTCGGCATCCGTTGTGCCGGGATAAAGTTTAAGCACCAGGGTAGCCCTGTCACCAAAACGCTTTTGTATACCGCTGCGGTAATCAGCGGCATTTTTAATAGCGCCGATAAAGGCGTCATCCTCATTCCATCCGGTTAAAAGCGGAACCTGGTTTTCTTTATTGGCAGTAAAAATATCTGCCGGTACCTGGGGTAAAAAGTAACCGTCTATAATCGGCCGGAAATTGTTTTGTTTAAGCAGTTCTTCCGCAGGTAACTTTCTCAGATCGGCCAGAGTGCCTGCATGTAATTCTTCGGTTGCTTTTAATCCGCCTTTTTCTGCTTCGGCCAGGGTTATGCCGCTGCCTTTTCCCGGTAGCATGTGCGCCCCGCTTTCGGCAATGGCCTTGCTAAATAAGCCTTTGGCCAATGGTGAAGCCACAAGGTAATTTACCCCGAAAGAACCGGCCGACTGCCCGGCAATGGTCACGTTGGCAGGGTCGCCACCGAAGGCAGCAATATTTTTTTGCACCCATTTTAAGGCGGCTAACTGATCCATTAATCCATAATTACCCGACGCATGGTTTGGCGACTCTTTGGTTAACGCCGGGTGCGCAAAAAATCCGAATATGCCCACACGATAATTTAGACTTACCAGTATAACACCCTTCTTTGCCAGTGTCTCGCCATCGTAAATAGGCACGTTGGTGCCGCCACTTACAAACCCACCGCCGTAGATCCATACAATTACGGGTCTTTTTTCTCCCGGCGATTTTGCGCCTGTCCAAACGTTAAGGTAAAGGCAGTCTTCGCTAAGTGGCTCATCCTTTATTAAAAACTCGCGTGTGTACACACCAAACTCGTTTGGCTTACCCTGCATCGGGCTTTTAGAAAATTCGGTACAGGCTCTAACATCCATCCAGTGTTTAACCGGCTGCGGTGCCTTCCAGCGCAGGTTGCCAACCGGCGGGGCAGCAAAAGGCACGCCTTTAAATATGTGTATCGCTCCGTCGTTGCTTTCCGTGCCCGAGATTGGCCCCGCATCCGTTTTTACCACTTTGAATGATTGGGCGTAGGAAGCAGATCCTATCATTAGGAGGACAAGTAATGGCAGGAAGCGTTTCATATAATTGGCGGATTTATTAGGCAATTTATGGTTTTAAATCAAAAAGAACGAGGGCAAAAATTAAAACTTTTGCCCTCGTCAATATTATTTCATCAACAGGAATTAAGGCCTTGCCACCGTTTTCGTGTACTTCGCTGTACGGGCATCCTTAATCACGCCTTTCCAGTTTAAACCGAAGCCGAAGTCATACACATGGCCTTCGCTGTCGGTGTAGCATTTCATATCCAATGGCACATCCTCAAACTGGGCCTCTACTACTTTCATATTCAGCGGCATTTGTAAAGGTAACAGTGCCGATGGCTCTGCTTTACCGGTTAGGATATCCAGGTTGGCTTGTCCCTGCACGCCAAAGTCCACAATAATGGCATTGGCCTGTTTTTCCAGTTCGGCAAATACCATTGGGTTGCTCATGTTAACGGAAACAATTACCGGTTTGCCTTTCATTTTTGTATACGTATCCGTTACCATAGCCAGGTCGGTTACGTTGGTAGATGTTTCTGATTTATTCTTGTAGCTTCTGTTAGCCGATTTTTCTAACGGGTCGCCGCCGGCAAGGCTGGTTGCACGGGCGGTTTCGGCAGTATACTTGCCATATTGTAACGAAACCGGTAAGTAGCCATTGCCGCCATTTTTGGCGTCATCGGCATCGTAACCGCCGCGTCCGATAGGGCTGGCGATAAACACCAAGGCATAGTCGGCTTCGTCCGGGTTTTCCGTCACCTTAAAATATTTTTTTACGATATCCATGTTGACCGGATATTCGGTTTTTTCGGCTATAGGCATTCCAAGGAAGTTTCTGCCAGCAGGTGTGTATTTTTTAGGCACATACACTGTTTTGCCGGTTTTTAAGGGTAAAATGTTGCCCTTGTTTTTTAGCATCACAATTGATTTTAGCTGTGTTTGATAACCCGCACTCATAAAATCGGCATTGCCCACAGTTTTTTTAGTTGCTTCCGGGTCCAGGTATGGGTTTTCGAACAACCCGGTTCTGAAGATTCCCCTTAACAAACGCACGGCCGATTGCTCAAAGCGCGCGCGCATAAAGGATTCGCCGTGTTCTTTCACTCCCATTTGATAGGCGGCCACTACCGGGCCAAGGTCATTGTTGCCGCCAAACTGATCTACACCTGCCATCAGTATCTTGTAATGGCGCTCGGCAATGGTGAGCTTCTCAACACCCCATGATTTGCCAGAAAGGAAACTGTTGATAACGGTCTCATCGCCGGTTACCAGCCAGTCTGTACATACCACGCCATCATACTTGTATTTGTTGCGCAGCAGATCGGTAATGATGTATTTGTTATAGTTGTTGGCTACATTCTCATGGTTCTTTGTATCCTGGTTGTAACTGATGGTGTAATATGGCATTACCGCCGCAGCCATACCTGTTTTACCGCTTAGTTTGAAAGCACCCTGTGTAAACGGAATAAAATGCTGCGCGAAGTTGTTGCCCGGATAAACGGCATATTTGCCGAAACCATAATGCGCATCGCGGCCGCCTTCGCCGGCACCACCGCCCGGCCAATGTTTTACCATGGCATTAACGCTGTTGTATCCCCATCCGTTGGCAATTTCTTTACTGCCGGTGGATGTCTGAAAACCGTCTATATAGGCACGTGCCATATCTGCAGCCAGTTGTGGGTGTTCGCCAAAAGTGCCGCTTACACGGTTCCAGCGGGGGTCGGTAGCCATATCTACCTGCGGTGATAGTGCTGTTGCTATACCCAAAGCGCGGTACTCCTGCCCGGCTATATGGCCAAAATTTTGAGTGACTGCGGGATCAAACGTTGCTGCTAATCCAAGCGAGCCCGGCCACATAGAAATATTACCCCCCGCACCCGCATTAAATTCGGCATTGGCAACGGTGCCGTGGCGCGGGTCGGAACTGTTATTGTTAGGGATACCTAAGCCAATACCCTCTACATAGGCTTGTGCGTTGTTGTTCCACCGTGCTGCAATTTCGGGGCTTTGCACCGATGTTATCAGCACATGGCGTACGTTATCGTCTTTTAAAAACTTTTTCTGCTGATCAGATAAATCGTAGGCATTAGCACCGCTCTCGCTAAACGGCTTTCCGTTATAAAAGCCGGCAAACGGGCCACCCGGCATCGTGGGGATAGATTGGTGCCTGCTGTAAAGCATTAAACCACCAATCTGATCGACGCTCATTTTTGCGGCAAGGTCTTTGGCGCGCACATCAACCGGCAAACGCCAGTCTTCATACTTGTCCAGTTTTCCGTTCTTATTATGATCTTTAAATGCCAGGCCGTTAACAGTCAAGATTTTTACTCCGGATGTGGCCGAATAGCCAAGTGTTTGGCCACCCGTATTGGCAACGGTTATGATATCGCCATTCTTGGTTTCCGACCATTTAGTTTGCGCCGATGCAGCGGCAGGCAGCAATGCCATTAGCAACAGATACTTTTTTTTCATAAACACTTTATCCTTTAAGCGGTTTGTTCACAAGGCCAGCAGGCCATGCTACTTGATAATTGGTTAATGACAGCAAACAGGCTTTGTGTCATTGTTACACAATTGTATAGAATATTATTTTAAATAACAAGGGTTTAGGCATTTAGCAGAAATTATTTTTCTATAAGCTGTAAATTACAACCTTTACACATCAACAGCCACTAATATGTTATCTGATAAATTAAAAGAAGAAACTAAAAGTAATCATCAGCAATTAGAAAAGGTAATGGTAGGCAAGCTACGCGCAATACGGTCCAAAGAGGAATACGCCGATGTGCTGAAACTATTTTACGGTTACTTTGGCGGGTTGGAAATGGAGATTAACAAGGTTATAGACGCATCCCTATTGCCGGATAATGCCGACAGGCGTAAAACGCAGTCTTTGGCGGATGACCTGCAAAGCCTTGGTGCCGCTGTGCCGGTTAAAGCATCGGGAGATGACCTGCCGGTTTTGACCAGCCATTTACAGGCGATTGGCGCGTTGTATGTGATTGAGGGATCGACCCTGGGCGGTAAGATCATTAGCAAAATGATGCAGCAGCAATTGGCGCTGAGGGATAACGAGCTCACCTTTTTTACCAGCTACGGTAATAATACAGAGCAGATGTGGGATGCCTTTAAAGACGCGCTGAATTACCAGGCAACTAATCCCGAGCAGGAAGCTGTGGTTATTGCAGCAGCCAACCAAACGTTTTTAAAGTTTGGGGAATGGTTTAAAAGTCGTAGCAGTTAGTTGAGGTTACTTGCTGAAAGAGATATAGAAAGACGAGCCTAAGCCCAATTCGCTATCTACCCATATCTTGCCTTTGTGTTTTTCGATAATGCGTTTAACAATGGCTAAACCTACTCCCGACCCTTCGATATCGCCTACGTTATCCATCCGGTTAAACAGTTCGAATATTTTAGGCAGTTGTTTAATGTCTATCCCCAGGCCGTTATCAGTAATGGTGTAAACCACTTCTATATCGGTTTCAGTTCCTGAAATGCTGACCCGAGGGGGCTCTGATTTCATGGAGTATTTAACCGCATTACTGATAATGTTAGCAAACACTTGCGATATCATTACCGGGTCGCCTTGTATTTTTGGCGTCTGGCCTATTGTAATGCAACTTTCGTCAACATTGTAAACCAGCAACAGGTCCCTGACAATTTCCTGGATGATGGGGCCGGTTTCGATTTCTGTTAAAACCAGTTCTGACCGGTTAATGCGTGAATAATCCAACACCTCATTGATCATGTTATTCATCTTATCCGCACCAGTATTAATTCGGTCTAAAATCTTAGTTGTTTGTGGTTTTAGATCCTTATCGCGCAGTAAAATTTGCGCGAAGCTTTTAATAGTGCTTATCGGGTTTTTAAGATCATGCGATATCGTATAACTAAAGGTATCCAGTTCTTCATAGGCCTGCTTCAGTTTCTCATTAAGTAAGCGGATGGCACCAGCCTTTTGGTTGATGGCATAATTGATCTCGCTGCGTAAACGTACAACAGACTTAACTTCTTCGTTGCTCCACTTTTTAGAGGTCCCGGTGACAGTTTGCGACCATTCTTCGAACGAGTTGCGGGGTGAGATATGTGCAAAGCCATCGTTAGATATCGTAACCGGCTTATCCGGGTTACCGGCCCAGGTAATGGTTTCTAACTGCTCGGGTTTAAACCATATTACATATTCGCCCATTTCTTTAGAAATGGTAGATACCATCATCCCCGATGCCACATTCCTGAACATAGTAGCTTCCTGGTACTCGGCCGGAAGTTTGCTGGTGTAATAAAAAGTTTCGTTAACGTTATTTGTTATCCAGTTTACCAGGCCTGCAAGTTGGGCATCATTAGGTGTAACACCTAATTTGGTGATGTTATTTTCAAATAGCAATACTGCGCCTGTAGCATCAACCGTGTTAAGAAGGTTTACGTTGTGGCCCGTTAGGGCGTGGTCTACACTGTTATCTTTGAGCATTAAACGGCTTAACTGATCAACAGCACCTTTGTAGCGTTCCTGCAATTGCTGGTTTTCTTCGTCCTGCCTGAATTCTAATGCCGACGACAGGATCTGCCCGATAAGTTTAGACGATTCGCGCGAACGGAAATCGATAAAACGGGGCGAGTAGCTATGGCAGGCAATAAGGCCCCAAAGCTCGTTTTTATACATCAGCGAAATACTGAAACTGGAGTATACTCCCATGTTTTTCAGGTACTGGATATGTATTGGCGACACAGCCCTTAGTTCGGAGTTGGTAAGATCTAAAGGGTTGGCTGCATTATCAGCTTCCGTAATAATTCCTGATGGCTCTGTATTAACGTTGGCAATAAGCCGTGTAAGGTTTTTTTTGTAAAGTTCGCGCGCCTGTTTGGGGATGTCTGACGCAGGATAATGCAGCCCAAGCCAAGAAGGCAAGTCTTCATTTTTTGCTTCGGCAATAACTTCGCCATGTCCGTCATCTGCAAAACGATAGACCATAACCCTATCATAGCCGATAACATTTTTTACCTGAATGGCGCTGTTGTTTAAAAGATTTTGGAGGTTCTTATCGGCCAGCATTTCTGATATCGACCTGCCGATCATCCGCTGTACATCTGTTTTACTATCAGATTGCGCCGGCTCAAATTCTAAAAGATAATAGTCGCCAGATGAATTGATGATAAGGTGAAATGGCCTGCCCTGTATATCGGTATTAAACGGGTTGGTTTGCTCAAAGCCGTTGCTTTTTCCAAGGGCTATCAATTGATTAATAAAATCCGGCGGTTCATTACTACCTATCAATGGTTGCATGTCACCCACATTCATCCCCAGTATCTCATCGGCAATTTCACCGAGATATTCAGATAGGTTGTCGCTGTAATAACGGATAAAATAGCTGCTATCGATCACTATTAAAAATCCGTGCGATTGTATCTTCCCGGGAATGTGTATGGGTTCCCTATCGCAATTAGTCAAGTCAAAGTTCACAGAGCAGGGTTTTGGTCATTAATTAAACAAATATGACAAAATTTAAATCGATTAACGTACTCACTAATGTCAAATCTCTTTAGCGCGCAATTATACACCTGTTCAGAGTTAAGTATCAATTTGTGCTTAGTCGGTATTGGCCCTTTAATTGGTCGCATTAATACCGTTCGGGCAACGGTTGTAAAAGTTATATTTGAGATATAATTTAAGATCAAAATGACGAAAGAACTTTGGATGAATTTGCCGGTTAAAGACCTTGCCCGCTCGAAAGAATTTTACAATGCCATCGGTTTTAAAATTGGTGAGGGGATGGGGAATTCGCCGGTAACCGCACCGCTTATAGTTGGCACTAAAGGCACAATGATCATGCTTTTCCAGGAGGAGGCATTTAAGACCGTTACCCAAAACGGGCTTACAGATACAGCAACAGGTACAGAAGTATTGTTTTCGTTCGATGCCGAAACAGAGCAGGAGGTTAATGTTATTGCTGAAAAAGTTGCAGCTGCCGGTGGCAATGTTTTCGCTCCGCCATCTCTTATACAGGGGTGGATGTACGGCTGTGCGTTTTGCGACCTTGACGGACACCGGTGGAATGCTTTGCATATGGATATGAACAATATGCCCAGGTAATGATGGATGCCCGTAAACCTGCCAGCGTCGACGAATATTTATCGGCATTTGTCCCAGACGTGCAGGAAGCAATGCAGCAGGTGCGAATGACTATTAAACAGGCTGTACCACAGGTTATCGAGGTTATAAGTTATGGCATGCCTGCTTTTAAGGTAAATAAGGTGCTGGTTTACTTTGCGGGCTATGCGCGGCACATTGGCTTTTACCCGGGCGCTGCTGCTATAAATGCTTTTAAGGCGGATATTGAACGATATAAATGGGCCAAAGGATCTGTGCAGTTCCCTCTTGATCAACCCATCCCTTTGGATCTGATCAAGAGAATAACATTGTTTAGGATGGCAGAAGATGCTGAAACCAAGAGAGCTAAATCCAGCTGATCACCATCGTTTCTTCTGCAGAAATATTGATGGTAGTACCGTTTACTTTGCCGCCTTTATTGGCAAACCATATTACCGGGTTACCGGGACTTGTTAAATTAATGCCGAATTGCTTTTGATGGGTTGATTCATTAACAATAACGGTAACAATTCCCTGCGTTGTGGTGAGCGTTTTCATAAGAATGCCCGGCTGTGGCTCGTTGAACCGGGCCGCGACAGCTTGTATATCGATCACATCACTTAAGAATGAATTTAACTGGCTGTAATCATTTACAATGCGGCTGCATAAGCCTGCCATAGTGGGCAACCAATACGCATGCCCTTTGCCGTGTTGGTTTTTTACCGCAGCAATATCGTTTCCTATTGTGCCGATTGCTTTGGCCACAATTGGCTTTAAAAGGCCTTTCCATTGATACGCAGGCAATTGTGTATTGCCCATCTGCAGGGTTTCGGCATTGTCGATAGCCTTGTACTCTAAAACGTCCGCACCAAACAACTCACGTAACGGGAAACCCATTCGCATCAGGCAAACGGCATTTTCATCATAGTAAGCGGTTAGCCCGTCTGCAATAAGGGTGCCGCCATTAGCAACAAATCCTGTTAGCAGCGGCCAGTATTTTGAAGGTATCGAGATCTGGTGCGCCAGGATGATCGTGATACCCCGGTAATCGGTTTTACTAAAATCAAATTCGCTTGTTTCTTTAAAGTTGCTCTGGATACCCATCTCACTTAAGGCTTCAAAATAAGCTATCGCCGATTTCATCACCCCGCCTTCATCGCGGCCAGGGTAGCTTTTGCCGCCGGTTTGCAGCTTTTTCTCTACCCATAACGATTCGCGGGTATATAGTATGTTTATGCCGGATTCTAATGCTCTGGCCTCTTCGAAAATATTGATATGCTCATTTACAACATGAGTTACAGCCGTAGCTGCCATTAGCCTGTCCGACGGCTCATTATGATAATTGAGCATAGCCCATTCGCCTGCTTCGATACCTGACGAGCGCGGGTTAAGGCACCAGAATATGGCGCCTTTACTCTCCGTAGCGATAGCTATCCAAAGCCATTGTGCAATTTCTTCTGCTGTTGGGCAAAGTGCTAAAAACCCACTGTAAGTATTGTTGCCACCCTGCAATTCGGTCATAAACCAGGGGATATTGCCCGCCCCTGAGCGGATGATCTCACAATTTGCAGATACGGCAAGCGCATATTGTTGCCTGTTGAAATACTCAAAATGCCAGCTGGCATGGGCAGAACCGCCAAGGCTGGTCAAAAATTCGCGCCATTGTGTAAAATCATACTCGGCAACGTTTTTAAAAATGGCGTGGTTATTAACGTGGATAATGGCATCAGTTTGATATTTTAAGATCTCGTTTGTTAGCCATTGTAAAAACCAGGTATTATAATGCAGGTGGAAGCGCTCATCAGCAAAATCAAATCTGTCGTACCCCTGGCTATTATATTCGGCAATCGTTTGGGCGGTTTTCCATTCTTCGTATTTACTTACCGCGAATTGCTCTTGCGGAAAATGACCAACCCCTGGCTCATTCACAGGCACCCATCCATAGCATGATTTAAATTGCTTAAAATGCGGAACCACCTGTTTTACATACTCGGCAATCGCATCAAAATGCGCGTCGTCCCGCGGGAACTTTAACCCGCCCAGGTCGGTAAAATCTGTCGCCGGGAATAAGTTGCCATATACTTTTATACCGTACTTTTCGGCAGCCAGGTAAGCAGTATCAAATAGCGTAAAATCCCAGCTGCCATCGTTTTTACGCATATAAGTTTCAAACAACCGGATGCGGGTAACGTTCATGCCGGCTTGCTTAAGCTGTAAAAACCAGGTTTCAATTTCCTCGGGCTTTTGGCCCGGTTCAATAAAAATTTCGGCGCCGATCATTATTGGCGTGGCTTGTTGTTTACTTAGAGACGGCATCCATTACTAACTCTATTTTTTATGAATGGTTTGTGCCTGGTTACATTAGCGTGCCCGGCTGCTTAGCCTCCGGCTGTGCTTTACTGAACCGGATATGCCTAATATTGAAGACAATTACCGAGACAAATATTACGGAATAGGCTATTGCCTGCATTTGTGTGACGGGCTCACGGTAAACCACGGTTGCGAGTACAAAGGCGATAATGGGATTAATGTTAAGCAGCATACCTACGGTAGATGAATTTATACCTTTCAATGCATAAAGGTTCAGCAACAGCGGTACAATTGTAAAGCCTACCGCAATGATCTCTACATAAAAATAAAAATGAAACGTTACAGGTATCGGTCCGCTAAATACCGGGTAGAACGGCAGCAAAATTAGCGCCGATAAAACGATATGGAAAGTGAGCAAAATGAATTTATCGAACCCTGTGTTTTTGCGCTGGCTTATGAGGTATAAAGCATAACTAAGCCCTACGATCATACTGTATAGCATATCCGTCATATTTGCATATGATAATAAGATACAGCCTGTTAATCCAAGTGCTACAGATAGCCATTGTAATTTACTGAGTTTTTCGTGAAGCAGAAAGTATGCAAGCAGGGTAGTCAAAATCGGGCAAACCAAATAAGCCAGTGATGTAGCTTTGATGCTGATATGGTTCATCACATAAATAAATGAGAACCAATTGATAGTTAAAAATATACTACCACAAATATTGAGCAGCAGGGTTATGCGCCGTTTGTTTGCAGGCAGGGCTTTGTAAATGATAATAGTTTCCTGCAGTTTTTGGCGCTTAAACAATACAGCGATCACCAGCATAAGCACGGCGCAGCTAAACACCCTATAAAAAAGAATATCTAGAGATGGGTAGCTATGTATTGGTTTTAAAACTAAACTAAAAAAGCCCCAGGTGGTGAATGCAGCAATGGCTGCAAGGTAGTATTTTGCGTCTTTCACGTTAGCAGCAGTACATTTTTGCCAAAGGTAACCTTCGGATGGTTAGCGTGGTAGAAGTATTATTATAATAATATGCGCGTTTGGTTTGAACTTTATAGCTGTTTTACGGTTATTTAACCGGTTAAGGTACTTAATACTAATACCTGCCGTTTATTGCTACGTACTAACTTATAATATTTAATAGCTGCTTTGACCTTCTTAACACTAATAACAAGTCCTTTTAAGGCTGTGGCCTGCTTTACACAATCTCTGACCGGTGCAGATAAACGGCTTAACAGGCAATATAAACTAAGTTTAATTGTATGGGCTTTGGTTTCGATGTATCCTTGCGCGGCGCGGGCCCAACAGCAGCAACCACCCGCCCCGCAGCAGGGTAGGACTTCAGTCACCGGGATTGTATTAGATGCGGCAACTAACCAACCCTTATCTTTTATCAACGTAGCCTTTACCGGCAGCAGGTACGGCACCTCAACTAATATAGAGGGTAAATACAGCCTTGCAGCTACCGGCGCTTACACGCGTGTAACCTTTTCTTTTGTAGGTTATCAAACAGTTATTAAAACCATCCGCCCCGGCGAGGCCAATCAGTTCACTATCCGGCTTAGCAGCAGCCAAACGCAGTTAAAAGAGGTTTCGGTAGTATCGGGCCGCAGCCAAAAATACCGTAACAAAGGCAACCCTGCCGTAGAGCTGATACAGCAGGTGATAGATCATAAGAATGAAAATCGGATGGCCAATGCCGATTATATTCAGTATGACCAGTATGACCGTATAGGGCTTTCGCTTTTCAATATCTCAAAAAAGTTTATTAACGGCGGGTTCTTCAGAAAATACCAGTTCATGCTCGATTCTTCTACCACGCTTAACGGTGTGCGGCAAACTACATTGCCGGTTTATTTTAACGAGAAGGTATATCAGCACTATTATAGGAAGGATCCTGAAAAGACCATCCAGATCTTACAAGCAGAAAAGGGCATTAACATTGTAAAGTTTGTGGATACCACAGGGGTTGATACTTACCTTAACCGCCTTTACGGTAACACGATCGATATTTACAAAAACAACATTTTTGTGATGGTGAATGAATTTTTAAGCCCCATTGCCGATCATGCCCCCAATTACTATAAATTCTTTATTACCGATACGGTAACTACGGCAAACGGCAAGCTTGCCGAAATTAGTTTTACACCCCGCGCTAAGGGCGACCTGCTTTTTGAAGGTAAACTGCTGGTATCACTTGACGGAAAGTACGCGGTAGAGGGTTGTGAACTAAATGTGAATAAGCAGATCAACATCAACTTTATGCGCAGCTTGCGGATCCGGCTGGAGTTTAAGCCCTTTCCGGGCGGCCGGTATTATTTGTCGCAAAGCAATGTGCGGGCCGATTTTGGCATTCTTAAAAATAAAGGTATAGCCATGTATGGCGAACGTACGGTTACGTACTCGAACTACGTTCTGAATGCCCCGCGTCCGGCAGATTTTTATGAGGGAAAAGAGTTGCAGTTTGTAGCCAAAACTGCCCAACCTGATACTGCTATATGGAACCGCCAGCCTGCTGATAGTGGGATGGCCAGGCAAAATGAGGTTTACGCACGCATTAACCGCCTCCAAAACATGCCATCATTTAAGCGCCTAACCTGGATAGCATCAACCCTGACAACCGATTATGCTGCAATTGGACCGATACAAGCCGGACCGGTAGGCTCTTTATACGCATATAATACACAAGAAGGCAGCCGTTTTCAGTTAGGCGGCAGAACCACGCCGGAGTTTAACAACACCGTTTACCTTGACGGATACACTGCCTATGGATTAAGGGACAACCAGGTCAAATACAACCTTACTACGTTCTTATCGCTTAATAAAAATTCGCCATACCGTTTCCCTAATGATTATTTTAAGATAGGGTACAAATACGATGTTGACCTGCCCGGGCAAAGCTTTGCCATCAACACTTCGCAAGCTGGATTGCGGTCTTTTCAAACCGGTAGCACCGATTACTGGCTTTACAATAAAATTTTCACATTAGGCTATGTTAAAGATTTTGAGAGCCACTTTTCATATAATGTAACGTACCGTTACTGGAATCAGCAGCCTGCCGGCACTTTAAGGTTCAGGCTAAATGATGTTACATCTACCCCTGTGCATGACCTTACCACCAGCGAACTTAGCCTGGGCATGCGGTTTGCCCCGCATGAGCAGTTAATACAAGGATCGCGCGACAGGCGTACCATCAAAAGTGTTTACCCCATTATCAACCTGCAGATAACACAAGGGCTTAAAGGCGTTTTTGACGGCGCATATAATTATACTAACGTTACAGTAGATGTTTATAAACGCTTTTACCTGTCACAGCTGGGTACTATGGATGTGACCGTATTGGGAAGCGTTATTGCCGGTAAAATACCTTTCCCGCTTCTTAACATCAGCCCCGCTAACCAGGCAATTGCTTACAGCCGCAACTCATACAATAAAATGTATTACCTGGAGTTTGTGAGCGATCATTACGCAGGTATAAACTTTACCCAAAGCTTTAATGGCTTTTTCCTGAATAAGGTACCGCTGATCAAACATCTGAAATGGCGCGAGTACTTGTCCGGTAAGGTGCTGTATGGTGGCCTGCGAGCTGAGAATGACCCTGCACGGAACGGCGATCTGTACCAGTTTCCAACCGGATCAAAAGATTCAAACGGCACATATGGTTTAGGCAGCACACCGTATGTAGAAGCCGGTGTAGGTATAGGCAATATTTTCAAGGTTTTGCGGTTCGATCTGATCAAACGTTTTAACTACCTCGATCACCCCGGCATATCTGCCTACGGATTAAAGCTAAGCATCCGCCCGGATTTGTAGGATAACAAGTTTTAGTTGCTAATAATTATCGACATTTAATTGCTGGCGTTTTCCTGGTTACAAAGTGCCTGCAATTATTCGTTTAATTATATTGCTGACAATCAGCGTGGTTTAACGTTCATATATTGATGATCCTGAACACCTTCATTATCGTCAATACAGGATTTGATCCTAAACGAAAGGTTTTCTTAATTGCTTTTAAAAAAAACAGATGTAGCAATCCGTGGGTTGTTACACAACAAAAGATTTTGTTCGCAACATGCAATTCATAGAAGATCAGACCCATTCAGACAAAAAGATAGTTTTATCTGCTGATTACACTTTGCCTTTCAAATCTATACCTGCTAATTATCCAAAACGATACGGCGTTGTTTTCCTGATAGATAACGGGTATGCGACTAACGAAATAAAATACGAGCTGGAATTGGTTGAGTTAAGAGCCATACGAATGGGTGCCAGGTTGTTTATGATTGATCGTGTTTCGGAAGTATATGTTAACGGTGTTATTCCGGACTTACTTGCAGAACAACTGGCTTATGAAGCAGGAAAAGTTTTTTATCCGCTTAATATTGAAACAGACGAGCGGAACAAGTTTTTAAGAGTGGCTAATTACAACGATATAAAAAAACGTTGGATTGCCGGGCGAGACAACCTGCTCGAATACTTTACAGGTGATATGGCAGTAAAATACATTGGATTGATGGATACCGCTGTAGCAAGTGAAAGCAGTGTTAATGCCATAATTGCTTCAGACCCGTTTATCAGCACTTACTTCAGTGGATTATACAAATCTTATTCGCCAGCGTTAGGTATTCGCCAAGATATTGTACTTCCCTTTACCGGCATGTCATTAAAGGCAGCTTATAGTTGCGATCAGCAAATAAGTCAAGTTCTTAACGATTTTGGTTCAATTGAAATCAGGCATGCGGGTAAACTTGCCGATAACCGGTCTGCAGATGATTTTGAGCAGGGCTATAATTTAGCGATAAGTCACAATGACCAAAACGACATAGCTTTGGCCACTGGAGAATATAAAGGTTTATTTATAATTAATGCCCAGAGTTATATGATAGAGGCTGCAATTATGCATTGGACCCTGCACTTAACTAAAACAAAAGCCTTTAATTTGAAGTTATTCGAAATAGAGAAGTCAAAGAGCGATTTAGCAGACTCAACGGCCGATCAGCAGCACTACCCGTTAACTGAAACTGCAAAAGATGAAAAACGTAATAGCGGTATTTTCTCAAATTTTATGGAATCATTATTTGGGAAGTAATAATATGGTTATTAGCGAGTTAATAGTAAGATGCTCACTTAATTGAACTTAACCAATTTAAGATGGCCGAGAAACATTTAGTTGTACAAGGTGCTGTTTGCCAATGTAATTTTGGCACCGTGCCCGATAAGTTAAAGGTTAACACACACACCCAGGAATTTGTTAATGACAAGGATGGTGTGAAAAAGCCGGTGGCCAGTACTAAAGATATTGGCACAACTTTCGAAAAAAACAACTTCGGGTCCTGCGCTAAAAAAAACAATAGCCCATGCACTGTAAATATTACAGAGTGGAAAGGCTTTTATGAGCATACAATACTTACAAATAAGGGTAAAATACTGTTAGAAGACAGCACAGGCACCTGTGCTGTAGGCGGCCCGCAGTCAGTAAAATTTGTTAATCATGGGCAAATTGCGCAGGTTGGCCAGCAAAACTTCAACAATGCGCAACCAGAAGTAATGCAGGCACTTAATCCTGCTGTTGACAGCAAACAGGTAACCGAACAGGAATTTAATGCAGATGGTATAACCTTATCATAAAGCAATGTCAGAAACCGGAGTAAAACGAATCAAGTATGCCGGCGGCAGCCATTATCCCAATCTAAGTACCGGCCAACTGGTAGTTATAGGTGCCGGAAAGCCAAATAAATTCGAGGTTTTAGAGTGGTATCCTGGTACCCCAGCGGTTCAGAAAAATAGGGTAACCTGGTTAATGCGGGATATTAAACGCAACCAGGTAATACTTACGTTCCAGGGTAATTCCGGCCTTTCATTAACCATTAACAAAAAATACAGCGGTCAGGCGGTTTTCAGGCTGGAAGCTGCATCTACTACCAATGCAGCAAATAAGCATCACACGGGTGTATTATTCAGAGGATACTGTAAGCCGGTCATATCAAGCTCACAATGGCGTAACACCCCGAATGGCGATAATATTAAAAACGGCAGCCCGATTAGTTATGGTGATGCCGTTTATTTACATCTGGATACAGAAGGCCTTAATGGTAGCATATTTTCTGTTGAGGTATATAACCAGCAACTTGGAGACGATAAAAAAATATTTGTTTACAACAACGTGCTCTGCGTTAATGGGGAGGTGAACCTGGCTATTCGTAATACATTTGCCTGGCGCGATAAGATAGACTGGCTGCAGCCTATAGAGAATTTCTACATTAAGGTAAAGCAAGACGGCGCTTACGTATCGGACTCGCTTGGTCAAAACCTGCATGCTGTTTATTTGAAGGTTCAGAATAAAGTTAGTAATAAAAAGGTTGATCTGCCGGTTAATAACAGCCCGGTAAAACTGGGTAAGCAGGAGATAAACGCAAAACAATACGAACTTTGCAAGTATACAGCAATCACGGTTACAGAAGACAGCCGTACATTAAAAATTTTTAGCGAAAAGCCGCCCGTGCCCGCAAAACTGAAAGATTTTGAAGTTGTAGCAGGTGAATCTCACAATATCAAAAAGATTACTGTAACGCTCGATGAGTATAATACAGATAAGTGCCTGGTGCAAAACAGTACCCATAAAAAGCACCAGGCCGAGTTAACTAAAGATGGTAAACCAAAGCCTAACCTTACTGTAAAAGGAAACAAAGTTGAACTACAGCTTCAGGCAGACATATCAGCCGTTATTAACGTAACACCGTTTTTATACATTTGGCCACCGCTTATTAAACCGCATATTTATCAGTTATCCCTGGATAGTTGCAGGTATACACGTAAAGTTAATTTTTTAGTATACCCTGATATTAAATGGGAACTGGAATTCAAGTGGAATCACGATGCGCCATTTGCTTTTAAATACTCCAACACACTTAGCCCGTATAAATTAAAAGATGCCCGTGACAAAGCCATTGGTGCCGCAGTAGATGCAGGTACAGCAAGTGCATGGGGCGAGATGGCTCAAAGCTTTGAACTTTCGTTAAAGGCCAAGTGGGATAAAGAGAAACAGAGCGTTGAATATGGTGGAAAAATAGCTGAAAAGATTGGCAAAACGCTTGCCTTGTTTGTGAAGATCAAAGAAATGGTTGTAGGAATTACTAAACAAGTAAGTGCTAAAACGCCATTTAGCTTAAACATTAAATCGCCCGCTATTGCGGCATCTGTGGGTTGGTTTCGTGATGAACAAACCGAAGGCGAAGTAAGCAAGGCCGCTACTATTGTTGAAATAAAAATGGGCGCTGAGCCGGTTATTGGTGCTGAGCTTTCAATTGACCTAATTGCAGCCGGAGCTGAGGTCGCTTCGCCTGCTATTGCCCGTATATTAAAATTTTTAAGAGATAATGCTAAAGAGAATCTGAACCTTGAATTCACCTTAACTTTGAGCGGGGATATAAAAATTACAGGCGAAACACAAATAAACATTAACAATCCTAAACTTACGCAAGGCAAAATATCTGCACTCGGAGTAATTACCATTGATCTGTTGCTTAAGGCACAAGCTAAAGGGAAATTTACAGCCATTGGTATACAAGGGTCTGCTGAAGGAGAGGCGAGTGCAAAAGCATCTACCGGAGTTACTGGCGGAGTAGACGCAGGAGCCGATCAAAAAGGCATTTATATTTTACCCCGTGCTGAATTTAATGGAGTTATTGCGACTATTGTATTAAAAGCCAGTGTGAAATACGGGGTAATGAAAAAAACGTTTGATAAAAGCCCGGATCCTTTAACTATCCTTAAGCCTGCAAGTATCAAATTTAATAAAGACAATTTTTACATAAACCATTAGTTATGAACCGCTGCCTTACTGCGCTGCTGCTTTTATCCATTTTTAATATTAACTGCTCAATGGCTCCACCAAAAGTTGATTTGTCCAAAGTTAAGTTCAACGAAAACGTAGAAGTATTGCTTAACGGAATAGCAATTGACAAAACGCCAGCAGAGCATGGCATTGCACACTATAAAGTAAAAGACAAATCGCATTGCAGCTTTGCAGGTGCCAACATGGAGTTTTCAGTTAGCGTTGGTACTCAGAATAAAATTGTTGCCTCGGTATATGCCGAAACGGAAAAAACAGCTAGCACAAATCAAGTGCTTAAATATCTTATTGCTACATATCACCAGCCAACCAGCAAAATAACAGACGATGGGGATACAAGAGCGTACTACTGGAAAACACCCCAGTTATTTATCCGTTTCATGTCCGGCGAAGTTAAATCTCCAACCGATGGCAAACAGATATCATCGTTCGTTCATATTGCAACCTTAAAGGCCCTTAAAGACGGTGTAGAGCCCGATCTGCTGCGTACATATCAGTTTATCCAAAACAACTAGTAAAGCCATCAAATGCCTGTAATGCACCAGCCATATTATACAGTTGAATTTAAGGGGGTAGCCTGCAAATTTGATATTTTAGTTAACGATATGCCAGCATTTAGTTATGACGATACCGGTTCTATCAATAGCCAGGTACCTATAAACCATTTGATCCTGCACAGCGGCCAGCAAAGTGTAAGCTATGTAATGCGGCCTATGCAGGGTACCAAACACCTAAGTAATAACAGCAGCCTATCATTAAAAGTATCTGTAGCCGAGGCATTAAATTTACAGCAATCAACTCCGGTAGCTGAATTTAAGCCGGCTAAAAGCGAAACAGAAGTAATAGAATTAAAGCAGCATTACAGTTTTAAAGCAGACGTTCCATATCAAGCACAGGGATGGGTTGGGGGAATGCCGTTAATTCATGATCCGGCTATTCGCTCAGATCTGGATCAGGCATACGCACGGATAAGGCAGATATTAATTAATAAAGATTATACTGCGTTCCGGAAACTTTATGAAGCAAAAATAAGCGAAGTAGATAAAGCCTTATATTCAACTCCCAAAGAATCTGAAGATGACTGGCAAGAAATGATTAATTATATTGCACATCCTGACATGGTAATCAAGTTTGATAACAAAGATTCCCATATGCAAATTTGTGGCGGCGGTAAAGTAGTAACGCTGCTTAAGCCGAATCATGATCCTGCGTTGTATTTTGAGAACAGTAAGGAAAAGGAGGAATATCAGCTCCCTTTTTTGTTTTATCGTAAAGGGCCCGGGCTGCCATTAACGGTCATCAGGTAAATCACATAACTGTATTTTTAAACTTAAAACTTTGCTATGCTTTTCTTATACATTATTCTGGCAGTAGTCCTTTTATTTATAGTTGTATCGGTCTCTCTTTACAACAACCTGGTTAAAAAAAGAAACCTGATGCAGGAAGGATGGAGTAGTATAGATGTGTTTCTGAAAAAACGGCACGACCTGATACCTAACCTGGTAAACATCGTAAAAGGTTATACTGCGCATGAGAAGACACTGCTGGAAGAGGTCACATCCCTGCGTACTCAAGCTATACAGTCGGTAAATATCGACCAAAAAGTAGGTGCCGAGACCGATTTAAGCCATGCTTTAGGCAAGCTGTTCGTATCAGTTGAAAACTACCCTGATCTGAAGGCCAGTCAAAATTTCCGCGATCTGCAGGGCCAACTAGCTACAGTGGAAAACGAATTAGAAATGTCAAGGCGCTATTACAACGGTACCGTTCGTGAAAATAACATTGCTATTGAAACCTTCCCGGGCAACATCGTAGCAGGAATGTTTCATTTTGAAAAAGGGCTGTTCTTCAACATCGACAACGAACAAGAAAAACAAAATCCTATTGTATCATTTTAATGAATGCTATAAGAAATACTATGCTTGTGTTATGCACAATTCTTTGCATGCACCTTTACGCGCAGCCGGTTGATACGACCCGTGAGCACATACTAAATTTTCATTCTGATATTGTTATCGACACTACAGGATTGATATCTATTACCGAACATATCAAAGTGTACGCAAAGGGTGATGTCATCCAGCATGGGATTGTGCGCTTTATCCCACTATACCGTAAAGATATATTCGGTAGCAATAAAAAAGTAGACTTTGAAATAGTTGAAGTTAAAAAGGACAACGTTTCCGTCCCCTTTAAAGCTGTTGACGAAAGCCAGAGCCGCAAAATTTACATAGGCGACGCTGACAGCACTCTTACACCCGGTATATATGACTACACAATAATTTACCGCAGCAAAGGTCATATTGGTTTTTTCGACAACTACGATGAATTGTATTGGAATGTAACCGGTAACAAATGGGATTTTGATATAGAAAAGGCATCAGCCACCGTATGGCTACCGGGAAAAGCGGAACCTGGCAACCGGTCATGTTATACAGGCGCTGAAGGTTCAACAGCCAGCAATTGCAGCAGCACGGTAAATATTGATCATACAGTAACGTTTGCAACAGACGGCAAACTTGAAACCGGGCAAGGTTTTACAGTAGCTATAGCGTTTACCGGCGGTATAATTAAACGACCAGGGACAGCAGAACGTTTATATAGCGATTACCTTGGCCTTATAGCAGGTATAATCTTGGTGCTGGTTTCCGCAGGAGGTTTTTACCTTTTGTGGCGTAAATATGGCAAGGACCCTGAATCGCCAGTTATAGTACCCAGCTTCCAGGTTCCGAATAATTGGTCGCCGGCTGTAATACGCTACGTTTATAAAAAAACGGCAGATAATAAAGCAACAGCCGTTGCAATGATAAGTATTGCGGTTAAAAAAGCCATTCGCATTAGTATGGATAAAAACAGTTCCCGCAACTATATATTTTACAAACTGACTAATGACCGTACTACACTCGCTGATGAGGAACAGAGCCTGTTTAATGCACTTTTTCAAGATGCAGAAAGCGTAAGCACTCAAAAAGACAATGCATCAACGTTTTCAAATGCGCGCAATTTATTTGCTCTGCGCATTAAAGCCCAAATAAAGCTTACAGATTTTTTTATCAAGAACACCTTATTAGCCATTTGGCCAGGTATTGCTATCCTTGCGTTTTTGGTAGGCTATATGCTTTTATGTGGCTTTACAGACGCGCTTATGATATTGATTTTTTTGCCTTTTATATGCATAGGCTTACTTGTTTTTTCAAGTGGTGTTAAAAATATAAAAACATCTCTCGGCACCGGTGTATTTCTCCTATTCTTTGGCGGCCTGTTTGGTGGTATACCACTAATCGCCATGATATCTTTAAGCACCACGCTATCTTTAATTCCTGTTTTGGTAACAATTTCAGTACTGGTTATCTACTTAATTTACGCTTTAAACATCAGCCGCTACACAGCTTTAGGTGCTGAGACACAAAGTAAACTGAAAGGATTTAAGATGTACCTTGAAACAGCCGAAGAAAATCGTTTAAACATGATTAATGCTCCGGAAAAAACACCGGAGTTATTTGAAAAGTTTTTACCCTATGCTGTGGCACTTGATGTTGAGAATGCCTGGGCTGCAAAATTTGAGACTATATTGAGCGAAGCAAGTTACGAACCCGACTGGTACAACGGTAACAACCACATGCCTTACAGGTCTTTTGTTAGTAACGTGCCTACATCATTTTATAGCGGTGTTAATATTTCACCGGCATCATCTAGCGGGTCGTCTAGTGGATCATCGGGCAGTTCCTCCTGGAGTTCGGGTAGCAGCGGCGGCGGCTCCTCGGGCGGTGGCGGTGGCGGCGGCGGTGGCGGCGGCTGGTAACTTTGCTAACGCTTTCACAAAAAAAGGGTCACTGGTTAAGGTGACCCTTTTTTGTTCATAGAGAATTAGTCCAGCAACGTCCATGAGCGTTTAGCTTGTACGGCTTGTACAACCTGCTGCTCGGCAACCACAATGTTCTCTTTACGTTGGCCGATATACTCCAGCGTGCTTAACTTATTCCAAAGCGCGATCAATACACGCATAAATTCGTCTACAGTAGTCAACGAGCTACGGATATCGTGGTGATTATAAACCACTTCAATTAAACGTGCAAGCAGTTCCTCAAAATTTCCGGGAGTAACGTCTTTCCATTCGTAAAAATATTTTAGCAGTTCTTCGCGCTCCGCACCTGCAATGCTTTTAATGGAACTGAAAAATAGGTGGGCCATTTCAGAAAAGTAACCGACCAAAACTATAGGCGACTGGTTAAATGCTATGTTACGATAAGAAAAATAGATTCTAGCAACATAATCCAGCATTTTGTCGCACAACATCTTTACATTTTTTCCAATGGGAGATATCGAATCTTTAGAAGTTATTTTGTCTATGATCCGGAAAGAAAGAAGTTGAAATTCGTTTAACTGATTACTAAATACTTCGTAATATCTGATAAGTTCAGGATGGCTTAAAAGGCTTACACATGGTGGGATATAGTCGGTAGAGATCTGGATGCCGGTTTTGCTTTTGGTAAATTTGCCCACCTCAAGGTAATTATTATTTTTTGAGTTGATTTGGGAAGCAGGTAATATAGTAATGCTATATCCACTACTTACTTCCGGATAACGCAGCGGGGTTTCATCAGCATCCGGCTTGCCTGATGGTACCCGGTCATGCGGATTTACTGTAAGAATCACAAAATAAGTTTCAACCACATCAGATGCCGTCTCTACGCTAAAATAATGATCGAAGGTATATTCCTCACCTAGGGCAGCTGGCGATATACTGATGCGGTAACCTTCGGCAGTAATGGCATTGCATTGCTTGATTTTAACCTGGAGATTGCTGGATGCCCGCTCAGTAATAAAAACATCAAGTGATGTGCTCTCCCCGCTAAAAGGCGGCAACAAACCAAAGTTATTATTATTTATACTAATCGAATTACTATCGCGAATAATGTCCTGAATAAAATTATCGGTTTTAACAAAATGGTCGCTTGAGATTTTCATCCCATCAACCCAGTTAACTGCTTTATACTTTAACGGTATGATCATGATTATTCAAATTTATAAATACACAGCTTCGTCGCCAGTACGCTCAGGCGCGTTAACTACCTCGGATACGCGTTTGGCAAAAATAGCATACTGTTCAGTAATTTTATTCTGTTCTATATCCAGGTCCGGGTCAATAAATTGTCTGTTGGTAAAAAATGAAGGTTTTATATAAAAGATCCATTTGAACGTTTCGCCAGTCCCCTGGTGATATTCGATAGGCGATTGGGGGAATTTAAGATTGTAATCATCAATGAATTTTTGGAACCATAATCCAAAATTCATGTTTCGCGGCGCTTTCGCTTTTACTTTAAGAGGCTCGTTATCATCCGTATTTTTATACATATTTACCTCTAAAACCAGGAGGTGGTTAAAATCAAGGTGCTCCATATTTATATCTTCCGGATATAAAGGATACTGCCAAACTTTATAAATTTCAAGAGGAATATTAAGGAACGCGATGTAGGCCCACCAAAATATAAGCGGCAGAAGAAACACAAATACTGACGTTGAAGCCCAAAAACCATATTGCAGGTTGTTTAACCAATCGAAACCGAGCTTAAATAAAAACATACCTAATAAACAAGCAATGAGGATGCATATAAAAAAGAAAGCTTTGCGCTCTATAAGTTCTGTTTCATAATAAGTTCCGGCCAGGTATACAAATAAAATCCCTGTAGCGAGATAATACAGTTGGCAGCAGATATAACCCCAAGGAATAAATTGCAGATCTAAAAACCCCAGGAGACCCGGGAGGCCTAAGATTATACCGGTGAGAAGCATCGTGACTATCAGCCGTTTATTGTTAATGATCTGATTCTTTCTGTTAACCAGGGTCATGATTGCAGTTGTAGCTACAAATATTACCGGGAAAAGGAGGTAACGGATAAAAAACGATTTAACGTCCATAAAAGTTAGGTCTGTAAAACAACAATAAAAAAAGTTGGATATTGTTTAATCAATTACGGTTAAAAGCCGTTATTGTTTTATATAAGCACATTGATAATAATGACCATCAAAAAGCCTAACCTTCTGGATACCGATTTTAAAGCGGTTGCCTATGCTGCAAGTCTGATAGACCGCGGCGAAATCAATGCAGATCAGTTAATGATACTGCCTGTTGGCCCAATGCAAAGGTCGTATTCAAAAGAGATAGCGGGCATATCGACTTATCAATCGGCCTACCGTAACAGGTCGATGACCTCAATTACCATTAACCGGGAGGGGCTTTACGATATGTTGCCCGAAGGCTTATTCCACAATCCGCCTGCTTCAAGTGTGATGATTACGGAAGAAGGTATGATAAAAGACATTAGAGAACGAAGGGAACAGGAAAAGCAGGCGCGCCTATTCTTTGCTCCTTTTGAGGCTGAAATTTATCAATTAAGGACTACTATCGAACTCTACGAAACCCGCCTGGATAAAAAATCAGAATATAACGAATTGGTAAACATATTCTTAACTGAATGGCAGGAGTTTAAATGCTTTTCTAACAGGCAAATGATCATTTTAATGCATGTGCTACCAGTAATTCATGAACAGCGGAACAACCTGGTATTCATCAGCGGCATATTAAGCATCATGTTTAATGTTGATTTTGATTTGCAATATCATCTAACACGCGATACTGCTATGGCAGCACAAACGGCACAAATGGAAGGCCGGTTAGGGAGTTGTACACTTGGTGTCAACTTTATTGCAGGCAATGTTTATGAGCCCGAAGAAGAGCTGCTGATAAAAGTAGGCCCTATTAGTGCCCAGCAAATGCTAACATTTTTACCCGGTACAACTACAGCCGAAGCATTGAATGTATTGCTTAACTACCTGGTACCGCTTGGTATTGCAACAGAAATGGTATTTGATGTTGAGCCCGAATATCAAAAGCTGGTGCTGGGTGTGGGGCATGATAATGCGTGCCTCGGTTTCACTACCTATTTAGGTAACTGATCAGTTATTTAAATAAATCCTGTAGTTTGAGTTAATTACGCTTCGGTTTTCCAGCTTCGATAAAAGTAAGCTTAACAAAGTATCCCATTCGCTTTCAGATAACCTTACCGCAACAGCGGGTTTCACATAAATATCTATAGTTTTCTTAAAACCCTCTTTAGGATTACTTGACACTGCCACCCCTTTGGAGATTTTAACGTCCGTAATTTTATTCCCCAGTTCAAAATGGCAAAAGCTTACAAGGTCGGCTTGTGTAACAATGCGATCTTTGGTTGTAAGCCCGTATTTGTAGGCCTGGATGCGTTCAGATGCACCCAGGTTATTTCTTCCGCCAATGCTCGATGTCATTAGCCGCAGACTTTCCGCCTTAATTTTAAGCATTTCAAACTGCTGTAAGCGTACACCACGGCGCAAATTATTTGCCTTATCAGCAAGAGTGGTCCAATATTGCAGGTAAAGCATCGCCGCTTTATCTACAGGTTTTACAATAAGATAATTGAACTGTTGGCCGCCATCTTTCACAGCGTTTGATTTGCGCTCTATCAATGCCAGGTTTTGCTCAAGGGTTTTAAGTACACTGTTTAAGAAGTCATTTCCGTAGCTAGCAAAAGCCGCTTTTTCATCGCGCAGCAGTTCAAATAAGTAAGTTATCAATTGTTGGGCGCTTCGGTCGTCAAACCGCTCTGCACCGCCATTTCGGATAGAATAACTCCCATCCTGGCTTTTGCCTGCCTGTGTATAAGGTATTTCAGTATAGTTAACATTTTTATCGTCATGCAGGTTGTTTACCGATAAAAAGTGATTGTTAAGCGCGGGTTTTATTGGAATGATATAATTAAGGTCATTTAAACGATACTTTTGTTCATGCAATCTCCTGTTAATAACGGGGAAGCAATTAACTGATATTTGCAATTCATCTATAATTTGTGGCGATATAGCTGCCGGGAATGTAAGTTTGATCCATACGCAGGTTTTTAGTCTGTTTAATTCGCCGGCATTAAACAAATGCGTAAACTCATCCGGGAAGGCTTGCTTATGCGAACTGATATCTGTTAACGCTGCATCGGTAAGTGTAATAAATCTATCCTGGTAGTATTGTTTAATATCACGTGTAATTAAATTAATGATGTTTTGCTCATAAAAAACGGGTCGGTTGTTTACGTTAAGTTCTTCTTCATATGTTAACCCCGGCACCGTCTCCAGTTCCTTTCCATCCATAAAACATTTAACAACCGATAAAAGCTTATAAAATTCGTCATTTGCAGAATACGATGGCCATTCGGTAAAAATAGCCAGATCTTTTAAGCTATTTAACTGCGGAGCACAGTCAATACCCACCCAAAGTATATTAGGCTCGGGATAGGCATCCGGGCGGGTATTAAGCAATACATTTTTATGCTGGTGCTCGTTATATTCATATAAATGTAAACCGTTGCTGGTATACCTTATTTCCGCATTGTACAAATTCACGTCGCCTGCAGGAGAAAAAAACATGTCGGTATTTTCGCCACCTTGCTTTGCTGCATTAGCTGACACCGGCTGGCGATAAAAAAATTGGTTTTTTACGGTTAACTTTTCTCTGGTTTCAATAGGCTGCCCTTTTAAAATAGCGTGTGCCGGTAATGCAGATGTAAGATAATCTGAGGCTAAGATCCGCGAAATCTTGTTCAGTACCCTATTTTCAAGGTTCTTTACATCGTTTGATACGTTAAATAATTCGGTGCTGAGTGCCTCTACTAAAAGCTTTACCAGCGGGTCCATGTCATTAACGTTGGTTAAGCCCCAATAATCAACGGCGTTGCCCAACATGCGGCCCCTTATCTCTTCTTTAGTATTAAATATAGCTGTGCTCATATGGTTAGGCGCAAAGTGGGCTTAAATATAGTGATGTTGAGAATACATAATTCTCCCCGGTTTTTTGGATACGGGCCTTAACAATAATTTCCACCTGCTTTTTTATCTCAGTAATGTTTCTTAATGGATAAAATTTATTTACTTCTTTAATATAAACATCAACGCCTACATCATAAATACGCTTTTCATATGTATTTATTGAGCGTAAAAGAGACTGTCTCAACTTTTCTTCCCAAATACTTTCGCTTATTATAAGCTCAAAATCCAGGTCCCAGATCTCACAGCCAAAGTCTTGCATATAACGGTGCTCCCCATAACGGGTAAAAATTATAAGTTCAATATATTGAGATATTGATGCTCCAACGTCTTGTTTATCAAGGTCATTTCCCTGGAAAACATGGGATAATCGAAAGGGTTTTTTATAGAGAGGTATAGACATAAAACTTTCGCCTGGGTAATATTTATATTAAGTTTTCACTATACGTAAACAAAACTTTCGCTAAATAGTTGTAAAGGCGTTGCATATGTAAAAAAGTTGCTTTTAATTAAAGACAGGCAGCTTGCGCTTTTTCCTCTGACGGAAAGATCCGGTTGCGTTGAAGGCGAAGAATAATAACACTTAAGCTTTAAAATCTTTCACAAAATGAAGCCGGTAAATAACCGCGATCTGCGAAACGCTTACATAAGGTTTATCGCCTATTTTATTGTACTGCTGCTGTTCAGCATAACCACTGTTTATTTTTTCTTTCTTACTTCAAAACGTGAAATGGTGCTACTGAACGCGAAAGTAAAAGAATCAGAAAAATTGATATCTGTTCGCAATGATATCAACAACAATTTCGATATTATTTTACTCCGCCTGCAACAGCTGTCGCAATACACGAAACTAAACTCGGCAGAGCTAAATAATCAAAGTTTATTGCTCAACGAAATTCAAGAAAACAACCTTAAAATCCAGGCGCGGCTGCAACAAAACCCATTGCCGCTTAAAAGCTTTGAACTTTATAAAAAATTAAGCGATAATATAAGTACTGCTGCGAATATCAAAGATTCTTTATTTACTACACGTTTTCAGATTGAAAGCCTGCGGTCGCAGCTTGAATCCTGTAACAAAACCAATACTTCAGCAATAAATAAACTTAAAGGTTTTTCAAGGTAAGATTATGATGAAATTAAGCTTAAAAGAACGGCGCGATAAATTTTTCTTCTTTTTGGTTTTATTCCTGTTCACAGCCGGTATATTGTGTACCGCTATATTTTATAACTATAGTAATAAGACGGATATATCTAAAAGCGAATTTGCAAAACGTTTACAGGAAGAAAATCAGTTCGAAAATACCGTTGCCCAAGCACAGCCTGTTATTGATACTACTTACTTACACATAGTAAAATTCAATCCAAACGTACAGGCTTTATTTCTTGAGAATGACATTAAGGCTGCTATTGGGTCAATGCACGCATACTACAGCAGTCACCCTTATGATAGTCGGTATAAATGTTTTCTCTATGCTTCTAAAATTCAGGAAAGCCTGTTTTATGATAAACGCGAATTGCGGGGCAACTATAATGATATTGCCCGTCTTAATAAACTATCAGATGATTGTAAGTTATCAACACGTCAATTACAGCAGAGCTTTGGTTCTGCCAGGCAATAACCCATCCGTTTAATATAAATTATACAACCCATGGAAGACGATTACAACAATGGCAGACCGATTAACACCAACCGGCAAAACTATGTACTACTCTATATTATAGTTGGTATACTATTGCTGGCCGGCCTCATCTTTCTTTTTAAGAGTTCCATTTTCGACAAGCGCTCTATCGACGCTAAAATACTCAAAAGTGAGATTTATTTAAATGAAGAACTTGTTTACTCTGATAATACCACCGGAGCAAAAACATGGTTATGGGAATTTGGAAACGGCGACCATGCCAATACTCAAAATGGAACGTACCATTTTAAAGCGCCGGGCGCTTATATAGTGCGGGTAACAGTAGATGGTAAACTTCAGCAGCAATTCCCCATAGATGTGAAAGACACTGTCGTGGCGCCAGTTAAAGATACGCTGTTGACTATTAACGGGCCAACACAAGGAATTGTTAACGAAGAAGTAAGACTGGAAGCGCAAGGGCAGGCAAGGATCTTTGAATGGTCATTTGGCGAAACAGGCCGGATAGATGTTAAAGGCCCTACAGCGCTTTATATTTACCATGCACCGGGAACCTACTTTATAAAGCTTGCTACAGATAACAGCAGACACCCGGTGTTCCACAAAATATTAATTACCGATCCGGATTCTACTGTCAACGCAGTTATAACCCCCGGCGAAGGTGAACGAAAGGTTATCGATGATATCCGCTCGCACCTTCAGGCTATTGCCAATGGCGCCGATTTTAATACGCAATATTACTATTTGGTAAATAAGTATTTCTGCGGGGATGAAAAAGTAACTGTTAACGTAGATGCCAACGGCGAAGAAAAGCAGACGGATTTTTATTCATACTGCATGCGCCTTACGTTTGGCGGTGGGATTAGTATTGATGAAGCGCAGGTTACCCTACGGCCAAAATCAACCTGTTCC
Source organism: Mucilaginibacter sp. (assembly GCF_964263795.1). Classification (GTDB taxonomy): domain Bacteria; phylum Bacteroidota; class Bacteroidia; order Sphingobacteriales; family Sphingobacteriaceae; genus Mucilaginibacter. The sequence goes on from NZ_CAXVWK010000016.1 coordinate 295,374, forward strand.
AGCCTGCTAACTGTTAAACAACACTCTGCCGCAACCGGTTCTGGTATCAAAAAAACCAAATGATCTGTTACCTTATTGACTACATGCTATGAAAAATATAATATCATTCTTTGCCACCTTTATTGCAATAACTGCGAGCGCACAGTCGCCGGTTACTATCGGTAAAAAAGTGGCCACCCTACCTGCCGCTTATCAAAAACCGACCGATCAAACAAACATGTATAGCGATGGCAAGTCTACATCGCTGCCATGGATCGTTTTTTCGGACCGCGATGAGAACTATACTTATACAGCTCCGGGTGGTTCACTGGTAATGAAAAAGATAAAGTTTATGGAGCCTTTTTATGTTAGTAAAGAAAGCAACGGTTACCTTAAATTAATAAAATATCAACCGGGCATGATACAGGGACGTAAATTGGTTAACAAGAAAGCTGCCCAAAGCTACGGTTGGATTAGTAAAGATAAAGTACTGCTTTGGCAGTCGGCCTATGTAAACCAGCACAGCGGTTATCCGCAAAAAGCATTAACCGTGGTTTCGGGCAAAGGCCCGTTAACTTATCCGGGTATTTACTATGACAGGAGCGATTCTTTGTATGTGTTTACCTCGCCGGAAATGGAGCACCGCAAAAATAAAGTGGCCATTAACCAACTGCTTTATGTATTTAAAAAATCTTCAGACGGAAAAAACGTACTGGTAGGTTCTGAAGGGCAATTAGTGGCAGACAGTGCTGCAATGAGCGTATATGGCTGGGTGCCTGCTGATGCTGTGCACATTTGGGGCGACAGGCTTTACATAGGCTCTGTTAAAAACGATTACGATACCGATGATTCTGTGGCGACAATATTGAACCAATCATTGCATTCCAATACTACGGGAACACAGTTTGCTTTTGATCCGCTCATTGACACCGATCAACCCGTACTACGGACTTTACCTGTTATAGATTATCCTGTCGGCAGCAAATCGTCAGGTGATATGCAGGTGGGTATTGCCACAGATGTATATGATAAATCGCACAACAGCGTTATCAACATCAGGGGCGGCCACTTGTCTTACAAAGAATACCTTGATATCCGAAAAAATCTCCATAAAATAAATGTAGTATTTGTAGTAGATGGCGGCAGTGCAATGCGCAGCTATTTCTCCGGCCTAACCAATACGATCCAATCATTTGAGAGTGTATTTAGTAACTATAATAAAGGCAACAAGATCAATTATGGTGCTGTAGTCTATCGCGATCAAACTGATTGTACAACCGGGGGGGTAAAACAACAAGCGTTCAGTACAGACTATCGTCAAGTGATCCGCTTTCTTGATAAAGAAGCGGCAGTAACGGCAAATTGCACAGCCGCAGTCAACAGTCAGCCTGTGTTTGACGGTTTACATACATCACTTGGCATGTTCAAGACCCATAGGAACGAAACTAATTTAATCGTGCTGATTGGTAGTACCGGCAATGATCGTAGCGATGCGGGTCGGCTATCTGATATTTCATACGAAGTAGCTGCTGCCGATGCCCGGATCTTAGCCATTCAGGTTTATAGTGACTATAACTCGATCTATAACGACTTTGTGATCCAATCGCGTAAACTCGTATCAGAATCTGCCTCATTATTAGCCGAACGTAAAAAGAATAGGATGGTAATTGGCGAGGGTTTAAGCAATTCACAGCAATTTAACACGTCGCTGTCTGATTCAATCTCTTTTTATCTCGATTATCCTAAAAACAGTATGATTCAGGGTGCCGTGGTCTTCCCTCCTAAAGGCGTTGTTAAGACAAATAAGGCTATGGAGGCATCTCTGAAAAGATTAATGTCTGAAACCCAAAGTGAAATTCGTACGCAAACTCACTCTCTTGATAGTGTTTTTAGGCTTACCGGCCGTGAACATCAATATGTTACACCGGTAGTTATGTCCCAATTTACGGCACCGGTTTCAGATACACTCGGCGATAATCTGCCGCACAATGCTTTTAAATATTACCTCACTGCCAACTTGCCGGTTAGTGTTGTTAAGGATAACCCGTCGCAGTTGCAATTTTTGGTTATTTTAAATGACCAGGAATTTAAGCAAATGTCTGATATCCTATCAATGATGATAGGCGAAAACTTGCAACAGGATGCAGGCAATTATCGCAGTAAGCTTTATAAAAACTATATCAACGTTGTAAAAAAATATATGGGTCTGGATATGGAAACTTTGGAAATTAAAAACATGAAGCTTAGCGACTACATCCAGAAAACCACCGGCATGGTTGTACCTGAGGGGAAAGCGTTTGGTAATTATAGAGTAATTGACCTAAAGCACAATAACCATATGCCGCAACAACCATTTGAGGCGTATATTAACTATCTGATAAAGTGTCGTAACAATATTAAGCAGCAGGCGCTGGTGTCACAACATTTTATATCCAATGGCAAAACTTATTATTATATAACCCAGGCTAACTGGCAATAACAACACACCTATGAGCATTATCAGTTTAAGTGAATCTGTAAAAACAGCTGTAAGAGTTGCCCAGGCTTTTGCTAAGGAATACCACCACAAAGAATTTGGCCCGGCGCATTTACTCAAAGGATTAATGCACCAGGAGGTTGGATTGCGGGGCTTTTTAACTTCGCATGCTAAAGACCCCGCCTACATTAGCGATTGGGCAGATGTTCGCATAGAAGATTACCCTCAGTCTATCACTGTTCCTGATGAGATGTTAGGTAACGATGCCATAAAGCAGGTTTTTGAAGAAGCCGACAATGTGCGTATCAAATTGGGGTTGGATACTATTAACCCGGTTTGCACGCTGATTGCCCTTTCGAAACCGAATGTTGGGTTTGATAGCGGCCAGCTTAAGTCTTTCCCGATCAAAGAAAAAGATCTGCTGGATATTTACCTGCAGGATAAGGGGGTGCAGCAAGCAGTTGCACAAACCGGCGAAGGTAGCGAAATGCCCAACACTGCTGAAGGTGCCAGGGCAAACGGAGCACTTTTAAAATACTGCATTGACCGTACCGATCTGGCGCGGCAGGGGAAGATAGACCCGATTATTGGGCGCGATAAAGAAACAAGGATGGTGATGGAGATTTTAAGCCGCCGCACCAAACCTAATGTAATTATAACCGGCGATGCAGGTGTAGGCAAAACGGCGTTGGTAGACGGCTTTGCTTTAGACATTATAAATAACCAGGTACCTCAGTCGTTGCTAAATGTGAATCTGTTCGAACTTGACCTCGGGTCGCTTATTGCCGGGGCATCTTACAAAGGTGAAATTGAAGACAGGTTAAAAAACATTTTGAGGGAAATAAAGCAATATGATAAAGCAATTTTATTCATCGATGAAATCCACACCTTACTTGATAACAAAGGTCCTATAGGCGGTGGGGTTGGTAACCTCCTTAAACCAGAACTTGCCCGGGGCGAAATCACTGTTATAGGTGCTACAACAATTGACGAGTATCGTAAAATTATTGAACCCGAACAGGCCTTTAGTCGGCGGTTTGAGGTGTTACAGGTAAACGAGCCGGATACAGATACAGCAATTAAAATGCTGGAAAGGTTAGTGCCTTACTATGAAGATCACCATAGTCTTAAAATTAATAATGAGGCTGTACAAGATTGCGTTCGTTTAGCTAAGCGCTATATGAAAGACCGTCGCCTGCCCGATTCTGCGTTTGATTTGATGGATCGTACCATGGCAGCCATCCGGCTCATGAACGATACCTCGGATATGACGCTTATCGAGCTTACCGGAAAATTTGAAGATTTGAAATCAACTGCTGATGCGGAAATTGCCGACTACAAATGGCTTTACAACCTCATGCAGAATAAGGTGAGTGCTGTTTTACTTGGCAAATTGCAGGATGAAACACAGGTAGCAGCCTTTGAAACGCCCGAAGAATACATTGGTTATTTTGAAAAAAACCTTCCCGCTTTGGAAAGCTTAGCTAAAAGCAAGACCAGCGAGGTGGATAAGCAAGATATAGCTGCCATAATTTCTTACAAAACAGGCATTCCATTAGGAAAGATCCAGGCCCAGGAGAAAGAAAGGTTGTTAAACATGGAAGGCTTTTTAAAGAAACGCGTTGTAGGGCAAGACCAGGCGCTTAAAGCTGTTGCCGACGCTATATTAGAATCGCGAAGCGGCTTAAATAAAAAAGGACAGCCAATTGGCTCATTTTTTCTACTTGGCCCAACGGGTACCGGTAAAACCGAACTTGCTAAATCTATTGCCGATTTTTTATTCAACGATGAAAAAGCAATGATTCGCTTTGATATGTCGGAATTTAAAGAGGAGCATTCTGCTGCGTTGCTTTATGGCGCCCCTCCAGGGTATGTTGGTTACGAGGAGGGCGGTTTGTTGGTTAACAAAATCAGGCAACAGCCTTATTCTGTATTACTGTTTGATGAAATTGAAAAAGCGCACCCTTCCGTTTTTGATATCTTTTTACAGATTTTGGATGAAGGGCATATGCACGACAGGTTGGGTAAAGAAGGCGATTTTTCTAATGCACTTATCTTATTTACCTCTAATATTGGCAGCGAGTGGATAGCCGAACAGCTTAGCCAGGGATACATGCCAACCTCCAATCAATTAATGGAAGTGATGGCACGTCATTTCAGACCCGAATTTTTGGCCCGATTGTCTGAAATAGTCCCTTTCGCTCCTATATCTGAAAACAATGTAGTTAGGATATTTGATATTCAACTAAAAAGCCTCATAGAGCCACTTAACAAGATGGGGATTGAGTTTCAAATTAGCGACGATGCAAAAAATATGCTGGCGCTTACAGGGTTTACACCTAAATATGGTGCAAGGCAATTATCAGGCGTTATCCGTAATCAGCTGCGCAGGCCAATCTCACGCTTCATTATTTCTGGCGACCTCAAAAGAGGGCAGAAAATCAATGTCTCTAAGAAGCCTGATAGCGAAGAGCTTGACTGGACAATTGATTAATTTAGAATAGATTAAGGCTATTTAACAAAACAATTTTTAGATAAAATCATTATTAATTAAATTAACTTCTTCACTTATCCCAACCCTATGTTTGAATACGAAATTGGAGGAAACGAAAAAAGAGTCGACACCTCAGAAGCTTTCGGTGAAATTGCACCAAATAAAACACTCTTCATACAAAAATTAACCGATAACGAGCCGCTGCGTCCGGAAACTGTGGAGGGTTTAAAAACTGTGGAGGAAGTTTTTAACCATTACAAACCTAACGTTAAAGTTACGCTTGACAAACAGGATGGTTCTAATGTAACCGAAACATTGAAGTTTGATAACCTTGGCGACTTTGGTGTAAAAAAACTTGTGCAGCAAAGCGGCTATCTCCGTAAACTTAACATTGAACGAGAGATGTATTTAAGTATCATTAAGCAGCTTAAAACTAACAAGACGCTTAAAACTACGCTGGATAATGATGAAACACGCTCTGCTTTTATCAGCGCACTTAAAAACTTTGTTAAAGAGCTAGACAATAACTCCAATTAATCCACCAACATGGCAGCATCTAACGAACAGGCCCACAACGATACAACATCGGCACAAGGGTATAAACAGGCTGAACGACCAGCCGCAGAAGAACTTAATTTAAATCAAAGCCTGGACAAACTTTCAAAAGTTGGCGGGTTTGATTTGTTAGAGACCACGATAGATGGTCTTCAAAACCTTAATCCTGAACGAAAAGCCCGTAAGCAAATCTTTTTAACAGATGATGAAAAGAAAGTTGAACGCGAAGAGCTAAAGCAGAAACTTAACCAGTGGATATCGGCACTGGAGACCGGCGGCTCGGTTAGTGAAATGGTTGATAAAAGTACCGAAAAGCTGCAGTCGGCCGATGAAAACCTAAATGCCAATGTCAACACGGTTTTAAAAAGCACCCGTGAACTTGAACAAGCCTACCGTTCACTTCATCTGTTTTATAAAAATACTGAAGCGGATAAATTGAAGAATGTGGTGGTTATGAATGCTGGTATGGACCAGCTTAAAGAACTGGATAACCCCCGTTTTATAGAATATGTAAATGACGAATTGAAGCAGAATTACGACAGGTTGGATCTGCGCAAAAATTATTCTATCATGGTAATTCCGGGATACCTGGGTTCTAACAAAGTGGTAGAGCGCTGGTCTAAGATGGCGTTTGAAAATAAGGTAATGCTCGTGACTGACTTTGCCGATCTTGATCAACCTGATGACGTTATAGATTTGTTCAGTGCCGCAAATCTTACAGGTGGAGAGGCTTTCAAGTCAAATACCATCATGACCTGTAACTGGCTGGTTGGCCGGGGCAAAGTTGCTGAGGTTGGCGAAGAGGATGACTTATATGTGCCGGGTTCTGCAGCCTTGGCCGGTAAAATGTATTATACGTTGATGTCGCAAGTAACAGCAGGTAAAAAACACGGTGCGATTAATGAAGCTGATGGCGTACGTTTCGATTTGAAAAAAAGCGAAATTTCTCATTTAGAACGCATTGGCTTGGTGCCAATGGTAAATGAGTATGGCAAAGTAATGGCTTTCTCAGCAAAAACGTTGTTCAATGGTGATAACATAGGTTTACAAACGTACTCGGTTGTTCGCGTTTTTGATTACATAACCAAAGTATTGTTTGACTTTTTAAACAGAAGAGCCTTCGAAAACTGGACATCAAAAACAGAGCAGGACCTGCGTTCTCAAATAGTTAAATTTTTGGATGGCATACAGGGACCTGATCGTTTAATTGAGCGATTTAAAATAGTCCGTTTTGAACGTGACGAGGTTCAAAAAGACAGGATTCACTTAGACATAAATATTACGCCATACTTCCCTGCAAAAAGCTTTGTTGTTAAATTAGATGGCCACAAAGGCGAAGATGATAACGCGGTTTGGAATACCGAGTATAAGGCCCAATAAATTTAGTGCGGCTCCCTTCTGTCAGGAATGGAGCCGCATTTAGTTAATGTAAATTTTGCTTTAGTATTACATGTCTTTATTGTTAATTGCGCTTCTTATCTTTATAGATGAAATGAAGCAGGTAGTTATCATAAATGCAGACATCGATAAAAGCGACACTACCCGTGTGCTTATTGACTCTTATAATCGGGGTGCCCGTCAGGGCGGCTCGCACATTAAAGAGATAATTATTGCCAATCTTAAGTTTAATCCCAACAAATCAATACCGGAGCGTTTGGTTGGTCCGGAGCCTGATCTTGTGGACGCGATAGATACCATTAGATGGGCTAGTCATATAGCAATTTTCTGCCCGGTTTACAAAAGTTCAATTAACTTCAAAATTAAAGGATTCTTTGAACGCGTGTTTTTACCAGACCAGGTATTTATGGTTCATCAGGGTAGATTCAGCAATGACTTTAGTGGACGTTCTGCCCGGATAATTTCTATTCTGGACGAAGACGCATGGAATGACTGGCGACTTAACCAACGGCAAACCTATTTGCCAATAAAACGGCGCGTTTTAGAGAAATGTAACTTTAAACCGGTACACACCAGCACCATTGGCTATTTACAGTCTGTTGATAATAAGTATAGTAAAAAGTGGTTAAATAAGCTTCATGACTTTGGGACCAAGCTGATATAAATAATTAAAGATTAAATTAAATTTCTACAAACAATATAAGATTGCATCTGTAGTTAATATATAAGCTCCATGGTGGGGCTTTATTACACAACCTTTAAAATTTGTCGTTATGGCTTTCAAAGCAAGATTAAATTTTTCGGGCAAAGAGTACGATGTACTTAATTGCTCTTATGCCCTAAATCGTGATGTTGACTCTAAAGGACGTCCATCATCAGGTGTTTATGGCGGAACCATCAATATTGAAGTAGAATCTACAGAAGATACTTCAATTATCGAGGCTATGGTTAACAACCAATACAAACCAATTACTGGTAATTTGTTAATTAAAAAATCGGAAGAAGATGCTAAAATGAAAGAGCTAACTTTTGAAGATGGCTACATTGTTAAGTATTCGGAAGGTTTAGACATCACCGGTGATACACCGATGAGTTACAAATTCACTATTTCGGCACGTAAACTTAGGTTAGGCAACGCTGAGCATGTGAATGATTGGCCAGGCCGTACTAACTAATTAACGGGAACTCTCCCAAATGCTTATCTTTAAAATAATCTATCATGGCTTTTAAAGCAAGAATAAATATTGGCTCAAAAGAATTTGATGTTTTACAATGCAGCTATGCATTGAGCAGAGATGTTGATGCCAAGGGCCGCCCGTCATCAGGCGTATACGGCGGAACTATCCAGGTTGAAGTAGAATCAACTGAAGATACGTCAGTTATTGAATCAATGGTTAATAACCAGTATAAACCGCTTAACGGTACAATTACTTTCAAAAAATCTGACGAGGATGCTAAGATGAAAGAACTTACATTTTCTGAAGGTTACATCATTCAGTATAATGAAGGCTTATCCATTGTAGGCAATGCACCAATGTCATTGAGTTTTGTTATCTCGGCCCGGACATTAAAAATCGGTAATGCCGAACACGAGAACGACTGGCCAAAATAAATCCTGGCTTAGACATTTTATAGAAAACGGGAGAGGTATATTAAGATCTCCCCGTTTTCTGTTTAGCACCTTTTGAAACTTACACCTGCTTCACCGCCATTTTTATTATCCCTTTTGGCGAGCTGAATAATATGAAAAGATCAACACTAATTTATAAAACCATGCTGATATGTTTATCTGTATTGGTTATTTATGGTTGTAATGATTCTGCGAAGTCGCCGGTGAATAAAACTAAAACTGCAAATACCGCATTAAAAGAGTTAGATAAAGTTTCTTTTTTAAATATGATCGATAGTGTAGTTAATGTGCTGGGTAAAAAAAATGCCACAAATCAACAGGCGGTTCAGGTAATAACTGCTTATCATTCCAGGTTTCATTTTTCGGTAGGTGGTGATACAGCGGTAACAGATACCGGGAATGTGTTTGTAAATATTGATAATAGAAAACAGTCACTATTTATACAATTCGGGTTGTCAGAAAATTACCGTAAGCAAGTTTCGTATGGCGACCTTAAAAAAAGATTTGGTGAAGGGAAAGTTGAAATTTTACCGAAAGAACCCCTGGATATACCGGTAACTTTTAAAGTTAAAGGCCAAACCGCCAATATTTTTGTAACAGCCCGTAGCAAAGGCTTTCCTGAACAACCTAAAAATGTGATTTACGATATTATCGTGTCCAAATTGTAATTACAGATCATGGCGAATCACCTGCTCTTAAGAATTAAGGAATATGATGCTCACGGAGGTCCTGTGAGTAAATCTCAGGATAAAGCTGATAAGTTCGCTGCAACACCTACTAATGCAGGTCGGTTTGTTATTCACACTATTGAAAAACATATCAGTACTCAGCGCTACTTTTGGTTTTCCGGCGTTCCGTGGGGCGCGGGCTTAAAAAACATACACGATGTTATTTATGTTGATATAAAAAATAATAATCACTGGGTAAAACTTACCAGCGTAGTGCCGCAATGGTTGGGTAACCATAGGACCGAAAGCGATGTGACCCGTAATTTAAAGAATCAATGGTATTACTTATCTAATGTAAGATCTGGCGGAGGTTTTGTCGATATGGATACGAGAGAACTACCTGACAAATGGTTTTTTAGTGATTTTGGACATATTTCAGTTAAATATTTCCCAGATCCTAATCACAACGGCATAATGGACAACAGCGAAACTTTGATGAATGATTTTATTCATACTACGCCTGATAACGAAGCAGTATCCGCATACAACCTACATCGTACACCCAGCCAGCGCCCTATTGCGCTAAACCTCGCGGAATCTCACGGATGCATTCATGTTAAACCAGTAGACATTGACATTATGATCGGTTCCGGATATTTAAAAAAAGGACAAACGATTGTAGTGCATAGCTACAATGATAAAACCATACCTGCTACAATTAAGCCGGATCGTTATACGCGCGGACATTTTGAAACTCACTTTTTTCCGGGACGTTATAAGATAGTTGTTTATAAAATAACATAGCAAATCATTAAGTTAATTTACCGATATGGCTCGTAAATAAGTATATAACAAAACAAAACGCGTATACATTAACAAGTGACTGTTTATTAAATATCATTAATCGGGTCATCAAAAAATACATCTCATGGAAAATAAGGTAATAACCAACATTTATATTGAAGGAACGGTGATCAGCCATTTTTCAAGTTTGGGCATCATGCAGCGGTTTAATGAGCACCATAGCTTTGAACTGCGCTTTAATTATGACCAGATGGAAAACTTTGGGACGCTCTCATTAGATAATTCCAAGGGATATATCGGTAAAAACATTACTATTGAGTTTGGTATAATACCCGGTCAGGAACAAGTGTTTACCGGTAAGATTACCCGGGTTGAGTTTATACATACAAATGGCTATCACGGTGAATTAGTTATTGCCGGCTATAGTCCGGGTATATTGCTGGAGCGGGGGCCTGATTTAGGTTCCTATCTTGGTAAAAATCTACAGACTATTGTAGAGCAGGCAACAGAAGATGCGCCATCAAATGATCTTAAGATGCGGATAAAACCGGTATATACGGATGCTATAGATTACATTATTCAATACAAAGAAAGCGACTTTGGATTTTTAAATCGTCTTTCGGCTGAATATCATGAATGGTTTTATTATGACGGCACCAATTTAAACTTTGGTAAGCCTGATAAACTTAAAGAAGTTTCATTGATATATGGACGTAACCTGCAAACTATGCAATATGGTTTACAGGTAGCGCCTCTTAAATATAGTAAATTTGCTTATGATCCTAAGCAGGATGAGCTCTTAACAGCGGAACCATCAGCGTCAGGCACCTCTCCTGATCTATCACATGCCATTGATGCCTCAAACCACATTTTCAGTAAATTGTACAATCAGCCTGTAGGGGTAAGGGTAAATTCAAAAAAAGAAATTGATTATTTTGTTGATAACGAACAAAAAGCTGTAGTATCTGAATTAATACGCCTTAATGGCAGCGGCGATGAGCCGCAGGTATCGCTGGGGTCTATTGTAAACATTAGCACCAGCTTACGGGGTATAACCGACTTTGAACAACACGATTTCGGAAAATTTTTAGTAACCTCGGTTTATCACCAGATAGATGGTGTAGGCCATTATCACAACACATTTGAGGCTGTGGCTGCAGATACCGAGCGGTTACCTGTTAAAGTAGTACAAAAGCCGCTCCCGGATATGCAACTGGCAACGGTGATTGATAACAACGATCCACAGGGACAAGGCCGTATTAAGGTACAGTTTAAATGGAAGTGTACATCAAATGACCCAACGGAATGGCTTCGTATTGTGTCGCCTACTGCAGGTAATGATGACCAGGGCCAAAATAACCGTGGCTTTATAGCCATACCCGAAATTAACGACCAGGTACTTATTGGTTTTGAAGAAGGCAACATTGCCCGGCCTGTTGTTATGGGCAGTGTGTATCACAGCAACAATGGCGACAGCCAGCAACAGGTTAACAATCACCTTAAAAGCATAGCTACACGCAGCGGCCATCTGATAAGTTTTGATGACAGCACAGAAACTCAAGGCATTCTGGTCACCGACCGTAAAAACAACGTTATCCGCATTGATACTAATGGAGATAACATCATCATTACAGCTAATAATGATGTCACGATTACAGCTGGCAATAATGTAAATGTAACCGCTGCCGAGAGCATGACTCTCACGGCCCGTAACCTCGACATAATTGTGGAAGAGAATATGAGTGTGCAGGTAGGCAAAGAGTCCACACAAAGTGTTGGTCAGGATTACAGTTTGATAGCCGCTAATATTTCTAAAACAGCAACCGGGAACATCACGTCCCAGTCCGAAACGCACAGTCAGCAGGCATCTAAAGAAGTAACTGTAAATAGTACAGAAGGCAATATAAACCATCATGCCAAAAAGGAAGTCAAATCTAACAGCGGAGAAAAAAGCTTATTGTTTTAACCATGGCAGGCGGAACGATTACGGAAGCAGCTGGCGGAGCAATTACCACCACAGCAAAAAATGACGTAAACATTTACGGTGATACTGTAAATCTTAACGCGTCTAAAAATGTATCAATGCATGGAGAGGATAGTGGCGTTATATTTACTAATAAACCGGAGGATCCGCCACCAGGTAAGGCCTCGGTTTTAAAGGCTTACTTCGCTAAAAAAGTGGAGAAGGATATAGTTACTAAAACAGAAAACTATACAATTGTGGCGGGTGATACACAAAAATCAATCGCATCCGGCCATGCAGGCACTAAGCTTAAGGACATACCTAGAAAACCTGTTCCCGGTAAGGTAATTGCGTTGAAATATTATGAGAAAAAATTTGTTCTGGAGCGAATTAAGAATCGCATACTGGGAGCTAAGGTTTTCCTGGTAGCAGAAACCAGTGGTTTAAAAGATGCAACATTAACCTTGCAAGTGCTTGGAAGTAATAATACAACTTTTGTAAGCCCTGATCAGACAGTGAGTGTTTTGCAAGACGGCTCAGAGAAAACAGACGTAACAGCAAAAGTTGGTGAATACAGTACTAAGACCGAATTTGATAAAGCTGAAACTGTTTTTGCAAACAAAGGGGTTGCCGAAGTAGAATTAAAGGCCAAGGATGATGCAACAGTAAAAGATTGGGCTAAAAAGATTAACGACAGTAAGGAGAAAAAAGCATATCTGCACCTTACCGTTAAGGCAGATAGTGAACAGGAAGTACAATATAATAACGAAGATGATAAGATAACTCAACCAACAAAAGACAAAGGTATTTATCTCAACAAAGCGGACCTTTGGCTAATTGTTAAAACCTGCTTTTGCGGGCGGGATATGGATAAAGATGATTTGATTATGATGGGTATTGCAGAAGCCAAGGCAACGCAATACCTTGACGGCCTAAATCAAACTTTTAAGAATTATACGATAAATACCTGTATGCGTATAACTCATTTTGTTGCTCAGATTCGGGTCGAGTCGTTAAATCTGACTGCTACGAAAGAATTTGCTAGTGGTGCGGAGTATCAGGGCAGGCTTGGTAACACCCAGGCTGGCGATGGGGTTCGTTTCAAAGGACGGGGGTTTATCCAGATTACCGGGCGAGATAATTATGCGGCATACGGAACTTTTAAAGGTGAGAACTTTACCACGGAACCTGGCAACGAAAAATTGGAGAATGCCCCTTATTGCGCAGATTCTGCAGGGTGGTATTGGAACAGACATCTTCTACCGACCGATTTAAATGTAGATGCCGACGCCGATGATGCGCTTTATTGCACCTATCGTATAAACGGTGGCTTTAACGGCTACCGTGAGCGGGAAAAAAATGCCAAAAGTATTATTAAGGCCATTGGCAATTGCGTCAATACAGACCTTTCCAAAAAAGGTACTTATACCTTGGCTACAAGTAAATGCTATAATTACAAAGATGCGGTTTACAAATGGGCTAAATTATTGTACGAGGAGCATGATGCTGTATCAACCGATGAAACCTCCAAACAGGCATATCAGCGATTTATTACTTTGGCCCAACCAGATGTAGACAAGATTAATGCAAAATTAAGCCACAAACCGCCAAAAGTAGTAACTAAATCAGAAAGAACGTTACTGGAGCACTATAATACAGCTAAAGATCGAAGCCAATAATATGAAAAAAATAATCCTACTACTATTTGTGATATTTTCCTTATGCATAGCATATGCAAATACTGGAAGTAAACCATCCATTTGTTTTGTTAGAGATTACGTTTATACATCTGATATTGAGACCGATCCTTGCGCCGGTGCACAATTAATGTTGCGTGTTAAAAAAGAAAATAAGAAACTTTGGTGCACCATCACTGTCGACGACAAAAAGATATCTGGCTTTCTGGTAAAAAATAATGATTCCTCCAACAAACAGTTCCCTGAGTTATATGATTTTCATAGAAATAGTAAACCAGCTAATACTTTGCTTTTTGTAAACTTCCACATTGATAGTGGCCTTTACAAAGCTGATATAATCAATGAAAAATGGATTCAGCAATTTAAGCCATGTTTTGATCACAAGGGCATTACATTGCAGGTGGTGAATAACAATTTATAAAACCTTCTACAATACAATCTTCTTGAAATATTTTTGCTTTATACCTAATATACAAACGGCATCACTTCGCCCTTAATCAATTTTACGTTATAAAAATCAATTAGTACTGTTAGATGCATAGTATTCTTCTCTGACTTAAGGTCCAATCTATAATAGCGTATTTGACAGATCCGGTTATCAATTTAAACGCGACTAGCGGATCTTGCCCCATTCATGGGGGCGCTGTGAACGTTATTATTGGCAGCGGTTATCGGCTCACCGAATTGCTCACCTTTTTTATGCTAAAACATACATGGTTTGGTTTTTGGATAAAACAAAGAAGCCTGTAAATCGGTGATTTACAGGCTTTAGGCAATTTTACATTGTCTTGCTGCGGAATGGACGGGACTCGAACCCGCGACCTCCTGCGTGACAGGCAGGCATTCTAACCAGCTGAACTACCACTCCGTTTGGGACTGCAAATATACGCCTCTTTTTCTTTTACACAAGTCGTTTTTAAAAAAATATCAAATATTTAGATTTTGGCTTATTTGAGGCAATTTATGCCTTTCTCAAAAAATACTTTAAATTCGTTGTTCGACACCTGTTATTATCAAACTATAATTTAACTAACACACACATGCTATTACTAGGCATCGATATTGGTACGTCATCTGTAAAAGTGTGTGTTGTTGACGCTCATGATCAACGGGTTATTGCATCAGCTCAATATCCGGATCAGGAATCGCCTATTATCGCCCTGCAAACAGGCTGGGCAGAGCAGTCGCCGGATATGTGGTGGCAGCAAACAGGGCAGGCTATTGCAATGTGTCACAAAAAGGGCAGATATCATCCTAAAGATATATCGGCAATAGGTATAGCGTACCAGATGCACGGATTGGTTTTGGTTGATAAGGAGCAAAAGGTTTTACGCAACAGCATCATCTGGTGCGATAGCCGCGCAGTTAAAATTGGCGACAAAGCATTTGAAGACATTGGGCATGAAGCCTGCTTATCACACATGCTTAATTCGCCGGGAAATTTTACTGCTGCCAAGTTGGCCTGGGTTAAACAGAACGAGCCGGAAATATACGAGCAGGTAGATAAGGTAATGCTGCCGGGAGATTATATTGCCATGAAGCTTACCGGCGAGATCACTACATCTGCATCGGCATTATCAGAAGGCATCTTCTTTGACTTCCAATTTAACGGCTTATCAAAAGATATTACCGACTACTTTGATTTCGATAAAGAACTGTTCCCAACAGTAAAGCCGGTATTCTCGTCGCATGGGCGCATTACTACGGCAGTCGCAAATGCCTTGCAGCTTACTGCGGGCGTACCGGTTACTTATAAAGCAGGCGATCAGCCTAATAACGCGCTGGCGTTAAATGTTCTGAAACCCGGCGAGGTTGCTGCTACTGCGGGCACATCCGGTGTTATTTACGGTGTGAGCGATCAACTTGCTTACGATGTACAATCCCGGGTTAATACCTTTGCACATGTAAATTATACGGCCGAGCGTAAACGATTGGGAGTTTTATTATGCATTAACGGCACGGGCAGTTTATACCGCTGGATAAAAACTTCGTTTGGTTCGGCATTAAGCTATAGGGAAATGAACGAGGTTGCTAGAAAGGCCCCGGCAGGCAGCGACGGCTTGCGGATACTTCCCTTTGGCAACGGTGCCGAGCGAATGCTTAATAACAAGCAGGTTGGCGCGCACATACTAAACATCGACCTTAACCTGCACAGTCAGGCACACGTATTCCGCGCGGCTAATGAGGGTATCGCCTGCGCGTTCAGATACGGACTGGATATAATGCGCGGTAATGGCATGCACCCTACGGTTATACGTGCCGGGCGCACCAATATGTTTTTAAGTGATTTATTTGCCGAAACTTTTGTGAATGCCACAGGTGTGCCGGTAGAACTGTATGATAACGATGGCAGCATGGGCGCGGCGTTAGGAGCCGGTATAGGTGCAGAGATCTTTGCATCGGCGGCCGAGGCTTTCAGCAACAGCAAACCGGTTGCATACATCGAACCAACCAATACTCAGCAATTTGATGTAATCTATCAAAGCTGGGTAATGCTTTTGCAGGAGCATTTGGGTAAACTGTAAATACATAATTAGCCGCTAATTATCGCCGGCGTTTGAATAAGCCGTATAATATAGCTATAATAGCCCAACCAAATTTTTAACCAAATTTATACCTACAAGTTACATGAGCACCCTATCAAACGGCGATTACGTTGTATTTGTAATTTATTTCATTGTTGTATCCTGCTATGGTTTTTGGATCTACAAGCGAAAACATAATGCGGACGCAACCTCGAAAGATTATTTCCTTGCGGAAGGCTCCCTAACCTGGTGGGCTATTGGCGCCTCACTTATCGCGTCAAATATCTCTGCCGAGCAATTTATTGGCACCAGCGGCTCGGCCTTCAAAATGGGTTTGGCTATCTCTACTTATGAGTGGATGGCAGCGGCCACCCTGATTATTGTCGCGATATTCTTTATCCCAATTTATCTAAAAAATAAGATCTTCACCATGCCGCAGTTTCTGCATCAGCGGTATAACGGCACGGTGGCAATGGTTATGGCTATTTTCTGGCTGTTACTTTATATCATTGTTAATTTAATGTCCATCCTTTATCTGGGCGCCCTGGCGATACACGGAATTTCGGGTTTAGACATCAGGTTATGTATATCGTTACTTGCGGTTTTTGCTGTGGTCATCACACTTGGTGGTATGAAGGTTATTGGATATACCGACGTTATACAGGTAGCCGTGCTGATATTGGGCGGCTTAGCCGCTACTTATATAGGCTTGGGCGAACTGACAAAAAATGCTTCGGACCACTCTATACTGGCCGGGCTTAAAACACTCCATGCAGAAGCTACCGATCACTTCCATATGATCTTAAAAAAGGATAATAAAAGCTATCTTGACCTTCCCGGTTTATCTGTATTGATTGGTGGTATGTGGATAGTGAACCTAAATTATTGGGGCTGCAACCAGTACATTACCCAACGCGCTTTAGGTGCCGATTTAAAAACTGCCCGCGCGGGCCTGCTATTCGCAGCGTTTTTAAAGTTGTTGATGCCCATCATTGTGGTATTGCCCGGGATAGCAGCTTATGTATTGTACCAGCGCGGCATGTTCCATCAGGAGATGCTAAGCTCAAAAAGTATTGTAGACTATAATAAAGCCTACCCAACACTTCTAAACTTATTGCCGACCTATTTGAAGGGGCTTTCATTTGCGGCGCTTACAGCTGCCATTGTAGCATCGCTGGCGGGCAAGGCAAATAGTATCGCTACTATTTTCACTTTAGATATTTATAAAAAAGCAATTAATCCAGATGCTACCGATAAAAAACTGGTGCTGCTGGGTAAATGGTCGGTTGTGGTAGCCATGGCCTTAGGGGTGATTATGTCATTGATAATAGGCGAGCAGTTAATGGGCGAAGGCAAGCAGGGTTTCCAATATATCCAGGAATATACCGGCTTTGTATCGCCTGGCATCTTCGCCATGTTCATCTTAGGCTTTTTCTGGAAGAAAGCCACTTCAAACGCGGCGCTATTTGCTACCATCGGCGGATTTATCTTCTCTGTAGTCTTCAAATTTTTACCATACTACGCAAACCTGGCATTTATGGCACCTTATGGTTTTTCAAAAATAAATGAAAAGGGAGTTTACGAAATCCCCTTTATAGACAGGATGGGCTTTGTATTTCTCATCTGCGTTATTGGTATGTATATTATATCTAAGATAGATGGCGCCAAAGGAGTTACCACGAATGGCTTGGAGATCGATTCGTCTATGTTTAAAACATCACGGGCGTTTACAGCCGGCGCGCTGATAGTTGGCGGTATCATCGTAGCGCTGTATTCATTCTTCTGGTAAGAATACTCGGGACAGATAATAGGGTGGCCACGGGGTAATTCCCTTGGCCATTTTTGCTTTTATGTAGTTAGCTAATCGTAATACGCGGCAATTTTAATGAGTGCCTGGTCATTACCCACC